>JAKVBG010000028.1 GCA_022447605.1 Mariniblastus sp.
TCTGTTGGCCGAAATTCTTCAGTTGGGCCTCCAGTTTTACGTCCAGTTTCAGGGGGCCGATCGATCCTGCATAGGCGAACGGTGGGGCGGCCGAATCGAGGTCGCGTCCCAGTAATTGCCAGGTGGTGCCCAGCAGGTGGCTGCCGGCTGGCGAGGTTGTGAATAACCCGCTCAGACTCGGGCCATCGACGCGTGCCTGAAAGTACTTGCCGGTGGATCTCCGATCGCCGGTTGTAGCCGGTTGAATGCCATGGCCTCCCGAGGCGGTAGCCGGTTTGCAAATCCAGTCGCCCGGTGGGCAGCGGGGGCTCAAAAGGACGGCGGGAACCTGGAAGCCGCACTCTTGGACGAGTGGTTTCCATTGCTCGATGTCATTGGCAAGGCGGAGTGCCTGCGGTTTTGGGCCGAGGAAACGCCGGATGGTTTCCTCGGTAAAAAGTTGGTCAAGGTGGTTTTCCAGCCCGCCGGCCAGGCACCAGGGGCCCGGGGTTTGGCTGAGGATGGCGGATACCTCCTCGAACGAGTTGACCTGGATGCAGCGACCGGCCTGGCGGGTATCCCAATCACCGAACAGGTCGACCCCGATGGGCTCAAGTCCGGCCAGTCTGGCGCTTTCGACATGTTGTCGTACGCAGGCTCCGACAATCAACAGTGGGTTTGGCATTTGGTGCGGGAATCGAGGGGCTGGTAGCTTGGCATGTGGGACACGGTCTGATAGTTTACGGTTTCCATTATCGAACAACCGGATCTTTTTTCCCAGTGTCGGTCGGCCCGAATATCGATCGCCGCTGGGCCGGAAGTTTCGACGCATATTCAAACCTTGGAGACTTAAAGTATGTCGATGTATATTGGTGAAGCTCTGGCGGGTGACGCGAATGAAAATGAAATTGCCCATATCGATTTGATGATTGGCAGCAAGGACGGGCCGGTGGGTACCGCTTTTGCCAATGCACTGGCGACCCAGAGTGAAGGGCATTCCAACCTGTTGGCCGTCATCACTCCCAACGTGGCGGTCAAGCCGGCCACGGTTATGATCACCAAAGTCACCATCAAGGGTGCCAAGCAGGCGGTCCAGATGTTTGGTCCGGCTCAGGCAGCGGTTGCCAAGGCGGTCGCTGACAGCGTGGCCGACGGTGTGATTCCCAAGGATCAGTGCGAAGACCTGGTGATTGTCTGTGGCGTCTTCATCCACTGGCTGGCCGAGGATGACAAGAAGATCTACGACTGGAACTACGAAGCAACCAAGATGGCAATTGCCAATGCCATGACCGGCAAGCCGACCGCTGACGAAATGTTGGAAAACAAGGATGAGGTCCATCCGTTCCGCGGTTGCTAGTTTGGCTTTGCTGTACGTTACCACCCAATACGCTCGCCTCGGCGAGCGTATTGTTTTGGCCGCCTGAGAAACGAATCGTTTCATGAAACCGAAGATTTTGCTCCAGATCGACGGGGATCCGCATCCCAGTTCATTCGATTCGATCGTGGCGGTCGACTCGGGGGTCGACCAGTTGCTGACCTACGGTAGTGTGACGGTTGAGCAGGTTGCCGGGTTGATTCATGGAGGCATGTTTACCCGGGGACCTCAGGACTTGAATCGTACCGCCGCTTTTTTTGGCGGTAGCGATGTCGCCCTGACGACACGTCTTTTTGAGCGGGCCAGGGAGTGTTTTTTTGGTCCGATCCGGATTTCGATGATGTCCGATCCGAACGGTGCCAACACGACCGCTGCGGCGGCCGTCCTCTGCGCACGACGACACCTGGAACTGGCGGGACGAAAGGTCGTTGTTCTCGGTGGCACCGGTCCCGTAGGCTGTCGAATTGCGACCCTGGCCGCGTCGCAGCAAGCGCACGTGGTCCTTGCCTCGCGGAACCGCGAGAAGGCGTCGGCTGCCTGTCAGGCAATCAAATCCTCCCTGGGGGATCGGGTGGTCCTGGAGCCGGTTGCCGTGGCTGACAGCCAGGCTGCGGTGGCTTGCTTGGAGGGGGTGGACGTGCTCTTTTCGGCAGGTGCTGCCGGGGTCGAATTGTTGCACGGCTCCTGGGTCGATGCCGTGCCGGATCTGCAGGTCGCGGTGGACCTCAACGCGGTTCCGCCGGCCGGGATTGGACAGGTCGAGGTGGCCGACCGCGGTGCCCAGCGAGGAAATACGGCCTGTTACGGCGCGATCGGCGTGGGCGGGTTAAAAATGAAGATTCACCGTCAGTCGCTGCAGTCGTTGTTTGAAAGCAACGAGGTGATCCTGGAGTTGGACGAAATCTACCAGATTGGGTCGCAGATCGAGGCAAGTTGACCAGGCGACAGGTCCTGTTTACCAAAGCAGGATCAGGAAAGCGATCAGGATGAAAAGTAGCCCCAGCAGCATCGAGACAAAGTTCACCCGGTTTCGATAACGGATTTGCTCTTCCGGTGTTCGACTCACCAATTCCACGATTTGGCCCTTGTATTCGATCTTGACCAGTCGCCGATCGAATTGGCGTGCCCCCTCGGCTTCGTCGGGCAACATGACTTTGGTCGTATCCCGTTGGTGGCCGCTGGCGATGCTCTGCGGGTCGTCGATCAGGAAGGGTGCCGGCAGGGCTCCGGCTACTGGCAGACCGGTTGCTTCGCGGGTCGATTCGTCCTGCTCCTGATCGGGGTCACCGCTATTGCCACTGCGGTGCATGGTTGGCAGGCCGGAGGGGTTGGTGGCTGTCTCTGGCGGTCGATCAGCAGGCTCGATAAGCGGATCGAGGTTTGAGGGGCTGGTGGGCGGAAGCCCCTCGATCGGCTGTCCCGTCGCCTCGTCAACCGGTTGAACCGAGCCTCCTTTGAAACGATTCGATTTCCGTTTGTCCCCCCGTTTTTTTGCCTCACCCGCGTCACCGGGTGCGGGCGTGTCACTTGGCTCAGCCTCCGGGGAACCTGGCTGCGGTGCAAACCCCGGAGCAAACAGTTCGTCTTCAGGTTCGGTGGGCGACCGGTCAGGCTGGAAGGCAGACTCGAGCTCAACCGTCACTTCCTTTTCGCAGTGGGGGCAGGCGATTCGTTTTCCCTGCATTTCGCGCGTCAAGCCGAAGGGACCGCGACACTCCGGACAATGATGAACGATCGTTTCGGTTGAGGCGGTTGCCGGAGGGGAAGGATCATCCTGACGGGGGATCAAGACGGCCGAGTTGCAGGAGGGGCAGGCCACAGTCTGTCCGGCCGCATCAGGAGCTACCTGAAACGGTTCGGAGCAAGCCGGGCACTGCATGACAAGATTACTCATATGGCGCGGGATACCATCATGGGGAAAAAGCCTCGTTCATCTTCTCGTTGGACCGCCTCCTGTGGTTCAGCCGGTCGTGTTGAACATTCGATCGCCGGCGTCACCCAGCCCGGGGACAATGTATTTCCGTTCATCCAGTTGCTTGTCGACCACGCAGCAGTGGATGTCGACTTGGGGGAATTCTCGGTGAATTTTATCGATTCCCTCGGGGGCGGCAATGATCGCCAGCATTTTGACCTTTTGGACACCCCATTCCTTCAGAGTCTCGAAGGCCAGGCAGGCGGAGCCCCCGGTTGCCAACATCGGGTCCAGGACAAACGCCAGTTCAACGGGTGAACCGGAGGGTAGCTTGCTGTAGTAGTGAACTGGCGTGGCTGTCGTCTCATCTCGATACAGCCCCAGGTGCCAGACTTCGGCCGTGGGAATCAGGTCGAGCATCGGTTCGACCATGGCAATCCCGGCCCTCAGTATCGGGATCAGTCCCACTCGGTCTACCAGTTGCCGGCCGTGCATTTTCTGGATGGGAGTTTCAATGGGGTACTCGCTGGTCTTCATTTCGGCCGTGGCCGAGTAGGCGAGCAGCATGGACAGTCGGTGCATGGACTGGCGGAACTCCGCGGGACGGGTTGACTTGTTGCGCAACACAGACAAGTGACAGTCGACCAGTGGATGATCAAGTATTCTTGTTGAACTCATACAACTCCCGAGGACAACCGCGTTGAACCTTCATGATACCCGTGGCCATGGCGAATTAACAGGCTGGGCCTCCTCGACGGGGCCGAGTCGAGTGGGTGAACCGGTGAATCCAGGCAGATGGCTGTCTGTTTCTGCTCGATTCACCCGCCGGATTTTCTCCGGGTCTCGGTGGCGACGGAATTCGGAGGCCGGTTGCAAACCCGAAACCAGGTGTCCCTGCCATCCTGTCTTTCTTTGCCCTGTCGGGGCCGGTCGGTTTCAAAGCTCTTTTTCAGGCGATGATTGCCCTGGACTCCTTCTCGACTTCCAGGCCAGATGCCACATGACGAGAAACGCCACGGGAATGCCGAGTGAAATGGATGCGGCCAGCGGGAACCAGCCATTCTTCGCCGAGATGCCTCCGAGCGCCACATACGCCATCACTACCCCCAGGTTGGCAAACAGGATAGGAGGCCAGAACAGTCTTGCGGGAAACCGGTATATGCCTGCGATCAATACTGAGGCCTCGGCCAGCACAGGCAGCCCGCGCATCAGCACCAGGGGCCAAACACCCCAGGAACGGAATTTCCGTTCGGCCGTCAACAAGGACTCCTCGCGACAAAATCGGCGAGCCAAGGGCCAGCCAAACCGGGAGCCGGCCAGGTAACCGACGGCAGACGAGAGATTCAAGCCAGCCCAACAGATAAGCGTTCCGACCAGCATGCCGAAAATCCGGCCGGCAAACGTGCAGACGACGCTGGAGGGAATCGGCAGTAAAATATCACTGGCCAACACTCCGATAACCAGAAGTCCTGCCAGAATGGGATTTTTCGCCAACCAATCCTGCTCAAAAAATGGCTGGACTCCTTTTTCCAGCTGTTCTCCCCACAGTAGGAACGGGATGATGGAGATCGATAAGGTTATAATGACCAGCGTTGCGGTGACGAGAGAGAATTTCAAATCAGGGCTACCTGTTGTTGATTCGAACAAAAAATAATGAACGGTTTTCTTGCACCTTGCCAGGGTCCGGGCCGACCCTGGCCATTGCCATCATGATCCTGATTCTGCCGGCCTGTCAAACGGGTGAAAATCAACCTGGGGTTATTTCGGGAGGTTCAATGGCACCGACGTTGCTGGGTCGGCACTATCAGGTGGCCTGCAACGACTGCCAGTTTGTGTTTGCCTGTGATGGCATCAATATACCGACCGACCGCCAAACCGTTTGCCCGAATTGTGGTTTTGCCGGGAATGAACTGAAACCAGCGCAATTTGTGGCTCCCGATCGCGTTTCTATTTTATCAACGCAATCGCCGGAACGCTGGGATGTGGTCGCGGTTTCGCTGGGAAACGAATCAGAGGCGTCACGTCAAAACGCCGTCAAGCGCGTCATCGCCCTACCCGGGGAGACGATGGGATTTGAGCGGGGAGATATCCTGATCGACGGGATGGTTGTCTCCAAGCCTTTGGAGATCCAGAAAAAACTGCGGATCCCTGTTTTCGATAGCGATTACCGCAGGCCGGGCGACACGGACCTGGCAAGCCGGATCCTCCGTGTGGCGAGTCCCGGGGTTCCCGAGGACGGCACTCCGTCGACGGCGTCTGCCCAAAGTCTCTCGGCGGTCGTGGATGTCGAGGATAGGGTGCGTTTTCAGCCGATTACCGGTTATCGAAGCAAGGAGGCGGGGGAACCAGCGGATGCGATCAAAGATTTTTACGCCTATAACCAGGATCTCAGTCGCAAGCTCAACGTGGTGGACCAACTGTTCATGCAGTTTGACCTGCTGGCCGAACCCGATGTGTCGCTGATGTTTCAGGTTCCCGGTTGCTGCCCGGCCAGGATTACGCTGAATATGGAGAGCGTCGATCTCGAACAGGATTGTGGCGGGCAGTTGCGGCACCAGTCCTTTCAGATGCCGCTGCGCCAGGGGATCGGGCTGAAAATTGAAATCTCAAATTTTGATCGGAGGCTTCAGTTGATCGTCAATGATTGTGAGATCTTTGACCTGGAGTCATGGCCTGAGCAAGAGCGTCAGACCGAGGGGCATGAAACGCCGCTGGAACTGGCCGTTGCCGGTGGTCCCTGTCGGCTGAACCGGTTGCAGGTCTGGAGGGATATCTACTTTTTCGATTGGGGACGTTTTCACTTTTCCAAAGCAGAACTTCCCCAGGCGGGTGAGGCCGAATATTTTTTGTTGGGCGACAATGTCCCGGTTTCGACGGATTCCCGTCATTGGGGCAATCCGGGCGTGGGTCGGAGCCAAATTCTGGGAGTCGTCTCCGAAACGCCTTAGCCACTCGCGGTGAATCGGGACAAACGACTGAAAAACAGCTTTTTGCGGCAAATTAGGGCCGAATGAGTGCCCAGTTCACATAGGCTCCCAGCAGAAAAATGTATAAGATTGCCCCTGTGTGACCGACTCCTGACCGAAGCCACCCATTCTTGATTCCTGGACATGGCGAAAAAACGTAAACAGCGTCCTTTTGAGACACGGGGTTCCAGTTCTGCCAAACAACGGGCAGTCCCGCTTGAAAGCGGAGGTCTGTTTGCGTTTTTCCGTGATTTTGGTGTCCGTGAAACGATCGAGTCGATCATCATTGCCGTTGTCCTGGCGCTGATGTTCCGGGCTTTCGAGGCTGAGGCGTTTATCATTCCCACCGGTTCGATGGCCCCGACTTTGCAAGGCCAGCATATGGATGTGGAGTGCAAACAGTGCGGCCTGCAGTACCGGACCGGGGCCAGTTTCGACAGCGGCTCGACCCCGCTTGCTGAACGCCAAACCGTGACGCGGACCGTCTGCCCGATCTGCCAGTATGAGATGGTGATGGATCGCCGAAACCCGGACCACAAATCGAACAGTGGTGACCGGATCCTGGTCGACAAGTTTGTTTATGATTTCAGTGATCCGGAACGGTTCGATGTCATCGTCTTCAAGAATCCCAACAACGGGAAACAGAACTACATCAAACGACTCGTCGGTTTGCCGGGAGATAATCTCCTGATTGAGAACGGGGACATCTACAACATGGTGCCAGCCGGTGCCGATCAGTGGCAGCGAGAGATCATCCGCAAGCCTGCCGACAAATTGAAAGTCATGTTACAGCTGGTGGACGACACCGATTTCATTGCCCCCAGTTTGACAGCCGTCAACTGGCCGTCGCGCTGGCAGAGCTGGAATGGCGATTTGCCGAATGGCTGGAGCGTTGTGATGGTCGGTGACCACCCGAATTTCGTGGTCGATGCCGGGAATGAAACGGCCTGGTTGAGTTACCGGCACCTGGTGCCGCGGAGCGAGGAATGGGTCGATATCGAACAAGGGGTTCGGCCCTCACGCATCGAGGATGACCTGGGCCAGTTGGTTACCGACTACTACACCTATAACGACAAGGTGGTACGCAAGAGCAGCGGGGAGGTTGTCGGAGATTCCAGCCTGGCCGGGCATTGGGTGGGTGACTTGGCTCTTGAGGCGGATCTGCAGGTCGAGTCGGACGCGGGTTCGCTCTTCTTGAGGGCGGTGGAAGGCGGCGCCGACTTCCTTTGTGAAATTGATGTAGCCAGTGGCAAAGCGACGCTCACCAGCAACGATGAAACGGTCAAATTTGTGGCGGGCGAACGCCAGGCCAGCCAGGCGACTGGCCAGACCGGCATCCGGGGTGAGGGTTCCTACCAGGTCATGTATGCCAATGCCGATGACCGGATCTATCTGTGGGTCGATGGTCGCCTGGTCGAGTTTGATGCGCCGGATTATGTGCGATCGAGCCCGGTCTTGCCGAGTTGGACGTCGGAAAACCATGGCGATGCCGAACCGCTGGGGGTGGGTGCCCGCAACATAAAATTGACGGTCAGCCGCCTGAAGGTTTTTCGAGATATTTATTACACGGCGGCCACCAATCGGGATCAGATTGGGGCTGAGTTCCTGGGGGCAAGTCGGTTGACTCCCTTCCAGCAGATCCAGCAGCGGCGCCTCCTGTTCCAGTCTCCCAGCCAATGGGCGCAGCCGGAATCGAAACAGATTTTCCAACAGAACAAGGGGCGCGACAAACCGATGTTTCCACTGGGCGAGGGACAGTATTTTCCCTTGGGCGACAACAGCCCGTCCAGCTTGGATGCCCGGGTCTGGAATGGTCCTCATTACCTGCCCGAGGAACTCCTGATCGGTCGCGCGATGTTCATTTACTGGCCTCATAGCCTGAACTCACCGATACCTTATTTCCCCAATTTCCAGAGGATGGGCTTTATTCAATAGGCCGTGCCGCAGCGAGCATGCCGGGCCAAGATGCGAAAGGATTCGTGATGACCATTTTGAACGTAGACGGGTTGGTGAAAACCTATAGTCGACGCCGTGTCGTCGACGGGGTCTGTCTGGACGTCAGCGAAGGCGAGATTGTCGGCCTCCTCGGTCCCAATGGTGCCGGCAAGACGACCACCTTCCGGATGATCTGCGGAATGGTTCAGCCCGATCAGGGTTCGGTCTACCTGTCCGGCGAAGAGGTGACCCGCTGGCCGATGTATCTGCGGGCCCGGGAGGGTGGGATGGGGTACCTGCCCCAACAGTCGAGTGTGTTTTCCAAGCTTTCGGCACGGGATAATCTGGTCGGCATGATGCAGATGCTCGGTTTCAGTCGGAAACAGCAGAAAGAACGATGCGAGACCTTGCTGGATCAATTCAAGATTGGGCATGTGCAAAAAACGAAAGCGGGCCGACTGTCTGGCGGCGAACGGAGACGACTTGAAATTGCCCGCTGTCTTGTTTCGGAACCGAGGATCATCATGCTGGACGAACCGTTCGCGGGGATTGACCCGGTGACGGTCCAGAATATTCAGTCGATTATCCGCGATCTGGCGGAGCAGGGAATCGCCATCCTGATTACCGATCATGCCGCCAGGGAGATCTTGCAGATCACCGATCGCACCTACGTAGTGAGCGAGGGGCGGATCCTGGTGGATGGTACCGCCGAAGAGATCGTTCGGCACGAGGAGGTCCGGCGCAAATACCTGGGTGACATTGAGTTCACCAAGAAGGTGCGGATTGACGAGCAGGTGGCCGGTTCGCGGAAAGAGCTGTCGCCGGATGCGATTTTACCTGAGGGCAATCGGCCGGCCGTGGAAAACGCGATTCAGTTTCGCAAAAAAAACAGGCCGGCCATGAAGTCGAAGGCTGACAAGGCGGAAGGGCAGTCGACCTCCGAAGCCGACGTCACCTTCGCGGAGTCTTCGTCCGAATCGCAGCGGAAAGCGACCGACTTGGACTAGCCGGCCCTTTCCGTTGTGCCCTGATTCGGTTGCGGCTATTGGGCGGAACGATTCTTCAGGTTGTAATCAGCCGGTGTGGTCCCTTTCTTGAAGTTGCCAAAACCGTAGGGTGTCGGCGAATAGGGGTCGACATAATCGACATTGGCCGTCTCGCTGATTTGATCTCCCATCCCGGTACACCAGTGGGAGGCGTTGATGATCATTCTTCGCAGGTCCTCGGATTCGAAGTCGGTTGAGGAGCCCATTGTGGTGCAGAAAACCTTGTTCGTGGAACCCGATTGGTTCTGGTAGTCGCGGACCCAGGCCAGGGGCATCATCGGATCGTTTTTCTTTCCTTCGACCGGTGGGTCATCCGGTGACATGCCTGCCAGAACCGCTCCATCGAGCAACACGGTCGCCGATTCGGGCAGTCTTATGACTCCGTACACATCGGTGGGTCCCCAGACATCCTTGACCCCTTTGAGAACGGGGTGGGAAGCATTCTTGTCGACGATGACGCCACGCGTGCTCTCCCGCTTGTGGTGGCCGTGGTGGTTGACCCAGGTGTCGCCCAGAACCTGTTGGCCGAATCCGCCCGGCCAGTCACGGGAGTTGTGCGTGTAATGCTTGAACTTGCTGTCGCTGTCTCCCGGGATATTGAAGGCATGCGTGGACGTTCGCAAGCCAATGATCGGTTTGCCCGACTGGAGGTACTGATCGAAATGTTTCATTTGTTCGTCCGGTAAATTCCGGAACCGCAAGCCGAGGATCACCAGGTCCGCATCGTCCAGGTGGTGCATGCCCGGGATATTGGTCTGGAAGTTCGGCTGGATGACGTTCCCCTCAGGGTTGATGGGGAACAGGACGATCGAGTGAAAACCGTGCCGTCGGGCCAGGATCTTTCCCAGCATTGGCAGCGCTTCCTCGCTGCGGTATTCATCGTCACCCGCCACCAGCACGACTTTCTTGCCGTTGCTCTTGCCGGCCGGTTGGTACTCGCACCAGAGTTGAGCTTCGGCATCCTTGTTGGTTTGGGCCATTATCCCGCTGCAGGCAAAGAGGCTTAAAACGTAGGCGATTGCAAGGAGTTGATATTTCATGGCAATTTACGGTTCCGGTTACTGGGTAAGTGGTCATTGTGTGAAATACGTTCAAATTCGCCGACCAGTCGATCCCGAATGTCTCGGTGGCTGGGCGCGACATTGTTCTGTTCCGCCAGGTCCTGGCTCAAATCGTACAGGTGGTAAGGTTCGGCAAACGGCTTTCCCCGAGGGGCTTGTCGTCCGCCCGACCCATTGCCCAGTACGAGCTTCCATTTTCCTTGGCGAATCGCAAACATCCCGCCGGCCGAGTGGTGAATGACAGGGGGGCGAGTTGAGGAATGGTCAGCGTTCTTCAGGTTGGGCAACAGGCTGAAACTGTCTTCGGACTGTTTTTGATCGTACGGGGCTTGGCCAATCTCGGCGCAGGTCGCCAGCAGGTCAACCAGGCAGATCGTGGCATCGCAACGGGTGCCCGCTTTGACCTGGGCCGGCCAGCGAACCAGGAACGGGACTCGGTGGCCACCTTCCCAGACATCGGCCTTGGTGCCGCGGAGTGGGCCGTTGGACGTATGGTGGTCACTTCGGTAAGTCTGGACCTTTTCATCGGTGACATGATCGACGAAGTCGGCTTCGTCGCTGCGGTACATGAATGAGCCATTGTCACTGGTCACCATGACCAGCGTATTGTCAGACTGGCCGGAGTCGTCCACCGCTCGAACGATTTTGCCAATGGCGGCATCGACCTGCATGATGAAGTCCCCGTACGGGCCGAGGCCGGATTGCCCTTGGTAAGACGCGGTCGGAATGACCGGCTTGTGAGGGGCGGGTAGGGGGACGTATAGAAAATAGGGCTGTTTGTCGCCTGCATGTTCCTCGATATAGTCAGCAGCCTTCTGGGAGAGGTGGTCCAGACTGTCGATGATGGAAAAGTCCTTCGCCAGTTCGCCTTTCCGGTAAAACTTGGGGAACGGGCTTCCCTCGATCACCTGGTCGACAGGCTTGGTCACGCGGTCATTCTCGATATAGACGTAGGGGCTCATGTCGAGAGAGGCGGGAATGATGTAGCTCCAGTCAAATCCATGGGAGATGGGCGTGTCGGTGAGCGGTTTCGAGTAATCGACCGACTTCGGTTCGCCCGCAATGCCAAAATGGTTGATATTTTCAGGCTCGGCTTCCTTCCATTGCCAACCGAGACCGAGGTGCCATTTGCCGACACAGGCTGTCTGGTAACCGGCCGATTTCATAACGGAGGCAATCGTCTGCTGGTCGGATTCCAGCAGGGGTCGCGAGTAACCACCCAGGACACCCCGTTTCAGCCTCGATCGCCAGCAATAACGCCCGCAGACCAACCCGTATCGGGTGGGAGTGCATACGCCCGAGGGAGAATGGGCGTCGGTAAAGGTCATTCCCTGCCGGGCCAGCCCGGAAAACGTTGGCGTCGCTATCTTGGAGTCCGGGTTCAGCGGTTGAACATCTCCGTATCCGAGGTCATCGCAAAGGATGACCACGATGTTGGGAGGCTCACCCGTGTTTTCCTGGGCGGGGGTATTTCCCTGGAACACGACCAGCAGAATGAACGGTAAGACCAGATAGCGTACTAACAGTTTTTCCATGGTTGTCGTCTCCAGTGGACGGCCGAGTTGCCGGTTTGGCCAGTCGCGTTTTGTCTTTCCGGTATATCGGTTTTTGCGACATGGTCGGACCCGTTTCCCGGCCCGCATCAATCGTACTTGATCAAGCTGAAAATTGGGTAGGAAGATAGTTTCTCCGCACCGTTGAGAAAGCCGAGTTCAATCAGGAAAGCACAGCCTGCCACTTCTGCTTCGGACTGTTCGATCATCTTGCAGCACGCTTCCACGGTTCCTCCCGTTGCCAGCAGATCGTCGACCACCAACACGCGCTGCCCAGGCTCGATCCCGTCGACATGCATTTCCAGCGTGTCGGTACCATATTCCAGTTCGTAGCTGTAGGAGCGTTTATCGTAGGGCAGTTTGCCCGGCTTGCGGATCGGTACCACTCCGATTCCAAGTTCAATGGCCAAGGGGGTGGCAAACAGGAACCCCCGGGCTTCGGCCGCCGCGATCTGATCGATTTTCTGGTCCCTGAATTGATCCGCCATCTTCCGGACTGAGTGTCGCAGGGCCGGTCCATCGGCCAGCAGCGGGGTGATGTCCTTGAACACGATACCCGGCTGGGGGAAATCCGGGATATCTCGAATGTAATCAGATAGGTTGATTTCCGTCATTTCCGACATTGGGTTCTCCTCGGGAAAACGATACGACCCCTAATATATCGGCACGGCGGCGGAAATCATAGGATGCCGCTGGCGGTTGAGGCGTTGATTCATCAGCTGATTAAAGCTTGATGTACCGGCGGCTTTGCGGGTGGTCGTGCTGGTAGTTGGTGATCTTCCAGGAGTCCCCCTGTTTTTCAAAGGTCAATGTTACTCGGCGGGTCCCGGAACCGTTGTAGTCGAGGGTTCGGGTGGCATCCACGTCAAACCCGACCACAAAGTCGACCGTTGCCCGGGTTGTCGAACCTTCGGGTAACTCGATGGTGTTGAAGCCGATCACCCGACATTTGCGGAAATCGTAGTCGGGCATCTCGGCTTGCACCCGGCGGATCGTGTGGGGCGATTGCGGGCTGACAAACCGGACCACTCCCTGGACATCATTCGATTGGACGGCGGCCGCGAGATCAAAAACATCCTGTCTCAATTGTTCGCGATCCGTGACGATCATCTGCTCGGCGACAATAGCGCCGACCATGGCGACCAGGGCCAGGGCTGCAAAACCGATGAACAGCTTCCACCTGGAAATGAACCAGGTCAACAGGAAAGCGCTGATCAGCAGGATGCCAATCATGATGGAATGCATGGGACTTTCGGTTAACCACTCCATGCAGCTGCCTTTCTGCTAAACCACGGTTTTTCGACAGGCGAATTATACCAGCCGGCGTTTGCCAGGCACGCGGAAAACCTGTCGTCTCGTCTCCGCTGAATCGAAGTGGACGCCGCGCCGAGGCCAAAATAACGACGGACGAAATATCACTTGGCTAGACAGCTTTGCAGGGATCTGCCCGGTCAGGTCTTAGGAACCGGCCATCTCGCGAATCGTTTTGGCCAGCATCGGACCCGCGTAGGTCGCCTGGTCCCCTAATAATTCCTCGATCCGCAGCAACTGGTTGTACTTGGCCATGCGGTCGCTGCGGGAGGCCGAACCGGTCTTGATCTGGCCCGTGTTCAGACCCACCGCCAGATCGGCGATCGTGGCATCCTCGGTCTCACCACTTCGGTGACTGGTCACACTGGTGAAACCATTGCGTTGAGCCAGCTGGATCGCCTGGATCGTCTCGCTCAGGGTGCCGATCTGGTTGACCTTGATCAGAATGCTGTTGGCGATGCCTTCATCGATACCGCGCTGCAGGCGGGTGGTATTGGTGACAAACAGGTCATCACCGACCAGTTGAACTCGATCACCGATTCGGTCGGTCAACATCTTCCAGCCATCCCAGTCGTCTTCGCTGCAGCCATCTTCAATCGAGCAGATCGGGTAACGATCTGCCCAGTCGGCCAGGAAGTCGACCATCCCCGCCGCGTCGAGCTGTTGGCCATCGATAGAATAAAGCCCTTGATCGCTGTCAAAAAACTCGGTGGCCGCAACATCCAGCGCAATTTGAACCTGTTCCCCCGGGCGGTAGCCGGATTGATCGATGGCCTGCATGATCAGGTCAAGCGCTTCCACGTTGCTACCCAGGTCGGGCGCGAAACCGCCCTCGTCGCCCACTGCGGTGTTCAATCCCTTTTCCTTGAGGACCCGCTTCAGGTGATGAAAGATCTCACTCCCGCAACGCAATGCCTCGGAAAAAGAATCGAAACCGAGAGGCATCACCATGAACTCCTGAACATCGACCGAGTTGTCGGCGTGTTCGCCGCCATTGACGATGTTCATCATCGGTGCCGGAAGCAGGCCGGCAGCCGTGCCACCGAGGTAGCGGAATAGTGGTTGGTTGTTGAAATGGGCACCCGCTTTGGCGGCGGCCAGAGAGATCCCCAGGATGGCGTTGGCCCCCAGTTTCTTCTTGTTTTCGGTTCCATCCAGGTCGAGCATGGTCTGGTCGATGAGGGCCTGGTCGGTACCGGGCAGCCCGATGATCGCTTCGGCCAACGGGCCATTGACGTTTTCGACAGCCTGTTGAACGCCCTTGCCCAGGTAGCGGTCGGAGTCTCCATCGCGCAACTCCCATGCTTCGTGGATCCCGGTACTGGCCCCACTGGGAACGGCCGCACGTCCGAATGAACCGTCGGCGAGCGTGACTTCGGCTTCGACGGTCGGGTTGCCCCGGCTGTCAAATATCTGGCGACCATGGACTTCAATAATCGTATTCATCGTGGACTCTTACTCGTTTACGTTGACAAGTGCTTCGTGTCTGCCTGGCCCGCCTGCCGCTTTCGTTTTTGTGGGCCGTGGCCGGGAATCTGGCTGGATTCGAGGGGCGCCCCTCTGGCGATCCATTTTGACGGCGTCAGCTGGATTTTGATAGGGGAGGTGATTTCAGGCCGGCGCGAGAGAACAACTCGTGATGGATCGGCCTGGGGGAAAAATTTGAGCCTTTCCATTCGACACGGCCTGACGTAAAGTAGGTCATCATCAAACCGACTTCTGTTTTTTAATGGTACTGTCACTTGTTTACCGGATTGGTTGAAGAAATTGGGGAGGTGGCCCGGATCGAGAGGTCGGGAGACGCCTGCCAAGTGACGGTAGCTGCCGAGCGAGTTGCCGAAGGAATTCAACTGGGAGACAGCGTTTCCATCAACGGTTGTTGCTTGACGGTGGTTGAGGCCGAGGGGGAGCTGCTCGCCTTCCAGGCGGGCTCGGAGACGCTGGGCAGGACGAACCTTGGCGACTTGGTGTCGGGGAGCCGCGTCAATCTGGAGCGGGCACTCCGCTCGAGTGACCGACTGGGTGGCCACTACGTATCGGGGCATGTCGACGCGATCGGTCGGGTCGCCAGCCGGGTCGACCAGGACGACTGGGCGGAATTCCGTATTGCCGTGCCTGGGGAATTGACCCGGCAAATGGCGAGCAAGGGATCGATTGCCGTGGACGGGGTCAGCTTGACGCTGGTCGAAGTGAGTGATTCCGAATTCAGCGTGGCCTTGATTCCCCATACATTGGAAGTGACCACGCTGGGCGATTTGAGAGTTGACGACGCTGTCAATGTCGAGACTGATATTCTGGCCAAGTACGTTCAACAACAGCTGCAGCGAGGCTCCATCATCTGATGTGACAGACGGATGCGTGAGAGCCGGGCGGGAATCCGCGCCACCCGGTTCAAGGTAAGCGGTACAGATCAACCCAATTGGATAGACTCCCCTAAAATGGCCAAGCAGAATCGACAGACGGTTTCCTACCTGACCCGCCGCTTCAAGGAGGTCGGCCTGAATCCCAATGCGCGCCATGGACAGAACTTCCTGATCGATCTCAACCTGATCGAGTTGCTGGCCAAATCCGCCCAGCTGACGCCCGACGATGTGGTGTTGGAAATCGGGACCGGGACCGGTTCTTTGACGTCCCTGTTGGCCGCCCAGGCAGCCCGGGTGATCACCGTGGAAATTGACGGCCACCTTTACCAGATGGCGTGCGAGGAGTTGGAGCCGTTCGAGAATATCACGATGCTCCGACAGGATGCGCTCAAGAACAAGAACCGTTTTGACTCGCGCGTGCTGGAGGCAATCGACGAGGGTGTGAAAGCAGTCGACGGCGGGGTTCTCAAGCTGGTCGCCAACCTGCCCTACAACGTGGCGACGCCGATCATCTCCAACCTGTTGCGATGCGAGATTGTCCCGGCCACGATGACGGTGACCATTCAGAAGGAATTAGCCGATCGCATCCTGGCTGCACCGAACTCCAAGGATTACGGCGCTTTGAGTGTCTGGATTCAGAGTCTCTGTGACGTCGAGTTGATACGCGTCATGTCGCCCGGGGTTTTCTGGCCCCGCCCCAAGGTAGAATCAGCGATCCTGCACCTTGAGCATCGTCCCGACAAACGTGCCAGCATCCCGGACACGGAATTCTTTCATCAATTTGTCCGCAGTATGTTCTTTCATCGCAGGAAGTTTCTTCGCAGTGTGGCGATCTCGGCCTTCAAGAATGAATTGACGAAGCCGGAAGTTGACCAGGTGCTGGCCGAAATGGAGTTGGGCCCCGACGCTCGGACCGAACAACTGGCGGTCTCCCAGATGCAGCAACTGTGCGAGTTGTTTCGCGCCGCGGTAAAAGCGAAGAGCTGAACACCCTAGTTCCCGTCGACCAGGGGATGAAAAAAGCACGGACTCGAAAGTCCGTGCCTGTTTCACTTTGGTTATTGCGTGAACCGGTTCGGCATCACTCTTCTTCGGAATTGTCGTCCTGACTTTCCTCTTCGGATGCCTCCTCTTCGGATGACTCCTCGGCAGCTGGTTCTTCAACCGCCGCTTCAGCATCTCCGTCAACTTGTTCCGTCCCCGTGGAAATCAGGGGGCCGGCAGCGCCCAGGCCACCCTTCAGGTCGGGGTCCGGTTGCTTCGATTCCGTTTGCGATTTTTCATCGGCTGCTTCCTGTTCTTCGGTCCAATCGACACGGCGACGGGACAAGCCGATCTTCCGTTCTTCGGTATCGACACGCAGGATTTTGACTTCCAGTTCATCGCCAACTTTGACCACGTCCTCCGCGTTTTCCACCTTGTCCTCGGAGAGTTCCGAGATGTGCAACAGCCCTTCCAGGCCATCTTCCAGGCCGACGAAGACACCGAAATTCGTGATTTTGGTGACGTTGCCTTTGATGACCTGTCCCGGTTGGTAGCGATTCGGAATGTCGTTGGCCCAGGGGTCGTCGTTCAGCTGTTTCATGCCGAGGGCGATCCGGCGTCGTTCGATATCGACGGCCAGGATCTTGCATTCGACTTCCTGTCCCTTTTCCAACATCTCGTTCGGATGGCTGATCTTGCGGGTCCAGGACATGTCGGAGACATGCAGCAGGCCGTCGATCCCCTCTTCCAATTCGATAAAGGCACCGTAGTTGGTCAGGTTGCGGACACGGCCCTTGACCAGCTTGTCGGCCGGGTATTTCGCCTCCACCTGATCCCACGGATTGTCCTGGGTCTGCTTCATGCCGAGTGACATCTGTTCACCCGACTTGTCGATTCCCAGCACGGCCACGTCGATTTCGTCGCCGATCTTGACCAGTTCATTCGGGTGATTGACGCGTCGAACCCACGACATTTCGCTGATGTGGACCAAGCCTTCAATGCCCGGTTCCAGCTTGACGAAGGCACCGTAGTTCATCACGTTAACGACTTCGCCCGTGTTGACCGAGCCGATCGGGTATTTCTCTTCCACGTCATCCCACGGGTTGGGAAGCATCTGTTTCATGCCCAGGGCGATCTTGACTTTTTCGCGGTCAATATTCAGAACCTTGACTTCGATCTCGGAGTCCATTGAGACCATTTCAGACGGGTGATTGATCCGCGTGTGCGACATGTCGGTGATGTGCAACAAGCCGTCGATACCACCGAGATCAACAAACGCACCGAAATCGGCGATGTTTTTGACCACGCCTTTTCGAACCTGGCCGACTTCCAATTCGTCCAACAGCTTTTGCTGGGCATACTGACGTTCTTTTTCAATCAGGCTTCGACGACTGACAACGATGTTGCGACGTTGTTCGTCGATTTTGAGAACCTCGCACTGGACCACTTTTCCGATGTAGTCGCCAATGTCTCCGGGGCGGCGGATATCGACCTGGCTGGCTGGCAGGAAGACCTGGACACCGATGTCTACCAGCAATCCACCCTTGATCTTTCTGGTACATGTCCCGGTGACGATGTCGTTTTCATTGACTTTGGAGATAACATCCCGCCAATGAATGATGTGATCGGCCTTGACCTTGCTCAAACGAATCAGGCCACTTGGGTCGTCGGCCTGGCCGAGTTCATCCTCGAGATCTTCGATCAGGACTTCGATATCATCGCCGATATTTGGCGGGTCATCGTGCTCGGCCCATTCGGCGCGGGTGATGGTGCCTTCGCTCTTGAAGCCGACATCGACAATCACGGCTTCGCTGTCGACGCGGACAATCTTTCCCTTGACAATTTCGTTGACCTGGAATTTGGTCTCTTTGACATTCGGGTCTGGCAAGTAGAGACTGGCCAGGTCTTCTTCAGAAGTGAACAGGCTTTCCAGTTCCTGTGAAATAGAATCGTCTTCGAGGTTTCGGATTAAGTTGCGGTTGACCATAGGGACCTTTGGATCGAGGGCACGAGCCGTCGATCGACATCGGTTGCATGCCGCCAGGACATGACAGTGGCAGTGAAATGGGGGACCCCGGTGGTCCGCCCGCTAGCGATCCCGAAGTCTATCAAATGAATTGATTTGGGACAATGTTCAACGGCTTGGAAACGACCGATTTGAGGCGGATTTGGGCCTCCCTCGCTTTTTGCCGCCGGTTCCGTGTCGGTGGTTGACCGCCGTCGGAGGGCCCGGAAAAGGTGCAAGCAATCCGACTTTCCCTTTTTTGCCGGCCGGGAATCGGCTGGCTGATTGCCATGTCGGTGCACGGATGGGAGAATGGAGACATCGGATCGCGGGCTACGCACTGCGATAGTTGGCCGCCCGGGAGGAATTGTCTACGGCATTGGTTCCTGCCCGGGATTGTCTAATTGAAAGGAGGTGAGTCTTGTATTATTTCTGTACCAGCCGAAGAGGTGGACTTGCCTGACGGTTTACCGGCGGGTGCCCGAGGGCAACCACCGCACACGGGTCAATCCATGGCCCATCGAACAGCCCGTCCTGGGGTCTTGCCCCAGGGCGGGTTTTTTTGTCGTCCGACGCTACTGAAAGGTGAAATCCAGCGGCCGAACCGGTCTGCCGGGGCGAAGCGACTCACGATGTGTCAAACGGGGAGAAACAGGGGAAACGGGCCCGCAGCACGCTAGCAGGTGTGTCAAACTTTATCGAATTTTTAGTTTGTATCGATAAACTTTCCCTGCGTGTTATGTCGATCATTTGGGTAGCAGAAAATTCAACGCCATCTACATTTGCGGTGTGGCGGTCGTTTCACATACGGAGGAAACAAAATGCGTCGGTTACTTTTTGCGACGCTAGTAGCAATTGCGATTAGCTCCAACGTGGGTTGTATTATCCCGATTTACGATGCTGATCCTGCCCAGCGTGCTCGTCAATTGATTTATAGTTCAGAGAATTTCCGGGCCATCAGAGGTGAGTGGCGTCGATTCTGGTTCACCGATCAGCCGGATCACCAGAAACCGCTGCGTACGCACGGTGGCATCATCTAGACGAGTCTGTTCGGCTCATTGCGAGAGCCGGTCCGTGCAGTCAGAAATTCAAATACGGCGCGCCAGGCGGGTTGCTTGGCGCGACTTTTTTTCCCCGGTAGCGGTTCCTGCGGTTTTCCCGTCATCTGCGCCCGTTTTTTGCTGCGCTTTGGCAGGGCGCGAATCCGTGAGGTCGCTGGTAGAAACGTCCCTTTACCGATTAGGATGGGGGCTGCCAGCAGAAACCGCGGCGTCGCTCAGGGCTTGGGATGCCTGGCGGTCACGTCTTCACGATATCTTAACCATGGTTGTACCCGTTCATCATGAAAGTTCTTTCCGGAATCCAGCCGACAGGGCGTCCCCACTGGGGTAACTACTTTGGGGCGATTCGGCAGTACATCGATTTACAGGCCGAAGAACAGGCTTTTTATTTCATCGCCAACCTGCATGCCTTGACGACGATCCGCAACGGCGCGGAATTGAAACAGAACTCCCTGGATACGGCCATGGATCTGTTGGCCCTCGGCCTGGATCCGGATCACGCGGTGTTGTTTATCCAATCGGATGTTCCCGAGATTTCCGAATTGTGCTGGATCCTGATGTCGGGTGCCAGCATGGGGCTTCTGGAACGTTGCGTTTCTTACAAGGACAAGGTATCCAAAGGATTGACGCCGGTGACGGGGCTGTTTACCTACCCCGTGCTGCAGGCGGCGGATATCCTGGCCTATGACTCCGATACGGTGCCGGTGGGCGAAGACCAAATTCAGCACATCGAGGTTTGCCGGGACATCGCCAAGTCCTTCAATAGTGCCTTCAACGAAGAGGTGTTCGTTTTGCCGAAGGCCAAGGTTCTTGATTCCAGCGCCAAGGTTCCGGGCACCGATGGTGAAAAGATGTCGAAGAGCTACGGGAATTTCATCGAGGTGTTTGAGTCTGAGAAATCGATGCGTAAGAAGATCATGCGGATCGCTACCGATTCCCGGCCGATGGAAGAAGCGAAAGAGCCGGAAGGCGATCACCTGTACCAGCTGTTTTCCCTCTTCGCCGACGACACGGCTGTCCAGGAGATGGCGGCGCTCTACCGGCGCGGTGGTTTCGGTTATGGCGAGGTCAAGAAAGCCCTGGCGGATGCTGCGGAATCGTATTTCGCCGAACCGAGGCAGAAACGCGCCGAGTTGGAAGCGAACCCGGATCAGGTGGTCCAGATACTGGGAGATGGTGCCGCTGTGGCCCGCCGCAAGGCGGCCGAGGTGCTGCAGCGTGCCCAGTTGGCGTGCGGATTGAAATGAATGAACGTAACTCGATGAACTTAAATCTATGAACGTGATAGGAATTGGTACCGATATCGTCGAATGCTCGCGGATCGAATCGATGATCGCGAAGCACGACGAGTTATTTCTGAAGCGTGTCTATACCGACTGGGAAATCAATTATTGTTCCCGGCGGAAGTCGGCAGTGGAACACTTTGCCGGACGTTGGGCGGCCAAGGAGGCGATCCTCAAGGCGATGGGTACGGGATGGGCCAAGGGCGTGCACTGGACGGACCTGGAAATCCGGAACGAAGCGGGAGGCCAGCCGTTTGTCGAGTTGGCGGGGCAGGCGAGAACGGTCTGCCAACAGCAGGGCATTGAGAAAATACTGATCACTCTGTCGCACTGCCGGCAATATGCGACTGCCTTTGCGACGGCCGTGAGTGATTAAAGGATCGGTCGGACCGCCCGAACTCGGCGAGGCGGTTTCTTTTGCCAGATCCCGGGACCGTCTGAAAATACTCGTCTTCGCCTGGGGCAGCTTCCCACTTATACTGACGACCAGTTTGGTCAAGGTAAACTGTCGATTGGTCGTCCCATGAGCCCCACTGTTCCAGCCGAAAACCCCGAGGATCTGTTCGTCGGTATTGATGTGGGGGGGACGAATGTCAAACTGGGAGTCGTGGACGATCAGGGCCGGGTGATCGCGGATACCTTCTTTCCGACCGAACAGCAAAAGGGTCCCCGTTACGCCATCGAGATGGCCTGTTCCCGCGTGCATCAATTGCTGGACGAATGTGGATTGGAATACACACGAGTCCGTCGCCTGGGACTCGGTACACCAGGGCCGATGGATATCCCGGCCGGTCTCATCTTGAATCCGAGTAATTTGCCAGGGTGGCGGCAGTTTCCCGTCCGGCAAACGTTGTCCGAAGTTGCTGATCGACCAGTGACATTTGCCAATGATGCTGCGGCTGCCGCCTTTGGAGAATACTGGGTAGGTGCAGGCGCCGGTTTTACCAGCCTTGTCCTGTTCACTCTCGGTACGGGTGTGGGTGGCGGGATCATCGTCGATGATGTCTCGATTGATGGGGCGCACAGCCACGGTGCCGAAATTGGACATGTACGGATCGACAGTCGGGCAGAGGCCCGGGTCTGTTCCTGTGGCATGCTTGGCCATCTGGAAGCGTATGCCAGTGCCACGGCCGTGGTGGCACGGACCGCGGATTACCTGGCTGCCGGGAAGGAAAGCGTCTTGGCAGATCAACCGTCGTTGACTCCCCTGTTGATCGCGGAAGCCGCGTCGGGCGGGGATTCGCTGGCGTTGGAAGTCGTGATGGAAACGGCCGATTATTTGGCCGATGGCATCGCCTGCTTGGCCCATGTCATCGATCCCGGCGTTGTGTTGATCGGTGGTGCAATGAACTTTGGCGGGCTGAAGACCGAATTGGGGCGTGATTTCCTGGCCCGGATCAAGAGCGGGGTGCGGGAGAATACATTTGCCATGGTGGCGGAAAATCTGGTGATTGAGTTTGCCCAGCTCGGTTCCGGTGCCGGGTTTGTAGGGGCAGCCGGATTGGCTCGGCGAGATTTTTGGCGCTCCCAGCAAGGTGCGAGTACCGGCAGCTAACCGATTAAGTTCCCAGTCCTGTTGAGTTTTTCCTGATCCATGTCTGACATTGACATCCGTAATATTCGGAACTTCTGCATCATCGCCCACATCGATCATGGGAAAAGTACGTTGGCCGATCGAATGTTGGAGCATACGGGGACCGTCTCCAAGCGCGAGATGCAGGACCAGTTGCTCGATGACATGGAACTGGAGCGGGCTCGGGGGATCACGATCAAAGCCCGTGCGGTGGCCATGCGGACCAAGCACCAGGGCCAGTGGTATGAGTTGAATTTGATCGACACGCCGGGCCACGTCGATTTTCAGTATGAAGTTTCTCGTTCCCTGGCCTGTTGTGAGGGGGCACTGCTGTTGGCCGACGCTTTTCAGGGGGTCGAAGCCCAGACAGTGGCGACGGCCTATGCCGCGATTGAGCATGATCTGGATATCATCCCGGTGATCAACAAGATTGACCTGAAGCATGAACGTGCCGATGAAGTTGCCCGGGAGATGGAACAGACGATTGGGGTCGAGCCTGGTGATATCGTAAGAGTGAGTGCCAAGGCCGGTTTGAATATCGACGAATTGCTCGATGCCATTATCAACCGAGTCGCACCCCCCGCGGGTGACCCGTCCGCCCCGCTGCAAGCGATGGTGTTTGACTCGCATTATGACGAGTTCCGTGGTGCGGTGACTTACATCCGGGTCATGAACGGCACCGTCCGCCGGGGCCAGAAAATTCAATTCGTCCAGTCCGGAAATGTTTTTGAGGTTCACGAACTGGGGCAATTCCGACCGAAGCAAACCCCCTGTGATGCATTGCAGGCCGGGCAGGTCGGTTACCTGATATGCAATATCAAGTCCCTGGATGAGGTCAAGATTGGTGAGACGATCAGTGTGCCGGGGGACGCGACGGCCCCGGCGCTGCCCGGTTACCAGGAACCGAAACGGATGGTTTATTGCGGCTTGTACCCTTCCGATGGTCAGGATTTTTCCGAGTTGCGAGATGCCCTGACCAAGCTGGCGATCAATGATCCTAGTTTTGAGTTTCAGCCGGAATCAAGTGACGCGCTTGGGTTCGGGTTTCGCTGCGGTTTCCTCGGTCTGTTGCACATGGAGATCGTGCAGCAGCGCCTGGAGCAGGAATCCGATATCGACCTGGTCCAGACGGCGCCCAACGTGACGTATGAGATACTCAAGAAAAACGGTGAACGAATTGAGGTCCACCGGCCTCAGGAGGTTCCGGATAACGGGGAGATCGAGGAGTTTTGCCAACCGATCGTGCGCGTCAATTTGATTCAGCCTGAACAATACGTGGGGCCGGTCATCAAACTCTGTCAGGAGCGTCGGGGGATCCAGCAGGGGACTGAATATCTGTCGGCGACACGGGTCATGCTGACCTACGATCTGCCCCTGGCCGAGGTGATTTATGACATGCATGACCGTTTGAAGAGTATGACGCGTGGTTACGGCACCATGGATTACGAGTTGATTGGCTATTTCCCCGCTGACCTGGTCCGAATCGATATCCTGGTCAATGGAAAACGGGTCGATGCTCTGAGTATCATCTGCAATCGCGGGGACGCCGACCGCCGAGGGCGAGCCGTGGCCAAAAAACTGAAAGAAGAGATCGATCGCCACATGTTCGAGGTGGCGGTGCAGGCGGCGATCGGGACCCGGGTGATTGCCCGGGAAACAGTCAAGGCGTTGCGCAAGAACGTGACGGCCAAGTGTTATGGCGGCGATATCTCGCGGAAGCGAAAATTGTGGCAAAAACAGAAAGAAGGGAAGAAGCGGATGAAGTCGATCGGCTCGGTCGACATCCCGCAAAAAGCTTTCCTGGCGGTTTTGCAGACCGGTGATGAAAAGAAGAACGGGTGATTTCTCCTGCCGGAATGGCCGTCCGCCAGGAATCTCCAAATTGCAGAATTTTTCTATTTCTGACCGCTTCCCGAAAGACTCTTGCCGATCGATCTGGTTTAATGAGTCCGCGGGCCGCTGTTCCAGACGGCTTTTCAAGAAAACACCTCACGTACGGGAAACGACAATGAAATCTTTGCATTTGAACTTGGCCATCACCTTGGTGATGGTGGTTACAGGAATGGCCGCTGAGTCGGCTTGGGCCCAAGGGCGCGGTGGATTTGGTGGCCGCATGTTCGGCGGCGGCATGGGTGGCGGAAGTGTTTCTGAAATCAATCTGTTGGCGATGGATGAAGTTTTGGATCACCTGCAGGACAGCTACGATTTGTCGCTTGAGGCGAGAGAGGAAATCGTGGGTCATGCCGAAGATGCCCAGGATGAATTGCAGGAAGAACGGCGGGCTATCATGGGTGACATGCGGAACATGGGCCAGGATGAGCGGGAGGCTGCCATGGAAGAGCTCCAGGAGATTACCGAGGAGATCAACACCGATACATTCCGAACCATCAAGAAGAAGCTCAACAAAAAACAGTTGAGCCGTCTGAATGAACTGAAGGTTCAGCGGATGGGAGTTGCCGCCCTGCACGATCCGGTGGTCCAGGAAATGCTTGAATTTGACAATGCCCAAGTCGAGAAGATGAATGATGCCAAGGAGAAGGGCGAGGAGCGTGGACGCGAAATGATGGAAGACATGCGGGCTCAGTTCCAGTCGGGCGGTGGTTTTGATCGTGATGCGATGCGCGAGTCAATGATGGAAATGCAAGAGGCCAACAAAAAAGACGCGATGGATTGTCTGACCGATAAACAGAAGGAGACGTTCGAGAAGATGAAAGGGGAGGAATTTGAATTCCCTGAACCGCAACGGGGCCGCCGTGGACGAGGGGGCCGCCAGTAGATGGCGAGGCCCGGCCAGTCGCTTGCCATCGCTTGCGATCGGTTGCTAGGCTGAACGAGACGAACAAGACGAACAAGACGAACGGGACCTGCCAGAGGTGGGGCCCGTTTTTTTTTACTGCACGATCGAGCCGTCGGCAAATGGGTTACTGCGGGTTTTCCGGTGGGACGGTGAACGAATCGGCGGCGGATCTGGGGCGCGATGGTGCCCGTGGCAGCCTGTACATTCGCCCGGTTTTGGTTGACAATTGGCGGACTGGAAAATTAAGGGGATGAGCTATGTATAATTATTTTGTGGCCATTGTGGTTTCCTTCGTGGCGATTGTGGGGACTGTTATTGTCTGTTCCGGGGCCATTAATTATCAGCAGGATCCGGAAGCGAAAGGGACGTCCGATTTGGTCGCCAAATTGGCGGACAAGGACGACAAAGTGCGGGTGGACGCGTTAATCGAACTGGGGCGTTCCAGCGAGGACCTGCCGCAGGTGGTCCCCGCCGTAGTAGGCCAATTGGGCGAACTCGATCCACTTGTCTCCTCGGCCGCCTCCCAGGCGATGGTCGATTTGGGTGCCAAAGCGGTCCCGCATCTGAAGCCGTTTCTCCAGTCGGAGGATTACCGTACGTACGCGCTCGGCTGTGAGGCTTGCCGGGTGATCGGCGAGCCGTGTGCCGTTTATGTGCCCCTTTTGATGGAGCGGCTGAAAGAAAACGATCAACGGATGCGGGGGCCGTCCATCGGGGCGATGGCCAACTTTGGCAAGGCGGCGTTGCCCGCCTTGGACCAGGTCATTGCAGGCCTGGATGCCGAGCCCTTCATGACGCAGGTTCACGCCTGCAAAGTACTCGTCGCCTTAGGTCCGGATGCCAGGCCAGCGGGCGAGAAGTTGGTGGAGCTTGCCGAGAAAGGGAATCCCTCCGTTCGCAGTTGGGCCACAGTGGCCCTGGGAGCGATTGGCCCGGTCGACGAATACGACGTGGTGGAGATACTCGATGACAAGTTGGATGACTTCCTGTTGCTGGACAAGCAACGCGCCTTGCAAGGCCTGGCGCTGATTGGCCCGGCGGGAAAGCGGGCATTGCCCAATATTGAAAGGTTGATGCAGGACAAGTCAAAGAGCTGTCCTCATGATGCGGCCTACGCCTATTGGAAAGTCACCGGAGATGCCGATCGACCTGTCGCCGTCCTGGTGGAATTGCTGCAGGATGTCAATTTCCAGAACGACGCGATTGAGATCCTGGGGGATATGGGGCCGCAAGCGAAGAATTCGGTGCCGGCTTTGATCGAACAGCTTGGCTCCAGTGAAGATTACCTGCGGGAGGGTGCCGTATTGACGCTGGGGGCGATTGGTCCCGATGCGAAAGAGGCGCTGCCAGCCTTGGGGAAAATGAAGGATGACCCCGATGCCTTGATCCGCTCGGCGGCAGAGCGATCGATCAGGGAGATCGAAAAAGAGGATCCTTAAAGCGGGCCGATGGCGCCGGGTGACGAGGGGACACAAAAAAAGCCGTGGATTGCTCCACGGCCATACAGCGATTGTGCCGGTTATTATTTTTTGGCTTTCTTCTTCGTCTTCTTTTGCGTCGACTGGTACTGGCCACCAAATTTCTTGCGGAATTTCTCCACACGCCCCATCGTATCGACGAACTGTTGTTTCCCGGTGTAAAAGGGATGTGAGGCACTCGAAATGTCCACGTAGTAAACGGGATACTCGTTACCATCTTCCCATTGAATCGTTTCGTTCGTTTTGATCGACGAACGTGTCAGGATGGCAAAGTCGGCCGTTTTATCTTTGAAAACGACCTCGCGGTATTCGGGATGAATGTCAGGTTTCATGACTTGAATTTCGAGGTGGGTGATACGTCGTGCCATAGGCTGAATTGGAATGGCACATTCTAAAGGAAAAACCGGGATCGTCAAACGGTAAAAGCGGGCGGATCCTCGGCAATTCAGGCTGATTCTATTCCTTTTCGGCTCTTCTTGTTCCACGCGGTTCTCCCCGGGGCGGCCTGCCCGGGAACGGCTGGACAAGCAGGTTGGCTTCCTGCCAACGTCCTGGGGCGGGGCGCGGTGGGTGGTTCCCCTTTTCGGCGGGTTTGATGGGAAACGGTCGCAATCCTTGGTAAACTGGAGTCGAACACATGGGGTGTAGATGAAATAGGATGATGGAAGAAGTATTAACCGGCAAGCTGCTGATCGCGATCCCCGAGCTGGGAGATCCCAATTTTTTTCGGACCGTGGTGCTGGTCCTGATGCATGGGAACGAGGGCGCGACTGGGGTGATTCTGAACCGTCCCTCCAATGAAACGGTTGCCACGGTCTGGGACGAGTGGTCTGATTTGGATTGCGACTGTTCGCAGTGGGTCCAAGTCGGGGGTCCCGTGGAAGGTCCCCTGATCGCTTTGCATACGAGCCTGGCCATCGCCGAGTCCCAGGTCTTGCCCGGTGTGTTTCTCACCATGGATCGTGATCACCTGAACCAGCTGGTGTCCCAGGAGGAGCATGAGTTCCGGATCTTCCGCGGTTATGCCGGTTGGGCTCCGGGGCAGTTGGAATCCGAAATCGAGTGCGGAGGCTGGTTGTTGTGCGAAGGGGAGTTTGAACACGTCTTCGAATCGGATGATCAAGCCCTGTGGAAAATGGTGTGTGAACAGATGGGGCATGAAATCATGTTGCCGCACTTTAGCCAAAATCTGAATTTTGTTGATCCCGGCATGAATTAACTGCTGTTTGGCAGCAAGGTTGTCAGCAGGCGTCTTGCTGGCAACTGTTGGATACTTCCATTTCCGTTTCGATTGGTCTTGCCCGAACGCGCGGCATTCTGCTAGTCACTCACCTGCAGAAGAAATGCGCAGTTTCCATGGCAGGAGGTCGTTGTGAAAAATTTCAATCAGCTTATCGGGTGCTTGATGATTGGGGCTGTTTGCTTGGTTTGCTCTCAACCTGCCAACGCCCAGAGTTTTGACGATCTCGACCTGATCGCCTACGAGAAACAGGTCAATGCGATCCTGAAAACTCGTTTGCCGGCAGAAAAGCGTTTCGTCAATGAATTGATGACAGAAATCGCTGAAAAAGAGATTCCGAGAAGCCTGGTTGATACCAGTTTCAAGTGGGTCTTGAACCGGCGCCCCAACACGAATTACCCATTCGTCTATTTTGAACGTGTGATACGCCTGCAGGGGAAGCGACTGGGCTACAAGATTCCCCCATTCAACTACAAGGTGTACAGTCTGAATCGGTACAACTACGATCGTTACCGTCGCGAACGTTGAGCGATTGAAAGCGATTGAATCAACGTTCCGAAAACAGGCCGAGTCAGGTTTCGCGCTGCTAGGTTTCGCGCTGCTAGATTTTGCACCGCCAGGACGCGTTACTTGATGGCGATCACCTGCTGTAGCGGCACCAGGACATTGTCAACCACGTAGGAATCCATGATTTCAATCGCGTGTCGACGCAGGTCATTGAGGGTTTCCACGTAGGTCTCCCCCGAATCGAGGCTCCCGTAGCGGCGCAAAGTCAGGTAAACACTGATCTGTTCCTCCGGGAATTCGCCCGTCCTGATGTGGTAGGCACTGGTGCGTGACTCGACGGATATCCGGCATTGTGTCCGGCAGTTTTCGTCCAGGGCAAAATGGATGGATGGCTCGTTGGCGACCAGCCTGGCCCCGGGATAGTCGAGGATCTTTTCAAAGGCGGGTACGGTGCCCAGTGCTTCCATCAAGATGTTGTGGTGGTTTCCCCGGTAGACGTAATCGAAACCGAACATGTAATTCAGTGATTCACAATCCAGCGGGCTGACCGACAGGGTGTAAGGTATCGATTCCAGAACGAGGTTCTGTTGCTCCGTGGTTTCCTGCAATGATGGTGGGTTTACGAAACCACAACAGATCCTTTTCGGTTCTACCGTGGCCCAGCGGTAGTTCCCCCCGTCCTTGTCCTCTTCCAGGACATATTCCCCTTTTTCGCGGCTGTAGAAATTCCGCATCGACGGGTGTTTTTTCTTGAGTTGTTCAAAGAAATGCAAGAGCGTATCGCGACTGGTCGGCAACTCCATTTCCGTGTTCAGGTTCAAGTTGACGTAAAATTCGTCGGCGAAACCACCGTACTTGCTCATCGCGTGTTCCTTCGGGTTATCGTCAGGATGCCATTATCACCCGCGCAAGTTCTGGGGGGGGGATAGAAGGAAGGCGGTCCAGGAAAATCGAATCCATACGCTTGGGACCGCCCGTTGCAGCATCGAACGGCCCATACTAACCTCTAGCCATATTGCGACGTAAGGTGCGAAATTATTATTTGACATCTGATTTGCGATAATATTGGAGGCCGTCATCATGTCGAACCAATTTCCACAAATTGGCAAATTGCCCGGTCGCCGATCGCCTGCACGAGTTGTTTCGCTTCCGTATCAGCTGGCAGGCAGGCAGAGGAATTGGGCGCCGTGAATCAGCTAACGGAACAGAGACTGCTTGCCTTTGCGACCCGGATGGGCTGGGTCGGTCTGGTCCATCGTGAATATTCGGTCGCGTTGGTCAAGTTTGGATTTGCCAGCCAGCCTGATTTGCATATCGCCTTCAGGAATTTCGACCGGCAGGCCGGGAAATGGGATCGGACAGAAAGAGATTGGGTCGACCGTTTTCAATCGTATGCTGAGGGTGACAGGGTCTCGTTTGATTCGATTCAGCTTGACCTGGGCCGTACCACACCCTTTCAGCGCCGGGTGCTCGAATCTTGCCGGGTCATCCCGTATGGTGAAGTGCTCGCCTATGGCGAATTGGCTGTAAGAGTCGGACACCCGGGGGCAGCCAGGGCCGTCGGTTCGGTGATGCGTCGTAACCGGCATCCAATTCTGATCCCTTGTCACCGGGTGGTGGCCAGTACGGGGATCGGGGGGTTTTCTTCCCCGCAGGGTGTGAGGCTTAAAGAGCGGCTGTTGAGCCTGGAAAGTGAAAAGTCCGGGCTGGTTGAAGACGGCCGGGCGTCGATATCAGGTCCACGCATCGCTGCCGTCCGTCCGCCTGGAAAACTGTGAGGGACCCTCCGGCGCAAAAAAAGAGCGGTTCCGGTTGGAACCGCTCTTGGTTGTTTCTCTGGGCACCGAAATAGAAGCCTATCTCGGTGCCCAGTCAAAGCTCAGCCGTGAGCACCTGCCGAAACGGTTGACCCAGAAACCATTGTTCCGGCGGGTATGTGCGCTCTCACCCAGGAGGGAGGGTAATGTCAGATTCCCGCGTTCCCGACAAAACCGACTGAGCCCGCGTTGTTCTCTTGTTGGGCTCGTTGCGGGGATACCTTTACAGATGGAAAAAAAATCGTTCAAGGTTGATTTGCAAAAATTCTGTCAAAAATTTCAGGATGCGTGGGAAAGCCTCGTCTTCCGTGGGAAACGGGAGCAGCATGGCAGGAATCGTGCAGTCAGGTTCGGGATGACATTCCAGCGGATGCTAGCAAGCTGGCTTGTCTGTCTAGCTGAACTGCGACAAGCATGTTCTCCCCTCATGTCCGCTGTTTACGATTGAAAATCGTCAAAACGGAAGATGTTCGGATCGCCCTGATGGCAATCCAGCTGGGTGTTGTCATACAGCCATGCCTGGCAGACATCGCGATCGCAAACATCCCAATTCCGTTCTCCCACCACAGCAATCGGTCGTTCGCCGCAGCCGGCCACGATCACTGCATCATCCGGTCCCGCGTTGGAAAGAACGTATTCGATCGCTCTCAGACGGTTGGGAATGACCTGGGCCGTTGCGGGGTTCTCAAATCCATCCAGTACCTGATGGGTTGGCTCGTAATCAATTTGCTGGCAAACCTTGGCGGAAGTGATCACGGCAATGTCGGTTGTCTTTTCCAGGATGCTGCCCAGCTGACGACGGTCCTCGGTCGTTTGCCCTTCGTCGGTCGAGCAGACACACCAGACGCGACCGTGGGTTCCACAGCCGACGGCGGCGATGGCGGTTGCAACCTGGGTCGGCGATTTGGCCGAGTCAATCCATACGCCGAATGATTGTCCGCAATCGACACGCTCCAGTCGGCCGGGAATCACGGCAGCCTCCAGCCCCTGGGCAATCGTGGGGAGGTCGATTCCGAGTGTGAGACCCACGGCCGCGGCGGAGAGGCAGTTGTAGACGTGCTGCTTGCCGATGATCCTGGTTCGAACCGGGATCGACTCGGAGCCGGCCCGCAGAACAAACGTCTGGCTTGAGAGATCTCGCTCCAGCATCTTGGCCGTTAACTCGGCAGCCTGGTGGATCCCGATGGAAAGTACGGGTGATTGGATGTGGTCGAGTAGTTGGTGCGTTGCCGGGTCGTCGGCATTGACCACGGCGAAACCGGTCGGTTTCAGGCAGTCCAGCAGGCGTGTTTTGGCCCGCAGGTAATTTTCGCGGGACCCGTGCATCCCAAGGGAGCTGCGGCGAATATTGGTCAATACCGCCGCGTCCAAGGTGAGTCCGGAACAGGCTCTTTGGGCCAGTGAGACGCTGGAGGATTCAACAATCGCATGGGTGCATTGATTCATGGCCATTTGCATCAGCTGGTCGGCCATGACAGGCGGATTGAAACTGGGCGAGGGTGGCAGGCGCAGAGAGCCGAGCTGGGATTCGATGGAAGTGGCCAGGCCGGCTCGATGTCCGGCAGCCTGGATCACGCTGTGAATCAGGTGGCTGGTTACGGTTTTGCCATCAGTCCCGGAGACACCAATGGTCGTCATCAAATCACTGGGCCTTCCAGCCAGGGCGTGACAGATCAGCCCGTAAGCCTGGCGAGAATCTTCCACAATGAACTGGGGGCAGTCGACGGCCAGTAGCCGTTCACCCACGACGGCTGTGGCGCCGCGGCGAACGGCGTCGGGAGCGTAGTCGTGGCCATCCATTTCGTTGCCTACAACGGCGACGTAAAGGTCGCTTGGCTCACATTCATTCCATTGGCCGCAGCAGGAACGAACCATCACATCCGAGGATCCGACGTTCTGGGCAGATGGCAAAATTTTGTCGAGACGTATGCCCTGTGGCTGCGTCGTGCATTGACTGGCACTCATCAGGCCTCCTTGCCTTTTGAATCACAGTTTTCGATATCTGGTTAATTTCAGTCAAACCGCATCCTTGCCGAATGACACGAGTGATTCTCGGCATTGCCTGTCGGGAGTCAAGGTTGATCGGGCAAATCGGACTGATCGGAAAGGGGGGGTGCCAGCATAAAAAATGGCATCGTCAAACTCGCATCTGTTTTCCAGCCCCGATCTGCTATGAATAGCTTTGTGCAGATCAATCCCGTTGCTGTCACATGAGTTTTCAACCCCACCGGCTGACACGAGCGGCCCAGCAGAAATGGCAATAGACGACTTTGATATCGATTCTCTGGCGTCCTATCTGCACCTCACCCCGGAGCAGGTTCGGAAAATGGCAGAACGGAGCCGGCTGCCAGGACGGCGGGTCGGTGGTCAATGGAAGTTTTCCCCTGCCGAAATCCATCACTGGTTCGAGGATCGGATTGGTGTCTCTGATGAACCGGAGTTGGTAAGGGTGGAGAAAGTACTCGGTACACACCGGGAAGGTGGCCTGGATGGATTCCCGATTGCCAGCCTGTTGAACCCGGAGCGGGTGGCCGTCCCCCTGGTTGCCCGCACCCGAAATTCGGTCGTCGAAGAAATGTGTGAACTGGCTGCTCGATCGGGCGCCTTGTGGATGCCACGCGAAATGGCGGCAGCGATCCGGAACCGGGAGGCATTGCACCCAACCGCGCTGGGAAATGGGGTCGCCCTGCTTCACCCGCGACGACCTCAGCCGACTTTTTTTCAGGATTCTTTTTTGGCCATGGGGATTACCGGGAGCGGGATTCCGTTTGGCGGCCCGCGCGGCGTCATGAGCGACATCTTCTTCCTGATTGCTTCGTCCGATGATAGCATCCATCTGAGGTTGTTGGCGCGGATGAGCCGCTGGTTGCAGCAACCGGAACTGCTGGACGGCCTCAGGGAGGCGACCACGCCGACTCAGGCTTGGCAGCAGATTGTCGATGTGGATCGGGAACTGGACGGGGCAAAGGGAGATTGACCCATGGAATCGGTGCGAGTCCTGTTGACGGGTGATTATGGCCATGACGACTTTCGGTTGGTGGTCGCAGATTCCTCGTTTGCCAAGCTGCTGGTCCCCCTGGCAGAGGTTGATGACTGGAAGGATGACACGTTTGACCTGGTGGTCGTGGCTGAGTCCCGGCGCGGGCAAATCGACCAGGCAGATGTCGAAAAGATACGCAGGTTGTTCCCGTTGGTGCCGATCGTCAACCTGCTCGGCAGTTGGTCAGAAGGGGTGGAGCGGAGTGGTTTCGCCCTGGAGGGTGTGAAACGGGTGTTTTGGCACCAGTGGCCAGCTCGGTTCGAGCAGTTTGTCCGCCAGCTGAGGTTGGGTCAATGGACCCCTTGGCACATGCCGGCCACGGCCACAGCGGCCGACCAGGTGGAGGTCGCTCAGGGGCGAGCGGGCAGTTGCGAGACAGATCAAGACAACGGCGGATTTCGAGTCGGGGTCGATGCTGCGACGCTGAGCCAATACGAAATGTTGGCCGATGCCTTCCGTGAGATCGGTTGCCAGCCGAGCTGGATTTCGGGTGGCGAGGGAGTGGGTCTGCTGGCGGACGGTTGGGACCTGGCCTGTATCGATGCGCTCTCCCCGACACCTCGACTGAACGAGAAAGTGTCGGACATGAAAGAGCGTTTTCCAGCCACGCCGTTGGTCGTATTGCTGAATTTCCCCCGCCAACACGACGTGGAGCAACTGCGGCAGATCGGTGTGAGCCAAGTTGTTTCCAAGCCGTTTCAACACGTCGACCTGCAGTGGGCCGTTCGCCAGGCGCGTTTGACGTTGGCCGAGTCCTAGGTGGGAACTTAGAGCCGGCAATTCTCGATCGGCACTTGCAGGATGGCCGAAGCCCCCAGTTGTTCCAGCTGTTCCATCGTCTCGATGATCTCCCGGTTGGCGACCATGACGCGCACGGCGCACATCGACTCATCTTCGAGAGAACTGATGGTTGGGCTATCGAAACCGGGTGTGATTTTCTCGGCTGCGGCCAGCAGTTCGCGGGCAATATTGTACTCCAGTAGCGAGTAGCTGCGGGCGATCACGACCCCTTCCAGTCGGCGGACGACCCGGTTGACCAGGTCGCTGGATTCCATTCCAGGCCGCTGAATCAAAACGGATTCGTAAGACCCGATCTCGGTCAGGATTTTCAGCTGATTGGCAGCCAGTGTACTGCCGGTCTCCACCAGGTCGACAATCGCGTCGGCGACTCCGAGTTGAATCATTACCTCGACGCTGCCGGACAAGGGGACCAGGTGGGCGCTGGCGTCGTGTTCGGCCAGGAACTTGCGGGTGATGTTGGGAAAGCTGGTAGCAATTTTTTTGCCATCGAGTTGGGGGACATCCGCATCAAAATTTTCCGGGACACAGACGGCCAACCGACAGCCCCCAATTCCGAGTCGCAATCGCTGAACGGTCTCAGCGCCCGATTCTTCTACGAGGTCCTGGCCGGTAATCCCCAAGTCGATGGCGCCTTCGCTGCAGAGCAGCGGAATGTCTCGTGGTCTCAGGAAAGTGATGTCGACGGGAAACTGCCCGGCCTTGGCAAACAGGCTGCGGTTCGGCCGCCGGAAACGGATGCCGGCCTGGTTCAACAGTGAAGACGCCTGTTCCGCCAATCTTCCCTTGCTGGGAATCCCGATTTTCAAGTCTTGTTTCATGGTCTATCCGGCTTCGGTTGAGGGTCCGTTCGCGACGCTTTTTCCTGTAGCCCGGAGGTGCCGAAACGACGGGCCAGCTCGGTCTCGATATCCGCCAGGGGAATGCCCTGTTGGGCCAGCAGGACCCAGACATGGTAGATCAGGTCTGCCGTTTCATGGACCAGGTGTGTTTCTGAAACAGGTGATTGTTGAGCCGCTTCCACCAGTTCGGACGCCTCTTCCGAGACTTTCAGGCAAATTTGGTTCACGCCAGCAGATAACAGGGAGGCCGTGTAAGAGTCCTCAGGCAGAGCCGATTTGCGGTCCACGACCGTTTTCATCAGCTGCTCAAAAACACCCTCATTTGGTCGTTGGTTCATCAGTCTGTTCACGGTTAGGTTGCAGGGGATGATTCGGCTGACTCGACGGATCGCCCTGTTGCGTGTTTCATCGTATGATCAGGGGACTGGTTTGACAATTGCCTGTGACTCTAAATCCGCAATAGATGCCATGAATCAAGAACAAAATCCTGGCGAGTTAGGTGACTCGAAAGAGGCCGTCGTCAACGCAGAAGAGACGCGCCGAAAGGCGCTCGCATGTTGGTACCTGACCGGGGCGACCGCCGGGGGTAAGACCCGGATCGGCCTGGAGCTGGCCCGCTTGCTGGACGCCGAGATCATCAGCCTCGATTCGATGGCGATTTACCGGGGAATGGATATTGGCACGGCCAAGCCGTCTGCCGAACACCAGCAACGGGTGCCTCATCACCTGATCGATATCGTGGACCCGGTCGAGTCGTTCAGTGTATCCCAGTACTTGAGCCGGGCGGTGCAAGCGATCGACGAGATACGGGGTCGTGGCAAACAGGTCCTGTTTGTGGGGGGGACTGCCCTGTACTTGAAAGCCCTGCTGAGGGGCCTGTTCGACGGTCCCCCTGCTGACTGGGACTTCCGTGAACAGATCGAACAGGAACTGGCCCATGTCGAATCGGCCAAGTTGCATGAGCGTCTGCAGATGGTGGACCCGGTGTCTGCCCACAAGTTGCACCCCAATGACCGGCGAAGAATCATCCGGGCCCTGGAAGTCTATCGCTCGACGGGCAAGCCGATCAGCCACTGGCAAATGGAATTTGACCAGGCGACGGCCCCCTGCCAATGCAAGGTGTTTACAATTCGACATGCGCGGGACATCCTGCACGAGCGTATCGAGACTCGTGTGGACTGGATGTTTGAACACGGCCTGGTCCAGGAGGTCGAGTCGCTGTTGGAACGGTGGAAGACGTTGGGTCATACTGCGGCCCAGGCCGTTGGCTACCGGGAGGTGGCTCAATACCTGGGTGGGGAGATGGAGATGGACGAGACGATCGAAAGGGTCCGGGTGCGAACGCGCCGGTTTGCCCGGCACCAGGAGACCTGGTTTCGCGGCATGGAGGAGTGCCGGATGATTGACCTGGCGGCCGATTATGATGAATCGAAAACCGCTCAGGCTTTGTTGGAGATCGTCGCCAGTGACGGTCCGGGGGACTGATCGGCGTGGAGCCTGTCCCAGGACGGCGCCGTCCCAAGTGGCTGGGCCGTGTTCAACTTTCCGGAATCTGGCCAACTCGACCTTCCGTCGATGGCGGTTTGCTGCGATATTTGACAGCTGAAGTGGATATCGCCATTGAATATTCCCTGTCCCACTTGCATTGATGGAAGGAACATCAGGTGCTGAGAACCCATAATTGTGGAGAATTGAACAAGGACCATATTGGCCAGACGGTCACGCTTTGCGGTTGGGTGGATACCATCCGCGATTTTGGGCAGGGCCAGTTTATCGATTTGCGCGATCGGTACGGTCGCACCCAGGTCACGATCGGACCGAATTCTCCGGACGAGGTCAAACAGGTCGTCGGCCAGTTCCACCGGGAATGCGTGGTCCAGGTCACCGGCATTGTGTCGGCTCGTCCCGAAGGACAGCAGAATGAAAAGATCGCAACGGGGGATATCGAAATCGAAGCCCAGCAGGCTGTCCTGCTCAATAGCTGTCCCAATCCGCCCTTCCTGCCTTCTCAGGCCGAGTTGCCGAATGAAGATTTGCGTCTGAAGTATCGGTACCTCGACTTGCGCCGTAAGGAAATGCAAGAGACCCTGGCCTTGCGAAGCCGGGTGACCAAGGGGATTCGCGATTACTTTGAAGCGAACCAGTTTGTCGACATCGAAACGCCGATCCTCGGTCGTAGCACCCCGGAAGGGGCTCGGGACTACCTGGTCCCCAGTCGCGTGCATCACGGTGAGTTTTACGCGCTGCCTCAGTCGCCCCAGATCTACAAGCAGATCATGATGATCGCCGGCTATGACCGGTACGTGCAGATTGCCAGGTGTTTTCGAGACGAGGACCTGCGGGCAGATCGGCAGCCGGAATTTACGCAACTCGACATGGAGATGTCCTTTGTCGATGCAGACGATGTGATGGGGATGATCGATGGACTGATGAAGAAGCTGGCCCATGACCTTTTGGGAATCGATATCGAGTTGCCCCTGCCAAGAATGACCTACCACGAAGCGATGACGCGCTTCGGACACGATGCCCCCGATCTTCGCTTTGGGATGGAGATTGTCGATTGCACCGACCTGGCCGCCCAAACCGAGTTTCGGGTGTTTCGGGGTGTAGCCGATGCGGGCCAATTTGTGCGAGGCATCAACGCGGTCGGTGCCGCTTCACTCTTTTCCCGCAAGCGAATCGATGAACTGACGACGTACGTCCAGGAAGATTTTTCCGCCAAGGGGCTGGCCTGGTTCAAGGTGAACGACGAGGGAGAATTGGCCTCGCCGATCGCCAAGAATTTTGAAGCGGCGATTTTGGAGGAAATCAAGTCCAGGATGGATGCGAAGCCAGGTGACCTGCTGTTGTTCATCGCCGATTCGTGGGATGTCAGCTGCAAGGCGCTCAATGGCCTCAGGAAAAAAATGGGTGCCGAGCTCGAGTTGTACGACGACCAGCAGATGCACTTTTCCTGGGTTGTCGAATTCCCCATGTTCGATCATGACGAGGAGGAGGATCGCTGGGTCGCCAAACATCACCCGTTTACCGCGCCACTGGAAAGTGACCTGGAGCAATTGGAAACCGATCCGGGCCAGGCCCGCGCCCAGGCGTATGACCTGGTGATCAACGGTTACGAGGCGGGGGGCGGGACGATCCGGATTCACGACAGTGGTATCCAGCAACAGGTGTTTGGGTTGTTGGGGATGGACGAACAGCAGGCGCGCGAACGCTTCGGGTTCCTGTTGGACGCTCTCAAGTTCGGTGCGCCGCCCCATGGCGGGATTGCGCTGGGCATCGACCGGGTCGTTATGCTGTTTGCCGGGCTGGACAATATCCGGGATTGCATCACGTTCCCCAAGACACAACGAGCCACCGACCTGATGACCCAGGCGCCCAGCGGAGTGGACGAGACCCAGTTGGACGAGTTGGCGATCTCCGTCATCCAGCCGGAAGATTGAGGTCGGCTTAACGGCGGACGGGGCGGGCCAGGTAGTCCAGTCGGTGCCGTACAAACCGCTCTTCGGCAAAGGGAATATCGCCCAGTTCAATCGGTTTGCGCGGTTGCTGTAGAAAGTCGTTGTAGTAGACCAGCGAGTTCAGCAGGCTCATCGTGATCGCCAGGTTCTCTGATTTTTCCAGCTCTCTGCGGTAGTGTGGGAGTGGGTCACACGATCCGAGCAGCCCGAGAAATTCGATTGCCCGCCAGCGGACTTCTGTTTGCGGGTCGTTCAGCAAGGCCTCGGCCTGCGTTTCAAAGCGGGCTGCCTGTTGGCCAAACGCACTGCAGACCACCAGTCCCCAGTACCGCTGCCAGGGTGACTCCGAGTGGAGGGCGGCTGCGATCCGCTCGGCGGCCTGCTCGAAAGGTTGCAGACTCAGGTTGGCCGTATCGAGCAACTCCCCGATCGGTTTCTGGTGGGTTGCAGAAAAAAGAACCGGTTGTCGCGTTGTGTTTTCCGCGACGTAACTCTCCGGGTAGAGACTTGTGTCCGGCATCGCTTTCATTCGCCGTACCAGCTCTTGGCGCATTCGTAGCAGGTCGGCCCGAGCGTCGATCGTTCCGGCCAGGTTGCGGGTTTCGTACGGATCGCTGGCGAGGTCGTAAAGCTCTTCGGCCGGTTTGGATTGAAAGAACCGGTTCTCCCGTTCATCGAGAGAGCCGGCCCGGGATAACTCCCGCCATTGTCGGTAGGCTGCCATTTTGTAGCGGTATTGGTTCTCCAATCCGTTCGGATAGATTGCGTTGAAATTGCGAAGGTACTTCATGTTGCCGACCCGCAGCGAGCGAACCAGGTCGTACTTTTCGTCAAAACGGTCGGCATAGCCGAGCGCGCTGTCCCGGCGGGCGACGTCCTCGGCCGTAACGCCCTGGCCCAGGAATGGCTTTCCATTCATCTGCGCCGGGGGCTCGAGCCCGGCCAAGCGTAGAACGGTCGGGCCAAAATCGACAAACTGGACAAAACCGCTTGTCCGTTGTCCGGGCTGGAAGGGGGAGAGGTGGCGGAAATTTTCCGGGATGTGAACGATCAGGGGGACGTGCAAACCGGTTTCGTAAACGTAACCTTTGCTGCGGGGCAAAACCCCTCCGTGATCGCCGAAGTAGAAAATGAATGTGTCGTCCAGCAGGTCGTCTTCTGCCAGGCGGGCCAGCAGTCGTCCTACCTGGTTGTCGATCACGCCGATGCGGTCGTGGTAACGCGCCTGGGTGTAACGGAAGAGAGGTGTGTCGGGGTAGAACGGCGGTAGCTGGATGCGAGCCGGGTCGGTTTGGGTCGGCTGCGACTGCAGGTCGTCGGCCGGGAAATGGAGTGAGCTTTCGTGGGATTGCGTGAATGTCTGGACATGGAAAAACGGTTGCCCCGCGTCCCGGTTTCTCCAGGTTGCCTTTCGGTTGGATGCATTCCAGGGTGCCTGGCCCGCCATCGAGACATTGTAATCCGTCTTCGCGTTGTTGGTCGTGTAGTACCCCGCTTCCTTGAGGTATTGGGGGAACAGCTTCCAGCTGGGAGGTAAGCCGACCGGGTTCAATTTTCGGTGGAACTGGGTGCCGAGCCGCGGAGCATAGATCGAGGTGATCAGTGTCGTCCTGGCGACCGAGCAGACCGGGCTGTTGGAAAAGGCCCGGTCGAATACGATTCCGCCGGCAGCCAGTTTGGCCAAATGGGGCGTGGCAGCCCCCTCCCCGTTGAACAGGCGGAGATGGTGGGCCGAATTGTCCTCGGACATGATCCAGACGATGTTCGGGCGCAGCGGGGCGGACAACTGGCTGTCACGGCTGTTGGATTGGCCGTCGGCGAAGCGAGGGCCGGCTGCCAGGCTGATCCAAAACAGGATCGCCATCAGGACCCGGTTGCGGTTTGCGATCTTCATAGGGTCTCTCTCTTGTCCGTTCCCTCGGCAGGCGGGTGTTGATCAACTTAGGCGGTTGGCCAGTTGCCGCGCCGTTTCACAAAGCGATTCCGCCTGGTCACCGGTTTTTGCCTCGGCGATCGCCCGTACGATTGGCTCAGTGTTGCTTGGTCGGACCAGCATCCAGCGGTCCGGCCAGTCGAGCCTCAGGCCGTCCTGCGAGCTGGTGGCCGCCTCGGGAAACTCGGACTGCAGCTGTTGGTACAGCTCCGGGACTTTTGCCCGGTCGACCGGGATCGTCGTCTTGTGAATCTGATAAGCGGGCAGTCCGGCGACGAGCTGGCTGACCGTTTGGCCGTGGGCAGCCATCGCGTCCAGGATTTGGGCCATGCCGACAAAACTGTCCCGTACGTAACCGACGCGGGGGTCGATTGGGCCCCCGTTCCCCTCGCCGCCGAACGTGGCCGCGTGTTCGATCATCTTGTCGGTGACATTCGCCTCTCCCACGGCACTCAGGTGCAGCGGGCAGTCGTAACGCTCGGCAATGTCCGCCGACATGCGACTGGACGAACAGTTGATCACCAGCGGGCCGGGGCGTTGGGAAAGGGCCCAGTCGGCCGTGATTGCCAAGGTGTACTCTTCGCCGATGTAGTTTCCCTGTTCGTCGATCACGGCGAGTCGGTCGGCATCCGGGTCCTGGCAGAAAACGACATCGGCTCCGGCCGAGCGGGCGGCGTCGGCGATGCCGGCCAGGTTGGCCTGGGTCGGTTCGGGTGGGTGGGCGAAGCGGCCATGGGGGGGCGAGCCGATGATCTCGGCCCGGCATCCGAGTGCGGATAAGAGCGGTTGGCCCAGGCGTGAACCGGCACCGTGGTTGCTGTCGAGGACGACCTTGTAATTCTTTTTGCGGATCGCTTCCACGTCGACCGTTGCCAGGACCTGTTCCAGGTGGTGGCCGATGGTGTCCTCCAAGTCAGTTGTTGCCCCCACGCGGTCGTACGGCAGCCAGCTCGGAGGAGCCGCGCGGTAGGCCTCGATCACCCGCTCGCCCTGGCCGGCCGGAATCACCCGGCCGTCTGGCCCAAACAGTTTGATCCCGTTGTACTCGGGCGGGTTGTGGCTGGCCGAAATCTGAATCCCGCCTGCCGCCTGGTGTTGACGGACCAGCACGCCGGTGGTCGGAGTGGCGGCCACGTCTCCGTTAAGCACGTCGAATCCGGCTGCGGCGATGCCGCTGGAGATCGCCTGGGCCAGCATAGGCCCGGTGGTCCGACCGTCCCGGGTAAGGACGATGGCGCCCCGGTCCAGCAGGCTCAGGTAGGCATTGCAATACGTGATCGCCCGCAACGGGTCCAGCGACTCTCCCACGATGCCCCGCAGGCCGGAAACAGTGATCATTGGTTCGCTTGTTTTCATACCGGGTTCTGTCGGGGGAACTGGACGGGTTGTGGGAATGTTTCGGCCGGATTTAGAATCGGGGCTCGCCCGGGTCGTTCAGGGCGAGCCAACGCTTCTCGTCAATTCTCCAAGTATTGATGCTATCGCGGTTGGACTCAACCATCTGGCCGGTAACCGGTTCTCGATTGCTCCTTTTTTAATGATATCCATGTCCGAAAATTCATCTCACGATCTTGAAACGTGCCAGGGACTGGTGGACCAGGCGGTCAGCCGAGGCCAATTGACCCCGTCGGCGGCCGAAAATATCCGTACCTGGTTGACGGACGCCGGTTACCAGGAATATGTCAGCCAGTTGGTCGACCATGTGAAGCAGGGGAAATGGCAGGTGCTGGATGATGTCTTCTGGACTGTGATCCCGTTTGGGACAGGGGGTCGGCGGGGACGCATGTACCCGATCGGTTCCAACGCCATCAATGACCGGACGATCGGTGAGAGTGCCCAAGGCCTGGCCGAGTATGTGCGTCAGGTTAAGCCGGACGGACCGTGGTCGGCCGCCATCGCTTACGATACGCGTCACCGCAGTCGTGAATTCGCCGAGTTGTGTGCCGGGATCCTGGTAGCCAATGGGTTCCGCGTGTTTTTTATCGACGATTACCGGAGTACGCCTGAGCTCTCCTTTCTGATTCGCTGGAAAGGGTGCGATTGCGGCCTGATGGTCACGGCCAGCCATAACCCGCCCAGTGACAACGCGGTCAAGGTTTACTGGTCCAGCGGTGCCCAGTTGATTCCGCCCCACGACCAGGCCGTGATCGAGCAGGTGAACCAGGTTCAGCAATTTGAAGTGACCGATTTTGAAGCGGCCGTGCAAAACGGCAGCATTGTTTTCTGCCGGGAGGAAACGGATCGAGCTTTCCTGCAAGCGCACCTGCAGCACAGCATGGCAGGCCCTCGCGATTTGAAGATTATCTACTCGCCGCTGCACGGCGTTGGTGAGTACAACGTCAAGAGTCTGTTGAACGAAGTTGGCTTCCACGATACGGAGATCTACGAGCCGCACCGCCGCCCCGACGGTGATTTTCCGAATGTCCCGGGCCATGTCTCCAACCCTGAGAACGCCGAGGTGTTCTCGCAGATTATCGATCACGCCCGACAGGTGAAGGCCGACCTGATCATGGCGTCCGACCCGGACTGTGACCGGTTGGGTGCCGCGGCCCCGCTGACCTTGGATCCCGCAGGCCCCTGGAAAACGTTCAACGGGAACCAGCTGGGCGTCCTGTTAGCCGAGTTCCTGCTGGCCGATCGGGCCGCTCGGGGTCAGTTGACCCCACAGCAGTTCCTGGTAACGACACTGGTGACTACCCGCATGGCCAACCGAATTGCCCAGGCTTACGGGGTTCGCTGTTTTTCAGATAACCTGGTCGGTTTCAAGTGGATCTGTGACGTGATCGATCGACAGGGGCCCGATGATTTTCTGTTTGGCTTTGAAGAATCGCACGGTTATCTGGTAGGACAGTATTGCCGGGACAAGGATGGGGCGGTCGCTTGCATGTTGATGAGCCAGTTGGCGGCGCGGGTCAAATCGGAGGGTCTCTCGCTGCATCAATACCTGGATCAGCTCTACCTCAAGTATGGGTATTACGTTGAGGGGCTGGCCACGATACAGATGGAGGGGTCTGACGGGATGCGTCGGATGTCGGCGCTGATGGACAAGTTTCGCACCGCGATGCCGGAACGGCTGGGTGGTCTCAACGTCGCGTCCCGACGGGATTACCTTCACGGGGTGACCGTGACGGCCTCCGGCGATGAGGAACCGCTGGCAGGACCGACTTACAACCTCGTCTTCCTGGATACCGACGTGCCGGGGAATTACGTCGCCGCCCGACCTTCCGGGACGGAGCCGAAAGTCAAATTCTACCTGTTTGCTCATGTTCCACCCGATGGACTCGGTGACCTGGCCGTGGCCAAGCGGGAGATGGCCGAACGGATCAACGGGTTTCAAACGACCTTGCAGGAATTGGCCGACTCGGTTTAAGCGGCAGGACGTCGCGGCGGTTGTTCGGTAGAATGGATGACTGGACGGGGTAACTGGAAACGGGATGCTAAACAGTCTGGAACACAATGACGGAACCGGATCCCCAACTCGATCAAGACCCCGAAGAGCGGTCCCCGTCATCCCCGCAGGACGCGAGCCAAGGACCTTTGCCAGCGGAAGACGTCGATGCAACGTCGGCACCCTCGGCGTTCCTGGAGACGGCCCGCAAGGTGAAGCGTTTCCCAACCCGCCCAGGTGTCTACCTGATGAAGGACCAGGCTGGGGTTGTTATCTACGTCGGCAAGGCGAAAAACCTGCGTTCCCGCGCCGGTAGTTATTTTCAGAAGACGGCCCTGGAGGATTCCCGCACGGCGACCTGGGTGCACGAGATCTGTGACGCCGATTTCATCCCGTGTGAGAGTGAAGTCGATGCCCTGTTGGTCGAGTCCCGTTTGATCAAGGATGTCCAGCCCCGCCGCAATAAGGAGCTGAAGGATGACAAGTCGTTCCCTTACCTGCAGATAACGACCCGGGAAGATTTCCCCCGTGTCGAGGTGACCCGTGAGCCGGATGCCAGCGGAGTGAAACTGTACGGTCCGTTTGCCCATGCCGGCAGCCTGCGCGGGGCGGTTCAGGTGATGCAGAAGATTTTCAAGTTCCGTACGTGCAGCCTCGATATCGACGAGGCCGATGAGCGTTGGAACTGGTTTCGTCCCTGTCTGCTGGCCAGTATCAATCAGTGTACGGCCCCCTGCAATTTGCGAATCTCCAAGTCAGAGTACCGGAAAGATATCAAGCGATTGCAGATGTTCCTGGCCGGTAAGCGGACGCGGTTGTTGAAGCAGATGCGGGAAGAGATGCAGCAGGCCTCTTCGGACCTGGAATTCGAACGGGCGGCCAAGTTGCGCGATGAAATCGACATGTTGGAATCGCTCGATGAACGGGGAGAACTGGATACCCATGTGCAACCGGAGGTGTTCTATGTCGATCCGAAAAAAGGGCTCGTCGGTTTGAGGAAAGTCCTCGGCTTGGCCGAAACGCCACGTACGATCGAGGGGGTCGACATCGCCCACCTGGGAGGGACTGAAACGGTCGCCAGCCTGGTCAAGTTCATTGATGGCCTCCCTTTTAAACCGGGGTATCGGCGTTTCAAAATCAAACAGGTCAAAGGGATCGATGATGTTCGCAGTATTCACGAAGTCGTCTCCCGTCGTTTTCAGCGGTTGCACGATGAACAGGATGTCTTCCCTGATATTCTCTTGATCGATGGCGGCAAAGGCCAGTTGAATGCGGCCATCAGCGCCTTTGAATCACTGCAGATTCGACCGCCGGTCCTGTTGTCATTGGCCAAAAAGAACGAGGAGATATTCCGACCGGGCGAGTCGGAGCCCCTGCGGTTGAGTCGCCACTCATTCGGATTGCGATTGTTGCAATACGTGCGCGACGAGGCGCATCGATTTGCCCAGCATTACCATCATGCTCTGAGAAGCAGGAGGCAGCTCGAGGAGTGACCGTTCTCGCGGGGCCAGGCCGTGACGGTTCATTCTTCCCGGTCCAACTGTTCCCGCAATCCTGGCAAGACAGACTTGATGTGGGAGCTGGGGATGGCATAGCTGGCCGAGCGGTTGTTGCGGGAGATGTTGATCCCGACCACGTTCCCTTGCAAGTCGGTGATCGGCCCGCCACATTGTTCCGGCAGCAAGGGCGAGTCATGTTGAAAAACGACGGGGAACTGGCTGGCCCTGCGGCTGGGGATGGCGCCCAGCCGGGCCATCATCTTGAACCGGGCTGCCCGTTCACCGGTCATATTGCGACCGGCCAGCACTGCGTCGGTGGAGCGCTCTTCACCACCACGGATGAACTCGATTTTAACCGAATCGCCGGGGCTGCGGCTGCGTATCGTGTTGACCAGGTCAGTGACGTCCCGCATCTGGATTTCGGCCAGGTGGGTAATGATATCACCTGCCCTTAGGCCGGCCCGGTCGGCGGCGCTGTTGGAGGTGACCGTGTCAATCGTCACACCGAGGTCCGAGGTTCGCGGGCCCACGCCAAGAAATGCCTGGTTGGCGCCCACCAGCGACCTGGGAGCGGCACTGTAGGTCCCCAGGCAGATGACCTGGTTGATTTCATTCGGCGTGAGGAGGAAGCTGCCGGTTTGTGGTTGCGAGTCGGACCAGCGGATAACCGGCAGCTCGTCCGCGTTGATCCTGATCAACGCCAGATCATTCTTTTTGTCGACCGCCACAATGTCGGCCGGGTAGATTTCCGTTCGGCCAACGTGGCATTCGAGCAGGTCGAAACCTTCGATTTCCGAGGCCTTGGTCAGGATCAGGCCGCCGGAATCGACGATGCAACCGAGGGCGACCGTTCGGTCTTCAGCCACGATTTTGACGGTCGCTTGAGTGACGTCGACTATGGCCGGCCGCAGCTGGCGACGGAGACTGCGCCCCTGGCGTTCGAAGGGGACGACGGGTCGGTTTTTCAGGCTGGGCAATTCGAATTTGAGTTGGATGTTTCCATCCAGATCATTCGGGTTGATATCCTGGATGCCGTCAAACGGGTTGACGGGGTGTTTCCGAAAGCGGCGAAATTCACTCGGGGTAAATTCAATCGAAGGTTCCCCCGAGTCGAGCGCCCGCTGGAATTTGGCGGCCAGGTCGGATGGTAGCTCCTTGATCATGGTCTCGAAAATAGCCCGCATTTCACGGTTCATTTCCTGCGCGAAGGTCGGTGTACAGGCACCCCAGCTCACCAGGAACCACGTCGCGATGAGGAGGAGATATCGGCTCGCTGTTTTCTTTGTGAGCATCCTTCTTCCCGTGAAACTCTCTAATAAAATCCGATCAGTCGATCACTGCATCCAGGCGTACCTGGACCTTGTACGAGACTCGGTTGCGCTGGAATTCAACATCCAATGTCTGGCCGACTCGCTTGGTGCTGATCAATTCGATCAGTTGGTCGGCCGAGGTGATCTGCTCGTCGCCAAAGCGGGTGATCCGATCCCCCTTCCTGATGCCAGCCCGGTGCGCTGGGCCGCGAGGGTCGACCTGATTGACCAAGGCGCCCGACTGCCCGCGGCTGAGGGTGACCCCCATTCTCGGCTTCGAGGCACGTTTCTTTTCCTTTTCCGGCTCGTCATGATCATCCACCAGGCTCGGCAGCGTCCCCCAGACGTCTCCCTGGTACATTCGTTCCCAGTGTTGCCGAAACAACTCGACAGGAACATGTCGGTTCTGGGCAATGGTATCTCCGATCGAACTGTGGATCCCCACCAGTTGGCCGTCCAGGTTGAACAGGGGGCCGCCCGAATCGCCTCCGATCAATACGGCATCCGTCACGAATTGGCCCTTGCGGTCTCCCAGGATCCGGCCTGTCCGTACGGGTGGTTTGCGACCGAGTTCAAATCCTCCCGAGTGGCCGAGGGAGACAACCCAATCTCCCCGTTCCGGTGCCTGTTCTGCCAGTTCAACCGCTGGCCAGGGGCCGGGGTCGATCAACTGAACCATGCCGGCGTCGATGGAGAGGTTCCTCCCCAGAGATCGGGCCTGGGCTCTTCGGCCACTGGGGAAAATGATCTCCAGGCGATTGCGAGAGGTGATGACATGGCCGGCGGTGAGTATCAGGCCATCCGGACTGACAATCACGCCACTGCCGAAACCACGCCGGTCACTGATGGCGACACAGGATTCCATGTTGGCGTCGACGACCTTCTGTACCTTGACCTGAATCCGGCCCAGTTCCTCGAGGTCAGGTTGTCCGAGCAGTTCACCCCCAATGGCGATGAGCAGGAGAAGGGGCAGGATCGCCGAACAGGATCTCGTAACAGGTCGGTGCATCGTCTTGTTTGATTCTCCTTTCTGGCAACGCGGTGGCCCGTCGGCATCGGTTTGCCCGACCGTTTCATCCCTCATGAGAGGGCCGTTTCCGGGCGGGTGAGGGTGTGGGGTCTGCCGTGATCTGTCCGTGGGGCAGGCTGACGTCCCCCCAGTTTGGGTGCGTCAGTCGATAACATGATAGAACCGAATATGAAATTGTCCAACTTGCTCTGGGAGTCCCGAAGCTGAAGGTAACGGGTGACTTCCCGGGAGTTGTTGCCGATCGGACCGTTTTTTCGCCCTGAACGGGAAAAAACCGCCAAAATATTTTCCGTTTCTGGCTGAGGTAAATACGAGTCGCCCGGTTTGCCAATGCTGGAATTGATCAGGGGATGGTTTAAACTTGGTCTTTGTTACTCCTTTGGTTCTTCCTTTGGTTCTACCAGGTAGAGATTGATGAAAAATTTGCACAGCCGTTTCCTGTCGTTCACTGCAGCCCGTGTTTCCATCGTGATCGCGGTCGGAATCGTCCTGCTGCCAACCGTGTCGGTAGGTCAGGACCAGGCATTGATGGAACTGAAACAGGGAGACCGAATCTGTTACATCGGCAATACATTGGCCGACCGGATGCAGCATTATCCCTGGCTGGAAACGTACCTGGCCAAGCTCTACCCGGAATACGACCTGACCTTCCGTAACCTCGGGTTCTCGGCGGATGAGTTGAAAACTCGTCCCCGCTCGGCCAATTTCGGCTCGGCCGATCAATGGTTGACCAAATGCGGGGCCGATGTCGTCTTCTGTTTCTTTGGTTACAACGAGGCGTTGAAGGGTGAGGCGGGTTTGCCGCAGTTCAAGAAAGACCTGGCCGAAACGATCGACCAGATGCGGACTCAAAAATATAATGGCGAATCGGCGCCCCGGTTGGTTTTCTTTTCCCCCATCGCGCACGAGAACCTGGAAAGTCCGCACCTGCCCGATGGCAAAGCCAATAATGGCAACCTGTCTGCCTACACCGATGCGATGCAAGCGGTCTGTCAGGAAAAGCAGGTTCCCTTTGTTGACCTCTTTTCCATCAGTCAGGGACTGTACGAGAAGTCGGCCGAGCCGCTGACGATGAACGGGATTCACCTGTCCGAAGATGGCTACCGAAAACTGGCGGCCGCTCTGTTGCCGGTCTTGTCGGCAGGGCAGCGAGCGGACCAGGCTGCCTCGGTTGTGTCGGGGGATACGGCGGAACTTTACAATGCGGTCTGCGACAAGAATTACCATTGGTTCAGCCGTTATCGGGTGGTCGACGGTTACAACGTGTTTGGCGGCCGGTCGAAGCTCGCCTGGTTCGACCAGTCCAACGCTGACGTGATGATGCGCGAAATGGAGATGTTCGACGTGATGACCGATAACCGCGATAAAAAAATCAACGCGGTTCTCAAAGGTCAGCCTTACGAAGTGAAGGATGAAAACCTGCCCGAAGGTTTGGTGGTTAAGGCGAACAAGGCGGGGCCACTCGACGAGGGGGCCTGGCCGTATCTCGGTGGCGAGGAAGCGATCTCCAAGATGACCGTTCACGACAACATGAAGGTCAACCTGTTCGCCTCCGAAGAGATGTTTCCGCGACTGATCAACCCGGTGCAGATTTCGTTTGACGCGGACAGTCGCCTGTTCGTTGCCTGCTGGGAATCGTACCCTCACTGGAATCCGAGCCAACCGCGCAAGGACTGCATCATGATTCTGCCGGATAACGACGGCGACGGGGTGGCCGATGAGAGCATTATCTTTGCCGACCAGTTGAACTCGGTGACCGGGTTCGAATTCTGGGGGGGCGGTCTGCTGGTCGCCGCGCCACCGGAGATCTGGTTTCTCAAGGATACCGACGGGGATGACCGGGCGGACGTTAAAATTCGGATGTTGCAGGGGATTTCCAGTGCCGACACCCATCACTCGGCCAATGCCTTGTTGGTAGGAGCCGATGGTTGGCTCTATTTCTCGCGAGGGATTTTTAACGTGGCCAACTTCGAGACGCCGACCAAAACGTTCCGGTCCGGCCAGTCGGGTGTACACCGTTTCAATCCTCGCACATTTGAATTCGAGTTCCACTTTCCGATCGGTCCCAACCCGCACGGCGATGTGTTTGACCAGTGGGGTTACCAATTCGCCAACGATGGTACGGGCGGTACGGGAAGTTACGTCAATATTGGTAAAGGAGTCGGCAACAAGACGTGGTTTAAAAAGCGAGTTCGCCCGGTGCCCTCCAACGGGATCCTTTCCAGCAGTCATTTCCCGCCGGAACACGATGGGAATTTCCTGATCAGTAATGCGATTGGCTTCCTGGGAGTTGCCCAGCATACGATCGCTTATGACGGGGCGGATATCACGGCCACCGAGGTTGATCCGCTCCTGTTTTCGGATGATCCGAACTTTCGGCCCAGTGATATGGAAGTGGGAGGGGACGGAGCGCTCTATATTGCGGATTGGCACAATGCGCTGATCGGCCATATGCAGCACAACATGCGGGACCCCAACCGCGACCGCACGCACGGCCGGGTCTATCGTGTGACGTACGAAGGTCGTCCGTTAGTCAAAGCGCCGCGGATGAAAGGGAAGCCGGTCGGGGAGGTCTGCCAGAATTTCTTTTCCGGTGAGACGGCGACCCGTTACCGGGCCAGACTGGAATTGAGCGGCCGATCACCGGAAGCGATCGTGGAGCAGGTGGGAGCGTTTGCGGCGAAGCTTGATCCTCAGCAGGTCTCGGACAATCGGGATGAGGCCCAGGCCTTACTGGAATGCCTGTGGGTGTTTGAAGAACAGAGAATTCCCAACCTCGACCTGTTGAAACGGGTGTACACGGCCAAAGACCCCCGGGTTCGCGCCGCGGCGATCCGCACGCTGGGTCACTGGGCCGGACGGGTCGACGATTGGCAGGGTACCTTGGCCGCGGCGGCCAGCGATCCCTCTGGTTTGGTGCGGGCCGAGGCGGTCAAGGCGGCGGTCGACCTGGGAGGCCTGGATGGGGCGGAGGCGATCTTCGCCGCCAACACATTACCACTTGATCCGGAGATGGAGACCGTTCTGAAGTACGCCAAATCCCAGTTGAACATCGACACGGTGCTCAAACAGATGCTGGCCACAGGCAACCAGCTTTCCGACGGGGCCCGCGCCTATATCCTGGCGACGGGTACGCCCAATGACCTCGAACAACTCGAGCCGGCCGAAGACGTGCACCGCGCCATCCTGGCCCATCCCCAGGCAAAGCCGGCCCAGATGCAAACGGCGATTGAGGGCCTGTCTCAGGCGACCCGCACACCACCGGTCAAGTTGATTGTCGACCTGATTGCCGGAGAACAGGTGAAGGAGGATGGAAACGTGGTCGGCCTGGGGAAACTGCTGGCCGCCCAGCCGGTGGCAGACCTCGCCCGGATTCAGGGCGAAGTGCAGGACTTGGCGACCAACGGCGCGACGCCCGATATCAAGCGTCTCGGCTACGCCACGTGGGTCGCCGCAGCGGGTCCCGGTGACGCGTTCCTGGCAGCGACGAAATCGAAAGAGAGCCTCCGCGATTTCCTGGATGCGGTGCCGATTGTGAACCGCAAAGCGCGCGGCTCCCTGTTTGAAAAAGTCCAACCGCTGATTTTCGAGTTGCCGCAGAACCTGGCATCGGAAACGGGTGGTGGGACGATGAATCAGGGCGTGCGAGTCGGTTATCTCACGCCGCATGCGGCCAACGCGACCAACAAGACCGTCGATGAGCGGCCGGCCCAGGTAACGGCCAACCAGCCCAACTTCGAAATCTTCATTCCCCAGGGAAAGCCGGGTGATCAGTTCACCAACGTGTTTGAAGCGATGATCGAGATACCGGAATCGGGCAAATACGAGTTCTTTACGACGTCCGACGACGGTTCGCGACTCTATCTTGATGGGAAGGATTTGGTCAACAACGACGGGGCCCACGGCATGGCGACCAAGTCGGGGGCTGTCAATTTGGCCGCCGGCTTCTACCCACTGCGGGTTAACTACTTTGATTCGGGTGGGGCTCATGGCCTGAAAGTCGAGTGGAGTGGGCCTGGTTTCAAACGCCAGCCGATTCCGGCCGAGTCGCTCTTCACCGGCGACGGGGAGACGTTGCACGAGGTGGCGATCCGCGCCATGGTCTCGATTCCGGGCTATGATTCGGAGAAGTTTGATGCCCTGACGCGATTGCTCGCCTCGGGGAAATTTCAGCCGGCGGCAATCAAAGCGTTGCAGCGGGTGGCACCCAAAGGCTGGAACCCGGCAGAGATCGAGCCGCTGGTCGACAACATCGTCGGCTATCTGAGTGCGCTGCCGGTCAATCAGCGAACATCCAAATCGGCGGTTGACGCGATCGGCCTGGCTCGCAAGCTGGGTAAGACGATGCCAAAAGCGGAGCAACTCGATCTGGAGAAGCGGCTGGAGAACCTTGATGTGCGCGTGATTGCGATCGGCACCGTCCCCCACCGGATGATCTACGACAAGGAAAAGATCGTCGTCGAAGCGGGCAAGCCGGTCGAATTCCGCTTCAGTAATACCGATTCGATGCCCCATAATTTTGCCATCACGTTGCCGGGTGCCCTGGCGGAGGTGGGCGAAATGGCCGAAGCGACCGGTCGCGATGCCGACGCGATGGCCCGGCATTACATTCCCAGTTCGGAGAAGGTTCTCGTCGGCAGTACCCTGCTACAGCCAGGTGAGTCCGAAGCGATCAGCTTCAATGTCCCGGACAAACCGGGCGTGTACCCGTATGTCTGTACCTATCCCGGGCACTGGCGGCGTATGTACGGTGCCCTGTACGTCGTCCCCAGTTTTCAGAGTTACGTGGCTGCCAATGACCAGTACCTCGATGAATTGAACCTGGAGATCGCGGACGAGTTGCTGGAGATGAACACACGTGGCCAGCAATGGAAATACGATGACCTGATCGGTGATGTCAACATGTTGATGGGGCGTTCCCATGAAGTCGGGAAGGCGGCTTTCAAGGCGGCCAATTGCATTGCCTGTCATCAGTTTGGCGGAGAGGGGCAGAATTTCGGCCCCGATCTGCACAAGCTGACGGACGAAAAACGGACGGCTGCTCATATCCTCCGCTCGATGCTCGAACCTTCGCTCGATATCGATGATCAATACGCGGCCAATATCTTCCTGCTGGAAACGGGGGATACCATTTCCGGGCTGGTGATGGAAGAAGATGATGACGTGGTCAAAATCGTAGTCGACCCGCTGGCCAAGGATCAGTTGACGAGTTTGAACAAGGCGCAGATTGAAGGTCGCAAGAAGGCCAAGGTAAGCCAGATGCCGGAGGGGATGGTCGACAAGCTGTCCCGGGAAGAGATTATCGACCTGGTTGCTTATGTGCTTTCCAATGCCGATCCGAAACACAAAGTGTTCGAAGGGGGCCACGATCACGCCAACCACGAGCCGTAGTCGAATTGATCGGTTAAATGGGTAGGTGCAAAGAGGGTTTTGCAGGGAACTCTCGGCGGTGCCGCGCGTCCTAACAGTGGTTCCCCCCCCGCTCCCCTGCCCTGCCGTTCCCAAGCCGGATACCCGGGTGCCGCTGGATGTTGCTGCGGTGGGGTCGGTCAGCGGTGTCTCCGTTGACCAGGAAATGGACGGGGATTGTGGATGGGTCCGCCGAAGATGGCCGCACCTGGTTCATAAAATGGCGGATGCCGATAATTGTTTTTCCATCACATTCACCCTACGATAAGGTGGATTCAGGGTGACCGGGGTGTCCCGACTGTCTGAATGGATTTCGCTCAATGAACAGCTTGTTGGCTATGCGTAGCAGATTGAACCGGTTTTTACTTGTTGCTGTCCCGCTCCTGGTGGCATGCCCTCTGGGGTTGGCAATGGCCCAGTCCAGCCGCCACGGTCCGGACGTGGGAGGGGCTCTGACTGCCACCGGCGCTTCGGTTTCCGTGACCCGTCGGCCCGGTGTCGATGCCGAGTGGTTCGATAATGCTGAGCAGGCTTTGAAGAAGGCCCGGCAGGAGAACAAGGATCTGTTGCTGTTGTTTACCGGGTCCGACTGGTGCCCACCTTGCCAGAAGCTGGAGGAAGAGGTCCTGGGGCAAGCGGATTTCCTCAACGAGGCCAGTAAACAATTCGTTCTGGTCGTGTTTGATTTCCCCCAGCAGAAGGAGCTTTTGCCGCGGGTCAAGGAACAGAACCAGCAATGGGCAGCGCGGTTCGGTATCAATGGCTACCCGACCATTATCCTGTTGGACCAGCAGGAGCGCCCCTTTTCTATCCTCGGTTACCAGGAAGGTGGCGTGGAGCCGTTCCTCGATTTGATCGGGGGCAAAAGGGAGAAGCGGATTCGCCGGGACGAGTTGTTGGCGGGGGCCGAGGAGCTGTCCGGAGAAAAGCGAGCGGTTCAACTCGATAAGGCGCTTTCGGAAATGGACCAGGCGATCGCCGACCTCTACTACGAGGACCTGGTTAAAGAGATTGTCGACATCGATCGGGAAGACCAACTCGGGTTGCGGACCAAGTGGAACGCCGAGGCGGATGCCGAGATGCGGAAGATCATCCTGACGGATATCATCACGGTCTCCCGCCTGGAGAAACCGGAGCGGGCGGTCGAATTCGTGGACGAGGTGCTGGGAGCGATCAAATTTACCCCATCGCAGCGTTTGCAGGTCTACCAGATCAAGTTGGACTTGTATCGCCGGATGAACGACCAGCCGGGGATGGACGGTGTGTTGGACCAGATGATCGCCATGGAAGAGCTGACCGAAGAGACCCGCCAGCGGCTGATGGTCAAGAAAGCGCTCTCCCTGGTCGGGACCGGCCGTGGCGAGCAGGCTATGGAAATGCTGGACAAAGCCTTGGTCCAAGGTCAGGACCAACTCTACCTCTGGTTGGCCAAGGGCCAGTTGCTGGATGCGGAGGACCGGTTTGACGAGGCGATTGCCGCCTTCGATCAGGCCATTTCCCAGGCCCGCATCAACCCGGATGTAATGATCGAACTGGTCGGCTCCAAGGCGGACAGCCTGGTCGCCAAGGGAGATCCGCTATCAGCCATTCGAATACTGGATAATTTCGCCGATGACCAGCAGATGCCAAGTGACTTGCGGGGCATCGCCCTCTTGCACAAGGCGCTGATCATGCGGGAAACCGATCGCCGCCGACAGGCCCGCCTGGCCGAAAACCGGGCGATCGAGGTGGCCGAATCGCCCGAACAACGGGCCGAGATGCAGAAGCTGGTCGAACGCTTGCGCAGGAAATTTGGTGAGTAAGGCCTGGATAGCGGGTCTTGGCAAGGAACGGTTCAGGCCGATTTGACTGACCGGGCCGGCTTGCGAACAATCTGCCAACCGGGGTGCTGCTTCGAGTAGGCAATTCTGGTGGGTCTCTCTGCTTTTTGGCTTTTGGCCAAACTTGTGGATGCGGCCCCGGGATGAGTTGGAAATGGTGTCCAGCCAGCCGGATCTTGGGCCAGGCCGTCCTTCCCAGCGTCGCGGGTCCTTGAGAAATTCATTTGGGATTGTTGAAAATCTCACCCGTTCATGGTTGAATATCGGTGCCGAAACGAAGGCACCTACAAAATTCAAACGAAACGTTACCGAGTCATAATTCATCATCAGGAGAATTCTCAGATGGCCAACAAGTCGACACGTCGTACCTTTGTCAAATCCACGGCTGCCCTGGGCCTTGGTTGTTGGGTGGCGGGTGGTGTTTCCGCCAGGCAATCCCGGTCCGCGTTGGAAGAAATCCAGTTTGGCTGTGTTGGGGTCGGGGGCAAAGGTTCCAGTGACTCGGCGGATGCCAACAAACCGGAAAACGGCAGCAAGGTCGTTGCCGTCTGCGACATCGATGACGGGACCCTGGAGGGGGTGAAAAATAAATTCCCCGGGGCAAAGCATTTCCACGACTTCCGGGTCATGCTCGAAAAAATGGGCGATTCGATTGATGCCGTGACCGTCAGCACGCCGGATCACACCCACGCCCCGGCTTCGATGATGGCGATGGGAATGGGAAAACATTGTTTCTGCCAAAAGCCGCTTTCCCATTCGATTTACGAAGCCCGTGTGATGGGTGAATTGGCGCGGAAAAAAGGTTTGGCGACCCAGATGGGCAACCAGGGAACGGCCAATGGTAACCTGAGGCTTTCGGCTGCCTTGATCAAGAACGGTCTGATTGGGAATGTTAAAGAAGTTCATGTCTGGACCAATCGACCGGTCTGGCCACAGAGTTATGGCCTGAAGGTCAAAACGATGCCGGCCCCCAAGAACGTGCATTGGAACGAGTGGATTGGCCCGGCCGAAATGTGTGAATACAGCCCCGAAATTC
>JAKVBG010000029.1 GCA_022447605.1 Mariniblastus sp.
TTCCATCAGACGACTGATCAGGGAATCGAGCTCCGAGGGGACGTTGGGAACCGATTGGATGATCCGAGGCGCGGTGGGACGCGTCAAATTGTGCAATGATTCTTCAACCGAGTTGCCGCGATGGGGCGGTCGCCCTGAAAGCAGGCAGTACATCACCGAACCGAGGCTGTACAGGTCGCTCTTGACCGTAACAGGGTCTCCTTTGGCCTGTTCCGGACTCATGAAATCCATGGTCCCCAATACATTGGTGCCGGTGTTTGAGTTGGCGCCAAAATTTTTGGCAATGCCAAAATCGGTGATCTTGATTAACTCTTCCTGCGAGGCGAGCAGGTTGCCCGGCTTCAGGTCGCGGTGGATGACACCCCGGTCATGGGCATGACGCAGCCCCTGAGCGATATCACGTGAAATCGACAGGACTTCCCGCCAGTCGAACCGCTTCCCATCCCGCTGTAGTTGGAACAGGTTTTTGCCCTCGACCAGTTCCATGGCGAAGTACAGGTTCGAATCCTCCTGGCCATAACTGATCAACCTTACGATATTCGGGTGATCAAGCTTGATCAGAGCCTTGATCTCGGATTCGAACCGATTTCTGAAGTGGGGATCGTGGGAAAAATGCTCGGCCAGCACTTTTACGGCGAGGTAATTGCCCGTTTCCACGTTCTGAGACCGATAAACCGTGCCCATGCCACCTCGACCGAGGACACTCATCAATTTGTACGGTCCTAGTTTCTTGATCTTCATGCGAGCTCGGCGACAATGGACGTTGCCTCGGGGTGGGTCCCGGCGGTCGGTCTCTAGTTTAACGCAATTTTCAAACGGATTCAGTAGAGTTGAGGAGTTTCATGCAATATTGGCCTCACCCGGCAGCTCTTCCCAACACGGTTTTGCTGGAAAATTGTCGTTTTGAGCGAACACGAAGGGGTGGACCGGGTGGACAGCACCGGAACAAGGTGGAGTCGGCGATTGTGGCCCATCATTTACCAACGGGCGTGACGGGTCAAGCCAGTGAGCGCCGCAGTCAACATTCGAATCGACAGGTTGCCCTCAATCGTCTGCGGCTGAACCTGGCGATTCAGGTGCGGACCGAGATTCCAGCGGATCGGGATCCGAGCCCGCTTTGGCAACAGCGGTTGTCGGGAAAAAAGATTTCTGTCGGCGTGGATCACGAGGATTTCCCGGCCGTGATTGCCGAAGTACTCGATTGGCTGCAGATGTTTGAATTCAGGTTTGCTCCGGCAGCCAAGAAATTGGGTTGTTCCACCAGCCAGTTGATCAAGCTGGTACAGGCCAATGACCAGGTGCTGACGTCGGTCAACCGGGTTCGTCAGCAGATGGGGAAGTGTCCTCTCAAATAGTCTTGCCATCCTTCAGCGCCGTCCTGGTCGCCTGAAGCGAGGGATTCAGGACCCGGATGGCCGGAATGTCTCGCTGCAACACGGGCTGTCCCGTTTCGGTTAGGATGGGGGTTTGGTTCCATGCTTTCGGGAGAATTGATCGATGTTTCCTTACCGAGTCTGTTTTCTGATCCCCACCTGGATGATGTTGGTATTGGGCCTGGCGATGGCCGAGGAGAAATCGCATCGCTTGATCCTGCAGGGGAACGGGAAGCTGGCGATCGTGGATGCCGAGGGCCAGACAGAATGGGAAATGCCGTGGGGCGGTATCCACGACATTCATGTGAAGCCTGGTCCGACCGGTTCGGTCCATTCGGTCCTGGTCCAGCAGGGAAATCACCGCGTGGTGGAAATCGACATCCCGAGCAAGCAGATCGTCTGGCAATACGATGCGGCGACTGCCAACCGGGAACAGCCTGGTGAAAAAGTGGAGATCCATGCGTTCCAACCGTTGGCCAACGGCAACCTCATGATTGCCGAATCGGGCCCGGCGCGGATTATTGAAGTCAACCGCCAGGGAGAGATTGTCAAGCAGATCAAGCTCCAAGTCGATCGGCCGCATCCCCATACGGACACCCGGTTGGCCCGTAAACTGAAAGATGGCAGTTACCTGGTTTGCCATGAGGGGGATGGCAAGGTTCGGCTCTACGACGATACGGGGAACGTGAGTTGGGAATATGAAATACCGATGTTTGGTCGTTCTGCCAAAGGGGGGCATGGCCCCGACTCGTTTGGCAACAAGGTGTTTGGTGCGATCCGGCTGCCCAGTGGTAATTTCCTGATCGCCACCGGTAATGGGCACAGCGTGATCGAGGTGACACCCGACAAGGAGATCGTCTGGAGCCTGACCCAAAACGAACTGCCCGGAATCGGCTTGGCCTGGGTGACCACGCTGGAAGTCCTGCCCAACGGGAACTACATCATCGGGAATTGTCATGCAGGGCCTGACAACCCGCTGTTGATCGAGATCGATCCGAAAACGAAAAAAGTGGTCTGGACGTTTGACGAATTCCAAAAGTTTGGCAACTCGGTACCGAATTCCCAGATACTCGATCCGGGCGGAGAGGTGATCCGCTAGGGCGGCCAGTTAGCCCTGTCTAGAAATCGGCACTACCGGGGGTCCTGGGGAACGGGATCACGTCACGGATATTGGACATGCCGGTGACGAATTGGACCAGTCGTTCCAGTCCCAGCCCGAAACCGGCATGCGGTACGGTCCCGTACTTGCGCAGATCGGTGTACCACCAGTACTCCTCAATCTCCAGGTCCTGGTCTTTCATTCGCTGCTCGAGTATGTCCAACCGGTGTTCCCGCTGGCTGCCGCCGATGATCTCCCCAATTTTTGGAACCAGCACATCCATCCCCCGAACCGTCTTGTCGTCGTCGTTGCAGTACATGTAGAACGGCTTGATCGTCTTGGGGTAGTCGTACAGGATTACGGGTGACTTGAAATGGATCTCGGTGAGGAACCGTTCGTGTTCCGATTGCAAATCGACTCCCCACTGGACGGGGAACTCGAACGATTCGCCAGACTTTTCAAGAATTTCCACCGCCTCCGTGTAGGGAAGGCGCACGAAGTTGCTCTCCATGATGCCGTTGAGCGTCTCCAGCAGGGTGGTGTCAATTCGCAGGTTGAAAAACTCCATGTCCTCGGCGCATTTCTCCATGGCGTCCCCGAAGACCCGTTTCAGGAAAGCTTCGGCCAGGTCCATGTTGTCGGACAACTCGTAGAAGGCCATCTCCGGTTCAATCATCCAGAACTCGGCCAGGTGTCGTGACGTGTTCGAGTTCTCGGCGCGGAATGTTGGACCAAAGGTGTAGACCTTGCCCAGTGCACAAGCATACGTTTCCGCTTCGAGTTGCCCGCTGACCGTCAGGTAGGAAGGACGGTCGAAGAAATCAAACTTGTAGTCCAATCGTTCGATCGAGTTCTTGGCAACATGTTCGAGGTCCATGGTGGTGACCTGAAACATTTCGCCGGCTCCTTCACAATCACTGGCCGTGATGACCGGTGTGTGCACGTACAGGAATCCATCTTCCTGGAAAAACTGGTGAATCGAGTTGCAGATACAGTTGCGCACCCGTGCCACCGCGCCAAACGTATTGGTGCGGGGACGCAGGTGGGCCCATTCCCGAAGTTTTTCAAACGAGTGTCGTTTCTTCTGCAACGGGTAGGTTTCCGGGTCCGCCCAACCGTGGACCGTTACCTGTCCGGCCAGGAGTTCGGTGGATTGGCCCTTGCCCCCGGATTCTTTCAGCTCGCCGGTGGCTGAAATGCTGCAACCAGCAGTCAAGTTTTTTATTTCCGACTCGTAGTTGTCCAGTTCGGCATCGGCGATGATCTGGATATTGCCCTGGCAGGAGCCGTCGTTGATCTCGATAAAGCTGAACCCGGCTTTGGAGTCACGCCGGGTACGAACCCAGCCTTGCAGGCAGACCTGTTGGCCAATCGATGTTTCTTGACGCGCCTGAGCGACCGATAATTTTTCCATGAAACTTCCGTTGTTCCGATTCAGTTAGATTGGTTATTCGTCGTAGATTTGATCGTCTTGTTCCGCGTTGACCGCGGGAACGTGATCGTGGCTTCGAAACCTGGCGGAAAATCCGACGATCGCCAACAACAGGAACGTCACCACACCGCCAATTACAAAACCACCGGTGGCCGGGTCGTCGATCTTGGTCATGATGGCGCCGACAGCCTGGGCTATGGCTCCCAGGACTCCCAATCCCATCAGCACATTCCAGATGATCATGCGCGTTCCCACTGGCTTTTCATCGCCCAGCAGTCGACGGCTGTTCATCAGGGCAAAGAACGAAATATAAGCGATTGGTAACAGGATCGCGCCAAAGGTCGAGGCGAGGATGATCAACCAGGTTTTCGACAGACCGGCCCATAACCACCACCAGAAGAAGCCGACCAGAACGGCTGAGACGGCTCCCGCCATCCGCCAGTAATTGTTTTCGTACCGACCGGCGATCTCGGCGAAGGCGTAACCATTGATCAACATCAGGATAATAATGGTGGAAAAACCCATCGCCAGCGCGCCAATCCCGAATACCAAGTTGGCGTTCTCTTTCCCCAAAACAGGGGCCAACGAGGCGGCCAATTGACCGGCCGACGGCTTGATCAGCGTGGCCGCCAGTTTGCGCTCCTCAACACTCAGCTTACTGGCATATGTGGCCAACTCCTGTTCCTGGGCTGCCTCATCCATCTGGCTGAAGGCTTGCTTGTCCGCCGCGTCCGCAGTCGCCTCGTAGCGGCTGGCCAGTACTTTTTTGGCACCCCCGAACAGGCGGCTGCTCTGAATCACGGCCGGGTCCGGACTGAGGAATTCGGCATCCGCTTTGGCGTGGAAAGCGTGGGCCGAAGCGATCACGATACAGCTGGTGACGATCAGGTAGGGGATCGCCATCCCGGTGATCAGGTCAAACCGGGCCAGGCCTCGAAACGGCTTGTCCCAACCCCTGGCCAGCATCGAATAAGGCAGCAGGAACGTCATGTTAAGGCCGACGGCAGTCGCTGTCACGCCGATCATACTGCTCTGTTGATTCTCAACGACCTTGGATGACCAGAAACTGGCCGCATCGGGGGACAGGGTGGATGCCAGGGCCGCGATGTCCGGCGCAGGTTCCGACCAGTGGAAGATGTTGGGAACGAACCCCATCAGGATTTCGTTCCAGTGGATGCTCCCGTTGCGAAACAGCAGTATGACGACCAGCACGAAACAGATTACCACGCAGCCGACCAGCAGTTTCAAAAAGAGGTCAAACAGGCGGGACATCCAGCCCGGCTTGAAGCTGAGGCCGACGATCACCAACGCCACGATGGCAATCACGGCCGAGATGATGATCTTCATCGTGTTGGTGTCGCTCACCTGTCCCAGGCTGGTGTCCAGTGAGTCGAAACAGAGACTGAACTGAGGCACGATCCAGATCATGTTGGCCAGGATAGTCGCCGTGATCCAGCCGACGCCCAGCACCGGGTTGACGTATTCATTGATCGCCTTGTACGGCCTTGTGCCGGTGGAAAGCGTGACATAACTGATGGCCGACAGCATGATCACGCCGATCACGATGGCCACAAGCTGCAACCAGAGCATGCTGTAGCCGGCCAACATGCCGAGGTACAAGGCTCCGCCCAGTGAGCCCCCGCCCAGCGTGATGGCACTCTGTAGCCAACCCGGGCCGGAGAGCCTGAAAAACGCGCCCAGCGTAGCGACTTTGCCGCGCCCCTGAGCCGAGGAAAGGATTTCACGATCTCGGAAGGTCTTGTTCTCACTCATCGTTCTGTCACTTCCTTAAAAACGGCTGGGCGGAAACGGCTTGGGTGACCCCGGGCCGTGACGCACGTCCAATCGATGATCAACTTGTCGGGCCGGCGATCAGCATTCGCTTGGTGGCCGGTTCCCCGTATCCAGGTTATTCGATCCCTTTTTCTGCGAGCCAGCGTTCGACATCCAGGGCGGCCATACAGCCGGTTCCGGCCGAGGTGATCGCCTGGCGATAATAGTCATCCGCGACATCCCCAGCAGCAAAGACGCCATCCACACTCGTGTGGGTGCGGAAGGGGCGTTGCCACTGGATATAACCTTTTTCGTTCATCTGCACCTTATCTTTGAGGAACCCGGTATTCGGTGTATGGCCGATCGCGACAAACATCCCGCCCACGGCGAGTTCACTGGTTGATTCGTCGACCGTGTTGCGCAGGCGAATCCCGTTGACCAGATTGCCATCCCCCAGCACTTCGTCGACCACACTGTTCCACTTGATTTCGATGTTGGGATGGTCCAGGGCGCGCTGCTGCATGATCTTCGAGGCCCGCATCTCGTCCCGCCGGATAATCATGTAAATGGTGGCTGCATTCTTGAGGTTGGCCAGATAGGTCGCTTCTTCCACAGCCGAGTCGCCACCACCGACCACCGCCAGGGGTTTCCCGCGGAACAGGGGAAGCGCGCCATCGCAAACGGCACAGGCACTCACTCCCTTGTTCTTGTAGTTCTCCTCCGACTCCAGCCCGATGTAATTGGCCCGCGCCCCGGTGGCAATCACGACGGTGTGCGCCTCGACCGGTTCCCCGTTGGCTGGGATCACTTTGAACGGTCTCGCATCGAGATCCAGGTCGACGACGTCATCCCCGATGACCCGTGTGTCAAAATTCAATGCCTGTTGTTTCATCAACTCCATCAACTCGACACCCTGCACGGCATAGTGGTAAACCCCATCGCGTTTGTGATCGGGGGCAGGCGGCAAATTCCAATGTCGCTCCTTGTCCACCGCCGACTCGACGAAGGCTCGAATGTTGCCGAACGGAAAGCCGGGATAGTTTTCGACTTCCGTGGTGAAGGCCAGCTGACCCAGGGGGATCATTTCTGGCTTGACGGTCCCTTCAAAAACCAGGGGGGACAGGCTGGCCCGCGCCGCGTAAATAGCCGCTGACCAACCCGCCGGACCACTTCCGATAATGACGATCTTCTCTGCCACGAAAAATCTCCTGCTCCTGTTTTTCTCAAAAAACCGATGATCGCGCGCCCTTCTTGTTTGCTGCCGGGCGGGGACGACCGGGTGCCCCCGCCGTTGGACCCGTGTCCAGGGCCAGGTGACCAGGGAAGATTATAATTCGAACCGGCTGGGGCGGGCAGTAGACACGACAGACGATTGGGGAGGGGAGCCAGGGGGGCTCGGGCCTCGCTGAGGGGCGCCGCAAGACTTTGTCTGGCAGGATTCTTGCGGGGTAAACGGGGCATTCCCGTTGGGCCAGCCAGACTCACCCGGTCTGGTCGTTCCTGTCGGAATGGCCTACGATTTTCCTGTCAGCAGGCGCGTTGGGTCCCCTGCATGGCCCGTCAATCTTGGCACCTGGTGGTGGATTGGCAAACCGGCCAGGACGGACTATCTGCTTGTTGCTGGTTTGGATGACAAAGGGAATCATAAGTCGATGGTGAGAATATCGGTTGGCAGCATGGCTCGCAGCTTCCCTGGGGGGTGGTTTGTCTACCCGTTGTTCCTGTTGGCGCTCCCGGTCTTTTTGGCCAGCGGCTGCGACCTGAACGATCGCCGGGAAGTGGCCCTGGTTGAAGTTCATGGTGTGGTCCAGCTTGATGGCCAGCCGGTTGAGAACGCCCGGGTTCTGTTTCTGCCCCTGGAACATCAGTTGGAGCCCGATTTTGCCCTTTCCTACGGGGTGACGGACAGTGAGGGAAACTATGAACTCCATCAGAACGGTTTAAGAGCGGGGGCCATGGCGGGCAGGCATCGGGTGTTCATCAGCAAACCACTCGGGGCGGCCGAAGCAGAGAGTCCTGGTCCGAAACGGATGGGGCTCGATCTGCAGTCGATGTTTTCCGGCGGGGCTGGACCTTCGAATCGAACGGACAATGCGATTCCGCAGCACTACAACGAGTCCTCCGACCTGGTCTTCGAGGTGATTGCCGGCCAGGGTGCGAACCGTGCCGATTTCGATCTGAAGACGGTCGATCCCCTGCTCAACTGAGGTCTTCGTTTGACCGCTTCGTGGTGGGTGACTTTCCTATCGGCGAGCTTCCTCGAATTGCACCTCGAAAATCTTGGGACAGAATTTGCCGGTCAGGATCACTTTTTTCTGTTGGGCGTCAACGGCGATCCCGTTCAACAGGCCCTCGTCCGGACGTTCAGAAGTCGGCCAAATTCCCGTCAAATCGATTAAACCGACGACGTTGCCATCGCGGGGATTGATTTTGTAGATATAGTCGCTGCCCAGTTGGCTGGCGTACAGCATTCCGTCGGCGTATTCGAGTTCGTTCAACCGGGGGATTCGGCGACGGCCGTGTTGGACCGTCACGACCCGGTTCTTCTCGAAGGTGTCGGGGTCAAAGAACTGGAGTTGGCTCGTGCCATCACTGACGATCAGGTCGGTTCCATCAAACGTAATCCCCCAACCTTCTCCGTCATATGGATGCTCAGAGATCTTGTTGAAGTCGAGATCGTAGACAAAACATTTGCCCGCTTTCCAGGTCAGCTGGTACAGTTTTCCATTGGCCAGGGCGAGTCCTTCACCAAAGTACTCCTTGTCCAATTCAATTTGCTGGACGACTTTGCCCGTTTCCAATTCGGTCTTGCGCAGCTTTGACTTGCCATATTTTCCCGTGCTCTCCCAAACATGCCCATCGGCCAGGACCAGTCCCTGGGTAAAGGACTCCGGGTCATGAGGGTGCTCGGCAACGGTCCGGTAGGTGAAGATCGGGATCTCCGGGCCGAATGTGAGGAAGCGTTGCAGGTAGACCCCTCCCAGGGCGATTGCGATGAACAGAAAAACCAGGCTCCAGCGGCTTTTGGTCCGATACTGGCTCGGATTCGATGACGGGCCGGGCAGCGGTTGGGCAGGCCGGGCAGCCCCGCTGCGTTTTTTCGGTTTCCGATTTTTCTTTCGCTGGTTCATGCTGGTTGGGCCGGTTCGATTCGCCTGGTGCAGTTCGTTTTCAACTTGGTTCCACTGGGAAGTTGTAAGCGTACCGAATCGAGCTACTTGGGACACTACCGATTTCGGTTGGCAGTGGCAGTATCCGGGTAAAATTCATGAGTCGGATCAACTTTTCGTATCCTGAATCGTTTAGTCCGTTTCGCGAGCCCAAAGACTGCCCGGCAATTCTACCTGTTCCAAAAGTGCATCAATGCTCGAAATTTCATCATCTGAAAAATCCGGATTCTCCAGAGCTTTACAGTTTTCAATGATCTGTTCGGGGCGGCTGGCTCCACACAGGACGCTGGTGACCTGGTCCAGACGCAAGATCCAGGCGATCGCCATCTGCGCCAATGTCTGGGACCTGTTGGCAGCGATATCGGCCAGCGCCCGTACTACCTGCAAGGTCGGCTCGGAGAGTTCTTCCGGTCGAAGAAATTGAGAGGCGTAATTTGCCCGCGAATCGTCTGGAACCTGGGCCAGGTATTTGTTGGTCAGCAATCCCTGGTACAACGGGCAAAACGCGATGATCCCCATGCCAGACTGCTGACAGGATTGCACCAAACGTTTCTCGATCCAGCGATTGAACATCGAGTAGTTCGGTTGGTGGATCAGGATGCGGTGCCAGCCATGCTCCTGGCAGATCTCAACGGCCTGTTCCGTTTGATCCGACGTGTAACTGCTGATGCCACAGTAGATCGCTTTTCCCTGTTCGATGGCCGTGTTGAGTGAACCGAGTGTCTCTTCCAGCGGAGTATCCGGGTCAAACCGGTGGCTGTAGAAGATGTCAACGTAGTCCAGCTGTAGCCGTTTCAATGACTGGTCGAGGCTGGCCAGCATGTATTTCCTGGAGCCCCATTCCCCATACGGCCCGTCCCACATGATGTAACCGGCCTTGCTGGAGATGATCAACTCGTCCCGTGGCAGGTCTTTCAGGATTTGTCCTACGTTCGTCTCGGCACTCCCGAATGGCGGACCGTAATTGTTCGCCAGGTCGAAATGTGTGATGCCCTGATCGAACGCGGTGTGAATCATGTTGCGCTGCACGTCGGTGGGTGCCGGACCCCCGAAATTGTGCCAGCAACCGAGGCTGATTTCTGGCAGTTTCAATCCGGAGCGACCGCACCGGCGGTATTTCATGCGGCCGTCGTAACGGTTTTCGTCTGGCTGGTATACGGTCATTGAATCGGGCTCGTCCTGTATCTCGAAAGAAGGAAAAACTGTTTTTCAGAACTGCCATTTTCTGCATCCGCCCGGCCATGACAACCATGCCAAGCGATGACCCGATTTGTTGGGCAAGCGGCCAGAGGTTAGACTGTTCCTTTGCCAAGGACTATTTTTCATGAATGACCGCTGAACCGGGGGCCGCAATGACTCGATCTGCCATCTTCACGTTTTTCTCTGTGCTGCTCCTGATCACCGGCTTGCCTGGTTTCTTGGCAGGGCAATCCAGATCGGGCCAGTCCCCCACATTCAACGAATTGCCCGGTTACGGAAATTACCAGAAGATCTCCGCGGCGCGGCGGAAACTGAGCGCTGCCGGCCGGGCCTCGCGGATCAAGTGGAGTGCCGATGGGAAGAGTGTTGGTTACTCGGTCGATGGTGAGAAACGGCAATTAAGCCTGATCGATGGCAAGGTAGGTGAATACAGCCAGACCGACCACAAACCGGTCGAAGCGCAGCCGACCCGGCGTCGCCGACCGGTGGCCCGGGCCAGGCAGCGAACCGTGGAGCCGTCACCCGATGGCAAGTGGCAGGCGGTTTACCGTGAGAACAATCTGTTTATCGAGTCGGTTCCCGGAGAGGACAAGCAGGAAGAGGGCAAGCAGGAAGAGGTCACCGTTTACCAGGTAACCGACGGGGGGCAGGAGCGTTTGCGATATGGAACCTGTTGCTGGGTCTACGGTGAGGAACTCGATCAGCAGGACGCCATGTGGTGGTCGCCCGATGGGACGAAGCTGGTGTTTTACGAAGTCGACGAAGCGGGCATGAAGGATTATTACCTGACCGAGAAGAACGCGGATGTTTACACCGAATTGCATACGGTGCGTTATCCCAAGGCGGGGTACGACAACCCGAAGGTCCGTTTGTGGGTCCATGACGTGGCGACCCGCAAAAATTCCGTGCTCCCCATCGAGGGTGAGCCGACACAGTACCTGTTCAATATCCGCTTTGTTCCCGACTCCCACAAGTTGTTGGTCAGCCGGACCAATCGCCATCAAAATGTGCTGGATATCCTGCTGGTCGACCTGGACAGCGGTGACGTGACGACGGTGGTGACCGAGAAACAGTTGGCCTGGCAGAAGAATCGACCCGTCATGCAATTTCTGGCAGACGGGGACCGCTTTGTCTGGGAAACCGAACGGAACGGATACAAGCATTTTGAATTGCGCAACTTGGCGGGCGAGCGGCTCAACCCGTTGAGTGAAGTGGCCGACTATCCTTGTGCCTCGATCGTCGAACTGGATGAGGAGGCAGGCTGGTTTTACTACACCGCTTACAGCGCCTCGAACCCGTACCACTTGCAGCTGCACCGTGTCGGGCTGGATGGACGTAACCATCAACGGCTGACGTCCTCGCCGCTGAACCATGGCAGTTTCCAGATTTCACCCGACCATCGGTGGGTCGTTTGCGTGCGCGAGAGTGCCGATACGCCGCCGGCTACCGTAATCTACGATGATCAGGGGAAAGAATTCGCCCTGCTGGCCGAAGGGAGCCAGCAAGCGGCGGAAGAACTCGGCTTGAGCCCTCCCGAGACGTTTACTTTCAAGGCAGATGATGGGACCGAGATTTACGGGACCCTCTACAAGCCGGCCCACTTCGACCCCTCCCAGCGCTATCCCTTGCTGGTGGATGTCTACGGCGGCCCCTCCTCCCGCGCGGTCAGCAGCCAGTACCGACCGGGCAACCCGGTTTGTGAACTCGGTTATTTGGTCGCCAAGATTGGTAACCGGGGAACCGGCAGTCGGGGCAAGGCGTTTGAAACGGCCGGTTACCAGGAACTGGGGGGAGTCGATATCCTCGACCAGGCAAATGGTGTCCGTTTCCTGGCCGAACGGCCGTATGTCGACGGGGAACGGGTCGGTATTTACGGGCACTCCTACGGTGGCTACATGTCGGCCCTGGGAATCCTCAAGTACCCGGATGTCTTTCACGTAGCAGTCGCGGGAGCACCGGTGACCGACTGGAAACAGTACGACACGATTTACACGGAACGCTACATGCGAACCCCGGCCGAAAACCCGGACGGTTACAAGAATGGTTCCTGCCTGACCTACGCCGATCAGCTGCAGGGAAAACTGTTACTCGTCCACGGGCTGATCGACGACAACGTCCACCCGGCCAACACATGGGAGCTGGCCAAGAAGCTGCAGGATGAAAAGAAACGATTCGACCTGATGATTTACCCCGGATTCAAGCATGGCATCGGCAGCACGTACAACGCCCTGCGATGGGAGTATTTTCATCGGCACCTGCAACCGCAGGTCCGTCCGTCTGATTCAGCAGACGGGTCCTGAGTGCGTGTCATTCAGCGAGTCGTGAAACTGTTTCGGCGACAGAAAAACGGCTTCAGGCCAGCATCGAATCGAGTGGGCGGCTTGGGCGGACCAGGGCCTGCATGAAATCGACGACCGGCATTTCGTCCAGCGACGATCCACCGGAAAACAGCTCGATCACTCGTTCGGCCGAGTCGCCATCGTACAACTGCCGCGTGGCGCGGTTGAATTTCTCGACCATGATCGGCAACCCTTCCTCTCGTCGAACACGGTGGCCAACCGGGTACTGGACTTCGACCCGATCGGTGCAGCTGCCATCTTTGAAAAAGACCTGCACGGCGTTGCCAATGGCACGCTTGTCCAGATCATAATAGTCACGAGTAAACGACTCGTTCTCCGTTACGACCATCTTCTGTCGCAAGGTGTCGATCCGTGGGTCGGAGGCTGTCTCATCGGAGTAGTGGTCGGCCGTCAATTCACCGAAAATCAGGCCGATGGCCACCATGTACTGCAGGCAGTGATCCCGGTCGGCGTAATTGTTCAAGGGTCCCTGCTTGTCGATGATCCGAACACCCGGTTCCTGGGTTTCCAGTTGAACCCGATCGATCTCATCCAACCGATCGACCGTCTCTGCATGCAGGGCGAAGGCTGCTTCGACGGCGGTCTGGGCATGGAACTCAGCCGGGAAGGCGATCTTGAACAGGATATTTTCCATCACGTACGCGTCGAGGGGGCGGGCCAGCGTGACCGGTTGGCCGCCAAACAGGACGTCCTGAAATCCCCATTTCTTGGCTGACAGGGCGGTGGCGTAGCCCATTTCACCGGCCCGGGCAATCAGGCCGAGTCGCACGGCCCGGCTCGTCGCATCCCCGGCCGCCCAGCTTTTGCGTGATCCCGTATTCGGTGCGTGGCGATAGGTCCGCAGCGCACCACCATCGATCCAGGCATGAGACAGGCTGTTCATGATTTGCTCGACGTCTCCACCCAGCAGCTGCGTCGCCACGGCCGTACTGGCCACGCGCACCAGCAGGACGTGATCGAGACCGACCCGGTTGAACGAGTTGTCGATTGCCAGGATTCCCTGGATCTCGTGCGCCTTGATCATCGCCGTCAGGACGTCCCGCACGGTCAACGGCTTCCCCTGCACGCGTCCCTGGTAGTCGGCGACGGCCAGGATGGCTCCCAGGTTGTCCGAGGGATGTCCCCACTCAGCGGCGAGCCAGGTGTCATTGAAGTCCAGCCAGCGGACGAGCGTCCCAATATCAAAGGACGCCTTGACCGGGTCCAGTTCCAGGTCAGTCCCCGGGACTCGACAGCCCCCGTCCAGTTGGGCGCCTGGCACCCACGGGCCCAGCAGGTTGCGACACTGCGGGTAACCGAGCGCCAGAAAACCGCACCCCAGGCTGTCCATCAGGCAGGACCGCGCCGTGTCGTAGGCCAGGTCGCTGGTGATTTCGTGGGATTCGACGTATTGGGCAATCTCGCGAAACAGGGGATCCATAAATTTCCGTCCTAACAAAAAGTAGATTCTTGTTTACGTCGGTGTCAGCCGCCGCGCCACTGCCCAGTCTCGGCCTTGCCGTTGGCTTCTTCCCACACACTTCTGGCCCGCGGACCAGCAGTCCCGGGGAGCCTGGCGGGATCAGACGGACTCAATTGCCATGGCCACCGCGTTTCCGCCGCCCAGGCACAAACTGGCAACGCCCCGTTGCCCTCCTGTCCTTCGCAGTGCGTGGACCAAAGTGACCAGAACGCGTGCTCCACTGGCGCCGATCGGGTGTCCCAGCGAAATCCCGCCACCGTAAATATTGACCCGTGCCCGGTCCAGGCCCAACTCATTGATACAGGCCACGGTTTGACTGGCAAACGCTTCATTGATTTCATAGAGATCGACGTCATCGAGTGTCCAGCCCGCTTTCTCGACCGCGCCCCGAACGGCATCGACCGGGGCAATAAACAGGTCTCGTGGCTCGGTTCCTGCGGTGCAGTTGGCCACGATCTTGAATTTCCAATCGGCCGATTGCGCCAGTTGCTCGTTGACCACCATCACGGCGGCGGCACCGTCGCTCAGCGTTGATGCATTTCCTGCGGTGACCGTCCCCTCCCGATCAAACACCGTGCGGAGCCCGGCCAGTCCCTCCTGAGTCGTCTCGGGCCGCGGCCCCTCGTCTGCCGCGACGACCGTATCCCCCCGCCGGCTTTTTATCGTGACCGGGACAATCTCGTCATCGAAAACTCCCTGATCGATTGCCTGCGCGGCGCGCTGTTGACTGAGCAGCGCCAATTCATCCTGCATTTCACGGGACACGTTGAATTCTCTTGCTGTATGTTCGGCATGCATCCCCATATGGCAACTTTCGAATGAGCAGGTTAACCCATCCAACACCATCGCGTCCTGCAGGGAGGCATCTCCCAGCTTGACCCCACTCCGCACCCGCGCGAGGTGGGGTGCTGCTGTCATGTTCTCCATCCCGCCCGCCACGATGGCGCTCGCATCGCCACAACGTACGGCCTGATCGGCAAACATCACGGCTTTCAGACCCGACCCGCAAACCTTGTTGACTGTTACGGCGGCGATGGTGGGCGGAAGACCGGCCTTGAGGGCGGCTTGCCGGGCTGGCGCCTGGCCGACCCCGGCCGAGATCACGTTGCCCATGATCACCTCATCGATTTGCCCTGCCTCCAGTCCCGACTTTTGCACGGCCGCTTCGACGGCCACTGCACCGAGGTCGGTTGCTGACAAGGTTTTGAAACCTCCCTGAAAGGAGCCGATCGGGGTTCGAACGGCGGAGATGATATACGAGTTGGACATGTAAAAACCTGTTGGGCGATGGAAAATTTCCTGCACTTTTTCCGATATTCGTGAGAGCGATCATCCTAGAACATGGCCACGGAAATGAATATAGGACACGGGATACCAGGGGCGGGTTTGAGAGAAAAGGGGACACACGCCCAAGGCTGTGCGCATGAGCCGGGTTCGGCAGGAAACGGGCAAGCTAGAAAATAGAGGCCGGGAATCGCTGGGTAAAAAAGGTTTGCGGTTCACGGTGGCAAGTCATTTTACCGCACGTTGCTTTGCGGCCACATTTCGCGATAATCAGGACACTGAGAGCAGGTGGCTGCCTGCCGTTGCCGGGCGAATATTCAATTTCGTCTTTTTTGGGGCCAGGACAACAACCAGGGTTGGCATCGATTGTCACTGGCCCGGGTACCCGAGATTGACTTCACGACCGTCTAGATTTCGATTTGCTTTCCGCCACGGCGAATGTGGGGGACGGTGAACAAGGGAATGATTCATGTCCAGCGCTTTATCGGATATCCAAAAAAAACAGATTCAGCAAGTTGAAGATCTGCTTTTTTCCGGTCCTGAAAAAGAAGGGTTTGTCAAAGACCTGTTTTTCGGCAAGTTCCGAACCGAGTCGATGATCCCGTTTCCCGAACTGCCGGAGGCGAACCAGGTTCGCGGGGACGAGATGGTGGAGCGCGTCAAGTCGTTTTGCCGTGAACAGATCGATCCGGTCGACATTGACGTCAAGGCGAGGATCCCCGATTCCGTCGTCAAGGGACTCGGTGACCTGGGCGTGCTGGGGATGACGATCCCACCCCGCCATGGAGGGCAGGGGTACTCGCAGACCAACTACTGTCGTGCCATGGAGATTATCGGTGGGCACTGTGCTTCGACTGCCGTCTTTGTGAACGCCCACCACTCGATCGGCCTGCGGGGGCTCGAACTATTTGGGACCGAAGAACAGAAAAGAGAGTGGATGAAACCTCTGGCCAGTGGTGATAAGTTGGCCGCGTTTGCTCTGACCGAACCGATGGCCGGGTCCGATGCAGGCAATGTCAGGACCCGTGCCGAACCGACCGAGGACGGGCGGGGTTACAGGATCACGGGTGAGAAGCGGTGGATCACCAACGGCGGAATTGCCGATGTGGTTACGCTGATGGCTCGCACCCCGGATGAGGCTGAACCGGACGGCAAGATAACTGCCTTCCTGGTGACGCCCGACATGGAGGGCTTCGAGGTCGTTGAATCGAGAATGGAAAAATGCGGAATTCGCGGTACAGCGACGGGCCGTTTAAAATTTCATGACATGTATGTTCCCAAGGAGAACATTCTCGGGCCGATCGGCAAAGGTCTCAAGGTCGCCTTGACCGTCCTCGACTTTGGCCGCACAACCTTTGGTGCCAGTTGTACCGGTGCTGCCAAGTTCTGTCTGGAGCGGATGGTCTACCGGGCCAATCACCGCCGGCAGTTCACCAAGAAACTGGGTGAATTTCAATTGGTTCAGGACAAAATTGCCCAGGCCGCCGCAGACATTTTCGCGATGGAGAGCGCCACCTACCATACGGCAGCCCTGATCGACAGTGGCGCCGATGATTACATGGTAGAAACGGCGATGCTCAAGGTGTTTGCCAGTGATCAGTTGTGGCGGATCACCAACGACTGTCTCCAGATTTGGGGAGGTAAAGGCTTTTTTACCGATCAACCGTTCGAACGGATGATGCGCGATGCGCGATTGAACCAGATTGGCGAGGGAGCCAACGACGTATTGCGCTGTTTCATCGCGGCGGTCGGGTTCCGTCATGTTGGCAAGGATATGGAGGCGATTTCCCGCAACCCCCTGACGGCCTACAAGATGTTGCGGACCCGGCCGGAAATACCGATCAAGCATGAGCATATGAGATTTCATGCACGCAACCTGGCCAAGCAGATTGCCAGTTTCGCGTGGGCCATCGAGATGGCGTTGATCAAGCACCGGGAAGCCGTGATCGATCAACAGTATATCCAGGGTCGCCTGGGTGATGTGGCGACCGAGCTCTACATGGCGAGTTGTGTTTACTCCCGTTTGACGGCCCTGCTGGTCAATGGCACAATTTCTGAAACAGATAAACAACGCGACCTGAAGACAGGTATGTTGTACCTGAGGTTGGCCCATGTGCGCAACCAGCGTCGCCTGGAGGACTTGAAAACCAACGTGGATGACGAGTCGATCGAAGTAGCCTCATTTTGGCTGGAGGACCATTTCGACGAGGACTGGGTACTCAGGGGAGATGAGGCCGATATTTAGAATCCGCGAAGCGGTCGAAGCGAGTCAAATCCTCAAATTGACTGCCGCTTGCATGTTGCCTGTTTTTGGACGATATAAAGAATGCCCTGGCAAGAACTGATCAACGAGTTTCAAGAGTCCAGTGACGTCATCGAGTTGGGAGGTGGTCCCAAGGCGATCGATCGTCAACATGGTAAAGGTCGTCTGACCGCGCGGGAGCGGATCGGAAAGTTGCTGGACGACGGTTCATTTTTCCTGGAGGTCGGTCGCTGGGCCGCCTGGGAAATGTATACGGAATGGGGCGGAACCTCATCGGCCAGCGTTGTCTGTGGCATGGGCCAGGTGTCGGGTCGGACCGTGATGATCATCGCCAATGACGCCACGACCAAAGCGGGTGCTTTTTTTCCGATGACCTGCAAGAAGGTGTTGCGGGCCCAGAAGATCGCCATGCAGAACCGCGTTCCACTGATCTACCTGGTCGACTCGGCTGGCGTTTTCCTCCCATTGCAGGATGAAATTTTTCCAGATGAAGACGATTTTGGAAGGATCTTTCGAAACAACGCGGTGATTTCCGCGCTCGGCATTCCTCAACTGGCAGCCATCATGGGGAATTGTGTGGCTGGGGGTGGTTACCTGCCCGTGCTTTGTGACAAGTTGATCATGACCGAGGGCTCCGGTTTGTATTTGGCAGGTCCGGCATTGGTCAAGAGTGCGATCGGCCAGGAGGTCTCTCACGAGGAACTGGGCGGGGCCCAAATGCACGCCGGTGTCAGTGGTACGATTGACTACCGCGAAGCGGATGATCAGGCGGCGATCGAACGTTTGCGTTCGCTGGTCGAGATGTTGCCAGCCGATCCAGTCGCGGCCCAGTTCGCAGCCGACGCGGCAACGGGCGCGGCTCGTAGCCAGGACGAAATTTATGATGTCATCCCGATCGATCCGCAAACCCGATATGACGTTCGTGAGTTGATCCAGTTCCTGGTCGACGCGGACTCGTTCCAGGAATACAAGGCCGAGTATGGTCAGACGATTGTCTGTGGGCACGCCAGGATCGGGGGAATTCGCGTCGGGCTGGTCGCCAACCAGCGGACCGTTGTTGAATCCGCCCAGGAGGGAATGCAATTCGGTGGGGTGATCTACCACGATAGCGCCGACAAGGAAGCCCGCTTTATCATGGATTGCAACCAGACCTGGACTCCCTTGATCTTCCTGCAGGACGTGATGGGTTTCATGGTAGGGCGTGACAGCGAGCAGGCGGGGATCATCCGGGCCGGTGCCAAGGTGGTCAACGTGATTTCCAACAGCCGGGTCCCCAAGATCACGGTGATTACCGGTGGCAGTTACGGCGCCGGGAATTACGCCATGTGTGGCAAGGCCTTCGATCCGCGAATGATTTTTGCCTGGCCCAATGCCCGGTACGCGGTGATGGGTGGGAAGCAGGCGGCTTCGACCATACTCGATATCAACATTGCCGCGCTGAAGCGGGCGGGGCAGGAACCGGATACGGCCGAGTTGGAAGAACTGAAACAGAAAGTGACGGATGCCTACGAAACGTCGACCGACATCCGCTATGCGGCCGCCCGCTTGTGGGTGGATGGCATCATCGCACCAGACGAAACGCGACAGACCTTGCTGGAATCATTGAGGATTGTCTCCCGTCACGCCGAGGATCAGCCTTTTCGAACCGGGGTCCTGCAGGTCTGAGCCAGGTGACGCCCGTACCGCTACGGACCGAACCCGTTCTCCGCGATCAGGGAAGAATTCGATCCCTGTAGAACGCCCGCCACTCCTGACACTGCCGACTGCCCACGTCGAAGTCGCGACAGACCAGAGGCCGGTATTCGTGGTGTTGGCACTGGCGAGTCTCCAGGTCCAACCAGATGCAGGGTCCCTGTAGCTGGTCGGTTTGTCCGGCGTGCAGTTGCCAGTAAGTTTCCAGTTCCTGTCGCAGGTGATCGGGCAGGTTGTGCCAATACGACTCGCCCGGGTGACCGTCCAGCAGGTGCTTTCGAATGTCCGGATCCTCGGCCCTCTTTTGCAGTGCCGGATCGGCTTCGATCTCCGCTTCGCTCAATGGTTCGGCGGGCAACATGAAGGTGGGAAATCCCATCTGCATACAGCAGACACCGCAACCCTGGCAATCTTCGGCGATCGGTAATCGTGTCATCTCAGTTCGCTCCCGGCACTGGCCATGACCGAAGCGATCACGGCAACGTCGATGATGTCTTCGACCGAGCAGCCCCTCGACAGGTCCATGCACGGCTGGCGGAGCCCTTGAACCAATGGTCCCAGCGCCTGGGCGCCGGCCAAACGTTCGGTGAGCTTGTAGGCGATATTGCCCGAGGCGAGGTCGGGGAATATCAACACGTTGGCCTGTCCGGCCACGGGGGAATCAGGTGCCTTGCGGGCTGCGACATCGGGAACCCAGGCGGCATCAAACTGGAGTTCCCCATCGATTTCAATATCGGGTGCCATCGCCTGGGCGATTGACGTTGCCCGCACGACCTTGTCAACGTGCTCGTGGCTGGCACTCCCCTTGGTCGAAAAGGAAAGCATGGCCACCCTGGGAACCTCGCCCGTCAACAGGGCGTGGTTAGAGGCCGCCGAAACGGCGATCTCTGCCAGCGCCTGGTCATCCGGGTCGGGGACCACGCCGCAGTCGGCATACGTGACGGCCCGGTCGGGCAGTTGCATCAGGAAAAAGCTGGAAACCAGGTTCCTGCCGGCGGCGGTTCCCACACCGTACAAGCCGGCTCGAATCACGCTGGCCGTGGCAGCCAGGCTGCCCGCTACCGATCCATCCACGAACCGGGTTCGCACCAACAGCGCTGTAAACAGGAGTGGATTTTTGACCATCTCGATCGCTGTGTCGTAATCCATCCCTTTCTGTTTTCGATTTTCTACCAGTTGCCGCGCCGCGCGTTCAAGCAACTCGGGCTCACTGACGGAGACGGTCTCAACATCTGGGTGAAGGGCGATGGCCGGGTCCGGGTCGCAGACCACGGGAAGACACCATTGCTGTTCAGCCAACCCATTGGCCGCTTCGAGAACCCTGGCATCCTGGCCCTCGGGGAAAATGATACGCCGGGGCTGGTCACCTGCCCGTTGACGGAGTTTCGAGATGACCTGACGCTCATTTTCGTCCATGCTTAACCATCAATTCCGAGTGACTTGACATGGGCATCCAGTTGTTCCAATTCATACTGGTAACCGCCTGACAGGATGGGAAAGCGGCACCAGGTTTTGGGATCGAGATTTTCGTCGTCCAGGTGGAAGCTGGGAGCATAGCGTTCCCGTTTCCATTGGTTTTGGCACCAAAGCCTGAAAAACTTGTGGATCCAGGCGGACAACTGGGGCAATGGGTATTGGTCGAAATCGGTCCTCAAGTGTTCAAACACGTCGATGGGCATCATCTTGTCCCGGATGGCAAGTCGCTCGATGTAATCGAGTATTTCGTACGGCATCAGGTCACCCTCGTCGGTCTGCCCTTCCTCCGGGGGTCGCAGCTCAGCCGTAGGTTGTTGCTGATTGACGCTTCTCAATTGTGGGATGGGAGCTATCCCGTAGGGGCCAACCGTCTCCATCCAGACCAGCCAACGGCGCAGGAACGCCTTGTCGATTCCCGCCAATGGACTCAGGCCACCTGACGTGTCACCATCCATCGTCGCGTAGCCGACAGCCGACTCGCTCCGGTTGCTGGTAGAAAGCAACAGGGCGTTGTGGAGGTTGGCAATCATCCAGGCACTCGGGGCGCGGGTGCGGGCCTGGATGTTCTGCAGGGGAATATCGTGGTCTTGCCAGTTGAGTTGGATGCCCAAAGCCTCCGAGACAATTTTCGTATACTGTTCCACTTGCCCGTCAACGTCCAGTTCCAGGTGGCGGGAATGAACCCCCGCGGCAACATCGGCTGCAGCCGACCTGGTCGTTTCCGTGCTGTGACGGGTGCTCTGATAAACGGTGGTTAACATCCGTCTGATGAGGCTTTGGACGTCGGGAATCGACTCGTCCTGCAGGCCGAGTCGTTGGCATAACGCATCCAATCCCAACTCGGCGGCTGCCAATTGAAATGCCAGCGATACCAGTACGGCGGCGGCTGCCGAATCGGCACCCCCGCTGAGCGAAATTACGAAACCGTGGGAGCCGCTTTTCGACAGGTAGTCGAGCAAGCCCAGACTCTCGCAGCGGGCAAATTCCTCGAACTTGATATCAGAGCCTGTTTCCCATTGGGCAACGCAAGTTTCATCGTGGACGAGTTCGTCTTCGGGGTAATTAAAATCAAGTTCGATGATATCCGATTCATCGCCATCGACGTCCGGTTCAAAACTTCCTGTGCGGGCGCGGCTCATGCGGGTCGTGTCGATATCAACCTGGTGCATCGTGATGGCGCTGTGTTGGAAGCTCATTCGCGGTCCGGCGACCAGTAACTTGCCATTGGTCGCAATCATGCTGTCCCCGTCATAGATGGCCCGGCCCGCCTCGTTGCCCAGCAGATTGGAATAGACGTAAGTTACCTTGAAAGCTCGGCTCCCCTCGGTCACAAAACCACGCCGCACCTCGTGTTTGCCAAAGGCAAAATGACTGGCGCTCGGGTTGAGTATGATGTCGGCTCCCCGGCTGGCATGTTTGGCCCCCGGCCTGGAGCCGACCCACGCGTCTTCGCAGATCTCGAACCCGATGCGGACGTCTCCGATGTCAAACAACAGGTCGCCGATTGGGTAGTCGATTCCCCCGATCTCAATTTCTCCCCGCACACCCTCCGGCCACGGTTTGAACCAACGGGGCTCGTAGTGAATGCCATCGCCGGCCAAGTGCTGCTTGGGAACAAAGCCCGCGATGCGGCCATCGACCATCAGGCAGACCGTGTTGAAAACACCCCCGGCATACATCAAGGGGAGACCGACGCAGGCTACCAGCTGATGTGATTCCGCCACGATCGATTGCAGAAACTCAAGTGCCGTTTGATGCAGCCCGGGTGAATGGAAGCCATCCTCACATCCATAGCCGGTAACCGACAGCTCCGGTAGGCAGAGGATGGAAACCGACTGTTCCCGCGCCTGGCGAAAGGCGGATAGGATGTTGGCACGGTTGCGATACCAGTCCATGGGGGTCTGGTTCAGGACTCCCGCTGCTACACGGATCAGCTTCATGGAAGTATTTGCCTCGCCAAGGTAAAAAACGTTATCAGAAGAAACCAGATGTCCAGGCTGGTATCAAATGTGGATCACCCAACTCTGCCATCATATCACCCCTGTAGGAACCGGCAATCTCAAAACGGCGACTCCTATATTGCAGGAAAATGATTTTGAATTCGAGCTTGAGTGATTGAGCTTTGTTATAAATTAAATCAGAATTGGAGATCGTCACCGGCGCCCTGTGACCCGGGGTGCGGGTGGATTTTCGAATTGGATGGTCCCAGTTGGGTAGATCATTTGGCCGCACATGACCCTATTGTTTTTGAATGTCCCAAGTGCCTGGGCAGGGTAAGGGTGCCGCGGGAATCGGCGGGCACGCGAGTCCCCTGCCCCGACTGTGAAGTGTCGTTGCTCGTGCCGGATGCGTTCGCCTCGGCGGGGGAGTTTGAAGATCTGTTTGACGAGCCGGCAACGGATTCTGATGAACCGGGTTCGCCTCAAGATAATGCGGAGCAGGCCCTGGAAATTGAACTGGACGAGGGACCCCTTCCGTTCGATTCAAGTGACGCGATAGTTGAGGGACAACCGGCGGGCCAGGAGGATCCTCCCGCCGACATCCAGGAACCTGGTTCAGGTGAAGTGGATGCCCAGGGTGGATTGGAGCTGGCTCAGGAGAGTGACGAATTTGAACTGCAACTGGCACCGTTGGACGAAGAACAACCGGTCGACCAAGGCGAGGATCCCTTTGAGGTTGACCCGGATGCGCCCCTCAAGATTGAGGGATTGGAAATGGACGGTGACGCGGACCAAGTGTTCGGCCTGAAATGCCCCGTTTGCGATACGCGGATTCATGTCAATTTTGACCAGGTGGACAGTACCGTCAAATGTCCTGTCTGTTTTTCGGATGTGCCGGTCACGCCGCCGATCAAGACACCGAAATCTCGTTGGGAACAACCTGATTCGGAAACCGACGCGGGTGATGATTTGAAGCTGGAACGCCCGGTGGATCCGCCCCAACAGGAAGAGATCCAACCAGGTTACGGTTTGGAGCCAGTTGATCAAGACCTGCTGAAACCGATCTCGGTCGAGGAGAATGAGATTGTCGACCTGGAAATTCTTGAGGATGGGGACGAAACACGGCGTGAAGTTCCCCTCGACGAAGACTTTCCACCACCCGTCGGGATGGGGGATGTAGACGAATTTCAGCTGGAGGATCTACCTGATGAGCCACCTGCTGAACCCGGTTTTGAATCTGGCAGCCAGGAAGATTCACCAGGTGTTTCCGCGGAACCCACCACTGCTTCTGCTGGCAACGAAGCGCGTTGGAGGGAGGAGCCCGGTAGTGAGCCGGCTCAACCTGAGTCGCAAACGGAAACGGCAAAGGGAGGGTCCGGAATGCCGGAAGCTTCGCTGCTTTCCGGTCTGAAAGAGCTGGTCGATTGGCTGGTCAAGGTTTCCAAGAGCCCGCATTTGATCGTTGCGACGCTCGTCAGCCTCGTCCTGTTCACGATTGGTTACTCGTTTTTCGACCTGTTTTACGACTCCCTGGGCGACAAGGAAGCGGGAGTCGAACCGAATGTCGTAGGTGTGATCGGTTACGGGTTTCTGGGATGCCTTTTCTGGCTGCCGAGCGCGATACTGTTTTGCGTCACATTTTCCGTTCTGTTTCGCGATTCGGCCGAAGGTGATGCAGAGATGGAGCAATGGCCTGATTCGGCGTTTTCCGAGTGGTTCGTGGCCTTCGCGTTTACCGCCGTAAGTTTTTGGGCCGCGTCGCTGCCCGGTTTGTTCTTTGGCAGCATCCTGTTGTTTGCGATGGAAGGGATGCTCGGTCTCCTGGTGCTGGTCCCCATTTTTGTTTTTCTGATCATTCCTGTCTGCCTGGTTAGCGCCCTATTCAATGAATCCGTGGTGAACATTTTCTCCATCGATGTCATCAGATCGTTTTCCGTTGAAACGGCAATGTGGTTGCGACTGTACCAGGTGATCCTGCTGCTTCTCTTGGTTTTTCTGGTAGGGACCTTGATCCTCTACCTTCCCACGATTGTTTTCAGTTTCCTGGGTGCGCTCATTCAGGTGGTTGCGGCATTGGCGCTTTCGGCTGCGATCGGGTTGCATGCGGGGCGGTTGTTTGCCCAGATGAAATAGCCCGACTGGTTCCGCCTCGGGGAGACCGGGAGCGGCAGGAGTGATCACGAAGGCATTTCTCTTTCTTCATCATCAGGTTGCAAATGTTTCATCCACAGGGACCGACATTTTTTGAGTTGGCACGCCAGGCTCTTTCATCGACCGAGCGAGGGTATGACCTGTTGGGACCAAAGTTCGACTATACACCGTTCAGGACCACTCAGATTTTTTTTGAAGCCTTCCAGCAACGCTTGTTGGAACAGACAGGTCCTGCCAGGTTTCACCATGTGCTCGACATCTGCTGTGGGACCGGCGCCGCCATGCAGGAGTTGGCGCCCCTTTGTCAGGGCTGCCTGGTCGGAATCGACATGAGCCAGGGAATGTTACGGCAGGCGGCCAAAAACCTGCAGGAGATAAAGGGTCGTTTTGAACTGGTGCGGGGAAATGCGTTTGACATGCCCTTCCGTTCGACGTTTGATCTGGCTGTCTCGTTTGGAGCGTTTGGTCATGTGCGGCCCCCTCTTGAGTCTTCATTCATTACCGAGATTTACCGTGTCTTGTCACCGGGTGGTCGGTTTGCTTTCATTACTCACCGTATGCCATCCCGGTTTTCCCCAGTTTATTGGGTAGCCCGGGGATTTAACGGTGCGATGCATCTGCGGAACTGGTTGATCCGGCCCCCCTTTATCATGTACTATCTGACGTTTCTGTGGCCGGATATCCAGGTCAAGCTCGAGCAGGCAGGATTTGCGGTAAAGGCCCAGCCCCTTTTTACTGACCCGCCTGAACGGCAGTTGTTTCAATTTGTTATTGCTGAAAAACAAGCATGAATTCGAGTCGTTCCCAACCAAAAAACGCTTTGCGTAGTATGGTCGATTACCTATCCCGTGCCCTGGTTGCCGGTTTGCTGATGATGTGGGCGACCATGAATTGCGTGAACAACATCGTCGACCTGATGCAGGGCGCACCCGAGAGGAACTGGCTGTTGGCAGGCCTGTTTTCGATTTTTACGGTCCTGCTGCCTTTTGGCATAGGTATCTGGATGGTCGTAAGACTGATGAAGCCGAACCGATGATTGGAGGACGGGGCGATACCCGCAACCGTTCCCATCTTCGGTGACCGGTCCCCTACGTTTTGCTGGCCAGGCTGGCCTCGATTCGCCGGATGGCCTCTTCGGTATTTTCCAGATCACTGAACGCGCTCAAACGGAAATAACCTTCACCGGCTGCTCCAAATCCGCTACCCGGGGTGCCGACGATCTGTGACTCGCGAAGAAGTTGGTCGAAGAATTCCCAACTCGACAGGTTGCCGGGTGTCTTGAGCCAGACATAAGGTGCATTTTGACCACCGTATACCTCGAGCCCAGCAGCAGTCAGACCTTCCCGTAGCAGGCGGGCGTTGTTCATGTAGAAGCGGATCAGCTCTTCGATCTGCTGTTTGCCTTCCGGACTGTAGGCGGCTTCGGCTCCCCGCTGAACGGGGTACGAAACACCATTGAACTTCGTGCAGTGTCGGCGGTTCCAGATCGGGTGCAGCGCCTGGGGTGAGCCGTCATGCTCATATCCGATCAATTTTTTGGGGACCACTGTGTAGGCGCAACGGATCCCCGTGAACCCTGCATTCTTGCTGAAACTGCGCAGCTCGATCGCGACCTCCTGGGCACCGTCCACTTCGTAGATCGAATGGGGAATCTCCGGGTCGGAAATAAAAGCCTCGTAGGCCGCGTCGAAGAAGATGATCGAGCGATTCTCGCGGGCGTAATCGACCCATTTCTGGAGTATCTCCCGGGTGGCCACTGTCCCTGTTGGGTTGTTGGGATAACAGAGATAGATCAGGTCCACCGGTTCACTTGGCAATTCCGGTTGGAAATCGTTCTCGGCATGGACAGGGAGGTAGACCAAGCCGTCGTACTGACCGTCGCTGTTTGCCTTGCCGGTCCGGCCAACCATGACATTCGTGTCGACGTAAACCGGGTAGACCGGGTCAAGTACCGCCACCGTGTTGTCATTCCCGAAAATATCGAGCAGGTTTCCACTGTCGCATTTGGATCCGTCCGAGACGAAAATTTCGTCCGATTCGATGTCGACACCCCGGTTCCGAAAGCAGTGATCTCGAATCGTATCACGCAGAAAAAGATGCCCCTGTTCGGGACCGTAACCACGGAAAGTCTCGACGGAGGCCATTTCATCGATAGCGGCATGCATGGCCGTGATAATGGCTGCAGGCAGGGGTTGAGTGACATCGCCAATGCCCATCTTGATGATGTTCGCATCGGGGTGGGATTGGCTGTATTCGTTCACCCGTCGGGCAATTTCAGGGAATAGGTAGCCTGCCTGGAGTTTCAGATAGTGCTCGTTGATCGTGACCATGGATGATCCTGGGACGAAAAGGTTTTCGATTGGGTCGGGTTGATGCTGGTTGGCTGGTGGCACAGATCCAAGGGATGGGCAACCGCTTAACCATTGGGACGCATTTTAAGGGACCCGTACAAAAAATCTACCGACCCGATCATCACAGCAGCATCGTGAACAGGATGCAGGTGACCAGCCCATTATTGATGGCGTGCATGACCATCGGGGCAATCAGGGAGCCTCGCCACTGGCGTGTCAGTGAAAAACCGATGGCCAAGGTCGTCAGCAGGGGGATGCCGATAATCCCCTGGGGGTGGATGGCGGCAAAAATCAGGCTGTTAACGAGGGCCGCAAAAGCGACGCTCCAGTAACGGTGCCAACGATTCGTGGCATCGCGGAGATGCCGATAAAAGACCCCGCGAAACATCGTCTCCTCGATGATCGGCGCGGCAATACAGGCGGTGACAAACACGATCAGCCAGGTCGTGATATCCCCCGAGGCAATATCTTCCTGGATCGGGTGTCCCCCCTGTGTGCCACCGGCGAACTCATTGGTCGGCTGTGACATCGATTGCATCATCGACAGGAGACCGGCCAGGATGATCGAAACGACAGCAGCGCACAACAGGAAAGGCAACAGTGCCGTATAGGTCAGCGCCCCAACCACGATCTCCTTCAACGGGTTACCCCATTTCAAGCCGATATCTTCGCGAACCTCGGCAAATGAAATGCCACGGACCACGGGCCACGCCAGGACAATCAGCGACAGGAAGAACGCAACGGGCATCAATAGTTGCACGAGCACCGGATCGGTAATGAACTCGGCGGCCAATCCCGACAGTAACTGGAGCACCACGAACAGTGCCATCCAGATGGCAAACGTTTGCAGGTAGATCGAACCACGCTGGGGCTCGTTGTGCATTCTTGATGCCAGCTTACCGGTCACGGTCAGATAGAAAATCACAGCCAGGCTGACCAGCCCGGTGAGCAGCAGGCCAATGCCAAACAGGACGACGCCAACCAGGACAAACAGTAAACGGAGCGCGCTATCCAGGATGTCGCGGCGCATCGTTTTATGGGGTGTGCCGCTGGGAACCAGTACCAACTCACCGCACCACCCGAGCTTGGATGACAGGAAATCGCGGTCTTCTTTCGGAATGATGGAAGAGTCGAAGTTTCCGGAATCGTAGGCTTCCAGCAACTCACCGATAATTTCGCGCAGCCGGGCTTGGGCTGCGGATAATTTGTAATTCGCTTTTTCGACCGCTTGATCGGTGGCCTTGAGCTTTTCCAAGGCTTGTTCGGCCGAGTCGATTTCATTGACCAGGATGGCGTAACAATATCTCTGTTCTACCGGTCCCTTGTTGAGTGGCTCGAGTTGGCTGTTTGACGTGGCCTGGCTGTTCGGATCGATTTGGGTCTGGCCAATCATGACTTGCCCGGTCAGATTGACCTCCATCAATTCAGCGGCTGTGATCTCCTGTGGTTCAGTACTCGGGAAGAGCTGGCTATACAGGATGTGGCTAAACAGATAAGCGACGATGCCCAGAATGACGAACCAGGAGAGGGCCGATCCCAGACAGCTTCCCTCGGACTCGACCAGCGTCGCGGGGACCACGGTCGGCTGGTGTTCGGTCGGTCTGTTTTCTTCCGACATTGGTTTTTTAACCGTTGCAAACTAAGGGTGTTGTTGAGCTGGATTGACGGTAACCCAGTGTCACTATCATACCCGGACCGTTGGCTGGACCATAGCGCCGTTGAAAGCGATTCGTCGTCTCGGGATTCTGTTTCTGGCTGAACCAGTTCCAATCCCGCTCAGGCCAAACTCCCCAAAATGGAGAATGCCCTTAGATCGGGTTCATCAGCTGACGGGTTTTGACGAAAACATCATCCAGCATTTTTTCGGTTAACCGACCGGTGAACGTGTTTTGTTGGCTGGGATGGTAGGATCCCAACAGCCAACAGCGTTTGCGGCGGCGAGGAATCTTTAACTCGACAGCGGAACCGTGGGTAAACGAGGGTAGCGGACTGGCCAGCCATTGTTGGTCGATGGCGTAGCGGGCCACCGCTTTCCAGGCCAGACCTCCCAGGGCCAGGTAGACCCGTGGTCTGAGTAAACGGATGGTCTGGTCCAGGAAAGGCTGGCACTGGGTGATTTCCTCTGAATTCGGTTTGTTGTCCGGTGGAGCACAATGGCAGACTGCGGTGATCGCGCAATCGGACAAGCGCAACCCGTCCGAGGAAGATGTCGATTCCGCCTGATTGCAGTAACCGGCCTTGTGTAGTGCGCGAAACAACCAGTCACCACTGCGATCCCCGGTGAACATCCGGCCCGTACGATTGGCACCATGGGCGCCGGGCGCCAGCCCGACAATCAGCAGGGAGGCACGACCGGGCCCCATGTTGGGTACGGGCCTCCCCCAGTAGTCCTGGTCAGCGTAGGCCCGGCGCTTGCGGGAAGCAACCTGCCGGCAATGATCTCTCAGACGCTGGCAATCGTTGCAGGAGGAGATCCGCTGGTTCAGGTTTTGCCAACTGGAGGTCAAGCGATTATCTAACTTTCATCTGGATCTTGCCGTGCGGCCGGATCGTCTTCAGTTGAGGGCGACGAGTGGGAGTCGGTGCTTTCGGTGTGTTGCATTTCATCGACTCTTGATTTTGCCGCAGCGATGTACTTTCGCTTGACGAATCGATAGCGAATTTCTACCAGGGCAACCAAGCCGACCAGGGCCAGGACGCCAACCACCTTGAGCCAGACATTATCGGGCGTGATGTATTGATTAATCTGTTTCGCGAAAAGGTACATGATCCCGTTGCCAATCATACTGCCAATCAGTATCCCCAATACCGTCATGTAACGGCTCAGTCCCAGCAGCCGTCCAAAAATGGAACCTCCAATGCTGCCGGTCGTTGAGGTCGGAAAGATGACAAAGACGACCAGCCCCAGGAAGGCAACCCGTTTGACCCAGGGCTGAGCGTTTAGCAGGAACCTCCCGTCCCAGACCAGCATGGCAACTTTTGGGCCTACGTAGGGGATTCGGAAGAGGAATCCCATGTGAAATGTCACGAACAGCGCTACCATGAAATCGAGGTAGGTCACCAGGCCAAACAGGACCGCCGGCGAAAGGGCAATCTGGTAGGTGTCTTGGGCGCTTGAGTCTAAGCCGCACAGGATGATCAGACGACCAAACACGAAAAATGTCATGAATGCATGACCAACGAGTTTTCGTGAAAAACTCCAGCTGTCGGTCAACCCGAAAAAGATGATCAGCCCGGCCGAGACAACAAACGGCGCCAGGAGCGTTACCAACCATATAATGGGAAACCGTCGGCGAAAAGAAAGTTCAAACTCAGTGAACGATCGCAACAGTTGCTGGTGCAGCGCCTCGGGATTGTCAGCTTTCGAAATTTGTTCCATGGAAGCGAGGTGCCAAGCTGGCAATACGGTCTGTTCAGGTGGTGTTCGCTATCTTTTGGCAATTGGCAAAGGATGTATTTTGACTATCGAACCTGTGCAAGTTGCCAAATTGGTCGTTGTTGCCAAACGTTTGAACCAGGATCGGCTTGGCGATCTGTCCCATGTCTTCCTCACGGCGAGGCCATGGAACTGGACGAAACGATGGACTCTTGATCAGTAATCGACGATGCGAAATGGACTCGGCCCGTCGATTTTCCATAAAGTTTACCCGTCCGGCAACAAATTTGTATGCCTGTTTTCAGCGAAACGCGACAATGCCCGGCAACGCGTTTGAAATTGAAAGAAAAGGCTTGATTTGCGGTATTTTCAGGACCTCTTCTCACCGTTCCCCGCCACGAACAATACCGGATCTGCTACCGCGCTCCACTGGGTCCCGGGACTGGATCTGCCGTATTCGGCGGTCCGATTCCGGATCACCTAGATGGAAAGCTGGGACATGCTGGTCCGATGGTGCAGACGGATGAGGTGGGTCGTACGACGATCGAGAGGGTGGTTGGACCACCCAACAGAAGAGGCAAGCAGGTAGCACCCGAGCTCAACTGGCAGCGCTGGACCAGATCTTCCACCATTGTTTCTTGGCTGATCGCTTGGAGCTGAAACCCCAGGGATGCCCATTGGTACCAATGGACCCCTGCATTTTGGCATACTCAAATTTGGATCCGAGGATTTTACCATCGGTCATGATCGAATTTCGCAGGTCGGCCCGGTTGAAATCGGCGTTGGACATATCAGCACCGAACAGGTTTGCCCCAACCAGGCTGGCGCCGGTAAAATTACTTCGAATTTCAGAGAAGAAAAAATCTGCTTCGTCAAAGTTGCCACCGGAAAGATCAGCGCCGTTGATTTTCGCGTGCCGGAACTTGCAACCTTTTGCGTTGACATTAACCAGCATGGATACGTCTAGCACGCTATCACTCAGGTCGGCGTTCGACATGTTTGCGTTGGTGAAATTGGTGCGCTGTCCCACGCAGTTAAGCAACTTGGTGTTCGAGAGATTGGCTGTTCGCAGGTCGGCTTCTGTCAGGCTGCAACCGTTGAAATAGCTGCCGCTGAGGTCCTGGTTCTGCAAATCAGCACCCCGTAGATCCACGCACTTGAGGTGACAACCCCTCAAGCTGTCTCCCTCGACTGAGTGTAGGACTTCGCCGGTCAACTTATGTTTGATCTCGACCATAATGCACCTTCGCTATACTCGTTGAGGAACATCCAAATCCAACATCGGTTTTAACGTCACCGAAATGGCAACGGAAAAAATAATCACGTCTATCAACTTAACTAGGTGGTAAACCGGCAGGTGAATGCCGCTTATTGCCTATTTGATTGGTTGCATCGGAGGGTCGGAGGAAGGGGTGCCCAGTTCTGGAAGAAACTCGACTTTCTATTAAATCAGGATGACTGCAAAAAGTTTCGCAGTGAGCGACAAAATCCACAAAAAGTAGCATCGCTAGTCCACAAGGTACCTTAACTTACTAACGAACGCAAAAATTTTCAGTTCTGTACGGCAACCCACGTAAATAAAGGATGTTTCAGTTCCAATAAGCCAACAGGAACTGTTTTCACCTTATTTTTTGGTTGTTGATTCTGATTCGTCTTTGACCAGTTCTGGCAGGCCTCGGTAATCGCTCAGGTTGACCATTTGGTAATTCATCCAGCAACGCTTGGCCAGCTCGATCCTTTCCCGGTCCCGGTCGGACAGGTTCATGTTCAGGATGTGTTCCGTTTTTGCTTTCATTGGCCGCTGGAAGACCTCATTGGTTCCGACGCTGAAGGTAATCGTCTGGGGGACCCAGCCATATTTTTTGATAATCTGATTGAATTTCATCCTGGCGAACGGTGGGAAGCGTTGCGGATCCGTCGCGCCGAGCATCGTGTAATGATCGAGGAAGTCATGGTAGGCGGGTAATATCGTTGAGTCGCTGGGATGGCTGCCTTTCAATTCGTAACGGATCAGGTCAGACCGGGCTTCGACAGCTTCGGAAGTGATGTCATAGTCTTCTTTGAATTGGATATCGGCCATGAATCGGACGGTCTCATTTTGCATTGCTTCTTTCCGCATCGCTTCCAGAAGCTTGATCAGTTGAGTACGTTCTAGTTCACACCGGACTTTTCGTTGCATATCGATGAGGATGAATTTCTTTTCCGATCGATTGAAAATCGTTATTTGGATTGGCTCTGGCGTGGGAGAATCAGACATCAGGAAGTCATAGACGACTGCGTCTGAAAAGAGAGTCATATTGCGTGAGCTCGATTTGCTTGAGTCATCCAGGTAGAGCTCGGTGTCAATCCGGAATTCCTGTCCCAACAGCAAAGGCGTGATAGCCAACGTCAGGAACAGGAGATAACCGACTCTGTATCCGATTGGTTTTGACATGAACCAACTATCCGTACGGGCAGGAAAGGGGATAGCCTCAGTCGGCTTTCCCCGGTGATTTAGCGACGCAAACTAGAGGCTATCGCACCAAGCGTCTAGGCTGTTTTGCCGACGCTACCATGAGTGGATGCGGACGTGTTGCTAGCGGGAATGTTTGACACCCCTGACGAAAGCTGTGGAAGCCCCGTCTCGGCGGGAGGGCCTTGTTTCGATCAATTCAAGTGTGGATCGCTCGCCCTTCAACGGCCATGGCCGCTTCCTGCATGATTTCAGAAAGGGTGGGGTGGGCATGGCAGCAGCGAGCCAAGTCTTCACTGGACGCACCAAAGGAGATGGCCACGGCCGCTTCGGCAATCAGATCACCCGCCCGGGCGCCGATCGCGTGAACGCCCAGAATTCGATCGGTATCCCGATCTGCCAGGATTTTGATTTTTCCCTCGGCAGCACCCAAGGCGCGAGCCCGGCCGTTGGCGCCAAACGGGCAGACGCCCTTGTTGTAGTTTTGGCCTGACTCTTTCAGCTGTTCTTCGGTCTTGCCAACCGATGCGATTTCCGGATCGGTGTAAATGATGGCCGGAATCGCGTTGTAATCAACATGCCCGTAGCCAGTGACCATCTTCTCGACACAGGCAATTCCCTCCTCCGAGGCTTTGTGAGCCAGCATGGGTCCCCCAATGCAATCTCCCACGGCGAAGACGTCTGCTGCTGACGTTTGGAAGTTCTCATCGACTTCAATGAAGCCACGTTCCGTCGTACTGATATGGGCCGATTCCAGCCCGATCTCTTTTGTGTTGGGGATTCTTCCGGTTGCCATTAAAACGCGATCGGAGTGGATCGGTTCGGCTCCCTGACATCGGACAGTACACCCCGTTTCATCATGGCTTACCTGTTCGACGAACATCCCGGTACGGAATTCAAGCCCCTGTTTCTCAAAAGTCCGCCTGGCCATCCGGGCGATTTCCCCGTCCAGTCCTCCCAATACATGATCCATCGCTTCGAGGACGATTACCTCGGCGCCAAGCCGGGCCCATACCGACCCCAGTTCCAGGCCGATATAACCTCCGCCGATCACGACCAGTTTCTGAGGCACTTTTTCATAGGACAATGCCGTAGTGCTGTCTCCCACGAAATGACCATCGAATTCAACCCCGGGCAACACCATCGGCAAACTGCCGGTGGCCAACACGATCTTGTCGGCCTGGATAGTTGCCTCGTCCGAACCGGAGATTTCGATCGTCATTTCACCTTTCAGCTTCCCCCTCCCGGTGTACGACTTGACGCCATTCTTTTTCAGCAGCATCTTGATGCCGCCCGTCAAGGTTTCAACGACCTTGCCCTTGCGTTGCATCATCGTGGCAATGTCGAGTTCCACGAGGCTGGTGGTGATGCCATGTTCCGCCATCCGGTCACGGGCTTCTACAAACAGGTGACTCGATTCCAGGAGTGCCTTGCTGGGGATGCAACCGACCCGTAAGCAGGTTCCTCCCTTCTCCGCGTTCTCGTCGATCACGGCCGTCTTGAGCCCGAGCTGGGCTCCCCGGATGGCCGCGACATATCCCCCCGGACCACCCCCGACAACAACAAGGTCAAAATGATTGGGCATCTATTTTCCTGGCAAATAAAAACAGGGAAGCCGGCGTCCTGGGAATCGGCTTTCCGGCCAGTTTCATTCTAATTGGCGGCTAGACTTCCAGGAACAACCGTGCCGGCTCTTCCAGCACTTCCTTGATCGTCTTGAGGAATCCGACTGCTTCCCGGCCGTCGATCAACCGGTGGTCATAGGTCAAGGCAATGTACATCATCGGGCGAATCACGACTTCACCATTGACCGCGATCGGTCGTTCCTGAATGGTGTGCAAACCGAGGATCCCACTCTGGGGTGGATTGACGATCGGTGTGGACAGGAGGGAACCGTAAACCCCGCCATTACTGATGGTAAAGGTGCCGCCTGTCAAGTCGTTCGGCCCGATCCGGTTCTCCTGGGCCAGTTTGGCATACTGGCCAATTTGTCGTTCGATGTCGGCGAAACTGCGCCGCTCGACACCCCGAATAACGGGAACGACCAGCCCCTTACCCCCACCGATGGCGATCCCGACATCATAGTAACTGCGCGACACCACGTCGGTTCCCCGGATCTCGGAATTCACGGACGGGAATCGTTTGAGTGCCTCTACAGCCGCTTTGGTAAAGAACGACATGAAGCCGAGTTTGACCCCGTGCTTGGCCAGGAATGCTTCTTTGTATTTCTTGCGCAACTCGATAACCGGTTGCATGTCGATTTCGTTGAAGGTCGTCAGCAGGGCTGCCGTCTGCTGGGCTTCGACCAGGCGAGCGGCAATGGTGCGTCGTATCATGCTCATCGGTTTCACGGTTTCCTCCCGTGCGCCATGGAGCGAGTCCATCTCTTCTTCAAACTCTTCAACCCCATCGTTGGAAGGTATTTCTACCGGGGCCGGGTCGCCACCCGGTTTCAAGCCACTCGACTCGATGTACTGCATGACGTCCTCTTTCAGCAACCGGCCTCCGGGCCCGGTCGGCTTGATTGCGTCAGCTGAAATCTTGTATTCGTTCAGTACCCTCTCCGCAGCCGGCATGATCCGCGTGTCCGAGTCCCCTGCGATTGTTCCGCCCGGATCGTCAGTCTGCGACACTGCCGCACTCGGCGCTGCCGGTTTTTCGCCAGCTTGCACGGTGCATAGCACATCACCCACATTGGCAAATTCTCCATCATCCACACGGATTTCCTGCAGGATGCCAGCTTCAGGAGATGCCAACGCCTGGGAAGCTTTTTCCGATTCCAGTTCGACCAGATCTTCATCCCGGTCAACCCAATCGCCAACTTTTTTCAACCAGGTAGCGACTTGAACTTCCTGGATCGACTCGCCAAAGGCAGGTACTTTGATTTCGAACATGTTCGTTTCCGTTCTGGATCGATGGATGCGTGTTTCCAGCTCTTGGTTCATGACGGAAGGTCCATTCTAATTTGCCCGGTAGTTGGCGACGAGGAGGCCAGATCGCGGCGTTCAGGGCTGGGACTGAATGCTTACGCTTTGGCAATCCTGACCAGGGGTGAGCCCAACGCTTCCCTCATGAGCTCTTCCTGTTCGATTATATGGGTTTTTTTCGAACCGGTTGAGGGGCTTGCCGATTCGGGGCGACTGATCATCTGCAACGGCCAGCTCTTTGACAGTCCAAATTCATCCCATTTTACTTTCATGAAATACCAGGCTCCCATGTTGCTCGGTTCCTCCTGAACCCAGTAGACCGGGGTCCCTTCCGGGTAGCTTTCCAGGATTTCCTGGATCTGCTGGTAGGGGAGCGGGTAGAGTTGCTCGAGCCGAATAATGGCGACATCCGTGCGATCAGCCTTCTCCCGTTCCTTCAATAATTCGACACTGATTTTCCCACTGGCCAGGATGATTCTCTGAGGCGCACTTTGCCCGTCTACCCGGGGGTCGCCAATCACCCGCTGGAAGGTGCCCGAGTAAAAATCCTCCAGCTTGGACATGACAAAGGGCTCTCGCAACAGGCTCTTCGGTGTCAGGATGATGAGCGGTTTTCGCCAGTGGCGTTTGACTTGCCGTCGTAGCAGGTGGAAATGCTGGGCGGCGGTGGTTGGGTTCACGATCTGGATGTTGTGTTCGGCCGCCAATGTCAGGAAACGTTCGACTCGCGCACTGCAATGTTCCGGCCCAGCACCTTCAAACCCGTGCGGCAACAACATCGTCAATCCACTCAACCGCGCCCACTTATCCTCGGCGCTGGTGATGAACTGGTCGACGATGACCTGAGCGCAATTCCAGAAATCACCAAACTGGGCCTCCCAGCAGACTAGGCTTTCCGGTGCGTCGAGGCTGTAACCGTATTCAAAACCGAGAACACTCCCCTCGCTCAACGGGCTATTGAAAATATCGACCGGCGCCTGGTCGTCGCTGATATGCTGCAGCGGCGTGTAAGTTTCACCCGTCACGTGATCTGCCAGGACGGCGTGCCGCTGGCTGAACGTTCCACGCCCGGAATCCTGTCCTGACATGCGCACGCGGTGGCCTTCAACGGCCAGTGAACCAAAGGCGGCCAACTCGGCTGTCGCCCAATCGACCGGGCGTTTCCCCTCGGCCATCTCTTTCCGGGTGTTGAGGATCCTTTCCAGTTTCCGGTTGATATTGAAAGAGGCCGGGAGTTCTGCCAACTGGTGGATGACATACGTCAGTTTCCCCATCGGCACACCGGTGTCGACGTTGTCGTCTTCCCGTTCGAGGCCACCGTAATAACCTTTCCAATACCCGCCGCCCACCTGGGCATCCGAGGTGAATTCGCGGGCCTTGGCCGAGTCAAATTCCTCCTGTAATTCATGGCGACGAACCTCGGCAATATTGTCGGCTTCCGCCTGGGTGATCTTGTCCATTCGCAGCATCCGTTCCAGGAAGGAATCTCGGATGGTAGGCCGGTTGTCGATTACCTTGTACATGCCGGGCTGCGTGAAGCGCGGTTCGTCCGATTCGTTGTGCCCGAGGCGTCGATAACAGTACATGTCAATCACGACATCCCGGTGAAATTCATTCCGAAATTGCATGGCCAGGCTGACTACCTGGGCCACAGCTTCCGGGTCTTCGCCGTTGACGTGAAAGATCGGGATCTGCAACATCTTGGCGACGTCACTGGCATACGTTGTTGACCGACCAAGTTCAGGTTCGGTCGTGAAGCCGAGCTGGTTGTTGACGATCACATGGAGTGTCCCGCCGGTTGAATACCCATCCAACTGGCTGAGATTCAGCGTCTCCTGAACAATTCCCTCACCCGCAAATGCGGCGTCGCCGTGAATCAGGATGGTCATCCCCTTTTCTCGGCGGATATCTTTGGCTCGGTCCTGTTTGGCACGGCATCGCCCGATTGCCACAGGGTCGACGTACTCCAGGTGACTCGGATTGAAACAGAGCGAAAGGTGGACTTTTTTGTTTGTCGCTGTGGTCCAATCGCTGCTATAGCCAAGGTGGTACAGGACATCCCCGCGTCCGCGGCTTGATTCCGGGTCCGGGTCGTCAAAACTCCAAAAGATATTCTGGGCGCGTTTGTTCAGAATGTTGGCCAAGACGTTCAGGCGACCACGATGCGCCATCCCGATAACGACATCCGTGACGCCATGTTCTGCCGCATGTTCCAAGGTCAGGTCGAGCAGTGGGATCAGGGTTTCGGCACCCTCCAGGGAAAATGTCTTGGCACCAACGAATTTCTTCCTGACAAACTCTTCAAAGATGACAGCATCGGTGAGCCGAGTCAAAATTCGGACCTGGGTGTCCCGGGAAAGATCGATGTGGTTGCGGGACGACTCCATCCGCGACTGCAACCAGCTGCGAACCCCGTGGTCGTCGATATGCATGAACTGGACGCCAATCGAACGGCAATAGGTTTGCCGAAGTTGATCGACGATTTGCTCGAGTGTCCGAAAGTTTTCACCAAAAATGGTTCTCGCTGAGAATTTTTTCTGGAAGTCACTTTTCAGCAGGCCGTAGGAAGCCGGGTTCAATTCCCGGTTGGTCTCCCTCGGGCGACCCAGCGGATCCACCTTCGCTTCCAGGTGGCCGCGTACGCGGAAACCGCGAATCAGCTGATCGACACGGTCCTGCAACTGGGCAACCTCGCGACGATCCGATTGCTTGCCGACCGCGCGGGGCGATGTGACGGGAATGTCGTTGATAACATTTTCAGTGGCTGGATCAAAGTTCCTGAAAAACTCGCGCCACTCCAGAGGCAGGGAGGAGGGATCCTGTTGATAGTCTTCAAAGAGACTATCAATGTATGCACGGCTGTAGACGTTCATTTATGATTTGCGTTAATGTCTGGAATGACGTGCCTTCATCCATGAAATTTGTCAGAGATACGAACGGTTCCAGGTTCGACATGGGCACGTTGCAGGACAGCTGATCGATGGCAATCACAATCACCAGGAAACCGGTTGACCGGTGCTCCCAACTTATCGAATTGTAGCCACGTTTCCTATCCGTGGCCCGAAATTAATTCGAAATTTCCGAGCCGTGCATCGTCCTTGCCGGGTCGGTATGACGAATCACACCTGGAAGCGAATGAGTGCCTGATGCGCCTGTCTGGTCGGGGTCGTGCTGCCCTGCAGCCCCTCCCCTTTGCGCCGGGAAAGTGACGGGTCGATCGACGGCCGGATCAGGCTAATGGTCCCTCCCCTTAAAATCGAACCAAAATCGACGAATCTTGCAGTGGTAAAACTGGCTCTCCCTTGAAACCGAAGCGACACTTGAAGAAAATTGAAGGATGAACAAAATTCAACCGCCAAGTCGAGGATTTACCCTGGTTGAATTGCTGGTGGTGATTGCGATCGTGGGTATTCTAATCGGCATGTTATTGCCGGCCGTGCAAATGGTGCGCGCAGCCGCGCGGCGTACGGAATGTGCGAATCACATGCGACAGATCGCCATTGGGGTTCACAATTTCGAATCGATGATGCAGCGATTCCCGACCAGTTTTGATACGGCGCCGAACGAAACGGTGCGCGGTTCCTGGTCGATTCACGGCAAGATCCTGCCCCTCATGGAGCAGGCAAACGCCGCCGACCTGGTCGACCTGACGACGGATTGGCATGACCAGGTCGCCAGTGGGGTGCCGGCCCTGGGAGTGCCCGTCTATACCTGTCCGAGTGACCCGAATGCCGGACTGCGTTACAAGAACGGAAAACCGTACGTCCACTCTACCAATTATGGCTTCAACCTGGGTACTTGGTTTATTTTCGATCCGGTTTCGGGCCAGGCCGGAGACGGTGCCTTTCGCGTTTCCCACGGTACCCGCATGTCGACCATGGTCGACGGGACCAGCCATACATTGATGGCTGCGGAGGTCAAGTCCTTCACCAGTTATATCCGGAACCACTCCTCGCTCGCTCCGAGTTTGCCCGAGAGTCCGAATCATTTCGAAACGGTTGCGCCTGCCGATGTTGAGTTGAAACTGGGCAGTGACAAGTCAAACAATAGTGGCCACACGGTCTGGTGTGACGGCCGGGTGCATCATGCGGGTTTTACGACGGTCTATTCTCCCAACACCGAAGTGCCCTACACGTACAACGGGATCGTTTATGACATCGACTATAACTCGCAACAGGAAGGGCGCGACATGAATCGGCCGACCTATGCGGCCGTTACTTCGCGCAGTTTCCATCCAGCCGGTGTCAATATCTCCCGGATGGACGGGTCGGTTGAATTCGTTTCCGAGTCGATTGACGTGTCGGTTTGGCGTGCCCTCGGTACGGCGGATGGCCGGGAAATCAATACAATACTCCCCTGACTCGAATTTCTGCCCATTCCTGCCGGGTAGCTCTGGCAAGCACCTGCCGCTCAGACGGTAGCGAAGTACAATAGGAGAAGGAACCCAGCCTTGCCGTGTCGCATGGACCGGCATGAAACCCTTGGAGTAAACCCGATGCCCCTCGTTGTTGCCTGCCCTCAATGCAATGCCAAGTTTAAATTGCCAGATGAATTGGTTGGCAAGCCGGTTCAGTGCAAGGCATGCCAAGCGCGGTTCCAGGTAGGTAAGCCGAGAAAGGCGCTGCCGGACAAATCTGCCGGGAAGGCTGGCACGGTCGTAGCGACCAGTACCGTCAGCCCGGAGCAGCAAGCCGAGATGGCGAAACTGGGAATCGATGGCCCGCTTCAATCGCGCCCCGACCTGTTTCGCAGTGGGCCGATTTCACCGGCCGATCCTCTGGCCAATCATGTCGTGGAAGACCCCGGGTTTGCCGGTTCCGGCAATGCATCCAGTGCGGAGCAGGACGCACCGGGCGAAGAGGAACAGGACGAGTACGCCGCCGTGTTTGTGAACCCGGCGATTGTTGCTCCCAAGGATACCAAGTCAAAAGTTGATCCTTTGGCTAAGTACCTGGCGAAAGAAGGGGAATTCGGTGAGTCGGTTCAAGTCGCTGGTCGACGGATTTCCCAGCAGGCTGGTTGGCTGAAAGTCGGGTTCCTGCTTCTTTTTTTCCTGTTGGCGTTTGTCCTCTCGTTTTCCATGGACACCATGTACGTGCCCTTCCTTTTTTTCCTGTTCAGTTTCTTCTTGACTGGAATGGTGGGCCTGGCGTTGCTGGTCAAGGGAGCCATTTGTGTTGCGAAAAATACGAACAGTGTTCTGTTGGGTATCGTTTCATTTGTGTTCATTCCGCTCATGATCTATTTTCTGTTTGCCCACTGGAGCAAACCGTACCCGACAAAAGATCTCCTGTTTTCCTTTGCCGCCTTGATGGTTGTCCAGGGGGGCGGCTTCTTGTTAATGGTCATCGCTCTGTTGATTACCGGCATCAGCGATCCGTCGGTTTTGTTCAATCAGTGATCAATCGGTTGGGTTCAGAAGGCTGATCGCGCAAGCGCGTTTTTGTGGGTTCTCAGCCGAGATCATTTCGATCGGAACGCGCTGCGAGTTGGCGCAAGGCGGGTAGCTTCGTTTCACAGTGTCGTCGGACCTGCAAAAACGGCGCGGCTTGATGAGGGCGGCAGCGGCCTGTTGATTGAACTCAGGAGCTGGCTGGGGAGCCGTTACTAGATCGAGACTTCCGAACGAACCTGATCCGGTTCGCTGGCGATCCATGGGCGGTAGCGAACCATCTTGACCTTCGACTTCCCTTTCAATTCGTAAGTGATCTGTCGCCATTGGATCTTCTGGGTCAGGGCGGCCCGGAAACAGGAAACGCAATAGATAAACTGGGCGATGGGTGCCAGTACGACATATTGGAAAACACGACTGATGGACAATCGCTTCAGTTTCTCACCCCGCATGCCGATGCAGTGGGCAACCGCGTTGCGGACGACAAAGTAGGAGACGCTGGTAATGAACAGTCCGGCCATCAGGCTGGAACCGACCACCGTGGCAGAATTCCAATCCTGGTTGAGTAACGAGACCAGCAGGGCACCCAGGCAGGCACCGAGCAGTCCAAAGGTAATCAGGGCGTGCAGGACCGTGTTGACAAACGTCGTTTCGTACATTCTTGACCATGTCAACATGCGGGAGACATAGCGGTTCACGTATTTGAACGTGCAGCGATCACGGTTCACCATGATCAATGAGGGAGAGAAATAGATCGACAGACCCAGGGGGCGCAGGGCTTGACGAATGGGTCCATCGTCTACGATGGACTTGCGCCAGATCTTCTGCAATTTGGCTCGCCGTACGTCTTCCATTCGCATGGCAAACGTGCCGGCCCAGGGATTGCTGAGAATGGCGGTTGGAACCAGAGCGCCAGCGTTCCACAAGCTTCTCAGTGCGGAACCGACCGTTGAGGTTTCCGGTTCATACCACTGGTTGCCGGTCACCACGCCAATTTTCTTGTCTTGCAGCGGGGCAATCAATTGGCCCAGCCAGTCGGCATGGGGTGTGACATCCGCGTCAATCAGGACCAGGTATCGTGAATCACTGCGAACGCTGTTCAAGCCTTGCAGGAGAGAACTGCACTTCAGACCACATGTCTTGAGAGGCTTGCGCATCTCATGGATTCTGAACCGGTTGTCAACATCAAACTCACTCTTGATCTGGTGAACCAGGTTCCAGGCGCTGTCGCTTTTGTGGTCGACGATCAAATGGACTTCGTAATTGTCATATTCCTGGTTAAGCAATTCGATCAAGGTTTTCTTCAGGCCGGGATCGCAACCACGGATAGACAGCATGATGGAAGCCAACCCGTAATCACCATCGGCGGATGGTTCCGGTACGTGGAGCGCCATCCTGGTTCGAAAGTAGCAGGCGATAACCAGGTGGACTAACGAGGCCCCGACAAAGAGGGTGGCAATGATGGCGGTATAGGTGGTCATGGAGCAAAATCGTAGGTGAGATGGAGAAAAATCAGGATAGGATAAAAACGTGAACTGGGCCGGTCTTCAGACTCATCATCGGTCAATCGGAGGCGATGACTTCCCCATTGTAAATCGAGTGTTTAAAGTTTGGTCAAGAAACAAGCCGGTTGGAGATTTATTTCTATTTTGACCAGAACAACCTTGCCAATAAATGTGCAAACCGTGGAATATCCAACCAAAACTCACGACTGGTAAAACCGGGCCTCAGACGCTGGAGTCCATTTTTGCCGAGTGACCAGGTGCTGGTGCTGCCTGAGATGAGGTGTCTTCCCCCCCCGAGTTGCTGGTTTTTTCGGGCTTCTGTTCCGGTGGCGTAACATTCGCGACGACTCTGTCGGGTATGGGTATAGTCATGTTCCTGGTGTACGGCCCGGAGTGATTGGCTCAGGTTGACGACGGGAATGTCCCTCTGTTTGGCCGAGTGAACCATCCAGTTGTCCCAGTTCCCCCGCCCCACGGCAAACTCCGGGAGATCGGAAAAAACACCTTTCGGGAAGATGAAGTAGTCCTTGCAAACGATCGCTGCCGGGGTTCCTTCGGCCTCAAGCTGATATTCCAGTTTCTCGACCGAGGACCTGTCCTCGAAGTCAATCAGGTCATCAACCTGCAAGTCGGTTCGCCGGCCGATGCCGAGATACTCGGTAAGACGGCTCTGGGTGGCGAGTTGTTCGAACGTGGTAAGCAAATCATCCAGATAAATGATGTCACAATTGCTGTACATCAGCAGCGGAGCCTGGCTCTGTTGCTCGGCAAGTCGAAAGGCCGAACTGAGCAGAGGGGTGCCCTGTTCGTTCGTTTCGATTCCCGGCAGGTGACGTACTCCGAGCCGCTGAGCCGCTTCTGCCACCCCGGGATCATCACCCACCAGCAATACCTCGACGACCGGTTCCAGGCTGCGCCAACTGCGGATGGCATTTTCCTGGATGGTCTCATTCTTCCCCTCAAACGACTTCGGAACCGCAAACAGCGTTACCAGCGGCTGGGCATCCAGCTTGCTGGCCCGTTTCGTGACGGCTGGGCGGGCCGGACAGCGAGTTGGTCCTGCCGGGCTGGGGGGTGCGTCGTTTCGGTTCCCGAGTGAACGAACCTTGCGGAACGTGGTCGTCGTCGACTTGATCAGTTGAACGGCCAGGCGGTTCCAGCTGTCCGAGATGCGAAACGGCGGGCGTTCTGGTCGCCAACCACCCCACGCCGTCTTGTCCAACTGTTGAAAGAACAGGTCTCGATGGGGATGTTGGTTATGGAAATGCCACGGTTTCCATTCGGTGGTGTAGTGAATGATGGCCGGGTTGTCGCGCGCTTCGATGAATTCGGCCCGATCGATCGGGCTATGGTTTTCATCCGGGAAATCAAACAGATGGGCTCCCTGGTTCCAACGGGCCGGGAGGGCGCGCCATTGCCCGGCAAACACGACATTCAGCGCGTACTGGTCCCAGCACCAGACATGTTTGCGGTTTTCCTGCAGGCATTGCAAGAGCCTCTTTTCAATTGATTCTCGTCGCCAGCGATCGATATTCAGGACCATCACCCCGCTGTTGAAATACCCGTCCGATCCTTCCAGGTTCAGTTCACGCCAATTGGGGATCGGGGAAATCGCAGCCAGGTACGGATTCGATTTGCGGAAATTGCAGTTTGCTTCTCGGGCGTCGATATGGGGACATGCGATGTCGGGGACAGCCAGGCAGTACTCATTTTCCAGCTCCATTTCCCATAGCAGGGAAAGATCGTCCCGAACCAGCAAGTCCGAATCGAGGTAGATCACGCGGTCGATCGATTCGGGCAGGAGCTTGCCTGCCAACAGGCGGAAATAGGCGGTGCGGGTTATATGGTGCGAGGTTGTCAAGCCGTCCACGACCTGCGGATCGGGCCGGATCATATGCAGTTGGACAGGAAAGGATGCCAGAGATTCTTTCATCCTTTGCCAGTTTTCCGGCTGGATCCCACCGTCCATGACAATGACTTGCAGGGAATGGCCGGGGCGTAAAAACTCGGCAGCCGATTGCAGGGTCACGGTCAATGATCTGGCGTAATGGTCATCCGCAGCGCACAGCACCACCGGCTCGGACAGTGAGTCCGACGTCAGTGGGATGCGATGAAGTGACGTGTTCTGAATCAAGGCTGCGCGTTGGGTTGATGGGTGTGCTGGCTGTTCTTTTCGACCGGTGGTTTACGCACTTCGGATCGGTTTGGTTTTTTCATATTCGAAAACATGTCCAACAATTTTTGTCGCAGCTTTACGACGGGGCCGGCGATCGGGTGTTTCTGGATCTGTTCGAATATCTCGTGGGCTTGCCCCAATTCGTTCTGCAGTTGTTGGATTTGGCGGTTCAGGTGGTCGATTTCACGCCGACTATGTGCCAGTTCTGCCTGGATCTCGGTCAGATTGGACTGGGAAAATTCGGGGCGATTGGCAAACAGGTCCCGGTGCTCAAAACCGATGCTGGAGGCCAGAATCGAAGCTGGATGGGCCAGCATTCGCGGTGGGAATTGCAGGTCTTCGCCACGTTCCAGGCAGTCGCTTGCCCGGTCCAGCATCGCCCGAATCAACTCGGACAAGCGGTCGGTTGCCGATCCGTCCTGGTAGAGGGCATCCTGCAGCAGGTACCGTTGCAGGACCCGCTTGGATTCGCCGGGACGGACCAGTTCTTTCAAGACCTGTTCGATGTGGGATGCGGCTGAAATGGTCCAGGCGGAGCGGACGTACTTGGGAGTGTTGGTATAGTCCAGGATCGCGGTCGGGATGTCCAGGACCTGAGCCTCGAGGGCGGCGGTCGACGGGGTCGAAATCACCGCATCCACTCGCTGCAGGACGGCAGACAATTCCGCGCCGGACAGATCGTTCAGTTCATTCGGCACTTCAACCGCCTGGTCCAGGTTCCCGGTCAGTCGCCAACAGACCTCGACCCGTTTGCCGGCCAACGTACGGTTCTCTTCGATCCAGCGTTTGAGATCCCGCAAGCTCTGGATGACTTTGGCGCGATGGGATTCGGTGAAGGCTGGGCACTTGGCCGTCATGACCAGTAGCCGAAAGCAATCGTTGTCCGCCGGCGACTTGTTGATCTGCTGCAGTGATTCGAAGCGGGGGATTCCGACCACTTCCACCTTGTCGGCATTGCCCCAACTGGTAAGGATCCTGGCCTGCGAGGCACCGATGCAGGCGACCTTGTGCGACAACACGGGTCGCATCGTGTAGGGACAGGCCGGTTCTTCCGGGCGGTTCTCCCAGGCGTTGTTCCACTCCAGAATCCCATCGACCAGGTACAAAGTCGCTACGTTTTTTTCACGTAATTTTCGGCAGGCATGCCGGAAGCGGTCAAAATGCTCAGAGAAAAAGAGGACCAGATCACCGGCTCTGGCATCTGCCAGGATCTCATCGGGGCCGGCCAGTGTGATATCCATTTGCTCGATTAATGGCGCAGCGTGGTGGCCTGCTTCTTCCGTGGATCCGGCAAAAAAGACACGCTGCAACATGGTATTAAACGAACTTTCCTGGTGATGGGTAAATCGCTTGCCAAACGCATCAAGGGTGGACTTCCGTTCTTAATTGCTCTCGACAACCAACCCGTCATGACGGGAACACAACCGGCGCAGGGTCTCTTCATCGGTTGAAATGGACAGGTTGCTGACGTGGCCATCTCCGAACACGAAATTGACTATCTGCGGATGGGAGCTGCCAAAGATCGGGATGGCTCCCGGTCCCGGGGCTCCAAAATTCCTGGTACTTGCCAACAGGAACCCGTATCCCCCCAGACGCATAAAGGTCCCCGGTTCGTTGCCGTTGTAGATGCAGCCATCTCCCCAACCACCCGGTTGCTGGAGGTAGTCTTCGTTGACCGCTTTTTCACCCAGGAAAATGGTATTGCTCAACCCGTCGCTCACGTCGCGGAACTTGTAACGGCTCTTGGCACCATTGGCCAGCTTGCCTCCCACCAGCGGGTTGAAACGCTCGTAACCGGAGTTGATAACCCCGTCCACGGGCACATCGAAGTTGGCCCAGTCGTCGTACGGGAAATACTGCGAGGTGCCGGCGTTTCCGGCATAGTCGCCGACTGCGCCGACCGGCTCGCCGTCGGCTTCTCTCAGGCTGACTTCATTGCCGGCCCGTCGGGATGGGCAGAGCATCATCGGCATGATTGTCTGCAAAATTTCCGGATCTTGCTCGACATATGGTCGGTCCAAGTCCAAACGGTCCTGGAAATTCTGCATCTCCAGGTAGGGTGTCAGGTAGATCGGCCAGGTCAGAAAACGATCACGGGCCCGGGCCGGTGGAATCTGTTCCTGGACCCCCTCGTAGTTCTGGATCGCCAGCCCGAGCTGTTTCAGGTTATTGACACAGGAGACCCGGCGGGCCGATTCACGCACCATTTGCACGGCCGGTAGCAACATCCCGATCAGGATGCCAATGATGGCGATTACGACCAGCAACTCGACAAGTGTAAATCCGGATCGAACTTCTTGGTATTTTGATCTCATGGTGTTTCAGGACCTGTTGCGGGGGTCATCCAGGATGGGGGTTAAGGCCGATCAGCGGGTCGGCAGACTTCTATATTTTAGAAAGTGGGGCAAGCTGTGGCGAAAATTACTGTGAAAAAATAGCCCCGAAACGGCCAATCCGCAAACTTTACTTCACTGTTCCGCCGTAAATCTGGCGGGACGGTTCCGATTGGATCGATCAATCCATTCCAATAATCCGGAATACGCAACCTCAGGAGAAAACTCGGTTTGCGCCAGCTTGCCTGCCAGCGACTGCATCGAGCGGATAGAGCCCGCATCCCGGGCCAGCGAGTTGATCGCCTCACCCATTTCCTCGACCGACTGGACCACCCGGCAGGCCAGCCGGGCCGTCTCGGGCATGCCGTCAAATCCCTGGGTGGTCGTGATCAGAAGTTTCCCAAATCGGAGCGCCTCCGCGTTCTTGATTTTCAGCCCAGTGCCGAATTCAACCGGGTTGATCAGGACATCGATCTGATCATAGAAATCTCGAATGGCCCCCACCTTTCCCAGCAGCTGGACACTTTGCAGGAGGGACGGGCCAAGGGGTTGGGGTTCTTCCGATCCGGCTTCCCGCTGGCCCTCCAGCCACTCACAGATTCCGCCGGCGACCCGTAACTGACAAAAATCCCCGTTTTTTCGCCGGACATTCGGCCAGGCTGACTGCAGGAATGTCCTGATCGCCGACCAGTTGGAGAAGTTCTTGGAACCGATGTAACCGACACGGAGCTGGTCGAGTGGCGTCTTGCCCACAGGGTTTTTGGCGGTCGGCGGGGTGCCGTCCCAATCGACGGCGTGCCCGACCGTGATCGTCTCTACCTCGGGTACCATCTCGCGAAACGTACGCGCTTCCTGTTCCTGGATCGCCATGATCAGGTCGAATTGCCGTAGCGCTTCCGCTTCCTGGTCTCGATCGATCATCAGCCAATGCGGAAAGCCGTTGGCAAAAAACTGTTCAGCCCGCCGGTGAAGAATATCGTGGGTATCGACTACGCAGTGGATCCGTGAGCGCTGTTCGGGCGTCAGTGCTTCCAGCAGGTAACCCATCTTGATGTACTCGAAAATGATCGTATCCGGCTGGAACTGGTCGACCATTTCGCGGAAACGCTGGATCGCCCAGGGCCAACGGAAGTCGGCCAGTTCCAACGAGCGGGGCCCCTCGTCGATCGGCAGGGGGCGGGACTTGGCGGTGAGCCATTGGCGAGCCTGGTTCCATGTCGCATCGGCATACCATTGAATCCGGCTGGCCAGTTTTTCCGGGGGTTGATCGGAACTGAAGGCTTGGTAATCGACTCCAGAGGCCTCGGCCAGGCGAGCTGAGTCCGCGTCGGGTGAACCGAGGAAAAAAACCTTGGCCACATGCGGTTCCCGCGCAAGATAGCGGTAGAGGGAAGCGATTCTCTGATGCGCACCATCGGACATCCGCCAAAATGGGACATCGGTTGCAAACAGGATACGGTGAGGCGATTCGGGCATCACCCCATTGTCGGTGTTTGGCTCGTTCAGGAAAGCGTCAAAACGGCCAATTTCGCCCCAGAGCCGTTTTTTGCACCTGGGTCAGCTGCCGGATTCCCCGTTGGGCCAGCTTGAGCAGCGCCTGGAGCTCGGTTTCGCTGAAGGTCGCTTCCTCACCGGTTCCCTGCACTTCGACAAATCTTCCTTGCCCGGTCATCACCACGTTCATATCGACGTCGGCAGCAAAATCCATCTCATAATCGAGATCGAGTACGGCCGACCCGTTGACGAGCCCGACACTGACGGCGGCCAGACTGTCCCGCAGGGGGTAACAGTCCGCCTTGGGCAATGACTTGCGAATGGTGTGGATGGCATCGATCAGGGCAATCGTCGCCCCCGTGATGGCGGCGGTGCGAGTGCCACCATCGGCCTGCAAAACATCACAATCGACCGTAACCTGTCTTGGCCCAAGTGCCTGCAGGTCAGTGACTGCCCTCAGGCTTCGCCCGATCAACCGCTGGATTTCGGTTGTCCGCCCGTCGACCTTGTTCCGGTCACGTCGTTTGCGGGGACTCGTACTGCCGGGCAACATGTTGTACTCGGCCGTGATCCAGCCCTTTTCCGAGTCGGCCATCCAGGGAGGAAGTTGGTCGTCGATGCTGGCCGTGCAGAGAACGACGGTGCCTCCACATTGATAAAGAACGCTACCCGGAGTTTTCGAGGTGAATTTCCTCTTGATTTTGACTGGCCGAAGTTCGTTTTTTTTTCGTTTCATTCGTTTTTGCACTGGGATATCGGAAAGAGATTACGGATGGGTGGATCGCTGCGGTTCAAGGATCTCCGCCGGCCTCGGTCAGCAGCCAGACCACCAGGCCTTTCTGGGCATGGAGACGGTTCTCGGCTTGCTGGATGACGGCACTGGCTCGGCTATCGATGACCTCCCCGGTTACCTCCTCACCCCGCCGGGCCGGCAGGCAGTGCAGGAACCGCGCCCCTACGGCAGCGCGGGCCATCAATTCCCGGTTGACCTGGTAGTCGGCCAGGTCGGCGACCCGTTGTGCCGACTCGGCTTCCTGGCCCATGCTGGTCCAGACGTCGGTGTAGATGATATTGGCACCGTCGACGGCAGCATTCAGGTCGCTCGTCTGTTGCAGCCCATTCCCTTCGCCAACCGAGTTCAGTTGAGCCAGGGTGTCGTCATTGAATTGATAACGCTCAGGCGCAGCAATGGTCATGGGCACATCGAGTTGCTGACAGGCCAGTGCCAGGCTGAAGGCCACATTATTGGCATCCCCGACGTAGGTCACCTTGGCATTTTCCAGCGAGCCCAGCAGTTCCTCTATGGTTAGAATATCGGCCAGCGCCTGGCAGGGGTGACAGTAATCGGTCAGCCCATTGATGATGGGGCAGCGACTGTACTCCGTGGCGGCGACGACGTCTTCGTGTCGATTCGCCCGGATCACGAGGCAGTCCAGGTAACTGGTCATGATCGGGATGAAGTCCTGGATCGGCTCGCGGGTTCCCCAGCCGACATCGGAACCGAGGAACAGGCTGGAACCGCCTGCATGGCGAATCAGGGTTTCAAAGCTGACCCGGGTGCGCATGGAAGGTTTTTCAAACAGCAGCCCCAGTACCTGGCGTTCCAGGCTGGCTGGCCGGATTCCCTCGGCATACTGCTGTTTCAAGTCCGACGCAATTTCCAGGACACGGCGGATTTCACTTGAGCTCAAATCAAACAGGGAAAGGACATGTCGCATGTTGAGCCTTCAACTTTCTTTGACAATCAGGGTTCCAATTCCATCCGTAGTGAAGGTCTCCAACAGCAACGAGTGCTTCTGCCGTCCGTCGACGATATGAACTTTGCGCACACCTTGTTCGATCGTCTCAAGGCACGCTTCGACTTTGGGTACCATCCCTTCGACGATCGCACCTTGCTCAATCAGTCGGCTGGCCTCCGATGCGGTGAGGGAGGAGATCGTGCTTTCCGGGTCATCCGGATCGGCCAGGACGCCGTTGACATCGCTTAAAATGACCAGCTTGTCGGCACCCAGTTGCTGGGCCACCACCATCGCCGCGGTGTCTGCGTTGACGTTCAGTTTCTGTCCCTCTTCGGTCAGGCACATGGAGGGGATAAACGGTACCTTGCCGGCATGGCAGAGTTTATCAATCACCAGTCGGTCGACCTTGGTCACCTGGCCGACATGGCCCAGATCGAGCCGCGTTCCGTCAGCCGATTGCAGGTCCAGGGGTTCACCCATCAGGACCGGCGTCGAATCAAAATTGAGGGTCATGGCTCGACCACCGATTTTTTCGAACTCGCTGGCCAGGAACTCGTTGGTTTCCTGGGCCAGGACGCGCTCTACGATTTCCAGGGTCGCTTCATCGGTGACCCGCCGTCCCTGGACAAACCTGGCCTGGATACCGGCGTTTTCCATCGCCTGGGAAATTCGCTTTCCGGCCCCGTGTACAATGACGGGTCGCATGCCGACCGTTTCCATGAACAGGATGTCGACCAGGATGTGGTGAAGTGATTCCGCATTTTCCAGGACACTTCCACCGAGCTTGATGACGGTGGTCTTGTCGCGGAACTCGCGGATCCAATCCAACGCCTCGATCAGCGTTTTCGCTTTTTCAATTGCCTGGTCAACCAATTTCGCCACGCGTTTAACAGGTTCTTTATCGACGGTTGATCGTCAAGCCGATTTGCCGATCAAAAGCCAGCCATCCTAAAACGAGTGTCTCGTCGACGCAATCCTGCCCCGGCAGTTTCCGGTAATTCCCGGCCATTCTCAGGCAACCGTTTCCTGCGCCGGCTGATTCTGGTTGCCGCTGATCTTTTGCCATTCTTCGGAGATGATCTCCACGGACTTTCGAATCTGGGATTCGGTATGAATGGCCGTCATGAAGATGCGAATCCGGGTTTCATTTTCCGGAACGGCTGGATGCAGGATCGGTTGGGCATTGATGCCCCGCTCAAACACCGCTTGCGACAATTGCAGCGACAACAGGGAGCTGCGGGTCAGGATCGGGATAATCGGCGAACCGTGGCTCATACCCGTATCGAGCCCGGCTGCCTTGGCCAGCTCCAGGAAGAGCTTCGAATTTTTTTGCAGCTGCTTGACCCGTGAATTGTCTGCTTTCATCAGTCGCAGCGCGCCAAGGGCGGCACCCACATTGGCCGGTGGTGTGCCGGCGGCAAACACGTAACCGGGTGTCGTGTATTTCAAGTACTCAATCAGCTCACTGGAGGCGCCGATGAAACCACCGCACGAACCGAACGACTTGCTCAGCGTGCCCATCCAGCAATCGACATCGGCACGATCGATTCCGTAAACCTCGCCCAAACCGCGCCCCGTTTCACCCAGGGTTCCAATCGAGTGGGCCTCGTCCACATACAGCCACACCTTGTGTCGTTTCTTGATCTCGACAAACTTCGAGAGATCCGGGTAATCACCATCCATACTGTACAGACCCTCGATCGCGATCAGGACCCGGCGGTATTCATGACGGATTTCGGTCAGAATCTCATCCAGTTGCTCCCAGTTATTGTGGTCGAAGGGGCGTCGGCGGGCGCCGGACAGTTCGGCTCCCTGGATGATGCTGTTATGGGCCAGGCTGTCATGGACGATCAGGTCGCCCGGGCCGACCAGGTGGCCGATTACCGATTCATTACAGGCGTGTCCACCGGGGAACGTGATGACATCCTCGACCCCGAGGAATTCCGCCAGCTCCTTTTCCAGCACCTTGTGAATCGTCTTTTCGCCCGAGACGATTCGGCTGGCCGATACGCTGGTCCCAAAATGGTCAATCGCCCCCTTGGCTGAGGCGCATACGTCTTCATGCCCCGATAACCCAAGGTAGTTGTAGCTGGCAAAGGAAATCAGCTCCCGGCCGTCGATTTGCGTGGTGTCCCCAATCCGGCCCTCGTGGACACTGAAAAACGGATTTCGCAGCCCGGTGGACGTGATCATGTCCCGCATCCTTCGCAGGCGAATAAATTCCGGCATCTTTTCCAAGTCGTAGTAAGATTCCGGTATTTCGCCTGGGCTCACCCGTGCCGGGGCGGCCGATTCGATCGGCCGGCTCTGCAACACCGGTTCGGAACCGATATGTTCCTGGATGGCGCTGGCGACCTCGCGGATCGTTTCAATCTCCTGGAGGACCTCGTCCGGGAATCGACCCCCAAATGTATTTTCCAGTTCCCTGGCAATCTCCAGTCGTTCCAGTGAGTCGAGTCCCAGGTCGACAACGATATTGGTGTCGAGATCCATCTGCTTGGCCCGCTCACGTGCTACGGCGCGAACGGCGTCCATTACAATCTGGAGCAAGTTGGCGTTGAGATTCTGGTCGCTTGGGGCATTGGCGGTCGCCCGTTCTTGCGGCTGATTGTTGGTTGTCGAACCTCCATGTTCATCCCGGGCATTCCATCTTGCCACGGTCAACAGGGTGTCGTTTTCAAATTGTTCACGGCAGGCGTGGCGTTGTACTTTTCCACTGGAAGTCTTGGGGATACTGCTGGAGCGTACCAGAACCAATGAGTCCGGTGGCAAGTCATGCTCTGCCGTAATGGCCGACCGAATCTTTTCCAGCAGTGGTTCCCACTCGATTCCACGGCGGCGTTCCACCTCACAGACGACGACCAGGTGTTCGCGGTCCCAGTGATCGACCGCGAAAGCTGCTGCTCCACCGGCTCGAATGGTCTCGTCGCAATTTTCCACGGTGGCCTCGATATCCTGAGGGTAACGGTTCACCCCCCGGACAATAATCATGTCCTTGAGTCGACCCGTTACAAACAGCTCCCCTTCGTCGATAAAACCGAGATCACCGGAGCGGACATAGGTTTGTTCACTATCGTTGTTCAATTGCGATCGGAAGACTTCCTCGGATTCAATCGGTCGGTTCCAGTAACCCTGGCCCGAGCTGGGGCTATGAATCCAGATTTCACCAATCTCATCTTCCTGTAAAGGCACCCGCTTTTCCGGGTGGACGATAAGGATTTCCTCGCTGGGAATGACCTGACCGCAACCGGTTAATGCAACCGCCGACTTGCTGCCAGGATCATCTTTTTTGACTCGGTACTGGACCAGTTCATCTTTGTTGAAGGATCGAATGATCGGTGGTTGTGATTGCTGGCCTCCTGTTACGATCAATGCCGTTTCGGCCATCCCGTAACAGGGGTAATGACTGGTATGCCGGAAGCCATATCGCTCAAACATCTCGGAAAATTCGTTTAAGACATCCGATCGTACTGGTTCGGCACCGTTGAAAGCGACTTCCCAGTCTGTCAGGTCAAGCCCCTCCCGTTCACACTCTTCGTGCGTGATCTTTTTGGTGCACCAACGGTAGGAGAAATTGGGTCCCCCGCTGATGCGAGCTTTGTACTTGGAGATGGCTTGCATCCAGCGGAAAGGCCGCGTAAGGAACGTTACGGGTGACATCAACGTCATTTCGCCGCCAAAAAACAGCGGGTTAAGGATCATCCCGATCAAACCCATATCGTGATACGGCGGCAACCAGGAAACACCCGACTTGCATGTTTGGGACATGCCGAACGCATAGGTGATCATGTCGCAATTGGCGATCAGGTTTTTATGGGTCAGCAGGACACCCTTGGGGGTGCCGGTGGAACCCGAGGTGTACTGAATCAACGCCAGTGTGTCGGGATCAATTTTCGGTTTCACCCAGTCGCTGGCCAGTTCCGTAGGGACGGTTTCGGTGGCAACCCATGCTAATTTTTTGAGGGCGGGTGCATTGGACAGGACTTGTGACGAACTGAGATCGACAGCTTCGGTGGTCAAAGCAACCGCTGCCTGGGCATCATGCGAGATTGCATTGATTCGTCCCACGTTGCGATTTCGCCGAGGAGGAAAGGCAGGAACAGGAATCACCCCGGCGTAGTGGCAGCCGACAAATGCCTCGACAAAATCGAGACCTGACGGATACATCAACAGTGCACGTTGACCTCGGAATCCCATCCCAACCAACTTGGCGGCGATGGCTTTCGCACGTCGGTCCAGTTCCTTGTAGGTTAATTCGATCGGCTCCTCGTCACCACGAGGCAGGAAGCGGAAC
>JAKVBG010000003.1 GCA_022447605.1 Mariniblastus sp.
TGAACGATCATCAGCTCGCCATTGTCGTTGAACATGAAATACTTATCGTCGTTCTCCACAATGAACGCCGTGGCAAACATCAGGGGTTCGTCCGACATCCAGTCATCCCGCGCCCACTTCATCTTGCCAGTCTCCAGTTCGAGACAGCGGAAGACCCCCTCCCCTTTCCGGTTGTAGCCAACCCCGTAGACCAGGCCGTCCTTGATAACGGGCGTCGCCATCATCGAGTTCAGGGCGGTCTCGTTCCGCGGATCGGTTTGGTAACTCCGCCAGAGTTCCTTGACGGCCGGCGGGTTCGATGAGACTTCCAGCAACAGGGAGCCTTTGTAGTACTCACTGATAAAGACCCGGTTGCCGACAATGCGTGGCGTGGCAATCGACGTGATGGAGGGGTTCTTTTCCTCGGGAAACTTGACGTTCCAGTAATGCTTGCCCGTCTCCGGGTTCAACGAATCGATCCCCTCACCATGCCAGAAGATTAATTGACGTTGCCCATCCCGTTCCATGATCCGAACCGGGGCGTAAGCGACGTCCACGGTGGTCAAGGCGCGCCATTTTTCCTGGCCCGTTTTGCGGTTGAAGGAGACGATGGCCGTCCCTTCGCCACCAACCGGCACGATCAACTGATCGCCATCGACCACCGGATGCGAGGAAAACCCCCACAACGGTGGCTTGGCGCCATATTCGGCCATCAGGTCTTTCTGCCAAACCACAGTTCCCCGCTGGCGATCAAGGCAGATCAGGTCGCCCATCGCGCCGAGGGTGTAGACATAATTTTCCGCAACGGTCGGCGTACAACGGGGGCCCGTCGGGTAGGCGATGTTGTAGGGACAATCGTACTGGTACGCCCACTTCGTCTGGCCCGATTCCATATCGATACAGAGAACCCGTTCGGAACCGGCAATCTCACCCGCCTTCCGAATATCGTTTTCAACTGCCCCCCCTTTGCCCGCATCCTTGATCCGGTCCATCAGGTAGATCTCCTGGCCGACGATGGCCGGGCCGCCGTAGCCTGCGCCGACTTCGGATCGCCACAAAATAGAAGGGCCTTGGTCGGGGAAGGAATCGATCATCCCCGATTCGCGCCAGATGCCATCATGCCGCTCACCCATCCAGTGCGGCCAGTCCTCCTGTGAGTCGGAGGTACTGACCAGGGTCAGGCCAAGCAGCACCGATAACCAAGGATCCCGAAAAATTTTCATTGGCAACTCCCCTACCCGAACCGACGGCGACAAAAACAGGCCGGTTCGGTTAACTCGGTTTGACATTGGCAATCAGGCTCTGAAAATCCTCCGCGGGCATCTCGAGTTTACCTGCGAACTCCCGGAGCATGGTGCTCTCCTCGGCAGCCAGTTGACCATCGGACAGGGCCGCCTCAATCAGGATCGTCATCGTCTGCTCCGGATTCGACTTCAGGACCTGAAATTGTTCACGGAAAAAATCGGGGTCGGTCTCGCCCCTCGCAATCATCGCCTCGAGCGAAGCCTTTCCAACGCCAATCTGCCGGGCCAAGCGGTCCAACAGCTCCCGTTCCTCGGGTGTCGTCGTGCCGCCGGCACCCGTCACGCAGCAACACGCTCTTAGGACTTCCACTTTTTCCATCGGCATCATGGTTTGATCTCCCCTGGGAATCTCGCTCTGCGGCAATCCCCTTATTCTCCTGTCTGAATCGATTCTACCAAGTGGACTGCCTGTTGCCGGGTTTCGATTTCCCCATCGAGTTGCGCCGCGCGGACCTGTTGAAGCAACCTGGAAAAGGCAGGGCCCGGTTCGATCCCGAGCTCGATCAGGTCGTCCCCTTTGAGCAGCGGCAACGGGTCGAGCTGATCGGCGGGTAACTGCAGCTTCTTTTCACACGCCAGGATGCCCGGGTGATGTTCTCCGAATTGAACCTTGGCCACCTGCCACGTCTTCACGGCAGCGGGATGTACCAGAATCGGTTGCAATTCCGACCAGGGCATCAGGTGGGCGCGGGACATCGGTACGACATGCTGCTCGATCCAGCGGATCGTCTTCTGCTCGGCATTCGAAAGTTTCCACCGCTTGCTGGTCGGATTGATCCCCTGCACCTTGAGCAGGGGAGACAAGAGGATCGCCGCCGCCTGGGCAAATTCGGCCTCACGCCCCAGCTGTTCCAGCCAACCCAGGCGCGTCCTCCAGTTGGCCCGGTTCTGCGCCAGCTGTTCACCATCAAGCAGGACTTCGCCCAGCAGGCGGCAATCGGCCAGCAACTGAGCCGCGGCGGCCCGGTGCGGGTGGACCAGCATCCGCCTCATTTCACCACCAATCCGTTCGGCACTGACGGTTCCGATTTCCGGCGCGTGCTGGATCACCGCCGCCCGGGTGTTTGGCTCCAGTTCGAAACCGAGCGTGGCCGCGAAGCGAACCGCCCGCAACATGCGGAGCTTATCTTCCCGGATCCGTTCGTGCGGGTCACCAATCGCCCTGACGATTCGGAAATCGATATCGGCGCGACCGTCCACGTAATCGATCACTTCATTTTGTACCGGATCAAAAAACAACCCATTGATGGTGAAATCCCGCCGGGAGGCGTCCTCGCGGGCATCGGTAAATTCGACCGAGTCGGGCCGGCGGCCATCGCTGTATTCCATGTCTCGCCGGAAGGTGGCCACTTCGATGTGCCCGGCCGACCTGGGCCCGATGACCGTGATCACCCCAAACGCGGCGCCAATGGGTAACGTCCGGCGATGGCCGAACAGCTGGCGAACCTGCTCAGGGGTCGCGTCGGTAGCAATGTCGTAGTCGGTCGGCACCTTCCCCAGCAGTTGATCGCGCACGCACCCCCCCGCCCACAAGCCTTGGTAACCGGCGGCCTGCAGTTTTTTGGCGACTTCGGTGGCAAATTCTCTTGGCAGCATCGGGGTTCCTGTTTTTCCTGGCTGGCCGGGGCCGCTTCGCAATTCGAGCGAATCCTGTCAGAATGGGACAGCCTGCCCATGATAGGCAATAACGAGCCGCTGGAGCGATCGGTCTATTATGGCGTCTTATTGAATTGCCCCAAGTCACAGAAATGCTTCCTACCGAAATCTCCACCAAAAAAGTTAAAGAGTTACTCGACGCACAGGACGACCTGTTGCTGCTTGATTGCCGACGCGATGACGAATACGCGATTTGCCAGATCGACGGTTCCGTTCTGATCCCGATGGATGAACTACCGACGCGCGTCGGCGAACTGGAAGCAGCCCGAGAGAAGCCGCTCGTCGTCTACTGTCACCACGGCATGCGCAGCTTGCGAGTCGTCAACTGGCTGCGGCAACAAGGCTTTGAGAAAAGCCAGAGCATGAGCGGAGGTATCCATGCCTGGAGCGAGGAAATCGATCCGTCGGTGCCAACGTACTAGCGCCGACCGGCCAGATAAGACGGGGAGAATATTGATGAAGCTTGTTCCAACCGGATGGCTGTTAAGCCTTCTGCTGTTGACGGCAACCGAACTGGTCGCCCAACAGGCCTCCGACTGGCCCGCCTTTCGAGGCCGTCAGGCCCAGGGTGTGGTGGAAAGCGGCGCGGTCGCCAGCCACTGGAACGCCGATCGCGACCATGGTCCGGATGAACGGATCCGCTGGCGGACCGATGTCCCTGGACTGGGCCATTCGAGCCCCGTCATCAGCGGCAACCGCGTCTTCGTCCTGACAGCGATCGCCAGCCAGGGAGAGGCGCCGCTAAAAGTAGGCGCGGGGGGACGCCCCGAGGCGGCTGACGATAACGGGGAACAGAGCTGGGTCGTGCTCTGCTATGACAAACAGACGGGTCGGGAGCTGTGGCGGCAAGTGGCCAAGAAAGGCCTGCCCCGCGCCACGCGTCACGCCAAGGCAACCCACGCCAACACAAGCGTCGCCGTCCAAGGGGACCGCGTGGTGGCGTTCTTTGGCTCCGAAGGGCTCTACTGTTACAACCTGGAGGGGGAGCTGCTCTGGAAGCGAGACCTGGGTGTCGTCGATATTAGCAAGTACGGTATCGGCTGGGGTTACGCCAGTTCGCCGGCCATCTATCGGGACCGCATCGCCCTGATCTGCGATGACCCGAACAACCCGTACCTGGTTGTGTTGCGGTTGTCCGATGGCGAGGAACTGTGGCGCGTGTCGCGGACCGATATCTGTGAGCGGAACTGGAGCACGCCGCTGATCCACCCGACTGGCGAGCGGACTCAGGTAGTGGTCAATGGCTGGCCCTGGGTCGTCTCCTACGACCTGGCATCGGGCGACGAACTATGGCGGATCAAGGGCGGGGGTGACAACCCGGTGCCCACCCCGTTCGTCGCAAACGGGTGGATCTATATCACCAGTTCCCACGGCGGTCAGTCACCCATCTACGTGGTTCGTCCCGAAGCGACGGGCGACGTCTCCCCGACCGAAGAGGCAACCTCCAATGAGGCGATCGTCTGGAGCACACGGCGAGGGGGCGCCTACATGTCGACCCCGGTGGTGTACGGTGATTACCTTTACTTGGGAAATTCCAATGGGGTGCTCCGCTGTTTTCATGCCAAGACGGGTGAAAAAATTTACGAGCAACGACTCGGTTCCGATGCGGGCATCATTGCCTCGCTGGTGGCGGCCGATGGCAAGATCTACTGCCCCTCGGAAAACGGGACAGTCTATGTGGTCCGGGCTGGTCCTGAATTTGAGCTTCTGGCGGAAAACCGGATGGGACAGCCCTGCTTTGCCAGCCCGGCCCTCTCGGCGGGCGTGCTGTTCATTCGCACCACCGGCGAGTTGTTGGCAATCGAATAGAGATCGTTCTCAAGTCACCACGGTCGGCGCCAGAGACGGAACCGGATCCCCACGTTTGACACGGGTGTTAGCTGCGTTACACTCATGTTTTCTGTTTACACCGACTACGGAAACAGAACCAACCTCCAGCTCCAGAGGGATCGCGATGGCTCCATCAAACAACCAATTTGACATCGGCACCGTCTTCCACCAAGGCTGGCAAGCATTTAAATCGAATGCTGGCGTTCTCATCGTATCGGCCTTGATTGCATCAGGGCCCGCTTGTTTTCTGTTTCTGGCAACGTTGGGCTATGCAATCGAATCAGCCTACCTAGAAAGTGCAGAAACCGAAAAGACAACCGATCGCAATCCGGCTCTTTCATCGCCTGCCTCGCCGCTAAAAACTGCCAAACCGGACGCCAAACCAGACACCAAACCGGACGCCAAACCCGATACCAACCCCCTATCGAAAGAGGAACGCCCAGCGGCAAGCCCCCGGGCTCTCTTTCATATCTCCCGTTTTGAAATCCTTAGCATCGGGTATTGGAGCATTGTCTTGCTGGTTTACATCCCGGTCCTTTTATGGCTGCAGTTGGGCCAATTCGCTATCTGGCTTCAAGCGGCCCGTCAACAACCGGTCAAAGTGCGAGATATGTTTTCCCAGTGGCATCACACAGGAAGTTTCCTGATTGTAGGATTGACGTTCATCATCGCAATGTCGCTTGGTGGCTTCTTACTTTTGATTCCAATGTTCATCGTCGCGATCCTTGGCTGTTTGTTTCCATGGTTTATCGTCGATCAAAACATGAAAGGATTCCAATCGTTAACGGCTTCCTTCAGCGCTGTCCGTTCATCCTTTTTGAACTTGGCATTATTGGCGTGTCTTCTATGTATGATTTTTAGTTTGACATGCGCGGTCTGCCAGGGGTTGGAGATATTGATTGACGGACTCTTCTCTGGCGCATCCCCTGCATTTTACTATGCATTGATTTCTCTTGCAGTCGCACAGATTATGTTATTGCTTATGCTCGTGCCCTGGTTCGGTCTCATCCTGACCTATGTCTATCTTGCCTTGATCGGTGAGCCGACGGGCCCGGATCGCGGGGACCAGCCATCGGATGACAGTCTCTATACCGAAAGCCCAGCCTGATGAGTTTCGTTTCGAGCAAACGCACCATTTCACCAGCCATTTGGCCCACCCTGATTCTGGTCCTGTCGCTGCTGACCTCGACCGGCCTGGCCGTCCAAGACGATCAGACGCCGCGCCGGTCACCCCTGCCCGGCAATGCCGAGTTTGAGCGGCAGATACCGCCGGTCTTCACTCATGTCTACCGGATCGGAAATTTCTACATCATGGGAACCGACCAGCGTCCTCGGGAGACCGATCGCCGAGACCGGACGGGTGAGGAAGTGGTCCTGCAGGCGGTCCGCCTGTTCAGCAGCCTCATCGACACGGATGTCGATGGCCAGGTCGATCAACCGGAATTGCTGAAAACGATGGGTGAGAAATTTGCTTTTGCCATCGGTTACGATCGGACGTTGCGACCGATCGAGGAACAGCTCGACCGGGAGACAGGCCACTACATCATCTCGATGAAGACCGATATCTGGCCCTTCTTTCCCGACTGGGACGGAACGGGATTTCGGGTCAAGCGACTCGACAGTTCGATGTGGCGACCGCGGCGGATGAGTGCCTTGTGGGAGGAATGTTTCCATGTCTACACCGAGGCCTGGAACCGTCATTCGGACGAGTGGAGTTTCGACCGGGACAGTTTACTCGGGCGGGCGATGGCGGCCGATATCGCGGCGGGCCATTACGATATCCAGGAGCAAAACCGAATGGAGGGCGGAGACTACGACTGGAACACGGCGGTCAACGAGTACGTGCACCAGGTGTGGGTCATTCGGAAAGGGGACCAGACGGATGCCCTGACCGAACCACAACAAAAAGTTCTCCAATTCATGCAACAGACCAAGGGCTTCGCCATGGACATGACCAAGGACGATCCGAAACCTCTGGCAGTCCGCGTTCGTTAGTTGACCGGCGTTCCCAGGACTTCCAGGAAGGCGCGGATCCAGGCCGGGTGGGCCGGCCAGGCCGGGGCACTGATCAGGTTTCCATCCACGTGCACGTTGTCAAACGACTCGCTGGCCTCGATCGGCGTGCCGCCCGACAGGCTTACCTCGGGTCCAACGGCCGGGTAAGCGCAACACGACTTGCCCGCGAGAACGCCGGCCGCGGCCAGGATCTGCGGCCCGTGGCAGATGGCCGCAATCGGCTTGGCATCGTTATGAAACTGCTGGACGACCTGCAACACACGTTCATTGAGCCGCAGGTATTCTGGCGCCCGGCCGCCCGGGATCACCAATCCGTCGTAATCACCGACCTGGACCGCCTCAAAATCGTAGTTGATACGGAACTGGTGTCCCCGTTTTTCGCTGTAAGTCTGGTCCCCTTCAAAATCGTGGATCGCCGTGGCGACCGTCTCACCGACTTGCTTGCCGGGACAAACCGCATCGACCTGGTGCCCCACCATCAGCAACATCTGAAAGGGGACCATCACTTCGTAGTCCTCGACAAAATCTCCGACCAACATCAATATTCGCTTGGTTTCCACGATTGAGTCCACGATTGGGTCCTTAAGGTTTGGCTTGCTGAAAAACATCGTCGATCATCGCGGGCCTACTGCCGCTTGTCGGGTTGCAGCTGGACGTAGTCGGCCAGCTGCTGCGACAGCCGGGCCACCCTCTCTGCCTGTTCGGGCCGGTCGGCCAGGTTGGTGACTTCGTCCGGGTCGCTCTGATGATCGTACAGTTCTCGCCCGGCTCGCCCTTCGAGCCACTCGGTGTAGCGATACCGATCGGTCCGCAATGAATAGCCCCACGCTCGCTTGTTGTGCCAGACCTGGGTGACGGCCGGCTTGGTCCAGCCCGGATCATCCGGGTCGACCAGCAGCGGTCGCAACGACGCACCTTCCAGTCCGGCCGGCGGCTTGAGACCACACAACTGGGCCAGGGTCGGGTAGAGGTCAACCAGCTCGACCGGTTTGCTGCAGACCTGGTCACCGGCCAGACCGGGCGCCGCAATGATCAACGGCATGCGGGCCGAGCGCTCAAACGCTTTCCGCTTGTACCACAATCCTTTTTCACCCAGGAAATAGCCATGGTCCGACCAGAAGACGATGATCGTGTTCTCCATCAGCCCGTTCTCCTGCAGCGCGTCGATCAACCGGCCAACCTGGGCATCGACAAACGAGTTGCAGGCATAGTACGCCTGTTTGCATTTGCGAGCCTGCTCGAGGGTCACGTCCTTGAAGAAATAAGGCCAGTTCTTCTGGTCCCGCTGAACGGCCATCGGCGGCACGTCGGCCAGGTCCCGCTCGGCCTCCTCCAGGTCCGGCATCGTGACCTGTTCGAGTGGGTGCTTATCGAAATATCGCCTGGGCGCCACGTAGGGACAGTGCGGGTTATAAAAACCGGCCGCCAAAAAGAAGGGGCGATCTTTCTTCTGCTTGATCAGTTCGATGATCTTGGAAGCGACCATCCCGTCGGTATGCTCTTCATCCCGGCTAACCGGGTCCCACCAGGCCATCGAGATGCCGAGGTTCTTATCTTTTTGCCGGCCCGCCCCGTAGCGGGTGATGTTCTCCTGCTGCGAGCGGTCGATACCGACCGGGTTGTAACGCTCATCCCAGGTCGCCGGGTCATCGTTTCCATCGGTACCGATCTGGCTCGGGTTGCCGTAGTGATAAATTTTGCCAGCCCGCGCGACAAAATAACCGTTGTTGCGAAACAGCTGCCCCAAGGTCACCACGTCCGGGTTCTTTTGCCGCAGCTCGTGCTTCAGCGTATGCATATCGAGCGTGTCGGGTCGCAAACCGGTCATCAGGCTGGCCCGACTGGGCCCGCAGAGTGGCTGTTGACAGTAAGCCCGGTCAAAACGGACACCCATCTTGCAAAGGCGTTCCAGGTTGGGGGTCAGCACTTGCCCGTTGCCAAAGGCGCTCAGGTCGCAGTTCATATCATCGGCCGCGATGAACAGGACGTTCGGCCGCTCGACGGCCACCAAGCAGTGGGGCAGACACAGGATCAACAGAGCAATGGCAAATCTCATCCGATCTTCTCCAAAAGCATGGCCAGGCGGCAGACCACGACCAACGTCATGCGCTACCGAGGTCAAATCCACCCTGGTTATTTCAGTTGAACACTCTGAGGCGGACCGCCAACCTGAGCCTTCTTGATCACTACCTGGTTCGGCCCATCCTGGCCCGCTTTAACAGTAAACGCCCTGCCCAGGGGCGCTTGGGGCGTAAACGTCTTTCCCTTGACGCGAATCGTGTAGAGGACCTCGTCGCTGGAGGCATCGACCAGCTGAACGACCGGGTTGCTTACGTCGAACGTCAACGTACCAAGATCTCCCCAAGACCGAGGCGAGTAATTATCGACCTGGGAAATGGTCCGCGGCCAACCCGGGTACTGTTCGGTTTGCGACAACGTGATATCGACATTGCGGGGCCAACACTCCATCGTGATCTCGCGTGTCTTGGTATTGAGTCGCAGCACACCAAACCCGGCCGAACGGGTATTGAGCAAATTACCGGCCGGTTTCTTCTGCGGGTTGGCAGCGGCGTAGTTCGTCACTTTATTGTCAAATCCATCGAGATGGTCTCCGGTATAGCCGGGTGCGCCCTGCTCGCGGTTCTCTCCAGGGGACAACGGCTCCCACCAGCGGAGGTACAGGTTGGCGATCGAAGGAACACAGAAGGACCAGATCGCGTCCCCGTGTTCTTCCACTCCATGCTGAAAGATGGTGGCCAAGTGCTGATCCCCGGCACAGTGGAAAGCAAACCCTTTGCGCAACGTGCGCAAGGCGCGGTTGCGGCCCGACTGCGGCCAACCATTGGAATCCATGTCGGCATGCAGGCGGCCATTGGCATTGCCGTGAATATGGGCGCCGCCACAGAAGATCGTCTGCGAGAGGACCACCTTCAACTTGGCACGGCGCCAATCCTCAACCCATCGTTCGAGGAAATCGAGTTGCCGCTGGCCGAGCAACACGGCGCCTTCAATGTCGACGCTGGCCGGGTCGTACTCCGGGTTGCGGATATGGTCGGGCCGCGGCCCCTGCTTGGGCACCCGCCCGGCAGGCCCGGTCTTGAACTTGCGATCTTCGATGATGGCGAAATCGATATTCCCCCAGTTCAAATTGGTGAACCAGACGCCGATCCCCTGCCCGATTTGGTGCGGGTCCGCCGGATCCGGCAAATGACTCGTCTGCGCCCGCTCCACTTCCTTCACGTAGATGGCCGGTCGCGAATAACCGCCATCCGACGCGCCACCCAGCGTGGAAACCTTGCCGCTCTCACCCCACAGGTTGGGCTGTCCCACATCGTGATCATCCGGCAAACAGATCGTCGGTCGGTCCTTGATGATCTCGCCAAACTCCCGACCAAACTTCAACCAGGCGGCGTAATGCTTGGTATGGTTGTAAACCTGGTCTCCCGAAAAGAAGAGCAGGTCCGCATCGATCTTTTGCACATTCTCGATAATGTCCTGGCGGGAGATGTCGCCGCCATGACTCGGTTGGATCGAATTTCCGGTAAAGGCCGCGACAACGATCTCATCCTGATCGACCGGGTTCTTGCGAATGACCCCCTCGTACCTGGCCTCGGCTCCCTGGGCCACGCGGTATTTGTATGTCCGCGTGTCGTCCCAATTCTCGACCCGAAACGGTGCGGTCCAGCCCGGCTGAACGACTTTCGTGGTGGCCACTTCAACCCACTTGCCATCCTGTTCGACCTCGAGCCGAACCTCCTGGCTGGCACCTTCGGCCAACGGGTAGAGCTGTGCCGTCAGTTTGAGCGTGTTGTCATGGACCGTGTACAGCGCAAAACAGATAACATCCTTGGCCGCCACCTCAGGAATTTTCAAATTGGCCCATTTTCGCTTCGGTTTATCCTGCTGCGCTTGCGTGGCTCCCGTCAGCACGAACACAACGCCAGTGAGGGCGAGGTATTTGATCCAATTCATCGGTTCTCCCAGTCAGTGGTTCCAGAAGCCTCCAGTTTAATGCACGACGGGTGCTTTGGCTATTGAGAGGCGGCCCCGCGCATCAGGCGGTTGCCCGACTGGCAGGAGCACCTGGCGGGTCGCCCAAACCTTCATCCGTTTGCGACGAACGAGCCTCTTGGGGGGGACGGCGCCAAAGCAAAAACAGGTAGAGCGGGAGCAGGAAATGGGGTGCGCGGAGCACCGCTTCATGAACAAACTGATCGGCCCCCCAGTAGTGCAGCGTGGTATCCATACCGGCCCACGGGCGGGCGAGCGCCGTCAGCAACCCCCAACAGGTGGCGTACAAGGCGGCTGGCCTGCGCAAAACAGGGATGCAGAGAGCGACGCAGACAGCGAAGTCGAGAACACCGGCCGTGAACAGGATGCCAACGACCGTCTCGTGGTCGACCGGCAAAATTTTCGTGATCATGCCGTAAAAGTTGCCCGGTGTGGGCCACCAACCGATCGCGTAGGCACCGTGCCCGGCAAACGTCATGACGACAGCCAGCACCGCCAGGATGACCGTCAAGCGGTGCCGCGCGCCGAGCGCCAGCGCCAACACCAAGACGGCGGGCGCCAGGACTTGCCCACCAAACTCAAGGAGCATCGGCAGTTGACGCTCGGCTGACAAGTACTTGGTGTACGCCACGAGCGACAGCAAGCCGGAACCGAACAACAAGAATGCCATCTGAACCCAGGCACCCCGCCGCACCGTCAGGGTAAGGATCGCACACCCGAGATAGAGCCAGAACATCTGGCGGATCACCGTCTGAATCACGCCATCGTTGGCACCCGAACCGACGAACGACTCCCAACTGATACCCAGGCGTTCCGCCAGGCCATAGACGTGCTCGTCCCAGAACAGCACCCCGTACGGCCCTTCCCAGTAGTAATGCACCCAGGTCCAGCCAGCAAAACAGAAAAAGGCTGCCAGACGCAGCACGAGCGTGCAGCGAGCCTCGGTCCGGGTCCTACGATCAAGTTCCGACATGGGAGGGCGGTTCAACTTGCAGGGTACTCCGCTGGCCTGGGAACCCGGGCTCCCGGGATCGCACCGGACAGACCCGAGCGTTCAAACAAGACTCAGTCCGCTGGGACTTCTTTCGTTTCGCGCGATACATCATCGGACTGCAGAAATTTTATTTTCCACTGATCGCCTTGTCTCACGAGATAAACGCTTTCCAACCACTTCAGGTCGGATCGAAATTTCTTTCCATCCTGTGCAAAGTAAAAAACGCCCGTGTTGACATAGCTGGCATGGGCTGAATTCTCGTCGAGGGAGACTCTGAAATCACTCAGCTTCCAATCGGTTGAAATCCATTGCCGACCCCCCGTTTGAAACAACTCCACTAGTTCATCCATCGAATACTTTTTACCCATCTCAAAGATAAAAAAATCATCCGTAATATGCTGGCGATACTGCCGAGTTGCCTGATTCTTTATTTTCAGACCCTTAAAAAATTGATTGACGACCTCAACAACCTGGTCCGTGCGCGGATCGTCCTGTCGATCATTGCCACCGACGCGCACCCTCGCTTCGTCAAAGGAACCGATTTCAGATGCTGTCGAACTTGAACCCACATGCAATTCGTCGAGAGCCCACGAAAAAACAGAGATGCAAAAGGCTGCCAAAAAAACAATTTTCATCAAAACAACTCCTAACTTTATCTCTGTTCTTGAATCGCTCTTCGGTGCCGAGCCAGTGCGACATGCAGACCGATCGCCGGAAACAACAGAAACACAAAGATAAACAGTTTCAATTCTGCAAGAATAAGAAACATCAGAGCGTTGTATGTTGGGCGATCTAAGGGAATAAACGAATTATGGAGAGCATAGGACAGATCATTCAGAAACAACCATGGGATTGAGAGCAGCAGCAACATTCCCCCACACAAACTGGCCCAATACAGACCTTTGACAATCACTTCAAGAACTTCCAGTTTTTTCTCATCCCGCTGATTCATGAATCCATCTCCCACTGATGAACGGGGCCTGCCGGCACTCCTGTGGACCTGGCACCGAGGATCTCCTGCCAAACACAAACCTTCATTTCAGGGACGACCGCAGCCCAAGCCGTGAGTCACGTAGTTTTCCACTCTCCCCTTGTCATCTATATTGAGAGAAGTTCCAGAAAAAACAATGGGAGACCGTGTCGTGAAATGTGTTGTCCACACCTGCTGGGTCCTCCTTGGATTGATTTCCCTGCTGCCTGCGCAGGTCGGGGCGCAAAACCCGATCCCCGCTTCTGAAATTGTGCCGACGTTCGAGGGTCAACCCGAAGCTTATCGCTCGGTCACGCAGCACCAGATGCAACAGGGTGACCAGGAGATTTCCTACCGGGTGATTGCCGGAGAAACCTACCTGCGGGACAGCGCCGGCAATGTGATCGGCAGCATCTTCAGCTTCAGCTACCTGCGGACCGATGTCGACAGCCAAGACCGCCCTGTCGTGTTCATCTTTAACGGCGGGCCAGGCTCCTCTTCGGTCTGGCTGCACCTGGCCCTCGGCCCCAAGAAAGTCGTGCTGGACAAGGAGGTCAACCCATCCAACGTGCCCCCGTTTCAGTTAAGCGACAACGAAGATGGACTGCTCGACGTCGCCGACCTGGTCTTCGTCGACCCGGTAGGCACCGGTTTCAGCCGTCCCCTCAATGGAACCGATCCGAAACGTTTTTGGGGTGTGGATGAAGATGCCGATTCGATCGCCCAATTCATCGAGCTCTGGCTGTCCGAGCAGGGACGCTGGAATTCTCCCAAGTACCTGCTGGGCGAAAGTTATGGCTCGAAGCGGGCGGCCGTTCTTTCCCGTTTCCTGATGGGCAGCCCCTTTCCCCCCGGTGTGCTGCGGGGCATCACGCTCAACGGTGTGATCATGGTCGGCACCACGCTGGGCAATCCGGCCGCTACGGTGACCCCCGAACAAGCGATCAAGCAGAACGCCTTGCGCCTGCCCAGCATCGCCATGACGGCCGCCTACCATGGACTTACCCCCCCACCGGCCAATCTCGACAAACATTTCCAACAGGTCCTGCAGTTTGCCAGGACGGATTACCTGTCCGCCCTGCAACAGGCAGCCGACGACCAGCTGAGTGACACCGACCGAGCGGCGATTCTGAAACAGGTCGAGACACTGACCGGTCTGACTCCGTCGCAGATTGGCGAGGACCTGGTGATCAACGAAAAGGAATATGCCAAGATCGCCTTGCAGGGAAAAGGACTGGAGATTGGCTTGTACGACAGCCGCTATACGTTACCGCTCATGAACTCGGGGCAGGACCCGGTCGCCGATGACCCGGCCATGGGCCGCTACGTGCCCGGTTTTGTCGGTGGGCTACATCAATTGCTGGGCAATCACCTGGGCGTGAAGCTGGACCGCCCTTACATCGCCATCCGCTGGAAAGACCTGCTACCCAACTGGAATTTCGAGCGGGGCTTTACGGCCGTCCCGATCGAAAGCAGTGCCCAGGAACTGGCCTGGGCCATGCGGCGCAACCCGGATCTGCGGGTCCTGGTCGCCTCCGGCTATTTCGATCTGATCACCACGCCAGCCGCTGCCATCGACCAGGTCGAAGCGGGCAAGCTCCCCTCCGAGCGGGTCACCTTCAAAGAATACCCGTCGGGCCACATGGTCTACCTGGGCGGAACGGAACAGGCCTTTGCCGAAGATTTGAGACGATTCATCCAGGCGGGAAAGTAACCATCCTGGGCTTGGTCATCGACCATGCCCGACCTTTTGAAAAGAGAGATACACGATGTCAGCAACAGCAGCCGGTCGACTGTTCATCCTGGTTTGGGCCGCGGGATTTGTCCTGGGTGGGCTGCTGTTTGCCACCCTCGGCTACTTCGAGGCCAAAGAGGCACTCCAATCCGGATCCTGGCCATCGGTCGAGGGTCAGGTACTCAGTCAAGAAATCGACACTATCCGCAGCCGTGACAGCGACGGCGACCAAACCACGAATTACCGCCCCAAAGTCACCTACCAATTCCGCGTCGGCGGGGAACTCTACCAGGGAGACCGAATGCAAATTGGGCAACCGTCCTACAACAGCCGGGCCAAAGCGGCGAAGGCCATGAAACGGTTGATCGAAGGTGACCGGTGCACCGTGTTTTACAATCCAGACGACCCGCAAACGTCGACCCTCGAAGCTGGGCTCCAATTTCACCACGCCCTGTTTGTCGGTTTTGGCCTGCTGTTTTGCGTGGTGGGGATCGGGGGGGCCTGGCTGTTTCTCTCCAACACCGGCAGCCAGAACAGCAAGAAGAAACGACCTGCAAGCACGGCCAAACGATCGAACCCGGTCGAACAGAGACCCCGGCCACGGCCCAACCGTCCGGCGCTGGAGGGCCCGCGCGGCAAAACTCTGGAAGAGAATATCACACGTTGGGGACGGGAGCATATTGGCAGCGGCGACGACACGCCGGTCGACTGGGAAATTATCTCGTCGTTTGATGACGGGCACCTCTCCTATGTCGAGGTCGAGCCGTTTCCCAATGAGGTCGGCTATGACAAGTTCATCTTTGTCATCTCATTTAAGGAACTGCCAGCTGATCTGGTGGCGACCTACTGCCTGGAGGACGGCCGGTTTCTTCTGTTCAGCCGCAACGGGGATACCGACGAAGCATTGCCTGACGAACTTTCGACCGGTTAGCGGCGGCGATCGTTGTTGCCGCGCTGGATTCACGTGTTAAGATCGTCTTTCTTTCGCAAATTTTTTTCTCACAGGAACTGAATCGATGTCCACTTCTTCCCTGCCAGGTGCTGACGCGGTGCACTGGTATTGTCACGTTGAATTTGAAGTCGCCGATGCTGATGCTTTTCGGCGTTATCTGGAGGATCAAGTGGCGATTGAACAAAAGAATGGCATGACGAGCTACGAGTTCTTCGTAGACAACACCGATCAGCCAGGCAAGGCGACTCTGGTCGAGTGTTTTCCACATGATGCGGCCCAGCAAGCGCACCTGGAAAACTTGCGGGGTGAACTCTTTCTGGCAGGGCTGGCCAATCCTCGCATCACGGTGTACGGCAATCCCCCCGAATCGACGCGCCAGCGAATGTTGGAACATGGTTTTTGGCCACCCGCGTTTGAGGGCGAGTTTCAACACTTGGTCCATTTTGGCGGTTTTCGCTAACGCGACGGTACATGCCCATGTTCACCAAAAAGTCACGCCGCACAACCGACCCCCGGAAAGGAACAGGGCGCCTCTCATGGCTCGACGGGCGGCCGCTGACCGCGCACTTGGCGTGCCGGTCCAACCAGCGGGAGTGTCTCCATGTCGGTCGATAACGCTGCCCCACAACGGGTGCTCGGGCTGTTCGGCCTGGCGATGATCAATATCGTAGCGATTGCCAGCCTGCGCGATCTTCCCCAGATGGCGAGCTACGGGATCGGTTCGATCTTCTTCTATCTGCTGGCGGCCTTGATCTTCTTTTTCCCAGTCTCTCTGGTGGCGGCCGAATTGGCCACCGCCTGGCCGGAACGGGGTGGTGTCTACGTCTGGGTCAAAGAGGCGTTTGGTGTACGGTGGGGCTTTGTGGCTGTCTTCCTGCAGTGGTTTCAGAACCTCTGCTGGTTCCCCGTTGTGCTGACCTTTGGAGCCGCTTCGCTGGCCTTTGCCGTGGCGCCGGATGATTCCACCAAATTGGCAGAAAACAAGTACTTCATCGTGGCGGTGGTCCTGGTCGTTTACTGGGTCTCCGTTTTTCTGAATTTTCGGGGCCTGTCGGGGTCGGCCCGGATCAGCATCCTGGGCGCCTTTGCCGGGATCGTGTTTCCCGGTCTGCTGCTGATTACCCTGGCCGGGATCGGGCTGGCCAGCGGCGCGCCGTCCCAGTTGCTGAAAAATGGCGATCAGTGGATTCCGGATATGGGTCAATTCTCCAACATCACGTTTGCCGTCACTGTCTGGCTCGCGTTTGCCGGCATGGAAATGACGGCGGCTCACGCCAGGGAGGTCCGTTCTCCCCAGCGCAATTATCCGCTGGGAATTCTCATCTCCGCTGTGGTGATCCTGATCGTGTTCATCCTGGGAGCATTATCGATCTCGACCGCGTTGGCGCCCGGAGAGTATCAACTGCAAAGCGGGGTGACCGAGGCGCTGCGCACCATGCTCGCTCGTTACGATCTGGAAGGCTGGACCCGTCTGGCCGCACTTGGCATGGCCCTGGGCGTGTTTGGCAGCGTCAATGCCTGGGTCGTGGGGCCGAGTAAGGGGATGCTCGCCTCGGCCGAAGATGGCGCGCTGCCGGCGGCTCTCTGCAAGGTAAATCACAAGAACGTGCCGACGCGAATTCTGCTGCTGCAAGGAGGCATCGTCACGCTGCTCTGCGTTGCCTTTACGCTGCAGCCAACCGTCGCGTCCGCCTATTTCATGATCAGTGTGCTGACTATCCAGATGTATCTCTGCATGTACTTGATGATGTTTGCCGCGGCGCTTCGCTTGCGCAGGAGTCACCCGGAACGGACGGGCAGCTTCCGTGTGCCGGGCGGCAAACCGGGGCTCTACCTGGTTTGCGGGACGGGAGGACTGGGCGGGCTGTTCGCCATCGTGCTCGGGTTCTTTCCGCCCAGTCAGCTGGCCAAAACCGGCATGAACTCATCAGCGTTCGTCATCTTTTTGGGAATCGGCCTGGCGGCCGGCCTATTGATCCCACTCGGCATCGCCCATGCAAGGCGGCTACGATGAATACCTTGTTCTCCATTGAAACCCTTCAGCATGAAAACCCCCAAAATGGCTTGCCAAAAATGAGACCGATCTTTCTATGGATACCTTTGATTGTCATCGTCCTGACTGGCTGTGCCACGACGAGTCTGTCGGCCCAGCAGATGCCTCCGTCCTGGACCGACGGAACCACCGAGTCGCGTTTGCGTTCGATCTACGAAGGCAACGATTTTCGGGTACGAGACTTTCCAGCAACGTGGTTGGAAGATAGCCAGGGGTACTCGGTTCGGCAGCGGGACCCCAAGACAAACCAAATGACAACGATTCATTACGACGTGCGCACGGGTGAACCGGGCAAGACCCAACCACCCAGCCGCAAGCCCAGTGCTGCCGGACGGCTCGTTTCCGCCGACGGTAAACGGAAACTGGTCATTCAGGATCGCAACCTATGGATTCAAAATCTTGAAACGGGTGAGCGTACGGCCCTGACAGACCACTCGCCGGATCGGGATATCTCGTTTCGCAATCTTCAATCGAGTGCGGATGGAAACTATGTCGCCGTGACGGAAACGGATCGCAGCCAGGTAAAGAGACGGGCGATGCTCGTCCCGAGAGACCCGTCATATCCCGGCGTACGGGAACAACGATTTGCCCGCGTCGGCGAAGAGATCCCCCGGCTCCGCGTCGGAATCGTGGACCTGGACAGTGAGACACTGACTTGGCTGCCGATCGAATCACCCAAAGAGGGCTACTACCTGGGCCAGGTCGCCTGGGCCGAAGGCGGCACCCAATTGCTGGTCGAGCGATTGAGCCGGTTTCGTGACGAGCGCGAATTCCTGCTCGCCTCGGTCGATGGCACGATGAAACAGATTTTTCAGGAATCGGACCCGGCCTGGGTCGTAGCGAGTCAGGCGAAAAATTCTGGGCTGACGTGGGTGGACAGCGGCAGGGCGTTTATCGTCATCAGCGAAAAGAACGGCTGGCGACAAGCGCATCTCTATTCGCGAGAGGGTCAGGAAATTGCCCTGCTGACACCAGGGCGATACGACCTCATCGATCGCGCGGTGGTCGATGAGGCGGGCGGGTGGTACTACTTCTACGCATCGCCAGATAACGCGACCGAAAAACACCTCTACCGTGTTCCGCTCGACGGCACAGGCCCACGCGAGCGCGTGACTCCCCAGGACCAACCGGGCACTCACAACTACAATTTTTCACCCGACCGGAAATGGGCCTTTCATACGGTCTCCACCTTCGACACGCCTCCTGTCACCGAACTGATTGAAGTCGAGGGGCACCGAACTATCAAAGTCCTGGAGACCAATCGGCCTGTCCAGACGAGAGCCCAATCGGTCGTGCACCGGCCCACCGAGTTCCTGCAGCTCGACATTGGCGATGGCGTGCGGATGGATGCCTGGATGATCAAGCCGAAGGACTTTGATGACACGAAAAAGTATCCCGTCTTTGTATATGTATACGGCGAACCTCATGCACAAACGGTTCTGAATGAATGGGGAACGAGTCATAGCCAATTTCTAAGAGTCATCGCCGATCTGGGTTACCTCGTGGTGTCGATCGACAACCGGGGCACGCCTGCCCCCAAAGGGGCCGCCTGGCGCCGCTCGATCGCCGGCAGTCTCGGCCCTCTTTCAACAGAAGATCAGGCAGCTGCGCTGAAAGAACTGGGGCGCCTGCGGTCTTATGTCGATCTTTCCCGCGTCGGAATTTGGGGCTGGAGTGGCGGTGGTTCGAACACTCTCAATGCGATGTTTCGCAAGCCGGATGATTACCATGTTGGCATCGCCGTTGTTCCCAAGCCACAGCCTCATCTTTACAACGCCTGGTTCCAAGAAATCTATATGAAAACCAGAAAGGTGAATCCGGAAGGTTATAAACAATCGGCGCCCATCCATTTTGCCGAGGGACTCCAGGGTAAACTGTTGATGGTGACCGGTTCGGGAGAGACCAACACCCATATTCAAATCATCGAAGGACTCGTCGACCGTCTGATCGAACTGGGCAAGCCGTTCGACTACATGGTCTATCCGAATCGAAATCACGGCCTGCGCGAGGGACCGGGGACGGTGGTGCATGTCCGAATGCTGATTACAAGATACCTGCTGGAAAACCTCCCTCCCGGGCCGAGGTAAGGTTCCTCTTCCGCCCTATCCCTATAAGACGAAATTCAGTCCGCGCCGCGATTTCAGAATTCCGATGGGAATCAAGCGAGCAACAAAGAACGCCCAAGCGCTTGCCCGATGCGCGGTCCAAGCCGATGCGCCCCCTCGCAGGAACCATCGAAGCAAAGACCCTTTGTTTCCCCCTGCTCGAACGTTACAGTAGAAGTGTCATCTAACAAGGAGCCGACTTCCATGCAACGACGTGATTTTCTCAAGACCACCGCAGGGGCAGGTGCCCTCGCCCTCACGGCATCGCTGGCTCGCCCCGTCATGGCGATCTCCAGCAACACAAAATACAAAGAGACGATTGGCCTTCAACTCTGGACCGTTCGAAATCAATTGAAGCAGGACAAGCAGGCCACTCTACAGGCAATCGCGGATGCCGGCTATCGACAGGTGGAATTTGGGGATGTTGGCCAGGGCCTGGAACTGGAGCCGATCTGCAAAGATCTGGGCCTGAAAATGACCTCTTCCTTCATCAACTGGCAGTCCATCTGCAACCCGCAAAACAAGAAGGCCCCTTCGCTTGAATTGCTGATCGAGGATGCCAAGAAACTGGGGCTGAAGCACCTCGTCTTCGGCTACATCGCCAAGAACTATCGTCAAAAGGCCGATCAATACCGCACCTACATTGAACGTTCCAATCAATTTGGAGAGATGTGCAAACAGGCCAATCTTCAATTGTGTTATCACAATCACGCCTTTGAATTCGAACCACTGGAAGGTGAAAAAACAGGGTTTGACCTCTTCATCGAGGGATTCGATCCTGAAAACTGCAAGTTTGAATTGGATGTCTTTTGGGCCAAGATCGGCGGCTGGGATCCTTACCAGACTCTGCAGCGACTGGACGGTCGTGTTTCCCAGGTTCACCTAAAAGATCTCAAGGCGGGAGCCAAGGTCTGCTATGACGAGGGACAGGTTCCTCATGATGCCTTTCAGGAACTGGGTAACGGCACCATCGACATGGCGAAAGTGATGAAGATATCAGAGGCGATCGGTGTGGAACAATGCCACGTCGAACAGGATCAGTCCCCCGATCCGCTCAAGAGCATAGGTCAAAGTATCGGCTATCTCGACCGGCTATAATGAGAGTGAAAGAATTCATCTGCCATACACTTAACGCCTTACTCGGTGGCATTGCCGGTGGTGCGCTGGGGGTCGGGATCGCTTGGGGCATCTGTCAGCTTTGGCTGGCACTCGACATCTGGCCGTTTGATTCGTCCAGTTGGCGTGGGCCGGGCGTGCCGATCCCAGCATATGCTGCGATGGTCGCATGCATTCTGTTTCTCGTCTGCCCGCTCTATTTGGGAAAATTAGGCGTAAAGTCAGCCGTCCAACGCCGATGGCCTTTTCATAAAAAAACCGGTTAGGTGCTTCAGCCCCACTTTGCCACGAAATGTCGAGAATCATCGTTTGAAATCTCAATCGGACACTCGACAAACGGCAAGAAAACACGATAATCACGAGTCCAAATCACACATGCGGGTGTGGCGGAATTGGCAGACGCGCTAGATTCAGGTTCTAGTGTCCTTTACGGACGTGGAGGTTCAAATCCTCTCACCCGCACTTCAAAAACAGGGGTTTCCGATCAGACGATTGGAAGCCCCTTTTTTCATGCCAGAAAAAAACTCCCCAGTAGACCCCGCAAATCACGACGGTCGAAATCAGAGCGCTGCATCCCCTTCATCCACGGGATCGAACACCAGGAGCTTAACGAGTTGGTACCCCATCACCGTGCCGAAGGTACCCAGGAGCAGGGCGTGAAATCCAAGTAGAAACAGAAGTATCAGATGACCGACGATGGAATACGCCATACCCGCGGTGAAGAAACAGGAAGTAAGCGGAAGGGACAGCAGAACACCGGCAATCCCACCGACCGCACCGGCCAGATAAGCAAACCATTTGTGCATCTCAAAATCTCCCGGAACAACTGGGTTGAATTGGCTGTTTTTTAAGCACTACCCTCCGTGCGACCGTTGCCCGATCAACGTGCCACAAAAAATGCAAAAACTTTTCCCAGGTGAGATCAACGAGGCGAAAATGTGGGGAAAACCAATCAAGCGGTCCGTCACAGTCAGCTCACACGTCTTTATAGGGTGAGTTGCCCGAAGATAAACGCCCAGGCAAGGATAATCACAATCACCAACATGCAACCAAGCCCGAGCGGGTTCGATTTTCGCTTGCTCACCATGAATACCTCGATACAAAGAGACATTGAACAGAGTAAAAAGAGACGCGGCTGATCGGTTATTCGTACGTCGCCCCCGGATCTTGGTAAAAAAGCGGGGTGCTGAGTCCCCAAAAAAAGGACGTTTTCCCTGGCTGGCGGGAACGCTCCGATGAAGGAGAACGGGTGGTCCTTAATCGGCATCGACGGGAGGACGCACCGGGAACCATCGCCGGGTAAGCCAGGCGCCGCCCAACCCGCCACCGGCCAGGCCGACCGCGTAACTGACCATCACGGCCAGTTCGCTCTGCCAGAGCAGCCCTGCCAGGGCGCCAACCAGTCCACCCAGCAGGCATCCCGCGCCGAAACCGACAATCTCCCGGATCGACTGCGCCTTCGATTTTTTAGTCGTGGTCATCTTTTGATTTTAACGATGACCTTGATCATCGACCAGAATCATGGAACCCGTATCCGAAAATCGTGTCGCATCTCGGTGCTTGAGGTCGTCCGAGAGTCTGCTACGCTGACATATCGTAAAACGTTGGCTCTTGTGGCCCATCTGGCCCATCTGGCTCATCCGGCCCAGTGGATCAACGTGGAGAGAGACCCTGCGGAACCAGGAACCGACCATGGAACAAGCATCGACCATCGAAGCCACCTTGCAAACGTATGGAGAGGCTCTGTACCAATCCAACCCGGACAAGATCCGACAGGCCTTTCACCCCACCGCCAAGATCACCGGTTATCTCGAGGGCCAGCTGGGCGAATTCACGGTCGACCAACTGGCTGAGATGGTCGAAAAACAGGTCCCCTCCGACCAGGAGAAAGACCTGCCCCGGCTGTTTGAAATCCTCTCGACTCACCAATCGGGTCAGACGGCCATGGCCGTCGTGCGCGACCAGTTTATGGGCATGACGTTTCTGGACACGCTCTCGCTGCTGGAGGTCGATGGCCAGTGGGTCATCTACAACAAGCTGTTCCATGTCGAAGGTTGAAAGGTCAGGCCCTCGACCGGACATTGATTCCACGCGAGTATTTGCAGCCACCACCTGGGAAGTCGGTTGACGCGCTCGCAAGTGGGAGCCTGAAAGCCCCTGGCAGATTGCCAAAGCGTCAGACCCGATATCGGCAGAGACAGACCGTTTCAGAGCTTGCCGGCCGGTGGCGATGGCAAGTACTGTTTCAACATGTCGGCCAGGCCGATCCGGGTAACCGGCTTGGTCAAGGCACCACTCATTCCAACCGCCCGGTAGCCGGCAATATCCTCGGTCGTGCAATTGGCTGACCAGGCGATGATGGGGGGACAGTCACTGCCGGCCGTCTGTCGAATCTGCTGGGCCGCCTTGAGGCCGTCGATTTCCGGCATCTGGATGTCCATCAGGATCAGGTCGTACCGGTTCTGGCGGGCAAAGTCGATCGCCTCGCGGCCACTGGAGACCAGGTCCACCTGGGCACCCAGTTTTTCCAGCATCAGTGACGCTACTCGGCGATTCACCCGGTTGTCGTCCACCACCAGCAACTTGGCATCGTAGGACTCGGCCCCAGCTGAGCCTGACTGCCCGGAAAGCTCGGCTGTTTCCGGGCAAGCCTGCAATTCTATTTCAAACCAGAACTCGGAGCCGGTCCCTGTCGTCTTGGGTTGCATGCCGACCCGGCCACCCATCGCTTCTACCAGTTCCCGGGTAATGCACAAGCCAAGCCCTGTCGAGGCGACCTGGTTGGTGCCAGGCGCATCCTTGGTCCAGAACTCCTTGAACAGGTTCGGCCGGTCGGCCTCGTCCACTCCGGGCCCTTCATCGTCCACTTGGAAAAGCAGGCGGAATCGGTCTTCCCGCTTCTCCTTGACCGCCACCGTGACATTGATGTTACCCCGGTCGGAATACTTGATCGCGTTGCTCAGCAGGTTGATCAGCGCCTTCTGGATCTTGAGCACGTCGCCATCGAGTAATTTTGGCAGGGCCGGATCAAAACGGGTATTCACCGCCAGTTCTTTAACCTTGGCCAACGGCTGCAGCAGCGCCACTGATTCCGAAACGGAGGCCAGCGGGTCAAACGTACGGGTCAGCAATTCGTCGCCACTCTCTTTCAAGCGTGAAAAATCGAGTACCTGATTGACGACATGCAGCAGGTGATCCGAAGAAGCTTTCAAATCCCCGACAATATCTTCGACGTCTTCATCCAGTGGCAGTTCTTCCATGATCTCGATCAAGCCGGTAATCCCGGTCAGCGGGGTCCTGAGTTCATGGGTGACGTGGGAAACAAACGTCGACTTGGCGGAGCTGGCCAGCTCGGCTTCGTCGCGCGCCTTGGTTAATTGCTCGGTGAGACTCTGCAGATCCGTTAGCATGATCGACTGCGTCTGCAGGTGTAAATTGAGATCCAGCTGGGCGTCCGGAATCGAAAAATCAGATATCTTCGGTTGGTAATTCTCCACGTGCTCGTTCAGCCAGGTCAGCCAGGGCGATGCGGCGACCAAAGCGATCGACCGGCCAGCGTGTTGACCCGGCACCACCTGACCCCGCAGGCCGAGTTTCCCGGTCACATCCGAAAAAAGCAGCAATTGCGAGCGATAATCGAGCAGGTTGAGTTGCTCGAGCGTCTTATCCACCCGTGGACGGCGCAGATCAAAAACGTCGCGGAAGCGCCTGCCCAGCTGGTCGGTCCCGAGGCGATCGGTCAACGGCTGGCTCAGATAGACAATCTGTTCACCATCATCGACACCGATCACAAACGGATAAAACAGTTCGCACTGTTCAGGGGTCACCTGGATCACGGGCTGCCCCCCGTTTCCAGGCAAAACTTCGTGTGCTGTCCCTGATCATTCAGCTCTTCGGCAACTACGGTAATCACGAGTTCCGTATCGAAGTGTTGGGCCAGGCCTTTCAACAGGCCAATCACAAACGGCGTGAGTCCCTGCCGACTGCTGCGGTAGTGCAGCAAGTGGGTACCATCTTCGCTTGTTTCCAGCTGAAAAGAGGGAGCATCGTAACCCTGAAACGTACTCGATATCCGGTCGTGAAGCTTGTTCAGGTTTCCCAGGAACTCCCAGATTTCATCGCCGAAACTATCAAGAATATTGCCGTAATGCTTGACCGCCGTATCGAGCACCCAGAACTGTCCAAACACATCGAGGCACTCAGCCTGTGAGATATCAAGCACCTTCGAAGCCGCCGCGACCAGCTGTAGCACGATCGCGTCGTCATAACTCTGCATCGCCAGAAAGGCATCATCGCCCACACCCGATTCGCTGCGGATCTGCTCCCAAACCTGAGGACCGTGATGGGTCAGGACCATATCCCGAATTGCTCTGTGAACCAAACCGTACATGGCGACGTTTCACCTATTCCACAGGGTCGAGAGAATATCGTCGGAACGCCTGATCTCTTTGGCGGCAGGCGGCTCGATCGGAGCGTTGCTGCATACCCGCGACGGAACCGGACCGTCGCGAAAACACTATTTCCAATGATCATGCTATCCAATGCTTTTCACCTAAAAAAGTATAGGCCTTGCCTGGAGACCGTAACGCTGGGAATCTCAAGAAACCTGAAAACAACCCATGCGTGGGTTGGGGGGGAATCCTGCAGCGGTGGGGGCGGAGCGTGACAGAAACCGCGCGGTGGACCGACAAATGGGCACCCGAAATCGTGGTGGCGGCACTCCCATGCGTCGACTTCTGTGGGAAAATACGGTCGCCAAACCAGTGCAAGGCTATCCTTCGCCTGCCAAACAGGCGATCCTAGAGGTTTCACCTGCCTGGCTCGTCCGTCCTGTTGTTGCGGTTTCATGATTCTGCCCAACCTCCTGTTATTGGCTGTTTCCTGTTTCCTGCTGTTCGGTTCGGTCCTGGTCACAGGCTACTATCTCTTCCTGGCCGTGGTCGCGCTCCTGAATCGCCCCCAACCCTGGCGCGAAAGCGATACCGATGACGAACCACAAACCCGCTTCGCCATCGTGGTCCCGGCACACAATGAAGAGGGCGCCATTCTCAACACCCTCAATAGTTGTCGTGAAATCGACTACCCCGCATCACATTTCGACGTCTTTGTCATCGCGGACAACTGCAGCGATGGGACTGCCCGTGTGGTTCAGGAAGCAGGCACGGAATGCCTGGTCAGGACGAACGACGAACTGATCGGCAAAGGACATGCCTTGGCGTGGGCTTTTGAACGGGTACTGCCTCAAGGGTTTGACGCGATCGTCGTGCTGGATGCCGATTGCCGGATCGATCCCCATGCCCTGAAGGTGTTCGACCACCACCTGAGCAGTGGCGATCTCGTATTGCAAGCCAACGACATTGCCTGCAACCCGGACGATAGCCCGATGGCCTATGTCGTATCGGTTGGCAACCTGATCGAAAATGATCTCTATTACTACCCGAAATCTCGCTTGGGTTGGGCGGTCGTTTTACGAGGTACGGGCATGGTCTTGAGCGCTGAAATCTTGCGGCGATTTCCCTGGGGAGCGAGTTCCATTGTCGAGGACATGGAGTACACGATGGACTTACTGAGACATGGTCAAACGGTGAAGTTTGTTCAGGAAGCGTGTGTCAGCTCCCCCTTTCCCGCCCAACAGGAACAGCTCGATGTGCAACGAGCGAGATGGGCTGCCGGGAATTTGGGTTACGGAAAATCGGACGCCCTGAAGTTCATCAGGGAAGGACTCACCAAGGGGCCACTCGTCCTGGCCGATTTTGGTTGGAACATGATCGTGTTAAGTCGCCCCCTGGTACTGGCCATGCTGGGTGTGGCCTTGTTGTTCTGTGCCATCACCTGGCTCAGCCAACCGGGCCTCTTTAGCGCGATCCTGTTGATCACGGCCCTCGCCTGTTGCGCCCTCCAGGGGCTCTACTTTTTCCTGGGTATCGTTTTGCTGGGCATGAGCAAGAAACGAATGTTCTTCTTGGCGCGCGCGCCGGGGATCGTCATGCGACTGATCCTGATCTCCGTCAGCAGTCTACTGGCACCAGGCAAACAGATCTGGAAAAGAACCCCGCGGGATCACGATTGAGACAACCGAGGGGGTCGGCAGCCAGAGGACAGTCGCCACCCCTGCCCTTACGCGCTGACCCGGGGATCTCGACTAGTTCCCGCCAAAACTGTGGTCTTCGATCACGTCAAAATCGACCGAGGAGACGTCGGCCAATCCCGGGTGAGCCAGGATGCCCTGGTAGATCTCACCCGCCTGGTAATCCAGCATCGCCTGCTTCGATTCCCAGACGTAAACTCCGCCGTAAACATTGGCCTCGTCATCGGCCAGATAATGCTTCGATTTGAGCCCCGGGATCTGTGGAAACTGCGGCGCAGCCTGTTCCAGCAACGCATCGTAATCGGCTCGCGTCATTTCATGCAGTTTGAAGTTCACTATTTGAATATGCATATCGGATCTCTCACCTTGAAATAAAAACAACTGGCCTCCATTGGCCGTAAACCACGACTGGGAGGCTGGCAGACGCCCAACCCGATCGATCCCGACGTCCGGCGGTTGACCCGTCTGATTGATCGCATCGTACCGGAACCCCGACTCAAAAGGCACCCCGTGCCCGACGCCCGAGAGGTCACCCGCGTCCGGGGCGCCCCACGGCCCGCCCTTCTCCGCCGCTGCGGAACAGAACCTGGCACCCACGTTGGCAAACGGTTCACAACTTCAAATTATTCGTTCGGCCAGTTAGTTTATAGATTCGTGTTGCAGGGTAGAAGATCAATCTGGCGCCCTGCTATCGGGATACTACCCGAGAGGAATTCACCCTTGTACCTGTAACTCAATTCCCCCGGGAGTTGTCCGATGCTGAATTTTGAGACGACCCAATGGACCCTGGTGTTAACAGCCGCCAAACAAGGATCGGCCGAGGCCCGTCAGGCATTGGGACAGCTTTGCGACAAGTACTGGTCGCCCCTGTTTGAATATGCGCGTCGACGAAGCCGGGATGAGGCGACCGCTCATGACGCGGTCCAGGCGTTCATCGCCCGTTTGATCGAGAAGGATTCACTCCGTGTGGCCGATGCCGAGCGGGGCAAGTTCCGCTCGTTCCTGATTGTCTCGTTCAAACGATTTCTCCAGCAACAACACGCTCACTCCCAAGCTCAAAAACGGGGAGGTGGCCAACCGGTCATTTCACTGGACCAGCGGGAAGAGGGGGATCGCAAAATGGAACCGGCCGACTCGCTGACGGCCGAACAGGAGTTCCAGCGGCAGTGGGCCCGTACCGTTTTAAAACTGGTGATGGACCAGCTGGAAGAAGATTACCGCCAACAGGACAAGCTGGTTCAGTTTCAACAACTCAAACCGTTCATCGCCCGGGAAGAGGGGCAGAACTACCAGGGAGTTGCCGACCAACTGCAGATGACTTCGGCGGCCGCGCGGATGGCCGCCTCGCGGATGCGGGACCGGTTCCGCTTCCTGCTGCGACAGGAGATTGCCCAAACGGTGACCGGAGAGCAAGAAGTGGACGAGGAGATCCACGAACTTTTCCGCGCCTTCCAGGTTTGACACTTCAGCAACGGCTGGCGAAAGACCGACCCGTTCATGATGAGCGAGGTGAGTTGCCTGACGGCCTACCTCGGCAGGGGAAACCGGGGGAAACCAGGCGAATCGGATCGCGCCTGGCCCTTGGTCAATCTTCGTCGGTCGGTTCCCCGCCATGGTCGGCCGGTGACAGGATCGGGGCCGCCAGTAACTGGCGGGCGACCTCGTCGAAGTTTTCCCGGAACTCTTCCTCGGTAAAAGCAAACCTGTGTTGCCCTTGGGAATGAATCGTACCCATCTGATTCAGATTCAGTTCGACGCCGTATGTCTTCAACGTCTCGTCGTACGTCCCTTCCATGCCCAGTACCGCGTTGGCAGCAAACGGACCGAGCAGCTCGCGCCAGGTTAGCGGATTGCCGGAATCATTCGCTTCCCGCCACTCATCGCTCGTCGGGGTCGAAATCTTGACCTCCTGCGCCGGGCTCAGCCGGGCCAACTGATCCCGCAGTCTTTCGGCGATCTGGTGTTGCAACTCGGCCCGCCTCTGGCTGTCGATGCACTCGAATGCCGTGTAGGGAGATTGCCCTTCTTCGAACGCAGGCAGCACCACGATGCCCTCGATCGGTGGTTTCTCGCCACCTCCCTCCAGTGAGGCTCCCCTGGAAACACCCTGCTCTGGCTGGAATGTCTCGGCCAACCAGTCGACGAACAGTTGGCGCGCGTCTCGTGCACTGTTTGCCTCGACCGATTCGATCGGTATCGCCATCTCTTTGGACAGGAACGCCTGGCCAGCCAGGTTGAAGAAATGGAGCTTAAACGTATACGCCTGTTTTTCATCATCGCGGTAACCGGAGAGGCTCAGGAACAGATTGGCCCGTTGCTGTTTAAGCAGGCTGGCCACCGACAGGCCGTAATCGAAACCGCCCTGCTCAGCAAACGTCGTTTCCTTGACAACATCCCACTGGTCGTTGGTGACTGGGGCCACGGGAAAGCCCGATTCCTGCAGCGCCTCGGCGAGCTCTCGCTGTAACTTGCGATGCAGGTTGCCAATCATGACGTCCCGGCTCTCGGCATTGAGCTGGTCGACAAAACCGGCCGGGTCGACCACGGCACCCAGCACAAAGTGATGCTCGATCGGGTCAATTTCCTCGGGCACATTGCTGGCAGGAGGTGGGGCCAAGAGAGGTTTTGCTGCCGGATCGTTCGCTGTAAAGCCGGGGACCAACGGCTCCAACCCTGGTGGAGCGGGGGTATCTGTCGAGCGCCAGGGACCCAGACCACTGAAATACCAGGCAGCCAGCAGCAAGCACAGCACGGGTGCCAGGATCCAGACCCGCTTCGATCGTCCGGGCGCTATGGAGTCGGGCGCGGTTGCGGCCGCCGCAACCGTGGCAGCCTGTCCCGTCACGACACCGGCTTGCAACTGTTTCAACAGCGGCACGATCTGGGACACCGTCTGAAACCGGTCCTCCCGTTCTGCCAGCATTCGGTCGACAATCGAAGCCAGCGCAACCGGGATGTCCGGGTTGACTTCACGGATCGGCCGGTAGTGGCGGCTGATGATCGCATGGATCGTCAACATCGGTGTCTCACCGCGGAACGGGGGCTCACCCGCCAACATCCCGTAGAACAGGGCGCCCATCGAAAAAATGTCACTGCGAGAATCGACCGCCTGGCCGGCTGCCTGTTCGGGCGACATGTAACTGGGCGTCCCCACCACCTGCCCGGGGACCGTCTCCACAAACTCGGCCCGGGTTCGATTCGCATTCTCATGCAGAGTCCACTCTGATTCCGGGTGCGAATTCCATTTAGCCAAACCGAAGTCGACCAGCTTGACACCATCCTTTTCCGTCAGCATGACATTCGATGGCTTGATGTCCCGGTGGATGATCCCCTGCTCGTGGATTACTTCAATTCCCGCACAAATCTGCAGCATGATATCAACCGTCTGATCGATCGTCAGTCCGGTCGTATCGAGGATCGCACCGAGAGATTGGCCCCGGACATATTCCATCACGATATAAGGACCACGTTCAGCGTTTCCCACATCGTAAATGATACAGATGTTCGGGTGATTGAGTTGGGAAAGCGTGGTCGCTTCCCGCTGGAACCGCTGCAGGTTCTCGGCAGATTCAGCCAGCTCAATCGGCAGGAACTTGATCGCCACCGTTCTACCCAGCTGGGAATCCCGGGCTTTGTAGACCTGCCCCATGCCACCCTGCCCGATTTTTTCCAGCAGTTGATATCGACCGACCGAGTCGAGCCGATCGGCGGCAACTTGCACATCCCCGCCGGACAGTCCGACGGCCAACAGGCAAACAGGACAGACCGCGTCCGATTCACCCTTGGCCAGTGGCGCGCCGCAATGACTACATGTTGGTTCGTGATTCATGACAACCGTACCGTTCCCGAGGCAGACCTCATCATAACCCCTCTCCCGATGGCCGACAGCTGAGTTGTGACCTGTCGGCTTCATCGATTCGGCGATCAGGTCCCTGGGGCGCCAACCGGGATGCATGTCCGGGAACCTCCCACCACAGGGAGACAGGCCGAAGGGGGCTAAAAAAGCTGAAAAACGAACAAAACGCCCAGAAGGGCTGGTTTAGCTGAATTAATTAAATTTGAACCAAAGTTCGGATCACCCTATACTAGATAATAGGTGTAGGACCGTCGTCCACCTTCGCAACCAGGATGAAGTTCAATGAAAACAACTTGCCTGATCGTTTCGGCTGCATTCGTATTGATGGGTACCAACTTGGCGACAGCCCAGTTTGGACAACCTCCCGTCGAACATGCAATGCCCACTAACTCGCGGCAGCATATTGTGCCGACGAGCCCGGTGAATCTTTCCAGCCCGCAAAATGTTTCCACGAATGTTCCGCCAGCAGGTAACCTCGGCACGAATGTTCCCGGCAGCGCGAGCAGCGAGATGTCGGGGCTCCAGGGCCTACTTGGCAACCTGAGTGCCATGCAGGCGGTCGACTCTTCGACCAATTCGCCGGACGACTGGTTTGTAGTTGGCGGGATGATTCCTCGCCGAGACGGCAGCTTCCAGGTCAAGTTCAACAAATTCCAAGGGGAGCAGTACGTCGCTCAACGAGTCGCCGATTTTATTGAGTCGAATAACAACAACTGCCGCTACCAGGTCTTTGGCCGAGCCAACAGTGAAGAGGTGGCCAAGGAGATGGTAGACGACCTGGTCAAGGCCCGCATCCGCCAGAACCACCAGGTACGACAGGCTCGGATCGCCATCCGCCAGGCAGAGATCAATCGAATGCGCATGCAGTCCCAGCAACAGGGTGGCGGATTCGGTGGAATCGGCGGTTACGGCGGGTTCGGCACTTACGGCGGCGGCGGCATCACCGGCGGCGGTAATTGCGGCGGCGGTGGCGGCGGCGGCTGAGGCTAGACCCTCACTCGCAGTTGCGAGTACCGCAAAATTGAGTCTGCTGAATTCCTGACCCGCTTGGCCGGTGCGGCATCTCCTTATGGCCCTGTCGTAAAACGTCGCGATCCAGTCATTTTCATCCGTTCACCGGTAAGACGGTTCCCTCGCCAATCGTGGCAAATAGAATGGAAGCCCAAGGTGGCCAAACGGCCAACCCGAAACAGAGGAGGCCATGCCTGGCCGTTGGGAAACCCGTTCGATTTTGGAAAAGGGAACATGAATAGACATCGACATGCTGGAAGCACCCTGAGCTTACTGTTAATCCTTTTACTCGGCATGGCTTCAGGTCCTGCCTGGGGCCAAGCTCCCTCCGAACCGGTCGCCCAAGCCGACACCTTGAATGCGGGGCTTTTGTCTGGCCAATGGAGCGGTCGCTGGTTCAGCTGCAAAAACGGGCATCACGGTCGACTGCGGGCCACATTTTGCCGGCTCAGCGAAACCGAGGTGCAGGCCAGGTTCCAAGGCTCCTTCTGTAAAGTTTTCCCGTTTCGTTACAACGCGGTGCTGCAGATTGTTCACGAAGAAGAGGGGCTGATTCAGCTGCGGGGTTCCAAGAAACTGGGCCCTCTGATGGGAACATTCCGTTATGAGGCGACGATTACGGGAGACGAGTTCAAGGCGACCTACCGATCCAAGCGGGATTGTGGCCAATGGAACATGACCAGGCAAGCCTGTCGCTGATGCCGCCTCTGCCGGTCCGCCTCAGCGGAAGACCCGTTTTTCTCATGGAATTTTGAATCCACAGTTTTCACCTGTGCGAAATCACGTTGTGTGCAGCGTTCCGTTGTCGGCACGCGATTCAGGTTGCAGAAAACTATGATCAAGAGACCGTCATGAGCAAAAACGTACTTTTTGGGCTGCTGGCAGCATCATTGGTTCTTTCATCCCAACTTCAGGCCCAGCAAAAGACGATCGTTGAAACGGCCGTCGAATCAGGGAACTTCGACACGCTGGTAACTGCCGTCAAGGCCGCCGGTTTAGTTGAAACCCTCAATGGTCATGATGAATTCACTGTCTTTGCACCGACCGACTCGGCCTTTGCCAAAGTTGATCCGGCCGTTTTGGCGTCCTTGTTGCAACCCGAAAATAAAACCCAGCTCCGCCAGGTTTTGACCTACCATGTCGTCCCGGGACGAGTCACGGCCCGTGACGCTTACGACCTGACCGATGCTCCGAGTGTCAACGGGCAGCGACTGCTGCTCGATCTCAAAGACACACCTTTGAAGGTCAACGATGCACAGATCACGGTGACCGATATCGAGTGCTCCAACGGCGTGATTCACGTGATCGATACCGTCCTGCTTCCCAACCAGTCCACGGTTCTGTCCAACGCCTACCAGGCAGGCAATTTCTCGACCCTGCTCGCCGCCATTGGCATTGCCAACCTGAACGATGTTCTGAATGGCCCGGGACCCTTCACTGTTTTTGCGCCAACGGATGATGCGTTTGCGGCGTTGCCGAGCGGAACCGTCGACCAGCTTCTGCAGCCGGAAAATCGTGACCAATTGATCGACTTGCTCAAATATCATGTTGTTCCCGGACGCGTTTACGCTGACATGGCAGTCAAGGCAGGCCGGGCTCGATCATTGTCGGGAAACAGCCTCGACATTGGCCTGACTGCCAACGGGCTCAACGTGAATCAGGCAAACGTCCTTGCCAAGAACATTGAAGCTTCCAATGGCCTGATCCATGTTGTCGATCAGGTTTTGACACCTTCAAAAATGTCTCGCCGCCAGGTGATGACCTCTCTAGACCATGCCATCGATCAGGGTGTGCCGGTCTTCAACGCCGGGCATCACCAGCGCTGTTGCGATATTTACATGAACGTGATGACGACCATCAAGGAATCCGGGATCGACAGCATGGATGATCACTCCATGATCCTGGTCGAACAGACGATTGAAAAAGCAAAGCGGACTCACAATTCAACGAATCGGGCATGGGTGTTGCGGCGAGGCATGGATCAGCTGTACATGCGGGCCCAGCGCATGTCGACTGCTGTCGACCGTTAAAAAACCGCCGGTCGCAAGTCGATCAGCTGCGGAACGGACGTTGAAAAACAACCTTGCCGAGACAAATTTTCGCAATCTCAGAGACAGGATGGCCGATGAAAATAACCTACCTGGCAGGGCTATTAATCGTGATAGGAGGGGCCTACCTCGTGTGGAAATCTTCGTTTCGAAACGCGTACGAATCGGCAGCTTATTCACAGGTGAAAGCGGACGGTCAGTTTGAAATCCGGGATTACCCGGATCTGCAACTGGTCACGACTTCCACCAACATGGATGCCGCAGGGAATGATGGCAGTTTCATGAGGCTGTTTCGTTACATCAGCGGTGGGAATGAAACCAAACAGAAAGTTGCCATGACCACCCCGGTATTCATGGATTCCAGCCCGGACGACACCCAGGAACAGATGGGCTTCGTCCTGCCGAAAAAAGTAGCCGAGGAAGGAGCCCCCGAGCCGACCGGCCAGGGGGTCGAACTCCAGGTTCGACCGGGGGGCCAATTCGCCGTACTCCGCTTTGCGGGTCGGATGGGGACTCGTCAACGCTCTGACGCAGAAGAAAAACTCCGTTCCTGGATCGAGCAACAAGACTTGTCCGGTGAAGGTCAGGCAGAATTCGCCGGGTACGACCCCCCCTGGATTCCCGGCTTTTTGCGCCGCAACGAAGTGCTGATTCGCCTCGACTAGCCCAGGAACCGACGATCAAAGTTTCGTTTTGTCGGTAAGCCCTCGCAAACAGTCGTTGCCTGCCCCAGAACCTCCAGCCACAATGGTGGGGCAGAATCAAGCCAACACGATACCGAGCGAGATGGGACATGACACAACGGACGGACCGCCGTCAATGGCTGATCGGTGCAACTGCATTGGCAGTGGGCGCGCCGGCTGCAGCTGGCAGAGCCAGCCGGCCCTCGGAGCACCCATTGGAAGAACCGGTGGTGACGGACCCCGCGTTTCGCTACTGCCTGAACACCAGCACCTTGCGGGGACAGAAATTGCCCCTGGCCGAAGAGGTCCGCATCGCCGCCGAGGCAGGCTATACCGGCATCGAGCCCTGGATTCGGGAAATCCAGGCGCACCGCGACGGGGGAGGAAGCCTGGCCGACCTGAAAAAACAGATTGCCGATTCCGGCCTGACCGTCGAAAGTGCGATCGGCTTTTCCAACTGGATTGTCGATGACGACAACAAGCGGTCGGACGCTTTGGAGCAGGCCAAACGGGAGATGGACCTGGTCCGTCAAATCGGCGGAACCCGTATCGCGGCCCCTCCCGCAGGTGCCACGAATCAGGAAAATCTCGACCTGAACGCCGCTGCCAGACGTTACCGAGCGCTGCTGGAGTTGGGCCAGGAAATGGGCGTTACGCCTCAACTCGAATTGTGGGGCTTTTCGAAAACACTCAGTCGCCTGGGTGAGCTGGCGCACGTCGCCGTGGAGAGCGGGCATCCCGATGCGTGTGTTATGCCGGACGTCTATCACATCTACAAGGGTGGCTCGGATTTCAACGGCCTCAAGCTCTTCAACGGTCAACAGATTCATGTGTTCCACATGAATGATTACCCAGCCCAACCCCCGCGCGATCAAATCAATGACGCGGCCCGCGTCTATCCCGGGGATGGTGTGGCGCCACTGTCGGAAATTTTCCAGACACTCCGCTCGATCGGCTTCAACGGCGTTCTCTCCCTTGAGCTGTTTAACCCGAATTACTGGAAACAGGATCCCCGTGAGGTGGCCAGGACCGGCCTGCAAAAAATGAAGCAGGTGGCCAGCCTGTAGCCGGGCTGTTAACGCCGGGCTACTTTATCCAGATTCAACACTGGGATCGCTTTTTGAACCGACCTTCATAAATCAGCCATTCTTTCTCATTATTGGCCGTATTTGAACTTCGCAACGGCACTCGGAGCGGATCTGAACGTTATATTAGGATTAAGGGTTGAGGAGATTGCACACGTCCAGGCAGGAAAGTTCCATGAAGCTGGCCTCTTTCGTCATCTGTATCTGTCTGATCTTGACGGGCATCCTGATCGGAACCGGTGCTCGTGATGGTCGCGAGCCAACCGAACATAACGATCAGGCTCCGTCGATTGAAGCACAACGTCTGGAGCGCGAACCGCGCCCCACCGGGCACCGGTCATTCCTCAGCCCACACGCCTCTCCGATCGCCAGCGACGGTCAGCATGTTTATGTCGTCAACACACCAGCCGGCACCCTGGACATTCTTGACGTCGCAACGAAAGCCATCGTTCACCGCACCCGGGTCGGCATCGAGCCGGTTAGCCTGGCCATCCGTCCGGACGGTCAAGAGATCTGGGTTGCCAATCATATTTCCGACTCGGTCAGCATCATCGACAACGATCGGGCCAGCCAGACTTACCGTCAAGTGATCGCCACCATCCAGGAATTCGGTCGTCGCAGCCGTTCAACCGAATTTGACGAGCCGGTCGGAATCGCATTTGCCAACAACCGCAAAGCGTATGTCGCCCTCTCATCGGAAAACGAGATCGCTGTCGTCGATGTCGCTTCCCGGGAAGTCGGCAAACGTCTGAAGATCCGCTCCCAGGACCCCCGCGCCATCAAGGTGCGAGGAGACCGTTTGTACGTCATCCCGTTTGAATCGAACAACAAAACCCAGCTATCGGGTGGCAACCGGCGAGATATCGATGGTGACCTGGTCACCTTTGATGCCTGGAACCACTCGATTGAACACAACAATGTCCTGTCACTGGGCCACGTTGTGGATATCGTGAAACACCCGGATGTGCCCGATCGCGACCTGTTTGTTTACGACACGAAAACGGACAAGCTGGTCGCCACGGTCGACACACTGGGCACGCTACTGTACGGTCTGGCGATCGATTCGCGGGGACAGGTCTACGTGGCGCAAACCGACGCTCGCAACGATATCAATGGCCGCTCGGGAACGAAAGATCACAGTCTGAAAGAACTGGAAAACCGCGCCTTCCTGAACCAGATCACCAAAGTCGGGTTTGACGGCGACACGGCCGCAAAGCCCGAATTCATCGACCTCGAGCCGCTGCCCCCGGCACAGCCCGAACCGGGGCAAGCCCTGGCCACACCGTTCGCGATTGAAATCAGTGATGACGACCGGACTTTGGTCGTCTCGGCTGCCGGTTCGGACAAGCTGTTTACCGTTGACGTGGAGACCGGACAGATCCTGGGACGGGTCGACGTCGACTCGGTGCCTCGCGGCATTGCGCTCGAATCGGGTGACGACGGGCGAGCCCGGCGGGCCTGGGTGCACAACGCCGTGGAAAACAGCATCTCCCTGATCGACCTGGCAGATGCGGCCAACCCCCAAGTCATCGACTCGATCAGACTGGAAGATCCGACACCCGCCGTGATCAAACGGGGGCGCAAAGTCTTCAACATGGCATCCGCCTCGACCACGGGTACTTTTTCCTGTGCCAGCTGCCACCCGGACGGCCATACCGACCAGTTGTTGTGGGTGCTGAAAACACCGGTCGTCTCCGGTGGAGACCAGATCATGCCCCGCAGTACGATGCCCCTGCGGGGTCTGCGCGACACGGCACCGTTTCACTGGGATGGAATCCCGGGTGACCCGTACGGTGGCAACAACAGCGCCAGCATTCGCCGTCCGGTGAAACCGAACAGCGATCCCGACATTCCCGAAACGACCACGCGTCACGTGATCGATGGTTCGCTCGAATCGACCATGACCCTGGTCGGATTGACGGTAACCAATGACGAAGGGAAAGCTGGACTGCTGTCAGCAGCCCAGCGCGACGACCTGGCCAAGTTCTTGTTGGATATCCCCTTTCCACCGGCGCCACAGCGGGCCTATACCAACGTGGTCTCCAGGGAGGCGCGAGAGGGATTCGAACTGTTTCATATCCAGGGGGACGATGACCCGTCGAGAACGACTTTCAATGTCTGTGGTGACTGTCACCGCATGCCGTTCCTGGTCAGCACCAACACACCGGGGACCGGGATGGACGCTCCGACCTGGCGCGGCGCGTACGACCGTTGGCTGATCTTGCCGCAAGGTCGCCTGAATATTGTCGAATTCGATTTTTTCCGCAGGATCGCTGAAGGGGGCCTGGATGAAAGGCGAATCTGGCAGTTGTCCTGGGCCGGCCGACGCCGTTTCAACCCGGTCTGGAACATGGTACTGGAAGGGAGTACGGGTGTCTCGGGCGCCTACGGTCGCCAACTGACCATGAACCGTGAAACGGCCCAGGGGGGTCGCACCCGCGACCTGCTGGCCGCCCTCGAGCAGTCCAGCCGCGACGGGGCGATCGTACTGGAAGTTGACGGCGTGATGATGAAACAACCGCAGGCAACACCGTTGGTCCTGCAATTCGATCCCCAACTCGAGGGTGGCAAGTACGTGCGGGTCACGACTGATACTCCGGTCAGGAAAGTCACCGGATTGGTTGCCACTGATCCTTCGAACGTCGTCTTCCGGTCGTTCGACCTGGACCAGGCGTATACTCGTCAGGACCTGGCCAAGTTGGCCAGCGACGGGGCCTTCATTGGAACCTTTACCGCGCGGCAAGTCGAAAACGGCAACCAGCAACACCCTCAACCGGCCATCTGGACCCGGGGCACGATGCATGCCCAGCGGGGACACCAGCAGTTCCCCTTCCTCTACCAAGGCAAGCAGCAAATGACGATCAGTGGCCACCATATTGATGAAGGGGCCCGCGTGATCGTGGATGGAGAGGTGGTCGAGGCAGACCTGGAAACGGGAGAAGACAAAACGGTCAAGATTTCCCTGGCCAAACTTCCGACCGAGGGGATGCACCTGCTGCAAATTCAGAACGGGAACGGGCTGTTCAGCAATGACTTTATTTTCCATGTAGCCGGTGATCGCGCAGCGGCCTCGGAAGCCCGTCGGAAAATACGGCGCGACAGGATCCCCCAGCGGCTCGCCCTCTGGGAAGCGATTAAAGAAAACAAACTGGCCGAGGTAAAACAACTCGTCGAGGGTGGAACGTCGATCAACTCCCGACACCCCGAATCGGGCAACACGCCACTCGGCCTGGCCGCCACCCACAGCCGCCGTGACATCGCCCAGTTCCTGATCGAGCAGGGTGCCCGGGTCTCCGGGAGCAACCGGGACGGTAATACTCCTCTGCACATTGCGGCTTTTTTCTGTGATTTCGAGTTCGTCCAGCTGTTACTGGACAATGGAGCTGATCGGCAAAAAGAAAATGACAAGCAAGAGAATGCCGTCGATGTGGTGACCGGATGGAGTGATCGAACAGGCGCGTTCTACCGGGCCGTCGGGTCATCGCTGGGACGTGAATTTGATCTCGACCAGCTGCCCCAGGATCGCCAACGGATGGCAAAGCTGATCCAGGATTACCAGGGGGAATAAAATCCGGGTTGAAAACCAAGGTGGGCGTGCCGATCGCAGCGGCTCAGTCTGCCAAGATTTTCGCCTGACCAAAGCCCCTCCAGAAACGGCAACCCGCGCCGCTCTCTTCCCGGCCTGCCTGTTGGCATGCGGCTTCCCCATTTTCCTGCCGATGTGCCAACCCTTCCCATGACGGGCTATTCAACCGGATGGAAGAAACTATGCTAAACTTACCGACTGAACTGATGGACCATGGGGTTATTCGCGATGAAACTTGACTTGCCACACCACCGTTTGCAACTCGTTCTCTTTGGCCTGCTGAGTGGCCTGCTGCTCAGCGAGCTACCTGCCCAAACGGAGAAGTCGCCGTCCTGGACCCGTTTCCGCGGGAATCACGCCGATGGGATTGGCCAGGACAATCCGGGATTGCCTGCCGAGTGGTCCACCGAAAAAAACGTCAAGTGGCAGGTCGACATCCCCGGTTGGGGCTGGTCCTGCCCGATCGTGGTGGATGGCCGAGTCTATCTCACTTCGGTCGTCAGTGACGAAGAAAACACGGCCCCGGCCAAGGGACTCTACCTGGGTCAGGGCGTGCGCGACCCGGCCAAGGGAATCCACCACTGGATGGTTTACTGTTACGACCTCGACAGTGGACAACTGCTTTGGAAACGGGAGGCGAAGACAGGCCGTCCCACGATTCCTCGTCATCCCAAGAGTTCCTACGCCGCCGAGACGGCAACCACCGACGGCCAACGGCTGTACGTCCTGTTTGGTGATGTCGGTTTGTACTGTTACGACCTCGATGGAACCCTGCTCTGGTCCAGGGAGATCGAGCCGAAAAAGACGCTGTCCGACTGGGGCGCGGCCTCTTCGCCCGTCGTGCACGAAGGGCGCGTCTTCATCCTCTACGACAACCTGGAAAGTTCCTGGATCGCTGCCTTCGACGCCAAAACGGGAAAAGAAATCTGGAAAACGGATCGCCGGGAAAAAGGGAGCTGGGCCACTCCGTTTGTCTGGAAAAACGACGTGCGCACCGAAATCGTGGTCGCCGGAAAGAACCGAAATCGAAGCTACTCGCTCGATGGAAAATTACTGTGGGAATTCGACGGCCAGATGTCCAACCTGGTCATCCCTTCCCCCTTTGCCGCTCACGGTCTCTGTTACATCGCCTCGGGTTATGTAGGAGATGCCAAGCGACCAACCATTGCCGTTCGCCCCGGGGCCCGGGGTGACCTGACTCCCGATGAGGGTGAAGACCTGGCTGACAACGAGTTCATCGAGTGGTTTCAACCAAGGGCCGCCCCCTACAACACCACCCAGTTGGTCTACGGGAATTACCTGTACACGTTGTTCGACCAGGGACTTTTCAGTTGTCATGATGCGCGGACTGGCGAAGAAATTTATGGCAAGCAGCGTTTCAAGCCAAGGGGATCGTTCACCGCCTCTCCCTGGGCTTACAATGGGAAGATCTTCTGCTTGAACGAAGATGGCCTGACATACGAAATCAAACCCGGGCCGGAGTTCGAGATCCTGGCAACCCATGACCTGCAAGAACTCAGCCTGGCCACCCCGGCGGTGGTCGGTGACAAGCTGTTGATCAGGACGGTCTCCAAGCTGTACTGCCTGTCCAATGATACGAACTAGAACGACAAAAACGGACTCACCAACTTCCTCGACCGATTCCCGGATACGCTGGCGAGACATCCATTCCAGGAACACCCGCAATTCCCAATCCCGCCCAGGTGGCTGACCCATGTTAACGGCATCTTTGATCACGATCGCGATTGAATTTGCCTTGGTGATGCGCGTCATGCTCAGGAGCCACCGTGAGCCGATGTCCCGAGTCGCTTGGGTCGCGGTCATCGCACTCATCCCGGTTGTCGGTTGCTTGGCCTACATCCTGTTTGGCGAAGTCAATATCGGCCGATCCCATATCCGACGCCGACAAAAAGTCATGGAGGGAATTCCCCCGCTCCAGGATAAGTTGGCCGATCAAAACGAGATCCTGCAACCGGAGATTCCCTCCCTTTACCAGCACCTGTTTCAAACGGGCCATTCGATCAGTGGCTTCCACCCACTGGGCGGCAACACCGCCAGGCTGATGACCGATTCGAACGCAACCATTGATGCCATGGTGGCCGACATTGACGCAGCCCAACATTGCGTCCACCTGCTGTTTTATATTTGGCTGCCCGACGAGAGCGGGCAGAAAATGGCCAACGCACTGAAGCGGGCAGCCCGCCGCGGCATTCCCTGCCGGGCCATGGTCGATTGTCTCGGTTCTCGAGACCTGGTTCGCTCTCGCTACTGGAAGGAAATGCAGGAAGCCGGTGTCCAGGTGGCCGAAGCGTTACGCGTTGGCAACCCTTTTCTGCGCATGCTCAAAGGACGAATCGATCTGAGGAACCACCGGAAAATTCTGGTCGTTGACCAACAAGTCACCTACTGCGGCAGTCAAAACTGCGCGGACCCGGAATTCCTGATCAAGGCCAAGTACGCGCCATGGGTAGATGCCATGATCCGATTCGAGGGCCCGATCGCGTGGCAGAACGACCAGCTATTTACCCGTGACTGGCTGACGTACGCCCAAGAGGATATTCAGGACAACGGGAACCTCCCAATCCATTCCGAACTGCCGGGCATCCCGGCCCAGGTCATCGGCACCGGGCCCACCGTCCGTTTTTCAGCCATGCCCGAACTGTTTGAATCACTGATGCATGCCGCTCGGCGCGAACTGACCATTACGACGCCGTACTATGTCCCCGACGAATCCTTGCAACTGGCCCTCTGTGCGGCAGCGTATCGCGGGGTAGACACCAAGATCATTTTTCCCGCCCGGAATGACTCGCGAATCGTCGCGGCTGCCAGCCGCAGTTACTACTACGACTTGCTGCGGGCCGGTGTCCAAATCTTTGAATATGAACCTGGCCTGCTTCACTCCAAGACACTGACCCTCGACGGTGACATTACGCTGGTAGGGTCCGCCAACATGGATCGACGCAGCTTTGAACTGAATTACGAGAATAACATCCTGGTTTACGACTCCGTTTTAACGCAAGCCGTTTGCCAGAGGCAGCAGGAATACCTGAAGCAGTCTTCCCGAGTCACGTTGGAATCGGTCAGCGAATGGTCTGTCGGCAAGCGCTTGTGGAACAACTCCATGGCCATCCTGGGGCCTCTGCTGTAAGGATCAGCACGACGACCGGAGGCTTGCCGTTCGCCAAGACCGCACAGCCCGGCACACGCAGCCCTGTCTTAGAGTTGGGAATCATCAGGAACCGGCATCAACAGGTCGGCCTCGGCGCGGCGGGCCCGGGTGGCCATCGGGTCGCTATCCGGTTCGATGATGATTTCTCTCTGGCGACGTGTTGCCCAGGCCAACTTGCCGTCGGGCAGGAGAACGACTTGCCAACTGTCATCGGGTGAAATGTTCTGCTGAATACTCGCCATGACGGCATCGGCCAAGCCGGGGCTCTCCACCAGAAACCCCATTTCCGTATTCAATTTGGTCGACCTGGGATCCATGTTGAACGAGCCAACAAAGACCTGCTTTCTGTCAAAAACGGCCGTCTTGCAATGCAAACCGAACACGGTCTTGTATCGGCTCAACTCCTGCGGGGTAAACAGTGCCCGCTCGGAGGCTGCATCAGGACGCATTTCGAACAGCTCTGCCCCGGTCTCCAACAGCTTTCTCCGTTGTTTGCGGTACCCGACAAACGATGAGACATGATTATTGGACGCCAGGGAGTTGGTGGCCAGGGTAACTTTCACACCCCTGGCGCTGGCCCGCTCCAACGCCGCGAACCCCTCCTCCAAAAGGATCAGATAAGCCGTTTCAATCTGTACCTCACGCTCCGTTTGTTCCATCATCCGAGCGAGCTCCACACCTGTTTGGTGCAACGTCTGATCGGTTTGCGGCTGGCCATCGCGGGTCGGAACCGCATCGACCAGCAATTTCGCCGGGCCCCAGTGTAAATCGGCTTTGAGCTTTTGCATCTGCACCGACCATTGATCTGTATCCTCAAAAGAACCGGCTGGATAGTTGGCCGGATTTTGAGCCACTTCATCCAGCTGCTTCCAAAAGGCCTCTACGTTTTCACGTTCTGGCACACGGTCCACGACCTGTTCAATCGGCACGGTCCAGTCGCTATTCCAGTAGAGATCAAACGCCGAGTTGGTCTGGGACACGATCGGCCCCAGCGCCAGCAGATCCCGGCAACGGAAGACGAAAGGGCCCGGGTATTCGAAATATTCGTTGGCAATATTGCGGCCACCCACGATCGCCATACTGCCATCGACAATGAACAGCTTGTTGTGCATCCGCTGGTTCAAGACTTTCAAGTCTCTCGCATAATCGATCCACCGCAGGACAGTCGATTTCCGCTTGGGGCCAAACGGTTTGTACAATCTCAACTCGATGTTGGGATGGGATCCGAACTTGGCCAGATAAAGGGGGTCAGCTTCGGTCATCGAATCATCAAGCAAGACGCGAACGCGAACCCCCCGTTCCGCAGCCGCCAACAGACGTTGCATGAAGGCCTGGCCAGCGAGGTCATTCTTCCAGAGAAAGTATTGCGCGTCGATCGTCTTTTCCGCGGCGTCGCTCAAGATCAAACGCCATGACATGGCATCGCGACCTCGGTCCAACAACAGGAATCCTGACTCTCCAGGATGGTTTGCGGACAGGGCCGCCGATTCCTTTCCCAGCCGGGTCTGGCCCGCATCTTTGATCGCCGCACTGTAGTTCTTTTGGCTCGAGTGGGACTCGATCTTCGGCCCACAGCCGGCGACCAGACAAAACAGGCTGCATAAAACCCACCGCGGAAAGGCATGCTTTAACGGGCGCGTCATGGTTAGACTCTCTGTCTCTTCAGTGGGAACCGTCAAACATGGAAACACCAACAGCCCCTAGGCAGCAGCCTTGGTTCCTGGCTCTGACATATTTTCTCTGGCTTATTTTACACCCCGAACATACCGCGTGAAAGGAAGCGGGCGGATCCTCTCGGCTCGAATTTACCGCCAAGCACAGCGATCGGAGCAACGGCCCCGCCTCGGAAGGGTAACCGGGATTCGGGCAGCTGACTGGCCACCTGACAGAAAGTCTTTCAGCCCCGCATCGAAATCAATCAAATGATCGCAAACCGATGTATACTGATCGAAGCGGCCAACTCCCATCCCGACAGAAACGATCATGAAAATTGATAGTTCCGATCGCTTGCAGCCAACCCATCGGCCTGACCGACAACCGGTTGGCCATCAACGATGGCGACAACTCTGTTTTGTTCACTGGCGCGTGCCCGCGGAAACTCTCCAACCGCTGATTCCCGCGCCGCTCGAAATCGATACCTATGAGGGGGACGCCTGGCTGGGCCTGGTGCCGTTCTTTATGTCCCACGTACGACCGTGGTGGTCACCCTCGGTCCCCTGGATTTCCAATTTTTGTGAGACAAACCTGAGAACGTACGTTCATCACCGGGGGCAACAACCGGGTGTCTGGTTCTTCAGCCTTGATGCCGCCCGCCTACTGCCCGTGCTGGTGGCGCGCCAGGTCTGGAAGTTGAATTATTACTGGGCCAAGATGAAAATCGACCGCCAACAAGACTTGATCCGGTACACCAGCCGACGATTTTCCCAGCGAAACCAGGCAGCCGTCAATCTCTCGGTCGAAATCGATCCTGCGCCGCTCACGCCACCTTCGAGTGGCTACGAAACCTCGCTGGAATTTTTTCTGGCCGAGCGATATCTGCTTTATACCGAGTCGGCCCGGGGAATGCTGCGAGGCCAGGTTCACCACCACCCCTACCCTCTGAAACGTGCCCGCATCGAAACCATGCAGGAGTCGCTCAGCGCGGCAGCCGGGTGTCCCAGAACCGCTGCGCCAGATCACGTCCTGTTCTCCGAGGGAGTCGATGTCGAGATCTTTCCCCTCAGCCGGGTCGATTGAACGGCCATGCACCCCTGCGCTCGCCAGCTACCCGCAGCTAGATTTTCGGACCCGCCTCCATGACGGCCTCGTCCACGCCTTCAGCGTACTTCTGGAAGTTATCGGCAAATAGACCTGCCAGCTTCCTGGCCGCCTCTTCAAATTCACCCGCATCGGACCAGGTGTTACTGGGCGTCAGTAATTCCGACGGTACACCGGGACACTCCGTGATCACGTTCAACCCGAACACAGGGTCCGTGATGGTTGGTGCGTCGACCAGCGCGCCGGAATGGACCGCATCAATAATCGCGCGGGTATAGGAGAGCTTCATTCGCGAACCGATTCCATAGGGACCGCCTGTCCAGCCGGTATTGACCAACCAGACCTGAGCATCATGCTGGCGAATTCGATCCGCCAGGAGCGTGGCGTATTTACCTGGGTGCCAGACCAGGAACGGACCCCCGAAACAGGGGGAGAACGTCGCCTCGGGTTCACTCACCCCGACCTCGGTCCCGGCAATCTTCGCCGTATAACCGCTGATGAAATGGTACATCGCCTGTTCAGACGTTAAGCGGCTGATGGGCGGTAATACCCCAAACGCATCACAGGTCAGGAAGATCACGTCATCCGGGTGGTCGGCCAGGCAGGGGATTTTTGCATTCTGGATGAACTCAATCGGGTAAGCACCCCGCGTATTTTGAGTCAGCGAGTCATCACTAAAGTCCACACTATGATCATCGGTGTCGTAAACCACGTTTTCCAACACGGCACCAAACCGCAACGCCTGGAAAATGTCCGGTTCAGCTTCCGACGTCAGATCAATCGCCTTGGCATAGCAGCCTCCCTCGATATTGAAGATGCCGTTTTTCGACCAACAGTGCTCATCATCCCCGATCAAGTACCGCTTGGGATCGGCCGAGAGGGTCGTTTTCCCGGTCCCGGACAAACCGAACAACACGGAAGATCGCCCGTTCGCCTGGTCGGCGGTTGCCGAGCAGTGCATCGACAGGACCTCCTGCTTCGGCATGAAATAGTTCATCAGCGTAAACACGCCTTTCTTCATTTCACCCGCGTACTCGGTACCCAGGATCACCATTTCCCGCGCCTCGAGATGGACATCGACACTGGTCTTGGACGTCATGCCGGTCGTGTGTCGATTGGCCGGGAATTGACCCGCATTGAAAATCACGGCATCGGGTTCACCGAATTCGGCCAACTCTTCGCGCGTCGGTCGGATCAACATCGTATGCATGAACAGGGCGTGGTACGGCCGGGTACAGACGACTCGGACCTTGGCCCGGTAGTCGGTGTCCCAACCGGCAAACGCATCGACTACGTAAAGCCGGTCACGGGTGTTGAGGTAATCGATGGCCCGTTCCCGGTTGACCAGAAACGTCGCTTCGTCAATTTCGATATTGACCGATCCCCACCAGACATCCTCCGCAGATTCAGGGTGGCGGACCACGCGCTTATCCTTGGGGGAACGCCCCGTCTTCGAACCGGAGTAGGCAATCAAGGCACCCGAGTTGGCAATCGCAGTCCCTTTTTCCGTCTGGATCGCCTCCTGATAAAGCACGGCGGGTGGCAAGTTGCGCCGAATGTCTTCGACTTGGATTCCGTAACAGGCAAGATTCATGATCGCAGATTTCCTTGACCCAGGCTCTCTTTCGTTGGACGGGCTTCTCTTCCGTTGCAGTCTAAATGAGTCGCCACCGCTTGGACAGGGGAAAATGCCCGGCTCCGGTCAGGGCGAGGGATACAAACGATCGTCCAGATGGCTCAGCATCTCCTTGATCTGCTGGATGGAATTCAGGGCCGTTTCCTCGCCCACCGCCGAAAGTTGGTCGGTCTTGGCAAACTCCGTCAGCTGGAAATCGGAGACATCTGGCTCAATCACGATATCGGCCGGCTGAACACCGATCGAGTTCATGTTCACGCTCTGGACCAGGTAGCTTCGCAATACCGTTTGCAGGGTCGAGGCCCTTTTCATTTTTGCCGTCGGTGTGTCGGGCCGGTTTTGGGCGAATTCGTGTTGCATCCTGGTCGTCACACTGACGGCAATCACGAAATTACATCCCCGCGAGACAAGGACATCAGCGGGAACGTTGTTGATCAAACCACCGTCGACCAATGCCTGGCCCTCCCGGTTGATGGGCGGCGCGAGAACTGGCAGGTTAATACTCTCAATGATTCCATGAACCGCATCCCCTTCATCCCGTACGACGGTTTGCCCCGTCACCAGGTCAACCGTAACCGAATGAACCGGCAAAGGCAGTTGCTCCAAGCGCTTGTCACCCAGGTATTTCCGTAGCATCGGGTCGAATTGGCCCGTCCTGTATTTGTACAGCAGGTACCAGTGTTCCCCACGGGGAAGATGCCGGAAGAACCAGGAGGGTCGCAAATCATTGACAAACCGGTCCACGGCGTAATCGACTGCCATACCGGACCCGTAGACCGTCCCCGTCATCGCCCCTGCGCTGGTCCCCGCGATCCTGTCGATCACAATGCCGTTCTGTTCCAGCGCCTTGAGTACGCCCAGGTGCGCCATGCCGCGGGCCGCTCCTCCCCCCAGGGCGACGCCGATCTGAACCCCGCGCAGGAACTGGACCAACCGCTGGACGCCTTGACTCAATAACTTTCCCTGCTCCGGCAACAGTTCGGATCGACAGATCTTGAAGTCACGAGCTACCAGGGCCCGCAGTTCGGTGGCCAGGGGTGCGCCTTCACCATCCAGCAACCAGACCAGGTTGATCTTGTTTCGCCAGCCGGGCGACCGGTCAAGCAACTTCTGCAAGACGGGAACCGAGGCCTGCCAATTCTCTGCTGTCACACACCAGAAAACCTGCTCACACACTTCGACCAGGTTCCCGGCGCGGCGGGGATCGTACGACGTGGCCAGCTCGCAGACAACCCGCTGGGAATCGGTGGACCAGTTGCCGATCAGGCGGCGAATCTCTTCCGGACCGAGTTGGTCTTCCCCTTCGGCTGGCGCGACCCGCATCCTGACATCCGCCACTGGCCGCCGATCTCGGTCATCGGTCAGCAAGCAGGGAGCTTCTCCCAGTGAATGCAGTCGCCCCAGCAACTGCGTGGTCAGCTGGCGTGTTTCCGGTGATGCATGGAAGAGGGCAATCATGTGGGGGCGAACGGGCGAACGGTCCTGGAAAAGATTCCTCTTGATGGCCGTCGCCAGGATCCGCAGCCAGTTCAACCGGAATTGATCATACTTCTTGGTCAATTCCAGACACCTCTCGTAATCGAAACGGAGCAAGGTCGATGGATCGGCCGCCACACAATCGATCGGCATCGATTCGCCGATGGCGGCCGAAAGGCCTCCATATTGACCACCCGCGATCTGGTAACGGGTCAACAGGACTTTCCCTTGCACGTCATAGACATCCTGCTTCAGTCGACCGTGGACAATCAGGAAAACAACCGTCATCGGTTGATCCCGCCGATGAATCGGTTGGCCCGGTTCGGCCACAACCACCTCGGCGGCGGCGGCAATCTCACGACACGCCTCCTCGCTCAAGCCATGGGAAACGGGGTGGGTTTTCAACAGCAAATAGGGGTCTCGGTTCAATTTACCGCTCGGGACAAAAAGCAACGGGCCACAGCCGGGGAATTCACCCTGATACCTGGGCCTGACGGTTCGTTGCCAGCCAACAGGAAGACGGGTGACGCAAAGATCTCAGCTGCTAGAATAGGGGAAATCTACCAAATCCAGGACGATCGGCAAATTGCCCAACCCGGATGACCATCGGTCCGTTAGCGGGCCAACAGAGAATCCGATGAACTGTATCCAAACCGTAATTCGACAAGGTGCTGTTATGAAATCGATCTGTTTTGCTCTGGGACTCTCCTTGCTGTTGGGCAACAGTTTTCTGCGGGCTCAGGAAACCAACGAACCAGCCACGCCGAGCCCGGCAGCCGCCGACACCGAAATTCAGAAGATCATCCAGATTGGCACAACGGACAACCAGGTCCAGGTGCACCTCGATTACCTGACCAACCGGATCGGGGCACGGCTGACCGGCTCGGAGGGGATGCAGGCTGCCTGTGAATGGGCGCGGGGTCGGTTTGAAGAGATGGGCCTAAGCAACTGTCGACTGGAAAAATGGGGTGAATTCCCGGTCGGTTTTGAACGGGGCCCCTCGTCCGGCGTCATGCTGGAACCGAAGCCGATGAAACTCGAATTCGGAACCAATGCCTGGACGGCAGGGACGCGAGGGCGAGTGCCCGGCATGGCGGTGATGGCGCCCAAGACAATGAAAGAGCTCGAGTCAATGCGCGAATCCCTGGACGGTGCCTATGTCCTGACGCCACCCCGTCGGCGCGGTCGACGCGGGCGAAGGGAACCCCCCGCAGGGAATGAAGACGGAGCGAAACTGCCCTCGATCGAGGAAACTCGTCAGGTCCGCGAAGAACTGATGAAATGCAAGATTGCCGGCATCGTGCAATCGACATCCGACGAACGGATCCTGACCGGCGGGCGTTACGACATCTCAATGGATGACCTGCCCACCATTCCAGTCATCAATCTACTGAAAACACAGTGGGATGAAATTCGCGACTTGATCGAAGAGGGGGAGAAGGTCGAGTTGGCTTTCGATATTCGCAACCACTTCCGCCGCGGGCCGATCCCGCTGTCGAACGTGATCGCGGAGATCCCGGGTAGTGAGTTTCCCAATGAGTACGTTGTTGTCGGTGGGCATATTGATTCCTGGGACGGGGCGACCGGAGCCACCGACAATGCCTCGGGCTGTGCCACGACGCTGGAAGCCGCCCGGATCCTGATGGCGGCCGGAATCCAACCGAAGCGGACGATCCGTTTCATGCTTTGGTCCGGCGAAGAACAGGGACTGCTCGGTTCGAAAGCCTGGGTCCAACAGAACCCGAAACAGGCGCAGAACATTTCAGCCGTGTTTGTGCATGATGGCGGCACGAACTATGTCTCGGGCATCACCTGTACCGCGGCAATGCAACCTGATTTTGAACAGATTTTCGCCGACGTGATGCAACTGGACGAACGTACGCCATTTGCCATTTCCACCATCGACACAATGCGGCCTCGGGGTGGGAGTGACCATGTTCCTTTCATTGCCGCCGGGATCCCGGGATTTTTCTGGAACCAGAGCGGGCGAGCCACCTACCGAACGACGCACCACACCCAGTACGACACATTTGAAACGGTCGTACCGGAATACCAGAAACACTCGGCCCTGGTGATTGCCGTGGGGGCCTTGGGGACGGCCAACCTGGATCATCTTCTGCCCCGGGATGGGATTCAGAACTGAGCCCGGGACGATGGACGAAATGACCAACAAAATCCGGGTCAAGATTTGTACCGAGCCTTTTCTAGTGGGGGCGAGAGAGGCGTTTTTGCCTAAATTTGCTGGCAAAATCCGGAAGCTGCGGTCCCCGCAAAGTCCATAATTGCGTAACCTGAAGCGAGTGAAGCGGAGAATCACGGCCAACCGATTGAACCGACCACGAGCTACCGCGTAACAATAGCCGGCCCGCTCCGTTTCGACATCCCCAACCCCAGTCAACAAGTCGCTTCCGTGCAGCCAGATTTGCCCCATCCAGAAACCGCACGTCGACTCACGGCAACCGGTCTCCCAACCCAGCCCGGACTGGCGAACCGGCGCGCAACGGCCTGGCTGTTGGTTTGCCTGCTGACCTGCTTGATCGCGCTCGGCTGCTCTGGAGAAAAACAGGAAACCGGGTCGGTTCCCACCAGCGGCGTCCCGGCAGAAAAAACGCCCCAGGATATTCCATCGGACACCAATTTTGACCAGCTGGCCGATGTCGAGTCGTTCGAGCAGGCAGCCTCCGGCCAGCTGAAAAAAATCACTCAGTGGATCGAATCGGGCCGGGGTGATTCAGCCTTGATCACTTCGATCGCCTCCGAAAACTATCAAGCCGCCAACATCGACCCGGGCAAATTGACGACCCTGAGGGACACCGGCTTCCGGATTCAGACCCTGCCCAAGAAGTCTACCGGCAGCCCGGACCTGGCCGCAGAATCGGACGTGAGTACGTCACTGGCTACCACCTGGAACCAGTTGCTCGGACCGCTGGACGATCCCTCGGGCCAACAACCGGCCGAGCAACGGGTCAAGTTCAAAATCACGCGCGTAGAAATCGACGACCCACCGGCACAAACCTCGACGATCGTTTCGGTCTTTGCCAGGTATGACAATGGCACCAGTGCCGAGGTGAATGCCACGTTGCAGATTGCCTGGCAACTGGAAGCTGACAACAAGAAGCCTTTGATCCAGTCCGTCACCATCGACGATTTCGAGACAGCCCGGCTGGAGGCGTCCGAGGGAATCACCTTTACCGACCGGACGCTCGACCTGATCGACCGTGACCCGGCTCTCGTGAACCAGCTTTCCCATGGAACGGAGTACTGGATATCGCGACTGATGCAAGGAGACTATGCCGGGCATTTCGGCCTGGCGGTCGGCGACATCAATGGCGACGGTCGTGATGACATCTACGTTTGCCAGCCTGCCGGCCTGCCGAATCGTCTGCTGGTCCAACAGGACGATGGCCGAGTCCTGGATCAATCCGCAGACGCCGGGTTGGACATCCTGGATCAAACCCGCAGTGCCCTGTTTTTTGACATGGATAACGATGGGGATCAGGACCTGCTCGTCGCGGCGGCATCCTTCCTGCTGCTATATGAAAACGAGGGAAAATCGAGACTGAAACTGCGGGAGAAACTGTTTGAAGCCCGCAGCGCCTACTCCCTCTCGGCCGCCGATTTTGACAACGACGGCGATCTCGATATCCACGCCTGTGGTTACGCCGCGTTTTTTGGCGCAGGGCCCTTCCCGTTCGCTTATCCGTTTCACGATGCGAATAACGGCGGCCGAAATGTCTTGTACAAAAACGATGGAAAAGGAAACTTCCGGGATGTCACCGACTCGGTCGGACTGGATGAGAACAACAGTCGGTTTTCCATGGCGTCGGCCTGGGAGGACTACGATCTGGATGGTGACCTCGACCTGTACGTGGCCAACGATTTTGGCCGGAATTCACTCTATCAAAACGACGACGGCCAATTCCGGAACGTCGCCCGGGAGCAACAGGTCGAGGACCAGTCATTCGGGATGTCGGTCGACTGGTCCGACATCAACCGGGACGGGCAACCCGACCTGTACGTTTCGAACATGTTCTCATCGGCCGGCAACCGTGTCAGTTTTCAAAGCGGTTACATGAGCCGGCAACCGGAACTGCAGTCACGCATGCAGTACATGGCACGGGGCAATTCCCTGTTCCTCGGTGGAAAGGACCAGTTCGACGACATCAGCATCCCCTCCAACACCTGGATGGGCCGCTGGGCCTGGAGCTCGAAATTTGTCGACTTCGACAACGACGGCTGGGACGACGTCGTGGTTGCCAATGGCTACCTGACCCGCCAGGTACCGGATGATTTGTGAACCGTATTCTGGCGGCAAGTCTTGCCGCGTACCACCGAAGAACGGGATAACGAATCGGCTGTGGAACAGATGCGACAGTCGTACAGCCAGTTCATCGACCAGATCAAGCAGGGAAATTCATTCAGTGGCAAGGAACGAAATTGTGCCTTCTTGAATCTGGGGAACTCACAGTTCGCCAATGTGTCGAGCGTGTCGGGCCTCGATTTTATCGACGATGCGCGTGGATTGGCCGTTACGGATTGGGACCTGGATGGGGATGTCGATCTGATTTTCGCGAACCGGACCGCACCCCAACTTCGATTCATGCAGAATGACTATCCGGGTGACCACGGATTTGTCTCGTTTCAACTCGTCGGCGACGCGTCCAACCGGGATGGCATCGGCGCCCGGGTGACGGTCACGTCGGGTAACGGGAGTTCGATGACCAAGATGCTGCGGGCAGGCTCCGGCTTTCTGAGCCAGTCAAGCAAGCGCATGACCTTCGGATTGGGATCGAGCCGTCAGGAGAAGATCACGGTGCGAGTCGATTGGCCGTCGGGTCAGGTGCAGACTTTTCAGGACGTTGATCCTGATCACCATTACCGGATAACCGAATCCAGGGACCAGCTGGAAGTCGTCGATCGCAAAACCCAGAATACCGCCACGCTGTCGCCAGGCGCGCTGCCCAACACGGGGAACCCGGGCACCCTGTCGGCTGTCTGCTACCCGCGGATGAAATTCCCGGTCACGCCAGTCGCCCGTGACAACCAATCTCCTCAGCCGCTGACGTTCAGCGCTCGCTATACACTGATCAACCTGTGGGCCAGCTGGTGCAACCCCTGCCTGTCGGAATTGAAGGAGTTTGCCGAGCAGTACGACGAGTTGCAACAACTGGGCCTGGAGATCGTTGCCTTGAGCACCGATGGGGCCGATGGTAAATCGACCACCGTGGCTGACGCGGCCCGCGCGGCTGCCAAGCTGCAATTGCCGTTCCAGTGGGGCAGTATCAATCGCGCCTGGCTGGACAAGCTGACCTTGCTGCGGGGCGAACTGTTCGGCTTGCGACAACCGTTCCCGATGCCGACCAGCATTCTGGTGGACCAAAATGGCGACATGCGCGCCTTTTACCTCGGCGTGGTCGACCCCGAAGCATTGAAACGAGACCTGCAGCAACTCGACCGGAAGGATGACGAGATCCGCAACCGTCTGACCTCGTTGACCGGTCATTGGATCGCCGTTCCGCGTACGATCGACTACCTGAAATTCGCCACCCTGTTTAAAGACAACGGATATCCCGAGGATGCGGCCCAATACGACCGGTTGGCCGGGGGCCAAAAGGCGCGGCAGTATTACAACCAAGCCCTCCAATCGATGGAGGCGAACCAGATGCAAACAGCCGAATCCCAACTGCGTGAAGCGATCAAGTTGGATGATTCCTTTGCCCCAGCCCACCTGGTATTGGGCAACTTGCTGATTCAGCTGGCCAGTCGCTCCCCGGCTGCCAACCAAAAGCAGGTACTCGATATGGGCTTGCGGGAATATCGGAAAACGCGTGAACTCGATCCCGAAAATTTTGACGCGCTGGTCGGCCTGGGAAACGTGATGATCCAACTACGGCAGCCGGCCCAGGCGGTGGAACCGCTGGAGACGGCCCTGCGGGTCAAACCGGATGCCTGGCAGGTCCGTGTCCTGCTGGGCCGCCTGTTGATCAACCAGAAACAGATGCAACAGGGAGTGGCTCAACTGGAACGGGCGATGCAATCTTCCCCTGAAAACAGTGAGGTGGCCGCAGCCTATGGCTCTGCGCTAATGGAGACGGCACAATACGAGAAGGCCCTCGCTGTCTTGCGGATAGCCGCCGACAACCAGTCGGACGATCCGCGCATTTCCCGGTTGTTGGCCGACAGTCTGATGACCACTGGGGATTTCAAGTCAGCCAGCCTGCGATACTCATTGGCCTTGGCGAACAACCCTCGCGATGTCAATTCGATGTTGCGGTTGTCCTGGATCATGGCCACGGCACCCGATCCCAACTTGCAGGATCCGCAGATGGCCCTGCGTTACTCGCAACAGGCCGTATCGGCCGGTTCCAACGGCCCGGCGGCCCGACAGGCGTTGGCCGCAGCCCTGGCCGCCGGTGGCCAGTTCCCCCAGGCAATGCAACAACAGGCCGCCGCCATGCAAATGATCCCCCGCCAGTCACCCCACTTTTCAGCAGCCAACCGCCGCCTGCAACTCTACCGTGACGGCAAACCATATCAACAATCCAAGAACGATCCGGTGCCATTTTTTGCCAAGTGACAGCCTGGAAGTGACTCCACTCTTTCAGGGCCTAATCAGCGGATTGCGTTTGCCAGAGACCCCGTCCCGAGCGACGGGCCTCGGCCTCGGCCTGGCGGAAAGATTCGTTGCCCGGGAATTCGGTTTCATCATAACGGGCCCAACCATTCAAAATCATCTGGCGATTCAAATCGAGATCACCCACTCGGGCGTGAAAAAGGGCGCGCATGTGGGCATCATGTCGGTAGACAGTGCCGCGAACGACCTGACCCTCGACCAGCCGGTTCAGCCCCTGGACCGATGGTTCGAAAAATGGGTCGTCAGGGCTCGGCGCACGAACACCAATCAACCGGCAGTAAGTCGCGATTTCACCACTGACAATTTGCAATTCGTCACCCTGCTTGATGGCGTACGGATTGCCTGACAATTCGTAGGGAATAGCCGCTGGCGGAGGTGCTGGCACCCGTTTTCGATTCCCGTATTCATCTTGGTAAAAACCACAGCCAGCGAGTCCCATTAGCAACAAAAAACCAGTGAGAAGGTTGCCCGGCAGGTAGCGACGGTTGTATTCAGAGATTCGGGTTGATGGGGAAGACATGGTTGGTGAAGGCCTGGTCGGGGAAGGCCTGGTCGGGCCCGTCAAAATCGAGTCGTGCAAACAGGTGTGTGTTGCCGATACTGATCAAAACGTAGCAGAGTTTACCGGAACCTCCAATGCTTCAACCTCAACGATGCATTTTGTTTGTCGGCTGGGCCCTCCTGTGGGGCGCACCCGCCGCCATCGCCCAGCCCGACCGCGATGCGACGGTTGGGCAACCGGCCCCTCAGGCATTCCCGGTCCAAACCTCAGTGGATGACCTGCTGACAAAAATCATTCTGCAACAGATGCCACTCCAGTACACGGACGACCGGAAGTGGGGCGTCCAGGAAAAACGTTGGGATGGGATCAAATTCCGCACCGAAGGGATCAAGCTGGAAACCAAGCGGCGCTGGAAAATGGTCAACCATGGCACCTGGAGAAAGTACCAGGCGCACTTGGTCAATCCCGAGCGGGAATTTTCCATCGAGATGACCAACCTGCGAAACACACCAGGCGGTAAAACGGCCTTTGACCTGAAGATCACCGCCAACCTGGACCTCCAGGCCCGCCAGGCGAAATGGGTGAAGGGGGTCCAACTATACAGCGTGAGCGCCGAAGGGAGTTGCCAGGTCCGAATCAGGCTGAGCTGCCAGTCCGAGATCCAGCTCGATTTGAATCATCTGCCACCCGACCTGATCCTCAAGCCCCGCATCACCCAGGCCGAGCTGTCCGTCGATGAATTCCGCATCGACCGGATCAGCAAAGTGGGAGGTGAGGTCGCCCAGCAGGTCACCCGCTGGGCGCGGGGGTCCATTGACGAGAAGGTACGGGAAGAAGAGGCAAAACTGGTCACCAAGCTGAATGCCCAGTTGGAAAAAAACCAGGACGACTTGAGGCTCTCCTTGCACGACGCCCTGCAGTCTCGCTGGATCAAACAGTCCGTAAACTACCTGCCACAACCGGTTCAAGGGGCGCTCCAGGCAAAGTAGTCCAAGAAAACACCCGGCTAGAGATCCCACTGTTGTAACTGGTCCGCAATCTGTTTCATCTTGTTGCGACGTTTTTCAAATAGCCCAAACATGACCAAAATGGCAATACCCATGCAGATACCAAATGCCCACCAGGGCCACGTGTGGTCCAGGGCCCGCTGCGCCCGGTACACCATGGCCAGCATGGACAGCAGCAGAAACAGGGTCCCCAGGTAGAGGAAGGCTCGAATGCGAAAAGCGATCCCGGCCAGAATTCCGATCACTGACAAGACTGCCAGGATAAAGGACGGAAACACCTCTTCGCCCAACCCATGGATGAAAATGCCACTGGTCGAGCTGAGGTAGATCGTCGCCAGGCAGACATACCGCAAGCTGGCCAACTCAACGCGGGTGAGGCGAGATCGTGCAATCTGGCCTGCCACCATTACGGAAATGGCCGGTGGGATCAACCAGAGCTGGGGATGCTCGAAGAAAGAAAAACGGGGAAACTTGTGATAGAACAACCAGAGCGCCACGTTACCCAACACGATCGCCAGGCTGCCGCTCAAAACCGACTTGTGAGTATAGCTCAGCATCAGGTACAGCAGGCCGGAGCCCAGCAAAACCAGCGACGGATCGGCCGGAGTGTCCCGGACGGCCAGAACACCGATCGCCACGAGTACCGGCAGGGCGGCTGCCGTGTTGAACAGGGGCTGAGCCAGGACGGTCAATTGACGCTGCTGTAATAAATTGGCAACCGCCACTCCTCCGAACGCGATCACGATCATCAGGTAGGGCCAGTACTTCGCCAGTCCAAACTGGAACAACCAGGGCATCGTCAGGTACAGATGCAAACAGAGCAGGACCACCACTCCCTGCGCTGCGTAGACATACGCGGTCCGCCCTCGCACCGACATCGAAAACGGGTCGAACTTGGGACGCAGAGCAATCGTGACCAGACCCACGATCATGCCCAGAACGGCCACCGCAACACCAATCGAATCGACCACCGGGACACGCGGTCGATCACTCTGGCCAAAGTCGATGAATTCGCAGGCCACCAGTATCCCCAGGCAGGAGATGGCCAGCCCGCATGTCAGCGAAGCCATGTCCCGCAGGGAGCGCAGCCAGGAATCAGTCGACCGGGACCAGCGGGCAACCAGCCCTCCATAGATAAACATCGTGGCGGCCAGGACCAGCACCAACCTCACCAGCCACTGTACGTTCGTAGCACTCTCAGGCAGATCAGCCAGTGCGACCAGAACCAGGCTGTCGGTGACCATCAACAGAGAAAGCATCTGCAGCCAGCGTCGCTTGTTGGCATCGGACAAACAACCGACACCGATCGCGATCAGGAACGGGGTCAAGGCGGCCAGATAGCGCAAGGATCGGACAGACTCATGAACGATCGCGGCCCAGCTGACCAGGAAGACCAGGCTGCCGGTCAGTAAGACGTAGATAGGAAGCTCGTAACGAAGCGCTTGCTCCATCTCCACCAACCTGGGAATACCCCATCGCTCGGCGCGGGGCATCCACCTGCGGCGGAAAGCCCAGACCATTCCCCAACCCAACAGGAGCGAGGCGACCCCGAACGAAACCCACAGAACAAGATTGGCACCCTCCAAGCCGGCGAATCGCAACAGGCAGGAAATCAGGGCGATGGTCAATCCCTGGGTCCAGATAAAACGTGTCACCAGCCGCAGGCGGGCCCCACGGTTCCAGGTCGTCAACACCAGCAGCAGGGCTGAAATGGCCAGCAAAGCGATACCGCTGGGCCGAAACAGGCCCGACCAGTCAGAGGCCCTAATGCCTTCCGCATCCATCCCCAACTGCCATAACGACATCAGCCCGACCCAACTGCAAGTGAGGATCGTCAAGACGTTGATGTACAGGAACTCAATCCAGGGACGTTGGGGCCGCTCTGTCTGTTTCAACCAGGCGGCCGACCAGGCCAACCCGATCGTCAACCAGACGATCAAGGTGAGGTTGATCGTGGTGAGCGGCGAGTCCATCACACCGAGCATGACCGACAGAGAAATACCGGCCAAACCGTACAGGGCGGCGATGTATTGCAAACCAAAGCGGCCTCGCCAGATCCCCGCGACCGTCACCAACAGGATGGCCAGGCCGATCGCTGTCAGGTAACCCCAATCATGCAGCGGATCGTATTGAGCAGCGCGAAAGGCGCACCACACCACCAGCACCGTGCTGAATACGAGTGGGCCAACCCGTGGCAAACGGGAGCTGGCTGCCGAATGACGATCCCACAAGATACCGGTTACGTTCAACACCAATGAGGTCAGCAGACCGCCGGCAATCAACGTGCGAACGCCAATAAAAACCGACCCGGTATGTGTATCGAGCAGGGCTGCCAACAGGGCGGACAAGACCAGGCCAAACCAGGTGATCAACCAACCGCTCAACGCATCCAGGCGATCGCGCGACAGGCAACTGCGACCTACCAGACAGGCGAGCCCGGCGACCAGGAATAACGAGATCAACCCCAACGGGCTGCCGGCCCGATTGACCCAGCCACCCGATTGGTCAGGCCAGAAGAAGACCTGCGCCATCACCAACACGGCAAAACTGGTCACCAGTAGACCGTTGATCAAGGTATGCAGTTCCAATTGGCCAATCCACCGACCGGGCTGCGCACCCGGCTGGACCACCGTGATTTTTTTACGAAACAGCCACCAGGCGAACCCGTACAGCGACATGCCGACGGAAACGGCTTGCAGAATATTGAGGAACCAGCCGGTCGCCAGGGACGGGTGAGGTGACAGGAACAACAGGACCAGCATGAACAGGACAACGTATTGGTAAGTCGCCGAACCGAGAACGGCCAACACCTGGCGCGAAAGGGCAATCGCAAACACCAGGAAAGCTGTGGTCAACAGCACTGCCGGCACACCATACGAAACTTCGGCCGGCATACTGGCAAACCAGCTGCCCGCCTGGGGCCCACCCAGGCTGTCCTCGCCATGCAGCATCACGCCCGCTACTGTCAGCGAGGATATCAACAGTACCACGCCCGCAGTGATCACCAGGAACTGGTTCACCATCGAATCCAGCAATCCTCGTTCCCGAACCGTCCGTTGGACCAGCCACAGGACTCCGGCCGAGGTGACCAGGCAGCAGAGCGACAACAACCAGCGCAGAGCAGAACCGACCGAGACGGATTCGGCAAAGCCGAAGGCAAACAGGCTCCAGCCAAGCAGCCAACCAATCACCAGGTAGCTCGCTCTGTGCTGCGTCGGTTTGATCCAAAAACTGATCAAGGCAGCTGCAAAGACGGAAACGTAGGCCCCGATCAGGAAACGGATTTGCCCCTGGGCGTCATACAGTCCCAGGTCCCGCCCACTGAGCTGGCGACCCGTCAATTCAATGAGCGGCATGACCAACAGGAACGAACAGGCGGTGACGATCCCGACCAGGATTATCTGTTCACCCCGGCACGGATGGTTACCCAACAGCCAGGCGACGCGCCCGCTCGACCAGCGAGCAGCCAGCATCCAGACGATCGACCAGACGCCCAGCACCGCACATTGGACCAGCCAATGGCCCGGGTCAGTCCAGGGGGGAATGCCGAATGATGAGGAGAACCCGACCAGGACCGCGATCCCCAGCAGCGCCGTGGAGACCAGGAAGGCAGGTTCACTCAGTTGACTGCGGGGACCTCGCAGGGACCAGGCCAGGCTCAGCCAGCAGAGAGAACCGGCGATGGCCACGCCCACCCCCAGATCCGGCCAACGGAAAGCGAGGCAAAAACCGGTCACCGAGGCGATGCTGGCCGCAAGTCCGGCGTAACCGGCTAAGTGACCCACCACCCGCTCGGCGTCAGACCGCACCGAGGCGAGGGCCGAGGCGAGCGAGAACATCAGGCTAAACGTAACCAGGATGGTCACCCCGTTGAGCGTGTAACCGTAACCCAATGAGCCGAGCCACTGGGTGATCGTTGGATTCCAGAGGGTCGAAAAGGTAAGCGCAGCCAGGCTGAGCAGCGCCGCCACGGGAGCGGGCCACCACGGCCGGGACTGGCATACGGCCAGTGCCAACGTCACCACCGCAGCAATCCCCAACAGCCCACTGGCGGTCATCGTGTCAAACAGGCTGTCACGGTGCAACAAGCCGGCCAACAGTGACAGGGCACAGCCGGCCACACCGATCCCCACGGCACTCAGCAGATCGATCTGCCTGACGGGCTTCGCACCGTCGACTGGTTGCCGCCAGGCAAACAGGAAGCAACAGGCCGCCAGGACCCCTCCCAGCGCCATGAGGGTCAAACCACTCTGGCCACTGAACAGGGCCGTACCCAGGGCGCGCGCCGACTCCACTTGATTCAGGGTAAGTCCGCCAAACAGAACATTGCTGGCAACCAGGCAGGCGGTCGCCAGGCCAAACCCGGCCACCGGTCGCAACCAGGTCAGCTGGTACTCGCGGCCCAAGGTCCAGATCATCAAGGAGAGCAACAGGCTGTTCAACATCAATACAACCGGCAGCGTGACCGAAGCCATGAGTGCGATCCCGGCCATCATCAAACCGAGGATCACCAGGGCACGATGAATGACCTGGTGGTTGTTTTCCAAGTTACTATTCCGGTTGTTCAACAACCGCCATCCAAGACAACTGACCAGCAACGACAGGAACAGCAGGAGCGGGGTCAAAGCAACCAGTGTCATCGATCGTTCGCTCGAGCGGATCATCCACATCACCAGAACCGTCAAGGCACCGAACAGTGGAATACCGGTCCAGAGGTAAACCCGATTCAAACTCCGTTCGGTCCAGTATTGGTGGCTGCGGATCAAAGGGGATGCCAAGCCACTCCCAGCAAGGACGAGTAAACCGATCGGCAGTGTCAGTCCCATTGCTGCCCAAACCGACAGGCTGTCAGCCAGGCGATTCACCACCAGCGTCATCACCGACAACCCGAGCAGGCTGCTCACAAACCAGCCGTAGCCGCGACGAAATAACAGCTTGCTCGACCACCAGGACATGGCCGTAAAGGCCGCCACACCGATCAGCATGGCAACCCAGTAAACCGGATCGGCCAGGGGTCTCTCCTTGCACAACAGGCAAGCGGCCAGGAAGTTGAGGGGTACCATGAACAGGCCGATGACCAATATGCCCGGGCTGGTATTGCGCAGTTTCCATTTGCGCAACGTGTAGCTACCGGCCCCATGGATGGCCGCCGTGATCAACAGGAAGAGCAAGGCCGGGAAATAGGGAATCGTCTCGGTCAACTGCTGTCGCAAGCTGGCCACCAGCAGGATGGAGAAGCCGACAATCAGGATACCGCTGGCCAACTCACCCCAACGGATATTCTTCTCCTGCATGAAATTCGCCAGGATATCGGCCAAAGCACGACGGGGTTTCGGTGCGGGCGGATCGGGCAGATCCCAAGGGGCAGGCTTTTCGGGAGCCTGACTGCCACTCGTGGCAGCTGCCGCATCGGCCCTGTTCGTGGACGCGCCCGCATCTGCGGACAACGGTTCGACCTCAACCGGTTGGCCGAGTGACGCCGAGACTGTGGTGCTAACCTCATCAACCGGGTCGGCGGGAGATATTGGAAGGACCGGCTCGGAAACGGTTGCTCGACCCGGAGACGTCACCCCGTCCTTTGCCGCAAAACGTCTTTGCGGCAGCTCGATCGTGTCGTCACTCTCTTCTTCCAGCAGTTTTCTCAGTCGTTCAAACTCGTCATCACCAATCTTGTCTTGACGCCAAAATTCATTGATCAGGTGAGCCGTGGCAACCAGATCATCTCCCTTATTGCGCTTGCGATTACTCGCCGGGCTACTCGCCGAACAGAGTCGGATGATCCCCCGGATCGTCAAGATGAAACCCGCCACGGCAAAGCCGAAAAAGGCGACAACGATCAGGAAAAGAAAAAATAATTCCATGGTGGCTACCGTTTACGATGGGTCAAACGAAGCTGGGTAAGGACAAATACCCATGCGACGTTGGAGCCCGGAACGTGACAGGAAAAACCGGAAACTATTCCAGATTAACCTCGCTCGATTTGCAGCTCGGCAGGAAAGGGAGCACCCTCGATTTTTCGCCAATTTTTCCGCCCGAAACGGCCCAACCAAGCCTTATATCCCACAGAACCAGACACCATCGTTTATACTCGTGCTGCTCCCCGCGAGCGGAACCCTGCCCTGTCCTGGCCGCTCCACGAGGATCGTGGACGACAGGCAGATACTCTGAACTGGAGGTAATGATCGATGCGAAGGAATTTTCCCGTTCTGGTGACCCTGTCCCTCGTCATCATCGCCCTGGGCGCGGCTCATTTTTCAAGCGATGAATACAAGAGCGGCATTGTCTGGCCGGAACCGGTTGCCGTAGAACCAGGCAACCCATCGACAGCCCCCGCCGACGCGATTGTCCTGTTTGACGGCACCCACCTGGATGCCTGGAAAAATGGCGACGCGTGGAAGATCGAGCAGGGTCACGCCGAGGTTCACGGCAAAAGTATCCAAACCAAACAGGCCTTTGGCGACTGTCAGTTGCATCTCGAGTTTGCCACCCCCGCTGAAATTCGCGGGAAGGGACAGGGACGCGGTAACAGTGGCGTCTACCTGATGGGAAAGTACGAAGTCCAGATCCTCGATTCGTATGAGAACCCGACCTACTTCGATGGTCAATGCGGGGCCCTCTACAAGCAACAACCACCGATGGTCAACGCCTCACGGGGACCCGGTCAATGGCAGTCCTTCGATATCATTTTCTCGGCGCCCCGTTTTGATGGTGAGGGCGAACTGAAACAACCAGCCTATGTGACAGTGTTGCACAATGGGGTGCTGATCCACAATCATTACGAACTGCCAGGCGGAACATTTTGGGACCAGCCACCCCACTACCAGGCGCACCCGGACAAGCTGCCGATCACATTGCAGAACCATGGCAACCCGCTCCGTTTTCGGAATATCTGGATCCGGGAAAATATCGAGCCCCTGGTTGGGAAACAACCGGAAGCCAACCAGTGAAACCGGGTCCCCTGAACAGAAGTCGACGAACATGCCGCCACCCAGCCGCCTGATCCATGCCGAGGATGCCGTCACCGAGGTCGCGCCCGCCCGATGGGATCGGCGGTATTCGTTCGGTCCTTTCCTGGCGCTGAACGGGACCGGTTACCTGCTCGATTGCACATCACGTTCCGGGAAGCCTCTGCTTGGATTCAATGCCAGCCCGTTGTTCGGGACGGCACACCACATGGGCAGCTGGTCGACAGGCCAGCGATCCGACGAGGATCGACGGTTGAAAACGGCCCTGCTGGAACTGGCCAACCGCTGCCAGGCGAACCTGGCCAACCGGTTGGACCCGCGCCGACTGGAACAGTTGTCCCAGGTGATCAACCAGACCGATGCCTCGGCAGCCCAAGTCTCCAGGACTTACATCACGCTTTCTGTCTTGGACCAGTACACCGATCAACTGGACCAGGTGGCCGGTCGCATCCGTTCCGAATTGCAACGACTCGAAACCGAATTTGCCGATTTGCTGGCCGGTTACCAGGTCGAGGGCCTGCAGTTTGAACTGCAGTTTCAGGAAGAGCGCCAGCTGGAGCGTTTCCATCTGGGACGTTTCGAGGTTGGGCTCGACTTTGATCTCACAGGCCAGGCGGCCCGGTTCGAGTGGGTCCTGGCCGGTGGCCGACCGGCGTTGGACCTGTTGTGGCAGCAACTGGAGCGACTGCTGCAAGCAACGCGAGGTGACTCACCTGCAATGATCGAAACGCCCGTTGATCCACCGCCGTCGCTGGAACAAAATTACCACTTCACAGAACAGATGCTCGCAGCCCGCAGTCTTGCAGGCGACCACCCCATACCCGAAACGGCCAACCAGGCAACGGTCGCCTACCTGCAATCCTCTCTCGAACACCGCGCCGACGGTCTGGACCTGCAGCCGGTGATCCTCGACGCCGATTCCTACACCGATTACCGGGACCAGGTCCTCTCCCTGCAAACCGATATCTACGAACCTGCACGACAGACGTCCGCCGAAGAGTTTGACGCGATCTTCCAGTCGGCCCACCCAGTGGCCCTGTTGCTCCTGGCCGAGGGTCGCATCGCAGGCATGGGGTTGGCGGGGCCGATCGACCAGTTTCCGCAGGTCCGCGGGATGGCGACGGATCCTTTCCGGGCGGACCCCGGCACCCTGTACATGGTTGATGTCACGGTACGGGAGGAATTCCGGGGAGGCCTGGGAAAACTGATCAAACAGGCGATCACCCTGCTGGCTCAACAACGGGGATTCCGAGCCATTCATGGCAGAAACCGGGACCGACTGGCCCGAGGGATGTGGTCGATCAACCTGTCCCTCGGTAGCTTCGAGTTGCAACACCTGGTGGATGATTACCCCGACCAGGGAGAGTTTCGCGATTGCCTCTATTACCGCTGCCCACTGGAATGGCCCGCGGCGACCCGTGCGAACGACCTGTCCTGGCCGGACCGGGAGACGATGCTCACCCAATTACCCGGGATCATTAATGGTCCCTGAACGGCCACGGCGCGCCGAAACTGGCCGGTTGACCGCCCGCCAGATTCTGTTCGACAATGGAATTCAGCCTACAATAGGGAGCGGGGTGACCCGGCTGACCGTCCCTTTGACCCGGTGGTTCATTGATGATTGATTGCAATTTTCCCATCCTCCAATTCGAGCGAAACCGGACTCCCCGCCAGTGGGGACAGAGGCACGGTGAATCGTATCGCGAGGCGATTGCTGAATTGGTCCAGATTCGGACCGACTTGATGCGGGAAAAAAACCCGGGTCTCGATCGTCAACGGATTGAACAGTTAGCCGATGAGCAATGGCAGCTGACCGGCCAGTTTGACGCCGAGCTGACGGACGAACTGACGGGGATTGCCGAAGGCGCCGACATCAGCCTGACCGACCTGGTGATCCTGAACAATTACACCGACTTCCGAGACATCCAGGTCGACGATCAGGGCTGCAGCCTGGTTTATGCCAATTCCGATGCGGGTCCCGTGGTGGGGCAAACCTGGGATATGCACGGATCGGCCAAGCGCTATGTCTGCTGCCTGCGGGTTCCCGACCGCCACTCCGACCATGAAGCGGTCCTGTTCAGCCTGGTCGGCTGTGTCGGGATGATGGGTTTTACCAGCCGTCAAACCGTGCTGGGCGTCAACAACATCAACGTCACGGGCGCCGTGGCTGGCATCCTCTGGCCGGTCCTGGTCCGCGCCGTGCTGAATCAGCCCAGCCTGGCGGAGATGTCCCGCTGCCTGACCACCGCGCCGGTCACGTCCGGGCACAATTACCTGCTGGCCGAGCGCGATGCGGCGGAGATGTGGGAAGTGGCCCCACGGTTGGCGGAGTCGGTGGGACAGATGAAACCGTCCGAGCACGGGTTCATGTTTCACACCAATCACTGCCTGGGAGAGGCGATGCAACAACGTGAAGCGACGATCTCTCTCAACAGTACGACTCATGTGCGCCACGAGTTGCTGACCCGGAAAGTCCCTGCAGTAGCCACGTTGGATCAGATGTACGACCTGATGAACGACCATGAAAATTATCCGAAATCGATCTGTTCAAATTTTCAGGCCGACACACAGGACCCGTCGATCACCTGCGGTGGAGCCGTGGGCCACCTGGATACGGGTGAGATTCGGATGTGGCGAGGTGACCCGGTACACGATGACCATTTCCGGTTGTGTTCTTTCCAGCTCCACCCGGCGCCCAAGTAAACAACTTTTCGCGAGCCCTGTTCGACCAAGGTCACCCTTCCCGTGGAACATTCCTACTACTCCTGGTCAGCCCAGTCCTTAGCGGCCAACTTTCCGGTCGAACGGTCGGAGCGCGATGAATTTATCCTGGCCGACGGGCAGCCAATCTACGATTTTATCTGCACCAGTTTCCAGGCAAATTTCGGTCATGGTTTCGACCCGATACAAAGCCGAATCAGCAAGCAGTTGGCCACCCTGCCGATCGCATCGCCCAAGTCGCGTTTCGATCTGAAACAGGAAGTCTCCCGGAGACTGGTCGATCTGATCGGCCTGGGACCCGGTAAAATCTTCTACACGGTCAGCGGTGCCGAGGCCGTGGAAAATGCCTTGAAAATCGCTCGTCAGATCACCGGTCGCCCGATCGTAGCCGCCCGCCAGAAAAGTTATCACGGCGCATCACTCGGTGCCCTGAGCGTGACCGGGGACTGGAGAAACGACGCGCATTTGACATTCGATCAGGGAACCTTGCGGATCCCCGACCACGACGAAGACCCCGATCTGGTAGAGACCGAGCGGAGGTTCCTGGATACGGGGCCCGATAAGATTGCCGCTGTCATCCTGGAGACGATTTCCGGTACCAACGGGATGGCAATCCCCGACCCGGCATGGTTCCACAAGATTCAGTCTCTCTGTCGCCAGCACGGTTGCCTGTTGATCCTGGACGAGGTTCTGGTGGGCTTTGGTCGCTGTCGAACCGATTTCGCTTTTCAGGCGTATTCATTGGAGCCGGACATGGTCTGCATGTCCAAAGCGATGTCGGGTGGTTATATTCCACTGGGGGGTGTCTGGACCTCCGCCGAGATTGCGCGGTATTACGACACTCAGACGTTGTCCTGCGGACTGACCAACTACGCGCATCCGCTCGGATTGGCCGCTTTGGATGGTGTCCTGGCCAGTCTGGCCGATCCCGTTTTTCGCGACCAAATGGCAGACCTGGAGACATGCCTCCAACAAAACCTGGAACCGTTGTCGCGAGGCAATCCTCGGGTGGAGATCCGCCAGCGGGGCTTGATGGCGGCCATCTACCTGGATCAGCCTGCCCCCACGTGGAAAATGGGAATCGAACATGGTTTACATTATTACAGCCGGGACAACCTGGTGATCATCGCCCCCCCCTATATTTCGACATGCTCGCGCCTGGATACGGCCTGTGCGTCCCTGCGTAAACTGTTGGGCAGCTAGACCGGGACAAGGGTGCGGCCCGTTTGTTTTTTCGACCGAAACATGAGCTTGGCAAGTCAATGACATCCGAACCGAAAGTTTTTGCGGATGCAAAATCCGCCCTGTTTGATCTGAGAGACGGCATCTCGTTGATGAGTGGCGGTTTCGGGTTATGTGGCATCCCGGAAAACAGCATTCGCGAAATTGTCCGCCAGGGAATCCGTGACATCCACGCCATCTCCAACAACATTGGCAATTCGGGGCGCGGTCTGGCCATGTTGCTGAAGCAACACCAGATCTCCCGTGCCACCTGCAGTTACGTAGGTGGTAATCCCGACCTGGAGCAACAGATGCTGGCCGGGGAAGTCGAAACAACACTGGTACCCCAAGGTACGTTTTCCGAACGGATCCGCGCAGCGGGAATGGGTATCCGAGCGTTCTACACGCCGGCCGGCGCCGGGACCTTGGTAGCGGAAGGAAAGGAAGTCCGGGAATTTGACCGACCGTGCATCCTGGAGTATCCACTCTCGGCCGATTTTGCGATTATCAAGGCGGAAAAGGGGGACACCTATGGCAACTTGTGGTTCAAGGAGACGGCCCGGAATTTCTCGCCGCTGATGGCCATGGCCGGAAAAACGGCCGTCGTCGAAGTCGAACAACTGGTCGAATTGGGGGAGATTCCGGCCGAAGATGTCCATCTGCCCGGGGTTTTTGTGCAGAGAATCTACCAGGGGCGAGACTACGAAAACGTGGTCGAAATTCCGGTTTACGCCCCGGCATAAGGGGAAACGGAACGAAACACTCGTCGCCTGCCCTGCCAACCGTATAATTCCGGCCTCCATCACACACTCAAAAGTTGCTATATCCCTGAATTGGCCGCTCAACTAGACTTGCTAGGTCCATCCCGGCTGGACTATCTGGACGGGATCGTACTGGTCTTCTTCGGCCCCCAATCTCATTCGGTTCTAAAATCATTCGGCTCAAACTTGTACAGGTGGCGACATGATACAATCCGATCCCTCCAACGCAGCCCTCTCGCTGGATCATCGGCTGTTTCGCGATGACACGTTCTGGCAGACGATCCCGGCCTGGCAAGAGGTCGACCATGAACAGTTTGGCAATCACCTGTGGCAAGCCAAAAATTCGGTCAAACGACTGTCCGAGGTCAAGGACGTGCTGGGGAACCGGGTGTCCGATGAGTTGATCAATGACATCGACGCCGGGCTGAAGATTGCGCCGATGAATATCCGCATCACGCCTTACGTGTTTGCCCTGATCGACTGGGACAATCCGTACCAGGATCCACTCAGAAAACAGTTCCTGCCGGTTGCCTCACAGATGTTGCCGGACCATCCGTATTACCTGGCCGACTCACTCTACGAAGACGTCGATTCACCCGTGCCGATGTTGACGCATCGCTATCCGGACAAAGTCCTGTTCCTGCCATTGACGACGTGCCCCGTATACTGCTCCTACTGCACGCGGAGCCGGATCATTGGTGGATCGACCGAAAGCGTCGAAAAAGAGACGTACGGGGCCAACATGGAGCGGACGGAGGAAGCGCTCCAGTACATTGCCGACAACCCGTGCATCGAAGATGTCGTCATCTCCGGCGGCGACGCCTTCAACATGACGGCCAAACATATCGAGTTCATTGGCAACCGGCTGCTGGAAATCGATCACGTCCGGCGACTGCGGTATGCCACCAAGGGGATCGCAATTTTGCCCCAGAAGATCCTGACCGATGACCGCTGGGTCGAGGCATTCCTGGATGTTCACCGCAAGGGACGCGACCTGGGTAAACAGGTCGTGATCCATACCCATTTTTCCTCGCCGCGGGAAATCACCGAGTGGAGTCGCCTGGCGATGAACCGCCTGTTTGCCGAGGGCGTGATCGTCCGCAACCAGGCCGTCCTGCAGGAAGGGGTCAACAGTGACACGGATGTCATGATCCGCTTGACCAAGAAACTTTCGTACATGAATATCCAACCCTACTATGTCTATGTTCACGACATGGTACCCGGCTGTGAACACCTCCGCACTTCCCTCGGCGAAGCGGTCGAGCTGGAGAAACAGGTTCGCGGTTGCACGGCGGGTTTCAACACCCCGACGTTTGTCTGCGATGCTCCCGGCGGTGGTGGAAAACGCCACGTCTCCTCTTACGAGTACTACAACGCAGAAAACGGCATCTCGGTCTGGCGGGCACCGAACGTCAAGCCAGACGAATTGTTCCTCTATTTTGATCCGCTCTACAAACTGTCCGAGGATTGCCAAGCGCGCTGGAACGACGCCACGCAACGCGAGAACATGGTCAATCATGCCATCCACAGCGTGGACCTGAAACTGACTCAGGAACAGCGACAGAAAATCAGCAAACGTCTCGAATCCGCCTTTCATCAACCAAAATAGACGCCCTGAATCCAGTGAATTCTAATCCCCCGCAAGTTGGTTGGACCAAGACGGAGATGGCGGACACGGTGATCGACCTGATCCAGCCGGGCTCCAGTCTCAACTTGGGGATCGGGATGCCGACGATGGTGATCGAGCGGATGCCGGCCGAGAAACGGGTCATGATCCACTCGGAAAATGGAGTGCTTGGTGTGGATGGCCGGCCCCTGCCAGAGACCGTCTCGCCCACCCTGATCAACGCGGGTAAAGAGACGATCACGGCCGGCAAGGGGGCCAGTTTTTTTGACAGCGCCCTCAGCTTCGGGATGATACGGGGCGGGCATATCGATTTCTGTGTCCTGGGAGGGATGGAGGTCGATCGTCACGGCAGCCTGGCCAACTGGATGGTGCCCGGCAAAAAAGTAACAGGGATGGGAGGGGCCATGGACCTGGTGCATGGCGCCAAGCAGGTGATCGTCATGCTCACCCATTTCTCCAAGGCGGGCAAATGCAAACTGGTCGCCGAGTGTGAACTTCCCCTGACGGGCGAGCGGGTCGTCCACCAGGTGGTGACCGAACGGGGTGTCTTCTCGGTCGGGAACGGGCAATTCAAGATTGAACAGCTGGCCCCAGGCGTGAGTCGGGATCAGTTGGGCATCGACGACCAGTGGCTGGCCTAACGGCCAATCCGGCCGCCGGCGCTTATTCTTTGCGAGTCAACTGGTTCTCGACCGGTTCAACACTCGCCTCGTGTTTCGCTTTCAGTTCCCGCAACGCCTGCACGACCTGCGGTTGCTGTTTCGCGACATCATGCTGTTCCCCCGGATCGTGGCCCAAATGGAACAGCAATGGCGGATCATGGACTTTCGCCTCCCGCTGACCGGTATAGGACGTCTTGGTCTTGAAGTGGGCTTTGTACATCCCCTGCCTCACGGCAAACACCTCGTCACCGTGGTAATAGACCATCTGGTCGCGGGGACTCGGCTTGTTCTCCAGCAGGGTCGGCGACAGGTCGAACCCGTCCAGCGTACGATCCGTTGGCAGGTCGGCATCGGCTAACTGGGCGAGTGTCGGCAACAGGTCGAGCGTCGAGCCCATCTCCATCACCACCCCGGGCTCTACCTGGCCCGGCCACCAGAACAGGGTCGGTTCGCGCATGCCGCCTTCCCAGGTCGAACCCTTGCCGTCACGCAACAAACCGGCCGAGCCACCCTGCTGTCGAAAACTCTTCCAGGGGCCGTTGTCCGAGGTGAAAACGACCAGCGTGTTCCGGTCCAGTCCCGTTTCGCGCAGCGTTCCGAGCACCTGGCCCACCGACCAATCAATCTCCTCGATCACGTCCCCGTACAGTCCCCGGCGACTGGCATCGGCAAAGGCAGGCGAGCGGAACAGGGGAACGTGGGGCAGATTATGAGCCAGGTAGATCAAAAACGGCTGCCCCGATTCCTGCTGCCGGATCAGTTGACAAGCTCGCTTGGTGATCGTATTCTGATCGGCCGGCCGTTCAATGATCTTCTCCCCCTCGATCAAGGGCACATTGAAATTGCGGAAATCCGGGTCCTCGAAACGAGTCCGGGTCGAGCCTTGCACAAAATCCATATCGTTCGAGTAGGGGATACCGTAATACGTATCGTAACCATGCCGCGTCGGTAGGTACTGGGGCAAATGGCCCAGGTGCCACTTGCCAATCGCATGGGTCGAATAACCACGCTGTTTTAACAGGCGACCCAGGGTGACCTCGCCCGGCGGCAAACCGCCCTGCGAGTCTGGAAACAGAACCCGCCGCTTCATCGAACACATCCCATTGCGGATCGGGTAACGGCCCGTTTGCAGGGCGGCCCGACTGGGCGTACAGACCGGGGCGGCGACGTAGAACTCGGTCCATTTTTGTCCCTCACTCGCCATGCGGTCGAGGTGCGGCGTGCGAATCGTTGGGTGACCAAAGCAACCCAAATCACCGTAGCCAAGATCATCGCAGAAAATAATGACGAAATTGGGCGCCGCGCGATCGTCGGCCCGCAATTCGGCCAACCCGCCGAGGGCCACCCCCGCCAACAGTCCCAGTAGGATCCAGCATCGATTCAATCTCATTTTCCCGCACCCTTCTTCTCTTGTTGCTGTCTCTTTTTTTCCTGCTGTTCTGCTTTGATTTTCTCGCCCACCGCGGCGACCGCCTCAGGCCGAATCGTGTCGAATTCTTTTAGCACACCCTTCAATTTTCGATAGGCCTGCTTGGCCGGCCGCGAATCGAGCTCCTTAATCTTGTTGCTCGGCCGCGTTTCAGTCGGATCGTTTTCCAGGTCAAAGAAACGACCATCGCCGTACAGCTTGAATCGTGCATCGCGGGCCCACTCCTTGCCCTGGGCGCCCCCGTTGCGGGCGTACCAGACGTAGATCCAGTCCCGACCTGGCCCAGCCTGCCCCGTTAAATCTCCCAGGAAACTCTGGCCATCCAGGTGCCAGTCCGCCTGGACGGGAACCTGGGCCACCTGGCAGATCGTGGGAAAGAAATCGGTGAAATCGACCAGCCGATCGGAGACCTGGTCCGCTCCGATTTTACCTGGCCAATTGGCAATCAAGGGGACATGGGTCCCCGTGTCATCCATCTTTCCTTTGCCGCCGACCACCTCACGATCGCCCATGCGGGAAACGACCGGCTTGTCCGTTCCATTATCACCGGTAAACAGGATCAGTGTGTTGTCGCGCACACCGGACGCCACCAACTGCCGTTCAATTTTGCCGACGATCCGGTCCATGTAGGTCACCATGTCACCGAAGTACTTGGCATCCCCCTTGTACGTCTGGGACCCTTTATCCTGGGGATCGTAATCGGGCGTACCAGGCGTGGGACAAAACGGGCAGTGGGTCAGGATCATCGGGTAGTAGACCAGGAACGGCTGGTGCTTGTTGGCCTCGATAAACTGGCAGGCAAAATCACTGACCAGGTCGGGACCATATTCACCCTGGCTGAAATCGACTCGTTTCCCGTTGATTTCCAAACCGGCATTCGGGTATCGCTCGGGACGGCGATCGACCTGCCAGAGACAGTATTGGTCGAAGCCAAAATGATGTGGACCCTGCAGGCCCCCACCCAATTGCCATTTACCAACCACACACGTCTTGTAGCCGGCCCGTTTCAAGACCTGGGAAAACGTCCTTTGCCCACTCGGCAGAAAACCGAACTTTTCGTAGTTCCGCTTGTTGTACAGGCCCGTCATCAGCTTGACACGCGACGGTGTACAAATCGGTTGGCTATGACAATGTCGAAACCGCATGCCAGCCGAGGCCAAGCGGTCCAGGTTGGGCGTCTGGTAGGACGTCCCTCCATTGGCTCCCAAGCACTCGTAGCCGAGGTCATCGGCCATGATCAGCACGATATTGGGACGTTGCAGGTCAGCCCGGGCTGCCAACGGTCCATCGGCCATGATCGCCTGGCCATTGACCAGCAAGGCACCACAGGCCAGCAGTAGGATCCACCGTTTCAAATTCATTCTGACTCCTGTCTCGGTTGAGGGCGGGAACCCCATTGTAGCCGAATTTGTCCTGGTTCGACGGGAAAAGAACGCGGCTTAATTTACCCGGCGGTGGAGGGTAGACTTGGTGATCCGGCCGAGTCACCGCGGCAACGGCTTGGCCGGACGTTTCGCCAAGGGTCAAGAACTGTCCAGGAAATCTGTCGAGTCATCGCATGAATCCATCTAACTCATCCCCCGTTTTTGTGGGCGGTCTCCGCACCCCGTTTGGACGCGCCGGCAAAGGAGCGTACACGGAGATACGTCCCGATGACCTGCTGGTCGAACTCTTCACGGCCCAGGCCAGCCGCCACGAACGTCTCTGGCAATACGGTCCACAGGATCTGGTCGTCGGTTGTGCCTATCCCGAGGGCGAGCAAGGTTACAACCTGGGCCGCATGGTCGCCCTCGGTGCCGGGCTCGACGTGCCCGGGATGACCGTCAACCGGCTCTGTGCCAGCAGCCTGGAAGCGCTCGCCATCGCCGCAGCCCGCATCCACTCGGCTTGGGGAGACTGTTACCTGGTGGCCGGTATCGAGTCGATGAGCCGGATCCCGCGGCGGGGTGCGAATTTCTCCGAATCGGAGACGATCAAGTCCGCCTTGGCAACCGCCTATACCCCCAACGGGATCACGGCCGAGAACGTGGCGAGCCAGTTTCCCGAATTGGATCGTTCCCGGCAGGAAGACCTGGCAGCCCGATCGCATGAGCTCACCTTCCAGGCGTACGAGGACGGTCGTTACGCCAACCAGATCCACCCCTACCTGATCGAGCGGGACGAATTTGTCCGCTACCCGGTCGACCGGGAGAAGATGGCCAGTCTGAAACCGGCCTTCCTGGACGACGGAAGCGTGACGGCCGCCACCAGCTCTCCCCTGACCGACGGGGCGACCAGCGGGTGGGTGACCAGCGCCTCGGTCGCCCGTCAAACCGGGTTTACCAAGGCCTTGGAAATTGTCGATGTGGCCATCGCTCATGTGGCACCCGACGTGATGGGACTGGGACCGGTACCGGCGACCCGCCTGCTGCTGCAGCGCAACGACTTGCAAGCGGATGATATTGCGGCCTACGAAATCAATGAAGCGTTTGCGATCCAGGTACTCGCCTCAGCCACGGCGCTCCAGCTGCCTATCGAACGAATCAACCGATGGGGTGGCGCAATGGCGATCGGCCACCCGTTGGGAGCCAGTGGCTTGCGCCTGGTGATGACCTTGCACGATCGCTTGGTGGCAGAACATACGACGGGCGATCTCGGCATTGCCACACTCTGTGTCGGCGGTGGCCAGGGGATGTCGATCCTGTTCCGCCTGATCGACCTGTAGGTTGCGGTTGCGCGCAGGTTGCCCGCAGGTTGCGCCACTTGGAGCTGGGATGCCTGGGCAGCGGCCCGACCTGCTTCCCGCTAACTGCAGACGTCACGGCTAGCGCATAGAAAAAGCCAGAACCCTGAAGAGCGACTTAACCTGAGGTGGTTGGGTCTGGCTTCTGACGTCTGTGCAATCACCCAGACGTCAAACATAAGGCAAATTGTGGTAGACAAGCCGGGTGAAGAGATTCGCTTCGGGAGATTGAAGCTACGAACCCTTCTGACTCGTCTGATCAAACTTTAAAGCAAGCCGCATGCCAAACTTGTTTTTTCAAAAAAACCCGCGTTTTCAACTTATGGAAATGGATGGAACGGACCATTTCGTCTCGATTTGCGACGAGGTTCTCAAAAAGAGAATAAGGAGGCAGCGCCGACCGGTTCCGGGAGTGGTATGCTTGGTTTCTTCCTGATCAGGCCAACCGGCCGAACCGACACCTCCTTCGATCTTGAAGGTTAGACATGATACGTTTCTCCAGCCTGCTGGCCTTGCTGACGCTGCTTCTCGCCTGGTTTCCCTCGATTGCCTGTTCTCAGGAAACCGAACTGACCAAGGGGAAGATCCTCTCCCGCAAATATGATTTCGCCGAAGCGGGCAAGTCGATGAGGTACTCTCTCTATGTTCCCACCCGTTACGACCCACAGAAAAAAGCCCCTCTGGTCGTTGCCCTTCACGGGCTAGGCAGCAATGCGGCCGTCATGATTCGTTACCCCGGCTTCACGCGGGAAGCGGAAAAACATGGTTACCTGGTCGTCGCTCCGACCGGATACAACTCACGCGGCTGGTACGGCTCGCGCGGTAAAGGCGGGGGCCGGGGCTCCGATCCTGACAACCTGGGCGAGCTCAGTGAAAAAGATGTCATGAACGTTTTGGAAATCATTCGCAAAGAATTCAATATCGACGAAAATCGCATTTACCTGATGGGACATTCGATGGGGGGCGGCGGCACCTGGCACCTGGGGAGCAAGTATCCTGACATCTGGGCAGCACTCGGACCGATTGCGCCAGCCGCACCTCGCAACCCGTCACGCCTGGAGACGATGACCCATATCCCGGTGATCGTAATTCAGGGCGACAAGGATGGGCTGGTTCACGGGGCGCGCCGCTGGGTGGCCAAGATGAAAGAACTTCAGATGGAATACGAGTACCTTGAAATCGAAGGAGGAGGCCATGTCGATGTGGCTTTCAAACACTTCCCAGAGCTGTTTGCCTTCTTTAACGCCCACCCGAAAGGCGTTCAACAGGAGGATGCGCCGGCGCACGAGCCGCAAGGCCTGCAGGCAGAGCGGTTTGAAGGTTTCAAGCAGACCCCCGTCGTTATGGATTACCTTGTTCACCTGCCCGGCGGGTACACTGCCGACAAGAAGAAAACCTGGCCGATGATCCTCTTCCTGCACGGTGCCGGGAGTGTGGGAAATGATATCGATCGGGTGAAACGCAACGGTCTTCCCCAGTTGTTGGAGTCCTCGGCCGAGACTCCCGCCAGGCAATTTATCGTGATCTCACCGCAAACGGGAGAACGGCGTTGGAGTGCCAGTTCGCTGGACGCCCTGCTGACTCATGTGCTGCAAAAATACCAAGTCGACCCGCAACGCGTCTACCTGACCGGACTGAGCCTGGGAGGATACGGCACCTGGTCCCTGGCCAGCCGTTATCCGAAACGGTTCGCTGCCATCGTGCCCATTTGTGGCGGGGGCCGTGAATCGGCAATGGAGCCACTCAAGGACCTGCCGGTCTGGGTCTTTCACGGAGCCAAGGATGAGATCGTCTCGATCAACGAATCCGAGCGCCTGGTGGAGGCACTCCAGGCAATTGACGGCAACGTGAAATTCACCGTCTATCCCGAGGCAGACCACGACGCCTGGACAGAAACGTACAACAACCCGCAACTTTACCAATGGCTACTGCAACAGAAGCGGTCCAACTAGGATCGGAACACCCGTCTCAAGCTCGGACCGCTGTCTCAAAACAGTACACGTGAGCATGTTGGGCTGCACCGCTCTCCCAGCAGAGACTGCTATCAGGATTTCATTCGGATCGATGAAAGGGCTGTCCGGGCAGCCCTGAACCGCGCGCCGCGCAAATGGTAGCAGTGGCGCCAGCCAGATTTGGCACGCTACTTGCTTCCCTCTCGATCACCCCTCGCATGTTGGACGGCTTGACCATCAACCGGTCGGAACCGATTCCATTTGCTCCTGCCCTTCCCTCTCTCGAATTGGAGTCCACGAATGAGACTAACCCTCTTTTCGATCCTGGTCCTGGTTGCTCTTTTGGCCACTTGTGTATTCCCCTGCCTGGTCGACCCAACCTGCGGGCAATAAAAAAACACAAGATCTACCATGACAGGCTGATGCTGTCTCACCGGCCGGCAGATCGAGGCGGAACCAACCTGCTAGGTTTTTTCGCCACGATGTGGATAATCGAGGGATTGCCATGCTGGCGCCTCACTTGCTGAACCGACTGCTTCGCTCGATATGATCGCCGTCCAAGATATCCTCGGTGCCGATGGCCGGATTGCCGCCCGGTTGCCCCACTACGAGTTCCGCCAGGAACAGATCGAGATGGCCGACGCGGTGGCCGACGCGATCGGGCAGAAACAGCACCTCGTGGTCGAGGCGGGCACCGGGGTCGGCAAGAGTTTTGGTTACCTGGTGCCAGCCATCCTCAGCCTGGCGGAATCCCAGGAGTCCTCCAGTGGAGGCCGACGGCGAATTGTCGTTTCGACACATACGATCAGTCTGCAGGAACAGTTGATGAGCAAGGACCTGCCACTGCTCAACAGCCTGATCCCACTCGAGTTTTCGGCCGTCCTGGCCAAGGGCCGCGGCAACTACGTCAGTCTCCGTCGACTGGGCCAGGCCATTAGCAAGGCCGAAGGCCTGTTTGCCCTGGACGAAGAGCATGACCAGTTGCGGCAGTTGCTGCGCTGGAGCAAGAAGACGGGGGACGGTTCCCGTAGCGAACTCGATTTTCGATTGTTACCGCAGGTTTGGGACGAGGTCCAAAGCGACAGCAGCAATTGCCTGGGACGCAACTGCCCGACCTACGACGCATGCCACTATTTCCGCGCCCGCAAGCGGCTGCAGAACGCCGACATCCTGGTCGTCAACCACGCCCTGTTTTTCAGTGACCTGGCACTGCGAAAAATCAATGTCAACATCCTGCCCGATTACGACACAGTGATCCTGGATGAAGCGCACACCATCCAGGACGTGGCCAGTGATCATCTGGGGATTGGCGTGACGCTGCGAGGGGTCGAGTACGCGTTGAACCGCCTGTTCAACCCGCGGCGGAACAAGGGCGTCCTGGTCGCCCACCGCTTTGCCGAAGGCCAGAAAGCGGCCAACCTCTGTCGTGAAAAGATGGACGATTTTTTCGGTGACCTGTTAGCCTGGGCAGCCCGCCACCAGGGATCCGGCACCTCGGGATCCCAGCTGCTGCGGGTCCTGGAAGCCGGCGTCGTTGCCAACCCGCTCAGTCCCGCCCTATCGCAAACCAGCCAACTGGTTCGGCGGTTTGCCGATGGTCGTGAGACCGCTTCGGATCGGCAGGATCTGGTCTCGGCCTGCGACCGGATGGATGCATTGGCGGCCGAACTGGAAAACTGGCGGCTGCAACAGTTGAGCGACGGGGTCTACTGGATGGAGACGTCCGTGTCCCGCCGCGGCCGACAGAACGTCCGCCTGATGGCCGCCCCGCTCGACGTGGGGCCCGAGTTGCGGGAGAACCTGTACAGCAAAGTCGACACCTGTGTCCTGACCAGTGCCACCCTGGCAACCGGCAGCGACTCGTTCGAGTTTTTCCAGCGGCAAATCGGGCTGACCCAGACCCGGACCCTGCAACTGGGCAGCCCATTCGACTACCAGCGCCAGGCCAAGCTGATCGTGGTCGAAAACATGGCCGACCCGGCCAAGGATCGGGATACCCACGAGCGGCAGTCGATCGAGGCGATCAAAAAGTACGTAGAACAAACCGACGGCCGCGCCTTTGTGCTCTGTACCAGCTACGCCTTCCTCAACCGGGCAGTCCGCGAACTGACCCCCTGGTTGATTGAGAACGACCTGGCCGTCTACAGCCAGGCTTCCGGCGTCGACCGCAACCAGTTGTTATTGCAATTCAAGGAGAATCCCCGCGGGGTCCTGTTTGGCACCGACAGCTTCTGGCAGGGTGTCGACGTGCAGGGTGACGCGCTGCAGAACGTGATTATCACCCGCCTGCCATTCAGTGTTCCCGATCAGCCACTGCTGCAGGCCCGCTTGGACGCCATCCGCGAGGCGGGTGGCAATCCGTTCAACGAATACCAGTTGCCCCAGGCCGTGATCAAGTTCAAGCAGGGGTTTGGGCGTCTGATCCGCAGCCAGACCGACACGGGTATCGTGGTGATCCTCGACCCTCGTATCAAGACAAAGTATTACGGCCGGATCTTTATCGGCGCCTTGCCGGAGTGTGAAATCGAGCTGGAGAGGATCTAAACCGGTTTCCCGACGGGGGCTACTTCTGGAGTCCCGGCTCCGGCTGGGAGCCGTTCGGGTCCGACGAGAAGGTCTCGCCTGCAGTCTCGGCAGAGGTCTTGCCTGTGACCGCACTCGCTGCCGAATCATCGGCCGCCTTCTCCGCGTCAGTCCCCTGGCCGGCCGGGGCTGGCTTGGCCCGCTTCGCATCCTCATCACTGGAAAAGATGGGGAGATATTTTTCAAAGACGCGATCGAGGTCCCGGTAATGTTTTCCATCCCGGTTCCAAGTCAACTCACCCCCCTCGTGCCCGACATAGGCAATGCCGGCCGCCAGCAACATGGCCCCCAGTTTCCAGAGCACCCCGTCGTCGGGGTTTCGATTGCGGGACCCCGTGGCATAGAGGGCGACCAACAGAGCAGCTGCCGTCACCGCCAGACCGGTCGTGCGGTGCCAGAAAATCTTGCTGTCCATGTTGGTCAGGTCTTCCAGTGATTCGACCTGCCAAGCCGAGTTCTCCATTGGCGCAAACCACCAGCCCGTCACGCAGGCGAGAATCGCCCCCAACGTGCCGAGCCAGAGGCAGTAGTAGGAGCAATCGCTCATCACAAAACTGCCCCGCAGGCTGAACAGGGCAAACAGCCCCGAGGCGAGCAGTAACCCGATCGGCAGGTGGATCATGGCCGGGTGAAGGGAGCCGATCGCATTGTAAAGGTTGGGCTCGTCGGTCTTGACCACAACAGTCTCGGCTGCCGGGGCCGCTCCGCTGACCGGCTCCGCGTTGCCGACGGGTTCCGCGTTGCCGACGGGTTCCGCCTCGGGCTCGGCCGGGGCCCATTGGACATCATCCGGCCAAGAGGCACCCTGCTGGATCCAAAGCTTGACCAGTTGCACATCCGCGTCATCCAGGGGTCCGCCCTCGTCCGGCGGTGGCATCAGCTCCTCTTCGTCATCCGTAACGAGGTAAGTATAAATTTCACTCTCTTCCGGCTCACCTGGCGTGATATAGTCCAGGGCGGCCTCTTTTTCATCGATCCGGAATCCCTCCTCGATGTCTGGGCCGTGGCACCTCAGGCAGTGATTCTCAAAAATCGGCTGAATGTCGTTCTTGAAGCTGACTGCGGTTTCCGTCTGGGGGACCGCCCACAGACTGGAGCAGAGCAACAGGTAAACGAACGATGACAGCATCGGGTAACGGCAGATCGATAACTTCATTTTCCCAACCAGGCAGATCGCGTTTCAAGTACGTCGATATGATAACAGTTTTTCACCGTGGCGAAAATCAAAAGCGGGTTTCCCCCACCGGCAGCACAAGAATTTTCCCGTCGCCCGGGCGACCTGTCCTGGAGATCTCGCTGATCACCTGTAGAACGGCGTCGACCAGGCGGTCGTCCACCCAGGCGGCAATCTCGACCTTGGGAACATACACAAGTGAATATTCGTTCTCGCCGTACCGGTCGAGGTAGTTCTTCTGGCGACCAAACCCTTTGACTTCACGGACGCAGAGTTCCAGCACATCAAACTGGCTGATGGCCGTAATCACTTTTTCAGCCAGGAAGGGCTTTACGATGGCAACAATCTGTTTCATGGTCCCCACTTCAAGACTGGATCGATGCCCAGGTCCAATGGCGGTCGGTTGTCGCCTGAACATCCTCAGCATCAAAGCCGTTCTGAACGACCAGTTCCCGGATTTCATCAATCGACAGGGCGGCCCGCAACGAGTCATCGAACATCTGTCGCGAATGGTCATTCTCCTGGCCGGCATACGTTTGGACCAGGTGCTCCACCTGGGCGTCCGTCTCGGGCCGTAGCAGGTCCCGCACATACAGGATTCCCCCACTGGCCGTCACCCGCACCATCTCACTGACGCAGTCGGCTGGTTCAGGAATATGGTGGATGATGCTATTGGACATCACCGAGGAGAACATCCCGTCGGAAAACGCCATCTGCTTGGCATCCACCTGCGCCAATTCGATCCGCTCGATCAGGCCGTCGGCCTCGATATTGTACCGGGCCAGTTCCAGCATGTTGATCGACATATCGATCGCCATGACCCGACAGTCCGATTCCCGCTGACACAACTCGATCGGGATCAGCGCGGTCCCGGTTCCCAGGTCCAACACATCCCCCAATGGTTTCTCGTGCGCATTGGCAAAATGGAGCAGATCGCTGACAAACACCCGGTTGACCTCCGAGTGATCCATCGCGTTGTAGTCCTCCGCTTCCTGCGAAGTATCCATCACTTCCGGTTCCCGTACACGTTCCAGGCTCATTCAGGCCTCCAGTTGTTCAAATTCTTCGTCGGTCGAAATGGGTGGCGTCGTCTTTCCCATCGTCAAACCCAACAGGAATAGCAGGACTGCCATCACCAGGTAGGCAACGGCAAACTGCAGGACGACCCGGGTCGAAGCCGCGTCAAATGCGTACAAAGTGTTCCACATATTCCAAGGCAAAAACATCTTGTCGCCCTCCAATGGTGAATGCATCACACCAAACAGGACGAGCAATCCCCCCACCGCCATATAGAGCGAGGCCTGAATGAAACGGCGATCGATGATCTTGGCCATGGCTGAGGCCCAGATCAAGCTGGTCAGAATAAAACCTCCTGCCAAAACATTCATATGCAGCACCAAGCTCTGTAAATCCGTTCGCACCGCGGCCGGCAATGAATCCCAATCCAACCATGCGGCGAACTGCCCCACATAAATCATGATCAACTTGGCCAAGGCCGGCAAACAAGCGATTGCCAGTGCCGCATAATGCCTGCGTGGTGTTGCGTGAAAACTTTGTGCGGTAATCTCGATCCCGATAAAAATCAGGATCGGCAAAAGGGCCGCTTCCGGTATGAACTTGAACAACAGCCCGAAATAACCGATCAAACCGGCGCCCCCTACGAACAGGGCCGTGGCCAGGGTGTACGCCGCACGGCCCCCCATCGCTTTGTAGGCAGGATGCCCAATGTAGGGAGTGGTTTGAATCACACCCCCACACAAACTCGCACCAATCGTGGCGAGCGCTTCGATGCTAATCACGTTATTCGTATCAAAATCATCACCCACCGATGCCGCGCTCTCGGCACAGTCAATTCCTCCAATCACGGTGGCAATGGCAAAGGGAATCACATACGGGAGATATTGAAAGGTCGATTCCATGGCATCAAACCAGGAAAACTGGAAGACCGTCAGCCATTCCATGGGAAACCAGACGGGATCCGTCTCATTACTGGGTAATTGCGGTGCCAAACGGGTGCCCAGCGCCTCGTCCGCGCCGACCATCAGGTACCACAAGACCGACCCGATCATGACCGCCCCCAGGGCCCCCGGTATTCGGAAAGGGAGTTTGCCCCGGGCGACCAAAGTCACCAGAACAATGATCAACGCGGCAAAACCGACAATCGGATTGACGGCGAGTTTGGGCAGCTGCATGAAGGCTATCAGCACCAGGGCAATCGCTGCCAGCGACCCCAACAGCCCCGCTCGCGGAAACACGTTCCGCACCCAGTTGGAACCAAAAGACATCAGAAGTTTGATCAGACCTGTGATGAAGATGGCGCAAATACCAATATGCCAAGCCTCCATCGCCGCCGTTTGAACGGCTACTTGCTCGGCCATCCCTTCGGCCAACAGTCGCTCCTTGGCCGTCACAAAAGCGGGGCCGATCACGAACAACACCATCCCGATCGTACTCGGTGTATCCAGCCCCAGTGGCATCGCCGTCACATTGGTCTTGCCCGTTCGTTTGGCATAGCGAAAGGCCAACCAAAAGAACATCAGATCCCCGACCATGACGCCGATCGCCGTTCCCGGCACCATGTAACGCAAGGAAAAATCTACAGGGAACTGAAAGATGCTAGCTAACATACCGACGGTCAAAACAAGACCGGCAATGTTGTCTAACATCAAGCCAAAAAAGGCATTTACGTCACCTGGAGCGGCCCAGATATAGCGGTTTTTCTTCACGGCTGACCTTTTCGGCATGAAGTTTGCAACTGTCTATCCTTCGCGATGGGACAGCGTTTGCGAGTGTAAATCGTTCGCGGGCGTAAAAAAAGGCCTGTTGGGGGACCGGGTGAGTCACCAGAGACCCCGATACGGCCGATAGGGGACCGGTTCTTCAGTGCTTGGGGCACTGAAAACGTCAGGCCAAAATCGCTGTTTTTCCCGTAAAAAACGCGAAATATGCCCGGCAACCAACTGGAAACTGCTCAACGTTTTCCGATTTTAAGGAGTCGTATCGAAGAGAAATGATTGACGAGTGGGGCATTTTGCCCGACCCGTGAACTTCCTCCACTAAGATACGTATAGAGGAATGCAAGCCACGATTCACGATTTGCACTTTAACCATTCACGCCAACTCACTGCTAAGCAAGATCCGGTGACTGACGAGCAATTGCTGATTGAATACCGCGAAACGGGTGACCGGGAGCTGTATGCGCAACTCGTTTACCGGTATGAGCGTGAGTTGTTCAGTTACCTGAGAAGGTATTTGGGTAACGCCGAGATGGCCGAGGACGTTTTTCAGACAGCGTTTTTGCAGGTTCATCTCAAGTGTGATCTGTTTCAGGCAGGTCGTCGTTTCCGACCGTGGCTTTATACGATTGCAACCAATGCGGCCATCGATGCCCGACGGCGTAACAAGCGACACAGGATGGTCAGCCTTGACACGCCGCGCGAGCAAGAAAATGAAGATGTGGGCCGCCTGGTGAACCTCTTGGAGAGTGGCGATCTGGGTCCTGTGGGGTCGGCCGAACGCGCCGAGGCAAATCGCCTCGTTCGCGAAACGCTGAACCAACTGCCCGAGTCGATGCACGCGGTGATTCAGCTGGTCTATTACCAGGGTTTGAAATACCGCGAAGCGGCGGAAATTTTGGAGGTTCCGGTAGGAACCGTCAAGAGCCGCCTGCATTCGGCAATTGCCAGACTGACCGATGTTTGGAATTCAAGCCAGGTCGACTGAGCAACCCCCGGCGGTTGCCAGCTGGTTTGGCCTACCCAGTTGAGTGAAAAAAGAACCGTGAATAACCCTTCGAAAGAAGATTTGCTGGGCTACGTGTTGGGGGCATTGGACGCCGACCAACAGCAGCAGGTCCAGCAGTCGATCGACCAAGACCCCCAGATTGAAGATGAACTGATCGAGATCAAGGCTTCCTTGGCTCCGTTGGAGCTGCTGGAGAGCAGGTCCGGAGCGCGTCCTGGATTGGCGCGACGAACCTGTGAATCGCTGGCGATCCTGCAGAAAACAGAAGCGCGTGAATCTGCCGCAGATTCTCACCCGGATGAGCCCGCGTTGTCACCCGCCTCCCGGGAGCGCTCGCTCCAGCAGATGAGCCCGGAGTTCGCGACCGGGACCCTCCGGTCCCGCTGGTCCTTGAACGACCTGTTGGTGGGCATTGCCTGCGCCGCGGTGATGGTCGGCCTGTTATTCCCGGCCATATCGTACACCCGTTATTACAGCAACCGAGCTGGCTGCCAGGAAAACATGATCAGCCTGGGGTCCGCCTTCCAGTCCTACAGTGATATCCACGATGGGCAATTCGTGGCGATCCCGACCTCCGGCAACTGTGCCGTCACTGGCATCTTTGCACCGACGCTCAAGGCTGCCGGCCTGTTGTCGGACGATCACCTGGCCTGCCCTGGGTCAAATCGGGAAGCGCCCGTTTTCGTTCCCAGCCTGCAGACGATTGAAGGAAGCCGGGGAGAACGATTGTCGTATTACCACCAGATCATGGGTGGGGATTACGGTTACACGATGGGATACTACGCAAACGAACAGTACGTAGCGCCCACCGATGTAGGCAGAAGCCACTTCATCCTTTGTGCTGACAAGCCCTCGCCAATGAACGAGGGGTTCCGGTCCAGCAATCACGGTGGTGTCGGACAGAACTGCCTGTTCGAAGATGGCCACTACCAGTTTGTCAAAGGGCACGCTTACGGCCATGACCCGATCTACAAAAATGATTATGACATGGTGGCCGCTGGGGCTCACGCCAACGACTCGGTGATCGGTGCCAGCCACAACGCACCGACTCATTACAAAATGTCGCTCATTGAATAAACGATTGCAGAATGACGCCATCGCTCGAGAAGGAAACGGGTCGTTGGGATTCGCCCTCCAACCCGTTTCTTTTTCTCAGCAGCGCCAGCCAAAGGCAGTCGCTCTCACACCAGGGCTATCAGAAAACGGGCCATCGACGTTTTTTTGAACGACCACCGTCCCGGACACGTATGGCTACTCGCCAATCCGGTCAGCGGGGCGCTGTGGTAACCGACGCCCCCTGGCCATCCTGCTTCTTGAAACCGGGTCTCGATCATGAAATTGCATTCCTGGCTGACCGCCACCCTCTGCCTGCTGGCAGCTACCCTCCTGCTGGCATGTCTCGGCTGTCAAGCGACCAGCCCTTACGGCCTCGATGGCCAGGTCTTCTACCCCAACTCCCCGATTCCCGGGTGCCGCTCGACGTGAGGATTTTAGCCGGGCATCGTGCATGCCCTCAATCGATTCCCCACCGCAGAAACAACCGCGCCTGAACAGAAGAACCGCCCTTCAGGCCCGGCGGGGACAGTGACTCTCGATCGCCAACATAAATTTCCAGTCAAAATATTGGGAACGAATCGAACGGTCCGTGCGTCGGAGACGAAAACGACTGGACATGCATACTGGACAGTCGTCGTTAATACCTGTTTTTGTTTCTGTTTGGCTGGAAGCGCGCACTCGACTAGACTGGTTGTCCGATGAGTTGGCCCGAGTCAACCTGTGGAGTGATTCCTTCGAGCCCGCCCCCTGTCAACGCGAGGACCCACGATGTGCTGCTTTTCTCAACCGGTCGTTTCAGTTACCGACACCAATATTTTCGCGCGGCTGCTCCCCAACGGCTGGCAGTACCTGGTTTACCAGATGAATTTCAAATCGGACGAAAAGAACGCCATGGTCCTCCCTCTGCCCGTTCAGTTGCCGGCTGTGGAAGAGCAATCAGTGGAGTTCATTTCACTGCAACAACACGAACGTTTTTTCCAGGAACTCCGCAGCGGTTTCCCACTGACACAATACCCCCGCGGGCAGGTCGATTCCCGCGCCCCATCCGCTAATAGGTCCATTCTGAAGGTCCACGAAGTCGGCGATTTCATCGCCTCGTTCGTACCCACAGCCGACGATTTTGACCGGCTGGACCCCCAGTTCCGCATCCCGCGGGAATCGTGGGACCAGATTCCCCATTACTCCGATTACGGTTTCGCTGTCTTCCAGTTAAAGACGCTCGAGGGCAAGCCCCACCCGATGGCCTTCAAGTTCCGTTCCCGACTGAACCAGCCGGATGGCGGTTCTCTCTTTTTTCCCACCGTTCACATCCACGATGGCGAGGTACACACCCGGGAGAAATTTGACCACACGCTCTTCCTGCAGGATCCAACCTTCGACCGCGCCTGCGGCAGCTACAAGCAGCGCGGCTATCCGGTAACCGACCCGGCCACCGGTTATGTCCGTTCGAAATGGCCCGCCCAAAAGTTCTGCGATATCGAGGCCTGTCGGGGAATCGTCGACCCGAACGGACTGGTCCACCGTCTCGAGATGCGGGGACGATTGGAAAACGCCGACGTACTCGCCTCGCTCAAACCGTCCGACTTCAAGCGTTCGTCCGGTATCTTTCCCTGGCTCGGCCTGTCGGCCGGAGCCGGGCTGGCCGGGATTGTCGGCCTGAAGTGGTTTTTTGATCGCCGCGATCAGGTTTCCAGCCAACAGGCGGAAGAAACAACCGGCTAAACGTGCTCCGGTGTCGGCCGCAAACCCTGCGATTCCGGCCACCCTTCGGTTACCATGGACATCTGCGCGATTCGCACCGACGATCGCCCCCAACCCCGTAACGAAGTGTGCCAGATCCGATGACGAGGGAACCGGAAAACCGTAAACGACTGGAACTGATGAGCCCGGCTGGCCATTGGCCAGAGCTCCAGGCAGCCATCGAGGCGGGGGCCGACGCGGTCTACTTCGGTCTCAAGCACTTTTCCGCCCGCAGCAAAGTTGGCTTTCAGCTGAGCGAACTTCCCCGTGTGATGGAGACGCTGCACCGCCGGGGTGTGCGCGGCTATGTCACGTTCAACACGCTCGTCTTCGACCACGAAATGGAACAGGCCCAGCAGGCGCTAATCGCCATCGCCAAGGCAAACTGCGATGCCATCATCGTGCAGGATGTCGGGGTGGCCAGGCTGGCGCGGCAAGTTGTTCCCGAGCTGGAGATTCATGGCAGTACCCAAATGTCGATCACCAGCGCCGAGGGTGCCAACCTGGCCCAGTCGTTCGGATGCACGCGCGTCGTTCTGGGCCGGGAGCTCGACCTCAAGGACATGCGCCGAATCGCCTCGGCCACCCAGGTCGAACTGGAAGTCTTTGCCCATGGGGCACTCTGTGTCTCCTATTCCGGTCAGTGCTTCAGCAGCGAAGCGTGGGGGGGACGGAGCGCCAACCGAGGCCAGTGTGCCCAAGCCTGCCGACTCTCCTACCGGCTGGTCGTTGATGACCAAGTCCGGGATCTGGAGGCCGACCGGTACCTGCTATCACCGGGAGATCTGTACGCCTTGCAGCAGGTACCCGAGCTGATCGAGTGCGGGGTGGCCTGCATCAAGATCGAGGGCCGTTACAAGGACGCCGATTACGTCGCTCTGACCACATCCGCCTACCGACAGGCGATCGATGCCTGCTATGAAACCCATCTCGCCACGCCAAGCGGCCACCTGCCGGCCTGGTCACAGCAGGACCTGGAACAGATCTACTCGCGGGGACTGGGGCCCCATTTCCTGGCCGGCACCAATCACCAACAGGTCGTGCAGGCCCGGGCTCCCCGCCACCGGGGATGCCAGATGGGAATCGTCGTGAAAGTCGCTGATCCATACATCTTGGTCCGCGGCGAGACGATTGCCCCGGGAGACGGGCTCGTGTTCGATGCGGCCCATTGGCGCAGCCCGGATGAGCCAGAAGAAGGGGGCAACGTTTACGGCGTCGAACAACAGGCCGACGGCGACCAACGACTGGAATTCGGTTCGGGCCAGATCGATTTTTCGCGGATTCGACCGGGAGACTGGGTCTGGCGGACCAAGTCGCCCCCCCTCAACCGGAAATTGAAACGGCTGACCCAGGCCCACCAGCCTGTCTACACCCGACCTGTTCATTTCTCGGTCCAGGCGGTCGCCGGCCAACCTCTGGCGATTCAAGCCGAGCTCGATTCCGGCGTGCGCGCCGAGCGGCTGGCGGGTGAACCGTTGCAACCGGCCCGCAACCGGGCGTTGACCGAGACCTTGTTGGCAGAAAAGTTGGGACGACTGGGGGGGAGCCCGTTTCACCTGGGGCGGCTCACACTGCATAGCGACCAGCCGCTGTTCGTCCCGACCAGCCAATTGAACCAGTTGCGCCGCGAACTGGTCAACGACCTGCAACAGCAACAGGCCGCTCCTCGAACCAACCCGGTCCACCCGGTCGATCCGGCCCGCTGGAACGTCGACCGCGCTGCGCATCCCGACCCGGTCGCCCCCATACAGGACGCTCCTGGCGTCCACCTGCTGGTTCGCAACGCCGAGCAACTCGAAGCGGCCATCGCGTGTCAACCGAGCAGCATCACACTCGACTACCTCGAGCTGTACGGCTTGAGAAAATCGGTCGAGCAGGTTCAGCGGGCCAATCTCCCCTGCCGGGTTGCCAGCCCCCGTATCCTGAAACCGAGTGAACAGAAGATCGTCCGGTTCCTGCTCTCGCTCGATTGCGATCTGCTGGTTCGCTCCGGGGGCCTGTTGCACGACCTGGGTACCCCGGACCCGGACCTCCCGCCGATCGATGGTGATTTCAGTCTGAACCTGGCCAATCGGATCGCCGTGGAGACATTTTTGGCCATCGGTTTGCGACGGGCCACACCGACGCACGATCTGAACGCCCAGCAGATCGTCGACCTGGCCCGCCAGATTGACCCCGGCCGCCTGGAAGTGATCGCCTACCAGCACCTGCCCGTCTTCCACATGGAACACTGTGTTTTCTGCCGGTTTCTGTCGGAGGGGACCGACCATACCAACTGCGGCCACCCCTGTGAAAAACACCGGGTCGCCGTCCAGGATTCGACCGGCCGTCGCCACGCCGTGCTGGCGGATGTCGGCTGTCGCAACACGGTGTTTGGCGCCGAGGCACAAGTCGCCACCGATTTTTTACCCGCCATGCTGGAAGCCGGCATCCGTCATTTCCGCCTGGAGTTCGTTCACCAAAGTCCGGAGCAGGTGGCCGGAATTACGACCGCCTTCCAGCAATACCTGCGGCAGGACGTCAACCGAGGACAACTGCAGCAGGCCCTGTCCCAACATTCTCCCCAGCGGACCACACAGGGCAGCCTGTTTGTGCCGGACCAATTCAAACAACTGGTCCAGCTGCAATAGGAGACCGCACGGGAAAACGGCCTCGGACCTGATTCAAACCGTTTTTTTCCGATACAATCTGCGGGTAGTTCAAGACGACCCTGGCCCGGCAAACTTTTTTCACGTGGGAGACCATGAACGATATCCAACGACTGCCAACCCGAGCCGAAGTGGCCGAATCCGATACGTGGGACCTGAGCCGGCTGTACACCAGTGACGAGGACTGGGAAAACGCCTTCGGTCAGTGGGAATCCCGTCTCGATGGGTACGAGGCCTTTCGCGGCAAATTGGCCGAGTCCCCCACCTTGCTGGCCGAATGCCTGGCCTTTGACAGCGAACTGGATCGCCTGGGAGAACGGCTCGGTAACTACGCCTACCTGCGGACCACCGAAGACCAGGCCAACAGTCATTACCAACGGATGATTGGCCGCTTTCAGAACGTGGCCACCCGAGCCGGGGAAGCGAGCAGCTATATCCGCCCGGAGATCCTGGCGATCGATGAAGTTCAATGGGCGGCCCTGATCGATGCCCCCGAACTGGCCCCCTACCGGCTCCTGCTCGAGCGGCTGGTTCGCTACCGGCCCCACACCTTGACCGGCCGGGAAGAAGAACTGCTGGCCATGCAAGGAGAGATGGCCGGGGCCACCTCCAAGATTTTTCGGCAGCTCCACGATGCCGATCTGAAATTCGGTTTCGTCGAGAACGAGCAGGGCGAAAAGGTCGAACTGACCCCCAGCACGTTTTCCCAGCTGCTGATCTCTCCCGAACGGGAGGTTCGCAAGAACGCGTTTCACCAGTTCTACCAACAGTTCACGGCGCACGAGAACAGCCTGTCGGCCATCCTCTGCGGCTCGATCCAGAAGGATGTCTACTACGCCCGGGCCCGCGGCTACGCGAGCGCCCGTGACAAGGCCCTCTTCGCCGACAAGGTACCAGCCAGCGTCTACGACAACCTGATCGCCTCGGTCAGAAAAAACCTGCCCGCGCTGCACGGCTATTACGACCTGCGGCGACGCAAAATGAACCTCGACGCGATCCATCACTACGACACGTACGTTCCGATCCTGAGTGACCTGGAGGTGGAACACAGCTGGGACCAGGCGGTCGACGTGGTCTGCGAATCGCTGCAACCACTGGGGACTGAGTACTGCGAAACGCTGCGGCAAGGTCTCAGCGGCCGCTGGTGTGACCGGTACCCGAACCAGGGGAAACAGAGTGGCGCCTTCAGTTACGGGACCTACGATGGCGACCCGTACATCATGATGAACTACAAGCCCCGTGTCTTGAACGATGTCTTCACCTTGGCCCACGAGGCGGGCCATTCGATGCACTCCTATTTTTCCAGCCAGCACCAGCCGTTTGAGTACTACAACTACACGATCTTTGTGGCCGAGGTGGCCAGCACGTTCAATGAACAGTTGCTGACCCAGCACCTGCGGTCCCAGGCCACCGACGACCGGCAGAAGGCTTACCTGCTGAACAATGAAATCGACGACATCCGGGGCACCATCATTCGACAGACGATGTTTGCCGAGTTCGAGAAGATCACGCATGAAATGTGCGAAGCGGGTGAGCCGTTGACGGTCGACGCCTTCAAGTCGGTTTACCACGGGTTGCTGCAGGATTACTTCGGTCCCGAATTCGTGATCGATGACGAACTCTCGCTGGAATGCCTGCGGATTCCTCACTTCTACCGCGCGTTCTATGTCTACAAGTATGCCACCGGGCTGTCGGCCGCCATCGCGCTCAGCCAGCGGGTGCTGCAGGGGGGTGACCAGGAGCTGAATGACTACCTGGCGTTCCTCAAGGGAGGATGCAGCCAGTACCCACTCGACCTGCTGCGGGATGCGGGTGTCGATCTGGAACAACCGGAACCGGTCGATACGGCGCTCCGCCATTTTGCCAGCTTGGTGGACGAACTCGAATCGTTGCTATGATTCTGTGACTCGGTTTGTATACAATGAGGGAGCCCCAGCGGCGGACACCCTCCCCCACTCTGAACGGATGCCATGAACCGAATCGTGCCCAGTCTCCTTGCCGCCTTGATCGCAGCCGGGATCGGCCTCTGCCCGGGCTACCTCCTGGCTGTGCAAACAGGGAACGACTCCACGGATGAGTCGGCCGCGGCTTCCAAGTGGCGACGCCATCAGGCACTCCAGCAACAGTTGCTGGAATCGATCGAGGCACTCGGACTGAGCGAAGCGGCCCGGCCCTGGATCATCGACCGCGATCCGCAGCGACTCTACGTTTTCCCACCGCAGGAACAGGTTCATCTGCCGGACGAAGCGAAACTGCAACCGTTGCTGGAACAGCACGCCGATCGCCTGTTCACGTTGGCCCGTCAACTGAGCGACGAGAAGCAGGCCGCTGCCTGCTTTCAGACCTTGCACGAAGTCCTGTTCTACAACCCGAACCACGCCCAGGCCCGCGAGATCCTGGGGCATCGCGCCGAGGGAGACGCCTGGCACGTCGCCTCGGATCGGCTGCGAATCACCGTTGCCACGCGGCGCCAACCGCTGATGGACTGGCCGGCCAAATCGTACCGGATCTGCAAGACACCCCATTTCGAAATCGCCTCGCAGGCGAGTGAAGCAGAGACCCGTTTGTTGGCCGAGAAGCTCGAGCTATGGCATCAAGTCTGGCGGCAGGTCTTCTTTGAGTACTGGTCCAGCGCCTCCACGCTGCAGCGCTGGATGGCCGGCAAGGGAAAGGCGCGACTGCCGACCAAGAAATTCCAGGTGATCTTTTTCAAGGACCGGAATGCCTATGTGGATGGCTTGTCACCCTCGATCCCGGGGATCGCGGCCTCGACCGGCTATTACGCACCCTCGGAGGAAGCCTCTTTCTTTTACGCCTCGGACCAGGTGCAGGACCAGGCAACCTGGCGACATGAATTGACCCATCAGTTGTTCCGCGAGTCGCGACGCTCGGCCCCGGACCCGTTCGCGGACCGGTTCCTCTGGCTGGATGAAGGGATCGCCATGTATTTCGAATCGCTCAGCGAATTCCCGCGGCATATCGTGCTGGGTGGGTTCGACGCGAGGCGGCTCCAGTTTGCCAGGATCCGCTGCCTGAAAGAACAGTTCTACATTCCGGCCAAGGAGCTGACAGGGCTCGATCAAAAAGCATTCCAAACCCACCCACAAGTCCAAAAGGTCTACAGCCAGTCGGCCGGGCTGGCCCACTACCTGATGAGCGCCGATCATGGTGGGCTGCAACCAAAATTATGTGAATTCCTGCGGCTCAGTTACCTGGGCAAGCTGAAGGACGACTCGTTCAACAAGATCATCGGGATCACAATGGACAAGATCGATACGGCCTACCCCGAATTCCTGCGGGTCGAGCGGGAGCAACTGGAGGCAGGCGTCAGCGCCCCGAACCTGCGGACCGAGTTAGCGCTGCCCCGTTCCCAGCTCTCCCCGGTCGCCCTGGCGGAAATTGGCCGCTGTCCCCATCTCGTCTGGCTGGACTTGTCGGCGGCCGATTTACGGGGAGAAGTACTGGCCGGGATCCAGGGCTGTGGCCAGTTGCGCCAGCTCTTCCTGACCGGTTGCCTGCTAGATCGGTCCAGCCTGGAGGGCTTGCGCGGGCTCCAGCAGCTGGCCCAACTCGACCTGAGCGCATCCAGCCTGGCCGATGACGACCTGGGCCCTCTGACCGCACTGCCCGCCCTGGCCGATCTGAATCTGGCCGGGACCCGCATCACCGATGCGGCCGTCCCCACCCTGATACGGCTCAAAGGCCTGACCGGCATCAACCTGTCGGGCAGTGGCCTGACGCGCGCCGGGGTCGGGCGACTGCAAGCGGCCCAACCAGATCTGAACATTACGTTTTGAAGGGAAGTGATGAACGATATTCGACCGTGGGTTTTGGCCGAAACGAATTACGGCCAGGTCAAGCAGCAGACTTACGAGGTGGCCGTGATCCCGCTGGGGGCGACCGAGCCACACAACCTGCACCTGCCGTACGGCACCGACCTGTTCGAAGCGAACGAAGTCAGTCAGCGCATCTGCCAATACGCCCATGAGCGGGGCGCCTCGGTCGTCACGCTACCCGCCATCCCGTTTGGAACGGAGACGAACCTGGCTGAATTCCCCCTGGCGATCAACCTGAACCCTTCTACGCTGCATGCCGTGCTGGAAGATATCGTCGATTCGCTGACCGACAGTGGGATCCAGAAAATTGTGCTGCTCAACAGTCACGGCGGAAACGAGATGAAACCGTTTCTCCGCGAGATGGCCGGCACCACCCCGGCCCACCTGTTTCTCTGCAACTGGTACCAGGCGATCGGTGACGTCTACTTCGACCTGTTTGAACATGCCGAGGATCACGCTGGCGAGATGGAGACCTCGTTTGCCCTCGCCTATTTCCCGAACCTGGTCGCCAGGAACGACGATGGCAGCCTGACGGCCGACGAGGGAAAGACGCGGCCGATGCGGTTTGAGGCCTTGAACCAGGGCTGGGTCTCGATCACCCGACCCTGGCACCTGCTCACCACCAACTCGGGCGCGGCCAACCCGCACCAGGCGACGGCCGACAAGGGGCGGCGGATGATGGAGATCCTGGAAGAACGGCTGGGCGGATTCCTGCTGGAACTGTCCGAGTCGGAACTGGACGAGTCCTTCCCATTTTGAAATCACGAAAGGGAAACGCGATGGAAAACAACCCAACTGAATTCCAAAAATTCTGCGAGGGGAAGGACGAAACGGAGATCAGCGAAATTCGCATTGCGTCACCGGACAAGGATTATGCCAAAGCAGAACAAACCTTGCTGGAAAACATCCTCGATAGCGAAACCCGGAACGACTGGACCGAAAAAGACTGGGAAGAGAACCTGGCACAAGCCTCTCGGATTTATCGCAACATGGCCAGTGCCATGAAAACGGGGCTCGCGCCCGATGCCGACGAGGTGCAGACACTTGTCCGGCAGCACCACAACCATTCAAAGAATTTTTACACGATGTCCTCCCAGGTTTACATCGCCATGGCTGAGTTGTATCGACAACATCCCGATTTCCGACTTCAACTCGAATCGGTCGACCCAAGGCTTCCTGAATTCATGGCCGACGCAATGGTTTGCTTTGCAAACCATCAGTAAACAAGGTGATTGATAAGAACCAACATCGTGAATTGACAGATTCCAGCGCGATTGAATCACGCAAAAAAATTGGAGTTATTGGCGCACCTATGGGTATATTCTTCTGTGGGCGTTTGTGATTGGCTTCGCTCTGCAATATATGCTCAAATAGTCTTTGGTCGGTTTCTATTTCCCGTTTTAACATTCCAACCAAACCATTTCCTATGGACGATTTCGCGGAAGATTACGTTGCGTTCGAGCTATTTGAAGAAGCTCTCTGCGAGCCTACAGACATCCCGTGTCCTAATTGTGAATCATCGCTACTGTTGGATCGTGAGCGGCAACTCTTTCTTTGTCCCGATTGTCGCAGCGAGTTCGTTGCCAAGAATGACTGATATGGCGACTTCTAGCTACGTTAGGTGTTTTTTGCCGATTTTTTTCGGTGCTTGTGCCGATACAGATCTAGACGACAATCAGAAATACCCTATTTTTATGGGGTCAAATCTTTGTGGTGGCTGTGGCGCAATTGGTTAGCGCACTGGATTGTGGTTCCAGGGGTTGGGGGTTCGAGTCCCCTCAGCCACCCTCTTTTGCTCTGTTGCGAATCGTGTTGGGCCGGCGGCCTAATCGATCTGGGTGTTCGTTTCCCGGTTGGCGCGGGTCCCCAGCGCACTCCAGACCTGGGCATCGACCGACTCGCTGACGAAACGGCAATGCCCATCGGCAAACCCCATATTGACCCCCTGGGGATGTTGGCTGCCAAAGCTGAGTTCCATCGCATCGTTCTGGGCGTTGGGGTCCTTGATCGAGTTGATCGGACAGGCGGTCGAACCGACGCACTCGGAACACTCAGACGAACCCCATCCGGTCGACTCGGGGTAACTCCGCAGTTCCCCTGAACCGATGTACCAGTGATCGATCTTTTGGGCATTCCCATTCAGGTCCGTATACCAGACGTCCTGGTCCGGTAGCGATTCTCCCATCATGATCGTATTGGAGAGGCCATCCACAATATCGGCCACACGGGTCTGGCTGTTCTGATAAAAGATGCCATCCGAGCCATCGTAGTCTTCAAAGGGACCCATCCCGCACCAGGGCAAGTCACCCGATTCGCGGTCCAACAGGCCACTGGCACAGGCCAGGTAACAGCAGGGCACCCGATCGGTAGCTGGAAACGGATCGTACTGGAGCTGGTCAACACCGGCCGAGGGACATTGAAAAATCTCGATGTAGGTACCGAGCGCAGCCGGGTTGTTCGGGTTGGTCGCGGTCGCGACCTTCCAAGGCCCTTCGATGTCGAGCCCCTCGTACAGGTTGTTCTGCTCGATAAACGGGAGAATGTAACCGGTCCACATCGTCATGCTGGGAGTATTGAAACCGGGCGGCAAGTGTTCGTAGGCGCTCTCATAATTCAACAGGGCCAACGTCTGTTGCTTGACATGATTGGCGCACTGCACCCGGCGGGCCGCTTCCCGGACCATCTGCACCGCTGGCAACAGCAGCCCGATCAGGATGGCGATGATGGCAATCACGACCAACAACTCCACCAGCGTGAAGCCTGGGCGCACCCGGTTGGCCGTACGTGATCTGCTCATTGCCCCTCTCCGTCCCATCTCAAAAGATCTATTCGATTCTGATCGACCGCATCGCCAAGTGTCAACCAAATTGATGCTTTGGTGAGCCAGTTTACGTTGATTCAGCCTGCTTTCAGGCCGCCTGGCAGCTCACCCTATGAGTTCCAGCACGTCAGGCTGAAAGCAAATCTCATTTCTTCCGCGTCTGAACTCCAAACGTTTCCATCATCAGTTGGCCACGACCGTCATGGATGGTGATTTCCCACTCCATCTTATCTGGGCCGGAAAACTGAAAATGCATCTTGCCGTGTAGATCAGGGGCGACTTGAAATTTCCAGTCCATCCGCTCCAGCTTCGGGTTCCAGCGACCGATTGTTTCTCCCCTTGGAAAACTTTTGTTGCCAAAAAACCAGGAGCGATAGGTCTTGGATTCGTCGTCGTAATTAATCAGCCAGTGGCCTTTCAAACCATCGTTCATCACCACGTCACCCTGGATAAAACGTTTGTCCAGCACCCATTTAATCGTTTCTTCGCCCGTACTGGTGCGCTCTACCGGGTTCCAGGCAGCCTTTTTCTCAACCACCTTGTTGACCCAGCTACCGACGCGACGGTTCAACGGCTCCAAGGGGTCATTTTCACCAGCATCATTTCTGTCCAGAACGGCAGTTCCTGCCAACATCAACGCCCAACAAAAGAGTTGACTAGACTTGGCAATCCACATATGCAGCCTCCAATTCTCATTAGACATCCGACAAAACGACTCTTTTAACTTGGCGCCCAGCTGGGTGAACTACTGTTCAGTTGAGGTCTCCAATTGGCTGGTCGATTTCATGTAGGCCAGCAAATCGACGATCTCCTGGCGGGTGAAATTGTCCAGCAGCCCGGTCGGCATCATCGACACGGTGGACGGCTTGGAATCTTCAATCTGGTCGACGTTGATGTTGGTCAAGCGACCCGGGTTGATCATATCTTCCTGGACCATGTAATTCTTGCCATTCAAGTTGACCACCCGGCCACTGACCGTTCGGCCATCGACCATCTGGAAGATGGTTGCCTGGTATTGGTCCGAGACCGCCTTGCTCGGGTCAATCAAGGTCTCCAACAGGTCACGCGTATTGAAACGGCGACCCGCATTGGTCAGGTCCGGACCGACAATCCCCCCCTGCCCCTGCACGCGGTGGCACTTGAAGCATTGGGCGGCCGCAAAGATCTGCTTGCCGTTTTCGATATCCGCCCGGGCAAAATCGATCGGCTCGCCCTGCAACAGGTCATCGACTCCCCATTTCTTGACAAACGGGCGAGCCTTGAGGTCGGCATACGGATCGATAGGGGTCGGCTGTTTGGCCAGCAAATCAGCCAGTGCGTCCTGTTCTGCCTGGCTCATCGACTTGATCGCCGCCTGGCGAATGTTGTTCAGGTAAGGTGCAAATGAGTTACCACCCTGCAGCCCGGCCGCGTCGAGGAACCACTGGAAATACCTTTCCCGCAATTCCGGAGTCCATCCGTTCTGAACGTTGTGCAGGACGATCGCATAGTGGATCTGCTCTTCCTGGGTCGGCGCCTTTTCCAGCAAGTCGATCGTGGTGGAGACGGCCTGCGGTGCATTGGCTGCCGACAGGAGCCGCGCCAGCTCGCGATCGAGTTCCGGGTCATTGGCCGGGAAATGGCTGGCCAGCTTCTCGATGGCCGCCTGGGTTGGCGGGTTCGGTTTGCCCATGCGAATCAGGATCAGGGCGTAGTCACGCAGCAGATGCAAACGCTGCGACTTGGTCAGGTTGCTCCAATCGAGTTTCGACAATTGTTCGACCGCCAGGCCTTGTTGATCCGGGTCGCCGACCCGCGCCAGCGCCATGACGGCTTCCAGGATAATTTGCGGGTTCTCTTCCGACTTCAGCTTGCCGATCCACTCGGTCGCCGGGAGATTCTCCAGAGCCGTGCGGGCCGCATAGCGAACAAACCGATCCGGGCTGGCCAATTTCGACCATTGGCTGACGGTCAGTCCCGCTCCCTGTTTGCCATGCCCCTTTTCCAACGCCTTGCGAACCGACGCCTGCGCGGTCGGGGGCGGGTACTGGGCGGGGGCGGTTGATTCATCACCCTGGTACGTCACCCGGTACAAGGCTGACTGGATTCGTCGGCCACCGACCAGGAAATAGAGCGCGCCGTCAACCGGGTTAACGACCAGGTCCGTCACCGGTAGCGCCGGCGCCGTACAAAAGAGCTCTTTTTCCGCCTGGAACGAAGCGCCCTCCGGTTTCATGTGGACCGCGTAGATGATGCCGTAACTCCAGTCCGAGATGTAGAGCGCATTCTGGTAACGGGCCGGGAACTTGGCCCCCGTACCAAACACAATCCCGGTCGGGCTGCCCGGACCAATATCGATCACGGCGGGTAAATTATCGGGGAACCAGGTCGGCCATTTCCCGGAGCCGTGTCGCCAGCCATACTCGCTGCCACTGGTCACGTGGCAGACGCGCGTGGGGCGATACCACGGCAACCCAACATCCCATTCCATATCGGCATCGTACGTAAACAGTTCCCCGTTGGGATCGAAGGCGATGTCGTATTCGTTGCGGTACCCGGAGCTGATCAACTCGAAGTTCTTTCCATCCGGATCGATTCGGCAGACCCAGCCCCCCGGTGCCATGCGGCCGACGGCGTGACCCCGCGCATCGGGCAGACGAGGTGTGGCCTGGTCTTCCTGCCAGACCTGCGTGACACGCGAGTCCTGGACTTCGGGTAACTGCGTGTGGTTCCCGGCACAGATATAGAGCGATTTCTTGTCCGGGCCCATGACGATCGCGTGGGGACCATGTTCTCCGCCCCCCTTCATTTCGCGCAGCAGTTCCAGGTGTTCGTACTGGTCATCGTTATCTTTATCCTGCAAGCGGTACAGGCCAGCCGGCCATTGCTTGTTCCCATGGGCCATGACATACAGACTGCCAAAGGCGTGCAGCAGACCTTGCGCATGGCCGATCGAGAGATCGATCGGCTCGACCTGGACTGGCGACTCTCCCACAGTGACACGGTACAGCTTGCCGTACTGATCGGAGGTGATCAGCCGACCCTGGGGGTCGGTAGTGATGGCTACCCAGGAGCCCTGCTCCTGCGGCACCGTGTACAACCGCTCGGCGACAAACCCTTTGGGTAGGCGCAGCTTGGCGCCGTCGACCGCCTGATTCTGCGATCCGGCCGGTGAGCTGACCCTCTTTTGAGTCAGGTTCCAGGGCGCCATATTCGAGGCGCCGAGTTCGGCCGCCTTGTCCCATTGGTTGTCGTCAAAACCTGTTTTGTTCCAACCCTTCTTTCGCTCGTCCGAGACCCTCCACGTGCCATTGGAGACCAGTTTCACTTCGTCACCGATGATCAGGGAAGCCAGCATGCCGGCCGGGCCACCCTCGTTGGTCGCCTCGATGGCAATCGTGTTGTCACCCGCAACGAGGTGTTTCTTGATATCGTACCGGGCCACCGTATTCCAGGACGGATGGGTGCCCAGTTTCTTCCCATTGACGTACGTGGTGCAACGATTGTCGGCCGTTACCCAGAGCGTGGCCGACGCGTTTGGGTCGGTCACGGTAAGGCGATGACGAAAATACCTCGGGCTGTCTTCCTGATTGGCGGTAGCAGCCTGGCGGTCGTCCCAGATCCATTTGGCCGTTTTCCATGGATCGAGCTGGGTTGCATCCGAAAGGGCGGGCCCCCAACCAACCAGTAGTCCAGAAAAAAACAATACTATCGCCGTAGAAAATCGGAGTCTCATTGCTAAAATCTCAGTTGAATGGATGCCATGGGGGATCCATGCGACTCCTTTGCCGACCTGAACCCCCCGGTTTTACCGATTTCATTTTAGCCGAATTTCCAAGTCCTATCGACCAAGCCAGTCGAATAGGAGTGATTCACAAAAACGGGTTAAAAACGATTGTCCGACTCCCAAATCAACGCCCTGCTGGCCCATTACCGTCTGCATAACCGAAATGCGGTCACCCACGTGATCCGCACGGCCGTATCCCTGGGGATCATTGCCGCCCTGGCAGAGGGTCAAAAAACGATCGACCAACTCGCAACACAGCTGGAATTGCAGACCGAACCCCTCTCGCTGTTGCTCAACGTGCTGGTAGAAACTGAGCTGATCGAGCAATACGGTGACGATTTTGCCCTGTCGACCGTCGCCCGCCTGATCCCCCGCGAATTGAGGGATTTTGGTGATTTCCATTGGAGCCACCTGGGAGAATTTGTGCGCAGTGGGATCAGCCTTCCCAACGACGAAGCGATACCGGCGACCGATTCCGACTTCCTGGCCCATTCCAAGGCGAACGAATGGCTGGCAACTCCGGCCGCGCTGAATGTTGCCCAGGTTCTCGACTTTGGTGAGTCCCGCAAGTCATTGCGGGTCCTGGAGATTGGCAGCGGTAGTGCCGTCTTTGGCGTGACCCTGATCCACCGGGACCCCGAGTCCCGCCTGGTGTTGCTCGACGATGCGGCCGGGTTGAAGCTGGCCCGCAAAACGGTGGAAAGCGTCGGGGTCGAGAACCGGGTCGATCTGGTGGAGGGGAACTACCTGGAACCGGATCTGGGTGACGATCAATTCGACATGGTCCTGATGTCCGGCATTCTGCATCGTCACTCGCTGGAGACCTGCCGGTCGCTGTTCAAGACGGCGCATCAGTTGTTGAAACCCTCCTCGGAAATGGTGGTTGTCGACCTTTTCCCCGGACAGGATAAAGGTGAACTGAACTACCGGGTCGCCGAACTCGAAATACGCTTGCGCACTTCGGGCGGACAACTTCACGATCCGGCCCGGGTCCAGCATGAAATGGTCATGCAGGGGTTCGACCAGATTCAGTACGCCCACCTGCCAGCGGCGCCGTATTTCTGGGGTCTGATCCTGGCTACCCGGGATTGACCCGTCATCTAGCGTCCCGTTTTCTGCAGGCATCGCTGGTCGGGCCATCAAGGTTCACTCGTGGATCGGCCCCCTCTGTCTCAATCCAACCGCGATCGGTGAGCCCAGGCCAACCTTGCGTTTCGAATCGATCGGCTTCCAAACAGGCCATGACCCCGCTGGCAATCTTCCGGTTCCAGTCCGGATTGGCAGCCGTGCGTCCTGTCGAGTTGCACAGGTCATCGGAAAAGACCTGGCTCGACCAACCCGGCTCGCCGCACGGCACAGCCCCGCGCCGCGGGCCCCGTAGTGGGCGGAAGTTCATCATTCGCCGCGCATCGAAAGCAAAACGGGCTCCCACGCCAGGATTCGACAACCGGGACAGCAATAAATCAGACCACCGCTCCAGTTGCACCCGTAGCTGATTGATGCGGCCAGCTGTTCGTTCGCGACACGGATCCGCCGCGACAAGCAGGCGCAGAGCCCGGTTGCGGGCTACACTCTGCTGGGCATGCACATTCAGGGCCACGAGCCTCATCCCCGCGTCAGGGCAGGATTTTTCCCGATCGGAAACCAGAGCAGCCCAGGTTCGGGTCAGTACTTCCGACAACAGGATCTCTTCCAAGACTATCTTGACCGCTGGCCAGCCAACACGTTCCGGTTCACAATACCGGGCGCCATCTTCCAGTCTGTCCAGGGCATGCATCCAGCGTTGCATCCGGCCTTTGCAGGAGGTCCAATACTGCTGGGCCGCCCCGCAGGATGTAGGTTCCCGCCTCAGCACGAGGCGGGTGGAATGACCGGCTAACCAGCTGGCCATGACGGCAAGTTCTCGGGCGTGCATGATGCGGGGTTTTCCTGAAACGGGTAACAAGGTGTTAAGAAGAACAGCAAAACGAGTGCCAAACAGCCGCGAATCGGCCCGCCCCGGCCCGGGGCGCCCCGCCGCCCATTTCGGTCGACCAACAACAACCTTAACCGGGCGTCACCTGGTGATTTATTTCAACATCACGTTGCCCAATGCCAACAAACCCGCCTTGGATGAGATGATTGGATGAACAGGACAACCCAGCCGGATATGAAAACGGACGCCAGCGTTTCAGAATTCATGAAGCGAAATTTCCGTCATTTCAATGCGCGGGAGACCTTGGCGGCAGCCGAGGCATACCAAAACCATATTGATGAAGGTGGCAAAATGCTGGTCGCCCTGGCGGGTGCCATGAGTACGGCCGAGCTGGGAATTTCGCTGGCCGAAATGATTCGTCAGGAAAAGGTACATGCCATTTCCTGCACGGCGGCCAACCTCGAAGAAGATGTGTTCAACCTGGTCGCGCACTCGGAATACAGAATCTGCAGCCAGTATCGTGATCTCTCAGCGGAGGACGAAGTCCGCTTGCGCGACGAAGGCTTCAATCGCGTCACGGACACCTGCATCCCGGAAAGTGTCATGCGACACATCGAGGGACCTTTCATGGAGCAATGTCACGACTTGGCAGAGCGGGGTGAGAGCCAGTTTCCCTACCAGATTTTTTACGAGTTGTTTGACCGCAACCTGTTGCAGCCCCATTTCGATATCGATCCGACTGACAGTTGGCTGTACGCCGCGTGGGAAAAACAGTTGCCGGTCTACTCCCCAGGATTTGAAGACTCGACTCTGGGAAACATCTTCTCGGCCAGGGTCATGCAGGGAAAAATCAAGTCTCACCATGCGGTTCGCACGGGAACCGAACAGATGCAAAGCCTGATCGAATGGTATCTGGAAACCGACCAACAGTCGCCGATCGGTTTCTTCCAGATTGGCGGCGGCATCGCCGGGGACTTTGCCGTCTGCTGCGTGCCGACCATCCTGCAGGACCTCCAGCGGGACTGTCGCCTGTGGCAGTATTTTGCCCAAATCTCGGATTCAACAACGTCCTATGGTTCGTATTCCGGCGCGGTTCCCAATGAAAAAATCACCTGGTACAAACTGGCCCAGGAGACCCCCAAGTTCATGATCAACTCAGACGCCTCGATTGTGGCACCACTCGTTTTTGCTTACGTCCTGGGACATTGAGGGCTGCCAGAACGGGCCAAATCCCGCATCGACCAGTTCCCGGGCCGCCGCACGGCAATGCCAATTCACCCGGCAAAACGAACCGTTTTTTCTCTCCTGCGACGGCTCCGCAGTGGCCCCCTGACGGCAACCGGTGCTCCCCGCCCGCCCACCGGCCTATATTCAGGAAAATGCCTTACCGATACGGCCCGTTTTTGATACAATTCGAGGCTCGAAAAAAGAACGGTAACCCCTCTGCACGTTGGGAGTGGCGATGGCCAAAAAGGGTAAAAGTAAAAAGAAACTGGAAGTATTGCACCTCGTTTGCGAAGAAACGGGTGACTACAACTACACGATCCGCAGGAAAACGGGTGGTGAAAAACTCAAAGTGAAAAAGTATTCCCCCCGTTTGCGGAAACATACGATTCACAACGAGAAGAAAAAGTAGGATCGGCCAAGGGCCCCTCCGTACTTCCCCCTGCCATTTGCCTTTCTCCCAGCCGGCCTCAGCCGGCTGTTTTTTTGTACCTTTCTGCTAGGATGTCGATCGGTCAACCTCACTGCTTGCAACCAAGAGGATTCACTCGATGCCTTTAAGATGGACCGTCCAGCAACACGACATGGCCGCCATCGAATCCTTGCAGTCAACCTGTAGCGTGTCGCCTGTCCTGGCACAACTGCTGGCCGTTCGAGGAATCACCCACCCGGAACAGGTTAGCCGTTTCCTCGATCTCAAGATGACCGGGCTTCGTCCGCCCAACGAATTGCCTGGCGTTTCGGGGGCGGTCGACCTGATCCTCGACGCGATTGATCGAAAAAGAAAAATTACGATCTACGGCGATTACGATGCGGACGGAATGACCTCCACGGCCATACTCTACCACTGCCTCCAACTGCTGGACTGCCCCGTCAACTACTATGTGCCCAACCGGCTGGATGATGGCTATGGGCTGAATTCCAACGCGCTGGAAAAACTGAAACAACGAGGGACAGAACTGGTGATTACCGTGGACTGCGGCATTGCCAGTATCGATGATGTCCAGCGGGCCAAGGAGCTTGGGCTGCAGATCATCGTGACGGACCACCATCATGTCGGCGAACAGCTGCCGGCAGCTGACGCCATCGTCCATCCCGCCCTGCCCGGTACCGAATACCCGTTCGAGGGGCTATGTGGTGCCGGTGTTGCCTTCAAACTGGCCTGGGCCCTTTGCCAGCGGCATTGCGGGTCGGAAAAATTGCCGGAGCGTTACCGGAACTTTCTTTTCCGGGCCATCTCCCTGGCCGCAATCGGTACGATTGCCGATGTGGTTCCCCTGTTGGATGAAAACCGGATCCTGGTACACCACGGCTTGAACTGCCTGCGCCAGTTTGCCAACCCTGGACTGGCCCATCTCATGCAACTTTGCAAGCTGACCGACAAGCCGAAGCTCGCTGCGGAAGATGTCGCGTTTTCCATCGGCCCCCGCTTGAACGCCGCCGGGCGTCTCGGCCAGGCCCAACTCGGCGTCGAACTGTTGACCCTGGACTCGGAAGAGCGCGGGAAGGCATTGGCCGATTATATCGACCAGCTAAACAAGAGCCGGGATTCACTGGACCGCAAGATATCGCGGGCGGCCAACAAGCTGATCGAAGAACAGTTTGATCCCAGCAACGAACCCGCGCTCGTTCTCGCCCAAGCCGACTGGCACCTGGGTGTCATCGGGATCGTGGCGGGACGTATCGCAGAAAAGTACCACCGGCCCACGGTCCTGATTTCGATCGACAAGCTGAACCAAAAACCTGCGGTCGGGTCCGCCCGTACGTCCTGTGGAGTTGACCTGTACCAGGCCATCTCCCAGTGCTCGGAACTGCTGGTCAAGTTTGGCGGTCACCGCGCAGCGGCCGGTCTTTCCATTGAGCCGGACATGATCGATCCGTTTCGGGCAGCCTTCTGTGAGCAGGTGGCCCAGCAAGTGGCTGTAGAAGACCTGATTCCCGAACTGGACATCGACGCCGAAGCCCCGCTCAGCCAGTTGAGCCTGGAAACGGTTAACGACCTGGAAAAGCTGGCTCCCTTTGGACAGGATAACCCGCGCCCGCTGTTGTGCGCCACGCAGGTTCGCCTGGCAGCGGAACCGAAGACCATGGGTGCCGACAATCGACACCTGGCGTTGCAACTGGAACAGCACCAGGTCCGAATGCGAGGTGTCGGTTTCGGCAAAAGCGACTGGATTGAACACCTGACTGACGGAACCGAGTATTTTGACTTTGCCTTCAAGCCGGTGATCAATGAGTTTCGAGGACGGCGCAACGTCGAACTTCACCTGGTCGATTATCGCCAATCCCAGCCCGCCCCGCTGCCAACACCTTGACCCGTGATTCATGACTCTTTCCAGCGCATGGCCCCGTGAAACCGATTGGAATGAACGCCTGGGAGACTATCTGGCCAGTCCCTCCTTTGAGCGACTCGACCAATACATGGCGAATGAAAGAAAACACCACACGGTGTATCCCTGCAGGGACCAGGTGTTCCGGGCTTTCCAGCTCACGCCCTTCGCTCAAACACGTGTCGTGATCCTGGGGCAGGACCCATACCACGGTCCTGGCCAGGCAGACGGGCTGGCCTTCTCGGTACCGCCGGGCTTCCCCCCTCCACCCTCGCTGCGAAACATCCTCCAGGAACTCACTACCGACCTCAACCTTCCCCTCAAAAAGACGGTGGGTGGAGATTTGACGAGCTGGGCCCGACAGGGCGTTCTCCTGCTCAACACGGTGTTGACGGTCCGCCAGGGAGAGGCGGGTTCCCACCAGAAGCAGGGATGGGAAACGCTGACCGATCATGTCATGGAATCACTCAATCACCATCCCCAGCAGCTGGTGTTTATCCTGTGGGGACAAATGGCCGGACGAAAAGCTGCCCTGATCGATTCGCGACACACAACGATTCAATCCGCCCACCCCTCTCCCCTCTCCTGTTACCGCGGGTTCTGGGGGAGCCGGCCGTTTTCCAGGGCCAATGCCGCGCTGGAATCGGATCGGCAACGGCCCATCTGCTGGGAGAGTGTTTTCCAGCCCCTGACCACGGAGCCGGACCCGCGCTAGGACGGTCCAATCCCGCAATGGCGGCGGCCAACCCAACACGCTTGCCACCGCGGCACCAAGCGGCAACGATTCTCATGGTTCCAGGTTTCTCGTCGCACCAAGGAGAAACGGAATACGAAACGGTCCGTCGGCGCAAAAAAATAATCTCCTTTTTTTAGGGCAGACATGGAAATGCGTGTCGACACTTCTGCTGGAAATCGACTTCGTTTCACTTGAAAAATGGGTTCCTCTGGCGGCGAAAATGAAAAGCAATTTTTGTCAACCTGAAAGTTGATAATTTATTTTGTCCGAAACCCCGTTAGATCGGGTTGCAACTTGCCTTCTTCGAAAAGTCCTACCCACTTATAATGAAGAACCGTGGCAACGTCTCCCGGACCGGGAATCGTTTTGCCAGCCGCCCCGAGCGGATGATGTTCATATGATCAAGTGATGTCGTGCCTGAAAGCAACCCTGTATTAACCGTTCGTCCCAAGATTGCGGACTTGAATTTCCACTTGTATGGGCGATCCATCCATCCGGAACTTTTTGATACGTGTGCCGGGCGATTGATCGAGCGGGAGAATTACAGGATCCATCTGAACATCACCTCGGACGGTCACTTGGTCGTTTTTGAACACGACTCGGTTGTCCTGTCCGAGGTTGCCGCCAGTGCGCTTCATCCCCTGCCCTCACGACGACAATTGATTTGCTGTCCCTTCGAGTCAGTTCGCGAGGAAGAGACGTCCTTCCAGGATCGTGTCCATTACCAATGTGAATTCCAACTGGACATTGTCGAACCCAAGACATTTTTTTCGATCGCCCAGCAAATCAATCAAAGCCAGGAATGCGATGGCTTGATCCACCGGTTCCAATCGAGCGGACGAATGGCTTTTGGAGCGGTGAGTTTCATTCATATCCAGGCTTTTCGCGAACACGTATGCCTGAAGACGTTTCACACGTTTCCGGATTCCTGTGCCATGGTGAAAAGCCAATCGGAATTCCGACTGACCTAGCCCTCCGTTCATCGGGGCGGCCCGCTCCCATCATGTCGACAGCGGTTCGCCTGCCAGGAATCGACCGATGGCGCGGTTGACGAACTGCGGGCTTTCCAGGGGGGCCAAGTGGCCCGCACCCGGAACACTCAGCAATTGACTGTCCGGGATCGCATGGGCAACCTCGCTCATTTCACCCGGGGTTGTAATCCGATCCTGTTCCCCGACAACCAGCAGAGTTGGACAAGCAATGGATGCCAATAGAGGTGTTGCATCATTGCGGAGCGCCATGCCCAACAGACCGTCGGCGACCGACTGCGGCGCCGCCCGTTGAATCGTACGGCTTAACTGGTCCCGTACGGCCGCCTGGGATTCTGTCGGATCGGTCGCAACGAGCCGGTTGGGCATCGAACGGGCCAGTTCATCCATCCCATATTTCAGGACGGAGCGGGCCGTCATTCGTCGGACGCGAGCCGCCGCCTCGTCATCGGCGGCTGCCCGCGTATCGCACAGGATCAAATGGGACAGACGCTTTGGGAAAGACCGGTAAAACTCCCACGCAATATAACCGCCCATCGACAAGCCACAGAAGCAAACGGGCTGTTCGCCAACGATCTTTTGCAACAACTCGGACAGGTCGAGTGCCAACTGGCTCATGGTCAACTCCGCCGTGCCTCGTTGACTCACTCCAAAACCGCGGAGGTCGGGAGCAATCACCTGGTAGCGGTTCGCCAGGTAGTCGATCTGGTGGTGCCACATCCCGTGATCCAGCGGGAAGCCATGAACCAGGAGAACCGGGGGACCCTGCCCGACAATATGACAACCCATCTCGATTTCAAAAACGTTGAACGATTCCATCGGCCGCCTACAAAGGAAAACAGATTTGGACCAGCCATTGCAGCAGTAAACTGGCTGCCGCCAGTGCGGGCAGCAGGTAAATCCAGTTCGAGCTCACCGGGTATCGCCCGCGCCAGATGCGCCCTAGCTGATAAAGCTGCCAAGGGATTTGGCCAATCACCAGCACGTAAACGACGAAGCTGGCTGGATTAAAATGCCAGGCCCGCTGAAACTCGCCATGGGAAATCGAGATGAAGCCGCGCGTCAGCCCACAACCGGGGCAATCGATGCCGAATACTCGCTTGCTGGTACACAGCTCCGGCAGAGGAAGTTCCGTTCCTGGCAGGAAAACTTTGGTTTCTCCTCCCGTTCTCATGCCAATGGAAAACCCGAGAACCAGGCAACCGGCTATCAGCAAAAACAGGTGCAAACCGATTTCGACTCGATGCACTGTGAACGGACCGTGTGCCGTTTCGGGAACCGCTTGAGATGGCGTGACCGTGTTATTCAACGGGTTCGTCCGGAAAATGATAACGACAATTCGAGGCACGCCCCAACGACGGTGTGCCTGCTTTCATTCTAGAGAATCCAGGCAGCCAGGTCATTGGTCGCGCCAGAAACTCAACCGAAACAGGACCAGTACCGGGAAAATCTCCAGTCTTCCCAGCATCATCATCAGGATGAACATCATTTTAGACGGGTCACTAAAGTGCCCATAGTTCTGCGTGGCCCCGACGGCTCCCAAACCGGGGCCCACATTGTTCAAGGTCGAAACGACACTGCTGGCCGAATCGATCAACTTGTTGTCTGACACGGGGCCCCAGGTATTATCCGGCTCCACGGTCAGGATGAACAAGAAGCCCGCCATGAACAGGACCATCACCAGGCAGAAATAGATTGGGATCGACTGCCTCAACCCCTGATCTTCCACCGGCTTGCCACCCAGCCGCAAATGTCGAATGACCTTCGGGTGAAAGGAATGCTCGACCTCGATCCCCAAAATTTTCACCAGCAAGATATGCCGGATCACTTTCAAGCCACCCCCGGTGCTGCCGGCACAACCACCCACAAACATCAAGACCAGCAAGAGGCCCCGGGAAAATTCATCCCATTGATCGAAATCGGCCGTAATGAAACCGGTCGTCGTGACAATCGAGACGACCTGGAACGCAGCATCGCGGATGACACTCATCAGCGACTCGGCCTCCCGATCAGCGTGCCAGACACCAAACAGGACGATCGCTGTCGTCGCAAACAGCAAGATCGATAAATAGGTGCGAAACTCGATGTCGGCAAACAGCTTCCAGGGCTGGCCCACAACGAACAGGGCCAACAGGGTAAAGTTCGTTCCCGCCAGAATCATGAAGATCATGACCGTTGTCTCGATCGCGCCGCCATGCGTTGCAGCCAGCCCTTCAAAGTGGCCGAGACTCGCGTTGTAAGTGCTGAATCCGCCGGTGGCCATCGTTGTAAACGAGTGGCAAATGGCATCAAAAAAGCTCATGCCCATCAGGTACAGGATGATGGCCAGTATCGCGTTCAAACCGACATACATTCCAGTAAACAACCAGGCGGAATGCTGGATACGGGAACTGAAATTATCCTGGGTAGGTCCCGGCACCTCGGTGCGCATCAGCGCCTTGCCCGCCGATCCCTGGCCGAGAATCACCACAAACAGGACAATGATCCCCAGGCCGCCCAGAAACTGGGTGCTGGCTCGCCAAAACAGGATACAGTGTGGTACGAGGTAAGGATCTTCCAGATCGGACAATACGGTCGCGCCCGTCGTACTGAACCCCGATTGTGATTCAAACATGGAATCGACGATCCCCATCGGCACCCAATCGATGCGAAAGTGGGAAGCCCGATCGGCCGGTGCCAACTCTTCCGATTCACCCGGCAACAGCAACCACTCACCCAGTATCGGTTGCTGACAAAGCTGCTCAAAGATCTGAGCCGCGTCCGCATGCCCACTCAATCCCTCCAGCCGCCATTCACTCAAGCCCCGCGCCGGGCGTTGGGCGACGGCTGCCAGAACATCAAACTGGTCATCGGTGACCTCGACCGTCTGCCACGAGTCCCAGAACCGCCAACGATCAGCCACCACCATCACCTGTCGGCTTTCGTCAAAGACGCGAATGGCAGGCGCGCGGGACGTTCCGCTCAGTATGAATGGCAGCGCACCGAGCAGCGTGGCCAATACCCAGCTCAACCCGACGACCGCCATCGCTTCTTTTCGAAACAACCGGCCCGAACTCCCGCGGCCAATCCACAGAAACAGCAGACCGACCGAGACGGAAATCAGTGTACTGTACAGCAGCCCCTGAAATCCCTCGGTCTCGAACCGATCGTGGTCAATCGACAGGTCCGTGTGCTGGCCGAACTGCGGGTTGGCCCAGAACAGGCTGAACAGCATGAAGGCGCCAATCAAAAGCGACAGGATGCCCAGCAGTCTAAAAAGCAGTTTTACGTTCATGGACCATTTTGGGATCGGGTTTGTTGGATCGGTCACGATCGGGCGCGCCAACCAGCACACGCTAGTTTACCGGCGTTTGTGTCACGATGCACTGTGCACCCACTGGAAATAAGCTGTACGCCGATAAAAAATGAACCGTCGACGACCATCTGGCAACCCTGTTCCCGGTAGCAACCCATGGCTCACGATGCGCTTGACGCGGCGTTCTTCCAGCACGACGTGCGTCGCGTCGCGCGCGCACTGATTGGAAAAACGCTCGTTTCACGGTGGAACCAACAGAGGGTATCCGGCATGATCGTTGAAACCGAAGCGTATTTGCCACGGGGAGATTCCGCCAGCCATGCTTTGGGTGGACCGAACCGGAAAAACGCATCGATGTTTGGACCGGCCGGGCATGCCTACGTCTACACGATCCATGCCCGGCACTGCTTCAATATCGTCACCCAGAACCCGGGGATACCGTCGGCCGTATTGATCCGGGCCGTCGAACCTTTGGGCGGAATTGGCTGGATGCAAACACGTCGAAACCAGGAGAAACGGGAACTGCTGACGACCGGTCCTGCCCGGTTGTGTGAAGCCTTTGCCATCGGCCGACAACTGGACGGGGTACGACTGGGACGGCGGCGCCACATCTGGATCGAGCATGACCCGGACATCCGCTTGGCCGCTAAGGCAATCCGGAAAACCGAGCGCATCGGGGTGACTTCGGCGCAGCGGCTCCAACTGCGGTTCGTCCTGCGGGGTAACCGCTTCGTCAGTGGCCCGCGCTCTCTGGGCTAACCCTATCGTTCCTCGATAGATAGAGCTTGCCGCCCAGCAGGGTGGCGATCGGGGTAGCTGCCATCAAGCCGATATGCATCCACTGGATCGCGGCCGGGGCACCGACCGCGGACTGGAGAAATGAGACGCAGAGAATCATGGCCAGGAAGACACAGTGGGCAAATTTCGCAAAAGGCGCCAAACGGGTCACAGCATAGCCAATTCCCAGGCAGGCGACCGACTGAAGTCCCAGCAATGGCCAATACCATTTCTGCGGGAGGATTTCGCCCGCGTTATTCTCCAGCTGCTGCTGAAAGATGGCCGGCTCGCTGGCAAAGGCTTCGATCGTCTCCGGCGACAGGACCAGGGCCAAGCCGAATCCCAGGAGGTAGAGGCACACGGCACTCGATATATAGCCACCCCCTACCAGCAAAAAGCTTAACAGCAGGGTCCGGGGTGGCAAACGGTATTCGGGCTGGTCCATCGGGATTCCAAACCTTGGCCCCAGGACCTTTGATGATCCGGGAGCCGTTTCGAGATCAGGATCGTGGCCGACCGGCAAGCAACCGCCGCCCCGGCTCGATCAACGGGAATTTGAATTGGGGTTCGGCGTTTCCGCAACGCTGGTAATTTCCTGTCGGGTAAACACGAGCTTGGTCGTGACGCCAGCAAACTCGGCCCCCAAAGGGATCGCCACTTCACACTGATTGCGGTCAGCGCTAAACCGGATGATCCGCTCACCCGGAGCCGACGAACCGTCCGCCAGGCGTTCGTTGACCTTGATTTTCAGTTCGTTACCGCTCGCTGCCAGAACCTGATAGGTCCCCAGTGAAACATCCCGAATGGGTGAATTTCCGTTGATCGACATCTCGACCTCATTTTCAAACAGACCCTCCGGCGTGTATTGCATCGCCATCACGGTCGTCAGGAAGTTGGCCACAATGTTCTTTGCTTCGGCCTGTTGCTCGGGCGACATGGTTGCCAGGTGCGCCTCAAACTGAGCCTGGTCAATCCGGGCATCACCCAACCAGATGCCGACCAGCTGCTGTGGCAGATCCGTCCCCTGCAGGGCCGTTTTGTCAGTGGGTGGGGACGTGGATTCTGGCTCGGCCGGTTTGGGATCGCCACCACAGCCAAGACTCAACAGACAGACGGCCGCCAGCGCGACTCCCCAAACAAGTGGATGACAACCTTGGTTTTTCGGTAACACAGCAAACTCCCTTTTACCCTGCGATCGAAACGTTTGGATCGAAGACGCCATCTTCGCATAAAATGCCTGCCTTCAAAACAGCAACTTGCAACCGCTGCCGACAGCACCGTGTCTCAATCCGCCCGACGAAATTCAAGCTTGGTCAGCGTCCCGGCCATGTTGGGAGGGACCATTTTGAGATTCCCGTTGGCCAACCAGTCAATCTCGTGTTCGGTGGTTTGGTCATTCAAGGTACATCGAATGAGGCTGGTTTGTTCCGCAGACTCGAACTCCAACAGTTCCCAGGTTCCGGTTTTTTTCCGGTCAATCTCGCCCATTTGGGTCACGGTCTCCAGTTTTCCACTGGAATGAAAAACCACCAGCATCTGGTTGTCATCCATGGTGGCCAGGTTGTCAGCGGGCAACCTGGCAGAACCCTTTCCGATCCGGTTCAGGATTTTGCCAGCTTTTTCAATCTGCCACTGCCCAATCAACATTTCCCGCTCCGGCGATGAGCAACCCGCTAGCATGCAGGCAGGAATCAGTAACAGCCAGGCCCATTTACGACTTGCGATCATCCCGGAAATCCCCTGTGGCGATTGGTCCCCTGAAATTCTAAACGCTGGCAAGCTTTCATCCCGATAAACTTTCATAATTGAACCGTTTTTTCTGGTTGCGGAAAATCTGCCTACCGATAAATCAGAAGTGAAACGGTTCGTTAATGAACCGGTTTCTCGTAATGGAACAGGTCCACGTGGATCTGCAAATGGCAAAAAAGGCATGCCTTGCCGGGGGCGAATCATGTATCTGCGATATGCATCTTTATCGATTGCCGTGATGGCGACCTTCATGGCCAGTGGTTGTTGCACGATGGGGCCCTATGCGGGCCACCCCGGCAACTATCCGATGGGCTACGCTTCGGATTGCGGCGAGTGCGTTGATGGCTGTGAAACGGCCTGCTACCCACCGGGCCCGTTGCACGCCGTTCACGCCTGGGGCAGAGGTGTGCTGCACGGCCATGGCTGCGGCAGTATCTACCGGGGTGAATGGCTCAGTACGCCGCCCTCCCACGGTGATCCTTGTTGGGATCCCTGCTCGGGTCTCCAGGCGTATGGATATGGCCACCACTGGCATCCGGGCAAGTTCCTGGGCCACTTGTACGGCAAACGGTTTTGTGGCGGTTGTGGCTTGGGCCATGTCGACTACGGATGTGCCCAGCCAGGCGGTTGTTACGACGGGGACTGCGGCTGTCAGGGAGAGGTGATCTCCGAAGGAGAATATATCGAACCATCCAGTTCTGCCCGCATGGCCACTGGCATGGCGCCCCAGCGCGCCACGATGTCGCCCAGCACGAGCCGCTCCCAGGGCAACTCGGCACCCAGTCGCTCGCGGATCACCCGCGACGCGGGAAGCCGACGAGTTCCTAACCAACGGAACTAGCACACCAGACAAACGGGCGGCCACCAGCCGCCATTTCAAAACAGCCAAAAAGAATGCCGGAGGTTGCAAAACGCTTATCTCCGGCATTTCTTTTGCGCGTTCAGAAGTTAGACGGCCAACTTGGCCACCATATTCCACTTGGGTTGATGCCACTTGAGCAGAAGAGACTGCCGGGCCAATCGATAATCGGCCACCGTTTCCAGGTCGTGATAAAAGATCTCCAGATCACGGTGTTCCCGCAACCAACGTTGGCGCGATTGTTCGGACTCGAAATGAGCTCTTAACCGGTGAGCCAGGCCGTGAGTTTCACCGGCAAACAAGAACTCACCTCCGGACAATGCAATCCCATAAACCCCGGCCGAAGCGGGCACCTGCGACAGATCGAGTTCACTCAGCGGAATCCCCCGGGTAAATTTCTTGATTTTCAACCGACGCTGGTGGTTCTCGGCTCGCTGCCTTGCATTGCGCCCCTCTTTCCTCAGTTTGATTGCGCCCCAGCGGTAATCGACAGGGCGAAATCCCGGCGCAAATTGCCCCGCTATTTCGTCAAATTGGGTCGCGATTCTCGGATCACAAAGGATGTCATCCAGACTCATATTGCCATAATCATCACTGATTCGGCGCCAAGCGATTTCACTGGCAAAGATATACTGTTCCAAGTCATCCCAGCTGACCTGGGTCCGGGCCGTCGTGCCGATGCCAACCCGTTTCAAGCGGCCCGACTTGCGCAAACGGAACAGGAATCGATTGCGCTCCGCCGCCGTGCCCTCAACCTGGTTGCGATCGCAGGCCAGTTGAAAATCTTCATTGAAGATCGGATCAGCGACGACGCGGTCCACCGAGTAACCCCGATGGATCTGCCGGAAGGACTCGATCACGCCCTCGGCCTCGCTGCCAGGGCGACGGTCCGAACTCGACTCGGCAGAAAACAGCTGTTTCTGACCCTCCTGGTCCACTCCGCGTCGCGGCCGTTTCTTTGTTTTTCCCTCGCCACGACCCCCTGTGGCCGGCGCGCTGCACTGCGGTTCGGGGGATCCAACCAGGTCGTCACCGACGTGGATCGCGTCCAATCTCTGGCGCCCCAGGGTGCAATACTCTTTGCTCAGCTCCAGCCCGATATATTGGCGATCCAGTTTCTTGGCGACAGCCAGCGTGGTCGCACTCCCACTGAATGGATCGAGCACCACCTCGCCTGGCTGGGAACACGCTTTGATAATCCGGCCCAACAATTGTTCGGGCATCTGGCAACCATGGAAACCGGCCCGTTCCTTAAACGTCCCAGCCACCCGGGGAAAATACCACGTATCTTCGTCCGGGCTGAATCCATCGGTACAGTCCTGGGGCCTGAGGATCCAGGTGTCATCCGGAAGCCGGCCACCCTTGGCTGCCCGGGAATCGTTGTAGACAAGTTGTCGCGCCGAAGGCACCTTGACCTCATCGGCGTTGAAGGTGAACTGCTTGGCATCCTTGACGAAGTAGAACAGATGGGCATGGGAGCGGGTGAACTTGTGGGTGCAATGCACCCCGAAGGTATAGTACCAAATCACCCAGCTGCGACACTCAAACCCGATCCGCGACGCTTCGATCTTCAATTCGGCCGCATACTCATCGCCCATGGCCAACCAGAAAGCACCACTCGGTTTCAGGACCCGATGAACCTGGTTCATCCAGCGGGATGACCAGTCGAGATAAGCCTCTGCAGGCAATTTGTCCTGATATTCATCGTACTCGTACCCAATATTAAATGGCGGGTCGGCGAACACGAGATCCACGCTGCCCTCCGGCAGGGAACCCATCAGGGTGATGCAGTCGCCTTGGTTAATTTTGTTGAGTCGCTGGTTTCGCTTGGTTGCCATGCCCACCCCGGTCAATCGATTCTGTTTCCAGACAAGTTGATGTGTCTATCCATTCCGCCGGCCCCACGTTAGCCCGGTGGCCATTTCATCTGTCTGCCACCCAACACGTGCAGGTGAAGATGGTCGACACTCTGGCCGCCATCGGCTCCACAGTTGGCAACCACACGATAGCCCGTCTCGGCCAGGTTCAATTGCCTGGCCACATGACCGACGGCCAGCAGCAATTTTCCCGCGATTTCCGAGTCTCCGTCCTGCAGGCTAGCCACGTTCTCGATGCGACGCTTGGGAATCACCAGCACATGTACCGGGGCCTGGGGCTGGATGTCATGAAACGCCAGGCAATCATCATTTTCATAGACGATATCGGCCGGGATTTCCCGTGCAATGATCTTATCAAAAATGGTGCTGGCTTCGCTCATCTATCATCCCCTGAAACGGACAACCACTCTGGGTCCAACTGGTCTGACGGAATCAATTCGTCCACGACCAGAGAGACGATCCCTTCGCGAACCGGAATGAACAGGCTCTGTTCCTGGTTGATCAACACGGACTCCAGTTGCCACTCCACTTTTTGTCCGACCTGATTGAACAGCTGCCCCGCCTCAATTTTCCGGTTGATCTCGGATATTACTGCATCCGATACCGGTTGCAAACAACCCCGCGTCACAGGGCATCGAACCAGTTGTAAAAAATCCGGGTGGTTCGGTTCAAACATGTTTCACGAGGCCCCGGTGGGGTTTGGATCGGTTTTACTGGTCAATTTCGTTTTGCCCGCCTAGGTTTTACCCCCTGACTTCAACCCATGATAGCACTCTGACCGGGCGATCACCAACCACCACCCCGCCGTGCAGTCGCAGTCGCGCCCCAGATTCATCTTGCCCGAAAATTGAGCCTGGATTATCACCAAGTGATACTGGATCGGTATTCGACAAGAATCCGGCTTTTTTCCCGAACTGTTTGAGGATCCCGTCGTGTCAAGGAAGACCCATCATTCCCGCCCGTTGCTGTTTGCGATCACCGGTTGCCTGTTTTGCCTGGCGATGACCTGCGAGTTTCGGCTACACGGCCAGGAGGTGGGCGAATCCCCGGCCAAGGGATTGGACCAGCAAGCGACGGAACTGGTTGCACCTGGCTACCAACCCCAGGTTCCCGCCCGTATCAACATGGCGTTGCTGGATGACACCAAGCCAGACATGCAAAGGTTGACGCCCGTTCCTTGCGAAGATACCGATTGCAACCAGTCGACATGCACCGATTGTCAGCAGCCGGATCAGAACTGGAAATCAACGGTTGCCAATGGACCCTTCGAGGATATGGTGGAAGGACTTGCGGCACAATTGTCCAACCCGGGAATGTCGGCGATGCAAAAAGCCGACATCCTGCGATCCGCTTTTGAAACAGTGGCCCAGCAAACACGCATGCAGACACGACCCGAATTCGATCGAACCGCGAACCGGTCGTTGGAGAGTCGTTCTGGTCCGGCATTCGGTACCGCGCAAACGATGGAAGCCAACCGAGGCCAACCCTACCACCTGGTTGATGGCAACGAGATGGAAAATATCCGACGCTGGCTGGAGGTCGTCTATTCCCACCAAACGATGCTCTCTTCACAGATGCAGCACATGGCAATGGAAAATGCGGCCTTGAAAGCATCGCTGCAGTTGATGCAGCAACAGATGAAGATGAGCAGGATGCCAACGGAAAACCAGGTCGACACAATGCTCGGCACGACCACGGCCGGATCCGCGTACCGGCAACGAGAACGCTACGAGCCGTCTGGCCACAGCCGCAGGCAGGAACAATCGGGGGACGGCGACGCCGTCATGGCCTGGAATCCCGCGCAAGGATACCACCTGAAGCCATTTTACCCACAGGAACTGTCCTCCACGTCCACCGGAAACAGGGTCATCCGCGCTGACTATCAGACCCAAGTCGACCGGGAAATCGAGGCACTCCACCGGCAAATGGAAAGATTGACGACGCAGATCGAAGACTTCCAAGCCCGCCACAAACGGCTGCAGCCCGCACCCGATCTGCTGGAACCGGTCTACGCGCCGGAACAGGAATTGAAACCGCTCCATTCGGTTCCCGCCAACCGACCCGGTCCTTACCGCTAATTTCCAGCAGCTACTTCTGCCTGCCAGGCAGACGGCTCAAACCGTTTCCAACTCGATACCAAGTCCATCGGCAATCCGGTTGGCAAAGGCGAAGTAGGCCGTCACGGCACAGAGGTCATGAATCGCCCGGTCATCCAGACCGGCCTGCCGCAGAGGTTCCATGTCGGCCCGTTCGACTCGTCCTGGCGTTTCGGTCAATTTGACCGCGTATTGAAGCATCACCCGGTCGGTCGGATCGAGGTCCACCGCCCGCCAATCCCGAATCAGTTGTTCGACGCGCTGGCCAGCTTCCCCCGACGACAAACCCTCGCTCATCCACTCTCGACGCAGACCGCGCGCATGGTGAACCTGTCAGTAGTGGCACTCGTTCAAACTGGAAACAACCACGGCAACCATCTCCCGCTGTCTTCGGCTCAGCGGACTGGGGGCGTGCATCAAGCCGCGATAGAGTTCCCAATGTTGCCGCATCACGGCTGAGTGGACCGAGTGAACCTGCAGGATATGGTCACTGTCGTCGATGCGATTTGCAGGTGACTGCTGTTCAACCGGAAGATAGTCGATGAATGCCATGCTGGACCTGACTGCCGGGGCGGGTTGATTAACGAAAAACCTACGAAGCATCACCTTCGGGTGGGGAGATATCAACCGCCATCGATTCCGTGGCAACTTGGTGCCAGTTGACCGGCTGGCTGAACTGGCTCGCTTCATAATCGACCTTGGCCAACAGCGGCACCTGGATCCTGCATTCAATCTCCTGGGGGTTGGTTGGAATGCTGCGATCCCCCTCGAATACCTGCGGGTTGTTCAGCACGACCCCGCCGACCGGGATCCCGCCACGGAAGCAGGACGCGGTGATCAAGGTCTGCAAGGTCTGGTTGATGACACCCAGCACGTTGGGCGCGACCACAACGACCGGGTAACCAAAGTCAAATGCGAGATCCGCCACGTATTCTTCGTCGCTGATCGGTGACATCAAGCCACCCGATCCTTCGACAACGATCAGGTCGCACTGACCCTCCCATCGGCTGATGCCGTTCCGCAACAAGTCAATATCCATCTGTCGACCCTCAGCGCGAGCCGACAGGTGAGGGGCCAGGGGGGCCCGGAAGCGTTGGGGACAAACATCGTTCAGTGTCAACGGCCTTCCGGCAGCTTCCCACAAAGCAACCGCATCTTCAGAAACCAGCTCCTGGCCGTCGTGCACACAATCACTGGCCGAAGGTTTATAGACGCCCACCCGATAGCCGGCGTCGACTAAAGATTTTACGATGAGAGCCCCGACGTAAGTCTTCCCGACTTCGGTATCGGTTCCCGTGACAAACAGACCGACAGGTGGTTTCTTGAACATGCTGTTAAGTTAGCATTTTGCTGGGCCTGTTCCAATCAGATGGAAAACGGTTAAAAATCCAATGAAATCCAAATTCGTCCAGATCGCAGCACTGCAAACAAGCTGTTCTGACAACCGTTCGGCCAACCTCGAGCAGTCGATCGAGCTGATTCGCAAGGCGGCACAAGAAGGCGCAGAGCTGGTTTGTCTGCAGGAGCTTTTCCACAGTCGCTATTTCTGCCAGACCGAAGATCATCAGCATTTCGAGATGGCCGAGTCGATCCCGGGTCCCACGACCGAGGCCATCGCCAAAGTGGCGGCCGAGCTCCACATCGTCGTCGTGGCCAGCCTGTTCGAACGCCGGGCCGCTGGCCTGTTCCATAACACGGCCCTGGTCTTCGAACGGGACGGGGCGATGGTAGGCAAATACCGGAAAATGCACATTCCCGACGACCCCGGTTACTACGAGAAATTCTACTTCACGCCGGGAGATCAAGGCTTTGTGGCGATCGAAACCTCGGTCGGCACCCTGGGCATCTGCATCTGCTGGGACCAGTGGTTTCCCGAAGCCGCCCGGCTGACGGCCCTGGCCGGTGCCCAGGTGCTGATTTACCCCACCGCCATCGGCTGGCTGTCGGAAGACAAGCAGGACTTTGGGGCCAGCCAGCAGGACGCCTGGCAAACCGTGATACGTTCCCATGCCATTACCAATGGCATTTTCGTCGTTGCTGCCAACCGGATTGGAACCGAGGAAAACATAGAATTCTGGGGCCATTCCCTGATCGTTGACCCTTACGGCAATGTGATCGCACAAGGTTCCTCGGATCAAGCCGAAATTGTTACCGCCCCCTGCAACCTGGAGTCGATTGAAACGGCGCGCACCCACTGGCCGTTCCTGCGCGACCGTCGCATCGATGCCTACTCCGGCCTCGACCGACGGATGATCGATGAATGAAGCAACGGAATTGATCGACTTGCACGCGGCCGGGTTTCGCATGCCACCCGAATGGCATCCCCATGCCGCGACCTGGCTGGCATGGCCCCACAACCGCGAAACGTGGCCCGAGAATCTATCTCTGGCCCAAGAGGAATTCTGGCAGCTGGTCGTGGCCATTTCTCAGGATGAGCCCGTTTGCATCGTGGCCGACCTGTCTCAAAGGGAAAGGGGAGCCGAGCTGCGCAGGAGAATTGCCGGGCAGGCCAGCGAGAATATCCGACTGTTTGACATCCCGACCAATGACGCCTGGCTGCGGGATTACGGACCCACATTCTGCACGGACCCCTCCGGTAAGCGCCTGGCAGCCGTCGACTGGAAATACAATGCCTGGGGAGGAAAATATCCCCCCTTCGACGCCGACCAGCAGATCGTAACGCGGCTACTGGACCACGCGCAGGGACCAACCGATTGCCTGCACGCCCGGTCGAGACTCTGCCTCGAAGGGGGCGCCATTGAAATCGACGAGTCCGGCCTGTTGTTGTGCACCACGCGGTGTGCTCTGAACCCGAACCGGAACCCGGGACTGGACCAGGCGTCGGTCACCGCGCAGTTGCAACAATCTTTGGGGGCATCGGCTGTCATCTGGCTCCGCGGTGATTCACTGATCGGTGACGATACCGACGGTCACATCGACCAGCTGGCCCGTTTCACACCTGCGGGGTCGATCCTCTACGCCTGGGTGGAAGCGACGGACCCTCAACATGGTGGCCTGGCTGGCAATCTCGATGACCTGCAACAGTCTCTCCGCCTGGCGAAGATCCAGAAAGAGCTGGTACCGCTTCCCCTGCCCGAACCGGTCCTGTTTGACGGGGTGAGGCTGCCGGCCAGCTATTGCAATTTCTATATCACCAACCGCTCTGTACTGGTCCCCCAGTTCGACGTTCCCCAGGACGGGGCCGCCCTGCAGATTATCGGCCAACATTTCCCCGACCACCAAGTGGTCGGGCTGCCATCGAGAAACCTATTGGTGGGACTCGGGTCGTTTCACTGCCTGACTCAGCAACAGCCTCGCCTGTAAACAGGACCAGCTATCCACTGTCGGGTGTCCAGAGCGCTTCGCTCTCGACCGGTTGGCCCGTCCGCCTGGCCTTGATACGGACGTAGGGAGCGACATAGTGGGAGCGATGGCCAAAACTGCCCGGCTCGGCCGTCATGTCGGCATGGAGTGGCTCTGTCAAATCTTCGATCACGAATCCAGACCGGCACATGGCTCCGATCAGTTCCTGCCAACGGTGAATGTACTCGAGGGTACCCGCCTCGCGAACCAGCGAGGCAGTCCTGGCCGGTGCCAACGGTTCGCCCCGGTAATAGGCCGCGGCCAGCCGATAACTTCCACCGTCCCGGTCGACCTGCAAGCTGGTCGGTTGTTTATGCTGGCTGATATAAATCCCATTCGGCTCCATAACCCGGGCCACCTGGCGATAGATCACCTCGATGTTGGGGAGATAACAGGTGCTGACAGGCTGGATGACGATGTCAAAACTGGCTGGTTCAAAACAGGAAAGGTCGTCCATCGACTGCTCCACCACCCGAATCTCCAGGTTTCTTTGGCGGGCCACCTCGCGATCCAGTTCCAGCATCTCGTCGCTGATATCGACCACCGTTACAATACCTCCAGCCGCGGCGTAAAGGGGGCCTTGTCGGCCTCCACCAGCCGCCAGACAGAGGACTCGCTTCCCCTGGATGTTGCCACCCAGCCAACCGGGGCCGTCGACCGATTTCAACGGCTCCAGGTAGTCTTCGTCTCGGGCTGGACGGGCAAACCGGTTGCGTTGGCGGGCCATTTGATTCCAGGCCGATCGGTTATGGCCAACGGGATCTGACGGTTGCATGATGGACTCAGTGGGCTGGCAGAAAATGTCAAAACGATCATGGATTGCGAATCACCGACGGACCGACTGGATCCGATGGGTCGATGTCGATGCCAATCGCTTCGCCCATTTTGATACGTATCTGCGGTTAATGGAAGAAACCGAGTACTCGTTTTTGCGACATTGTGGATTGAGCGTTGTGTTGCATGACGAAAAAGGGACAATTGGGTTTCCCCGGCTATCGGTCCGGTTATCCATTGAGCGACCAGTCGGTTTTGATGAGAGGGTGGAAACCCGGCTAGGTCGCGTCGAGGTGGATGGCAAACAGATCACCTACCATTTTGAAATGGTCGACGACGCCGGGGACCCGGTCGCCGCCGGGCGTTTTGCCGTTGCTTGTTGCCGCTTCCCGGCTCAAGCGCCACCCTATGCCATTTTGACGCCCGAATTTGTTCTTCAATCTTTGTCAGACGCCTGCCGTCACCATCCGCCTGCCGAGACCTGCAAAGAACCAACCCACGAATGATTGAATCCATGCCTGAGTCGCCATTTGATGCCATCCTGCTTATCTCGTTCGGCGGTCCGGAAGGTCCGGACGATGTCATGCCGTTTCTGGAAAATGTCTTGCGGGGCAAGAACGTACCCCGTGCCCGCATGTTGGAGGTTGCCGAACATTACAACCACTTTGGCGGAATCAGCCCAATCAATCAGCAGAATCGGGAGCTGATTGCGGCCCTCAAACAGGAACTGGCCGACCACCAGATCGAGTTGCCGGTTTACTGGGGAAATCGGAATTGGCATCCGCTGATTCCGGATACCTTGCAGCAAATGCAAAAGGACGGCATCCGGAATGCCTTGGCATTCTTCACCTCCGCCTACAGCTGCTATTCCGGGTGTCGGCAGTACCGAGAAAACATCATGGAAGCCCAGGTCGGCCTGGGAGACGGCGCCCCGCAAGTACACAAATTGAGAATGTTCTTCAATCATCCTGACTACATCGCCGCGTCGGTTGACCGGGTCCGCGAAGCGCTGTCAGAGATCCCCGAACAACGGCGGGCCAAGACCCATTTTCTCTTCACCGCCCACAGCATCCCGCTGGGGATGGCCGAACGTTGCCGATACACGGCGCAACTGGAAGAGGCGAGCCGACTGGTGATGGAAGCAATAGGAGCATTTTCCTGGAAACTGGTCTACCAGAGTCGCAGTGGGCCACCCTCGCAGCCATGGTTGGAGCCGGATGTTTGCGATTACCTCGAGTCACTGAAGCAGGAATCCGAGGTAGAGGATGTGGTCATCATGCCGATCGGCTTCGTTTCCGATCATATGGAAGTCCTGTTTGACCTGGACACCGAGGCGAAAGAGGTCTGCCAGCGGGTCGGGCTTCAGATGGTGCGGGCAAAAACGGTTGGCATCCACCCGAAGTTTATCAGTATGATCCGACAGTTGATTCTGGAACGAACCGCAGGCCAACCGAAACAGGCGATCGGCTTCATGCCAGCCAACCACGATGTCTGCCCGGTCGACTGCTGTTTGCCGGGCAAGCGGCCCGGCGGCGCCAGACCATCAACAGCCTAACCTGAACGGTAAACGGGAGCGGACGGCGTTACCGGTAAAAGGCAAAAGTCGCCTGCTGGCCGCGGGAGCGATTGCCGCCCAGGCTCGGAAGCGAATCAGTTTCCAAATGCTGTCGTGCAGCGGCCTGGCATTCGTAAAAAGCGATCAGTCGAGGTAGCAGGCTGGCTGCGCTCTGTAATCCACACCGCGGTTTGGCACTGGTCAATTCGGGAGTATGTGTTCGTTGTGTCATGCTGGTTCCTGAAAGTTGAACTGAGTTTCAATCGTCTGACACGGTTATGATTGGCAGCCCCCACGACACATCTGGTCCCACTCGAAAAGATTCCTAGAAAAACAGTTCGGCCCCTCACATTCGCCCACCATGGCCAGATCGGATAGACGGATATCCGTGAAAAAACCGTGGAAATTGCGGTCCATTGGAGGCGTGACCAGATGTGTCACGCGCGCACTGAAAAGCGGTTGATGGCACTGTCGACCGATCGGACCCAGGCCAACTCGAGGTCCACCTGCAGTTCGACTCGACACAGTGGCAAAGCATCGCCTTGATAGACGGAGGGGGCCGGGTCTCGCCAGGTCGCTGTGCCAAGCTGATCACTCCAGCCGGAGAACAGCGTCTACAGATTGTCCACGGTAAAACCTTTACGGTATTCCGTTTTTAACAGCTGGTTGGCCAGCTCAACCGAACCGCCAGGACAGCGGGTCACTTGCATCGCTTCGGCATCCCACTCCAATCGCTTGCCGGGGAAGCGGTTGGCCACGACCCCCAGCAACAGCGCTTCGGTCAAGGGACCGGCATAACTGAAATCGGCCGAAGTCTTCGCCTGGCCCATGCAAGCGTCAACCCATTGATGGTAATGGTTAACCTTTTCCATCTGCGGGCGAGGGCGATCCTTGAACTTCGCTTCAGGGAAAAGAACCGCTTCGCCGACGTGAGGCAACAGCATGATGCCCTGCTCACCCACAAACAGCGAGCCCTGCCCCGGCAGCTGGTACGATTCGGGCAAGGCGAACTCGGCCGGCAATGCCAAGTCGTCGGATGAGGGAGGTGCATCGGCCCCATCGTACCAGCGCCATATCATCCGATCAGTCGTGTAATCCGTCCCGGGGAATTCGTATTCGACCACATTCCGCGTCGGGTGACCGACCCCGGTCGGTTCACGGCACTCGGTCCGTACCGTCAAGGGTGCCGTCAGTGCCAATGCACCGTAAGGTGTGTCGAAAATATGAACACCCATATCCCCCAACGTCCCCGTGCCGAAGTCGATCAACTTCCGCCAGTTGCCGGGGTGGTAGACCCCGGGGGCAAAGGGACGCATGGAAGCCGTGCCAACCCACAGGTTCCAGTCCAGTGTGTCTGGCGGGGCGACCTGGCTGGCAAAGGACCCTCCATCGTAACCCCAGTTCTTGTTGGACCAGGCGTGGACGTGGCTGACTCGTCCGATCATTCCGTCCTGAATCATCTGCTTGGCACGGCGATAAGGTTCGGCCGAGTGAACCTGGATCCCCATCTGAGTTGCCAGCTGTTTCTGTTGGGCCACCTCGTTCAGGCGGCGGGCCTCGTGGACTTCGTGCGTCAACGGTTTTTGGCAATAGACCGGCTTGCCGAGATTCATGGCCGACATGGCGGCCGGTGCATGGGTGTGATCGGGGGTCGAGACCACAACCGCATCGATCGAGTCACCCATCTCCGAGAGCATTTGGCGATAGTCGGAGAAGAAGCGGGCCTGGGGATGCTTTTGATGGGCGCCCGTCAGTCGACCGGCATCCACATCGCACAGCGCTGCCACCTCCACCTGGGGATGGGAGGCAATCGATGCCAGGTCGGCACCGCCCATTCCTCCCACACCCACGTGGGCCGTGCGGAGTTTTTCGACCGACATCCCGACCGGTAGCGAGCGGGCCAACGGTGCAGTAGTGACAATGGCTCCGGCCAGTTTGACGAACTGTCGACGTTGCAATTTCCCGGTCATCTCATGGTTCCTGTTTCAAAATGCAAAAATAAAACGTCGGTCCCCGGACCGTTCATTCTCTCAGGAGGTTAGCAGATATTCCTCCGCTTGGATCTCCCCGCAGACGGGGTGTTGGTCGATTATTTGCCAAACGGACAGATGTTTCAAATAGAAAACCGAATCCCCCTGGCCACAGCGACCGTTTCCCCCTTGTTTTGCGCCGTTTGCCACCAGGCCGACCTCGCCAGACAAGACAGCCCGGCAGACCACCTGAAGCCGGGTGGCCAATAACGGCCCTTTCAAAATCGGGCTGGGCGGGAAATCCAGCTGGATTTGAAAGCCGATGAATCCTAAAATTCAGCATGCTACCGCCTGTCGAACGGTCAAGGTGAATGACGCAGCCAACTCACAACCCCGCCGGCTCTCAACCGACTGCCGCGCCAGCCCGTACGGAGACATCGGAGTTGCCCCGTCGGACCGTGCCAGCCTGGCTGCTCTCCTTCCTGCTGCATACATTGATCCTGTTTTCCCTGTTGTTTCTGTTGAGCCGCTTCAGCGGCGGGGCCAGCGAAGTCGAAAACCGAGCCGGGGGAATCGTGCTGGTCAACGCGGTCGCTAAGACCACTGAATATCTCGCTGAGGGGGACGTCACCGAACCGTCGCCAGCCGCCGCCCAGCAACAGAGCCCACCCCCGATGGCAACGGAAGAACGGCCGCCCGACCTGGCCGGCCTGGAATCGAACCCGTCCGAACTGACCGGGGTTGGTCAGGATTTTTCCGAAGCCCTGTCCGGGGCCGATTCACTGCTGGACGGGATGAACAGCCAACGCCCGATCGGTGGCCAGGTCACGACCGAGGTGTTTGGCGTCAAGGGAACCGGTTCCCAGTTCGTCTATGTCTTTGATCGGTCAGCCAGTATGGAAGGATACGAGGGACGACCACTGCGAGCGGCCAAACAGGCCCTGATTGAAAGCCTGGAATCGCTGAAAGAGAATCACCAGTTCCAGATCATCTTCTACAACGACCAGACCAAAATTTTTCGACCGGATGGCAGGGGCGACCGACTCGCCTTTGCAACCGATCTGATGAAGCAGAAGGGGGCTGGCTTTGTGCAGTCCATCCGCGGTGACCGGGGAACCAATCATATGCAGGCGATCAAGCAAGCGCTCGCCTTCGGCCCCGACGTGATTTTTCTGTTGACCGATGCCGAGGGCGGATTTAACCAGCAGGACCTGTCCCGTATCAGCCAGTGGAACCGGGCCGGTACCGTTATCAATGCCATTGAATTTGGAGTCGGTGGGAAACCGACACTGACCAACTCACTTAGAATTTTGTCCCGTGAAAACGGGGGACAGTATACGTACAAAAACGTTTTGTCATTCCGGGATTAAACCACTCCGTCCCGGCAAGACAACCGGTGCCGTCAACCGTATAAGGATGTCACGTTGAACCTGATAAAAATTCTCCAATCCATCATCTTGTTCCCGGCCTTCATCGCTGTGGTTTGGACCAGTGCGGCCGGGGCCCAGGATGTGCTGGTGACAGGAGTTGCTGATTCGTCAGCCACCAGCAAGCGCAAAGGTCTCATCACCGAATGGCTGGGAAACGAGATCACACTGGAATCCTCCGGGCGCGCCAGGCAAGTCGATGCGGACAAGGTCATCGAGATCCAAACCACCTGGCCCGACACCTACCAAACGGCAATCGACCTGCTGCAACAGAAGCGTTTTGCCGATGCCATTGGACCACTGCAGTCGGCCATCAATGCCGAAACCCGACCTTGGGCCCAGCGGGCCATGGCCGGCAAGCTGATCGAATGTTACTTGGCAACCGGCAACGAGGGACTGGCGGTGGACGAATTTGTGGCCATCACCCGCGCCGATCCACAGACCCGTTTCTACAAGCTGGCTCCCCTGCCCTGGGTTAGCACCGTGGCCAACGGTGGCCCTGGTCAGAATGCCAGGGCCTGGATGGAATCGGCGGACCCGGTAGAGCGACTGATGGGCGCTGCCTGGGCGCTGTCCGGCCCGGAAAGGAGTTCGGCCATCACCGTCCTTAAGGACCTGGCCGGCGACTCCCACGCCTCGATTGCCGCACTGGCCAAATCGCAGTTATGGAGAACCGAAAGCGTCAGCGCCAAACCGGACACGGTCCGGCGCTGGCAAGCCGAACTGCAGGTGATGCCGCGTCCCGTTCGGGCCGGTGCCTACCTGATGCTGGCCGATGCCCAGTCGCGAAACCAGATGCAGGAAGAAGCCGCCCTCAACCTGATGCGGATTGCCATCCTCCACCCGGAACAACACGGCTTGGCGGCGGCCGCCTTGTATCGTTGTGCCAAGTTGAGGCAGAATGCGGGTCATCTCGACGAGAGCCGAACCTTGTGGACCGAGATCCAGCGAAACTACCGTGATACCTTGTGGGCCAAACAGGCGTCGGCCCACCTGACCGAATCCAATTCCAATAATTGAATGGTTGTTTGATGATACATTTCAGGATGAAACCCTTCAGGATGAACCGGGCGAGCTGTCTGCGATACCCGTTCATGATTTCACTCTTTACGATCCTTGTCACGGACGCTTCCCGGCTGTGGGCACAGGAAGATATGGCCGCGGAATCCGAGGCACCCGCTGGCTTGATGGGCATCATCTTCTCGGGTGGCATTGTGGGCGCCATCATGATCTTCATCCTGCTGGCCCTGTCGATGACGGCTGCCTACCTGATCTTCGATCACTTGATGACCATTCGACAGAAAGACCTGATGCCCCCCGGACTGGCTGACCAGGTGCGAGACGCGCTGGTGGCTGGAGACGCCAACGCAGCCAGGCAGGCTTGCAACGCCCGGCCCAGTTTCCTCTCGTTTGTGCTGATGCACGGGATTGCCGAGCTGGAATTCGGCTGGAACGCAGTAGAAAAATCCCTGGAAGACGCGCTGGCCGAGCAGTCGGCTCGGCTGTTCCGCAAAATTGAATACCTTTCGGTGATTGGCAATATCGCGCCGATGGTCGGCCTGTTGGGTACGGTGATCGGGATGATCATGGCCTTCCAGGAGGTTGCCTCAACCCAGGGCATGGCCAGCGCACCGCAACTGGCCCAGGGAATCTACCAGGCATTGATCACGACCGTAGGTGGATTGATCGTCGCCATCCCGGCCATTGGGGCATTTGCCATTTTCCGAAACCGGATCGACCAGTTCGTCGCCGAGGCCGCCTTCTCGGCACAGAACGTGTTTGCACCGCTGCGACGGAAAGCGAAACGAAAGGGAGCCGAATGAAGGCCCCACGTTACAAGCCGGCCAAAAAGTACGGGTTCAACATGACACCGATGATCGATGTCGTGTTCCTGTTGATCATCTTTTTCCTGGTATCGAGCCACCTGGCCCGCCAGGAGAACCAGATCGAAATGGAGTTGCCCGTCGCCCAGTCAGCCGATGATGATGTGGAACAGGACACGCCCCGTGTCACGGTCAATGTCAAAGAGGATGGAACCATCTGGGTGGGGGGGCGACCGGTCTCCGCCGAGGCGCTCATCCAGCGGTTAACCGCAGCGCGGCAACAGCAAGGGGATGACCTGGAAGTCCGAATCCGGGGAAGCCGAGTAGCGCCGTACGCGTTTTTTGAACCGATCATGTTGGCCTGTACCGAGTCGGGGATCTGGAATGTGACGTTTGCCGTCTACCGGGAGGAAGTCCGGTGAAACGACCGAGCCTGCATGTCAATCGGAGTGGTGACACCAGCATGGATGCGGCCATGACACCGATGATCGATGTCGTCTTCCTGTTGCTGGTCTTTTTTGTCTGGACAGCCAGCTTCCAGATCATCGAACAGATCCTGCCCAGCCAGATGTCCGCCCAGATGGGAGCGGAACCGAGCGAGTTGGACGAACCGCCGCCGGAAGCCGATTTCGATAATGTCGTCATCCGTATCAGCTGGAACGAGGGACAGCCTGCCTGGCAACTCAACGATGTGCCGGTCGAATCGATCGATCAGCTAAACGCCCAGTTGGCAGCCATTTCAGCAGTCAAGATCGACGCACCCGTCATCCTGCACCCGGACCAGGTGGTCCCGCTGGGAAACGTAATTCAGGTTTACGATCTCTCCAAGCTGGCCGGTTTCCAGCAAATTTCATTTGCCGTCACCCCGGAAAAACTGTGATGCGCATCGTTCGAATCTTGCTGCTATGGGCGATCGTCTGTTCGCCGCTTGCCGGGCCACCGCCGGCTTGGGCCGAACAACAGGATGAGATCCAGGAAACGGTCCGGGTGGTCGAGGGCTTGCGACAACGCCGCATGTTCGAACTGGCCAAACAACTTGTCCAGACCGAGTTATCGGACCCGGAAATCGACCCGACCCAACAGGTGCAGTTACAACTTGCGTTGATACGGACCTTGGTGGCCGAAGCGGTCGCCACGCCACTGGCCGAACGGCCCGTCCTCTGGCAACAGGTGACGCAAACGATCGATGACTTTCGCCTGGCCAACGGGGATCACCCTCGGCAGATCCTGATCGATGTTCAACAAGCCCTGGCCCATCAAACCCGGGGCAACCTGTTGGTCCAGGAGATCGCGGCGGAAATGGGGGGTGCAACCGAAAAGGATCAGGCCTTGGTGGAATTGCGAAATGCCAGCCGTGAAATCAAGCAGGTTCTCGCCAAAGTTGACCGTCTGATACCCGAGCAACGGGGCCGCCAGCTGAAAGACCACGAGCTGTCGGTCGACCAGCTGTTGAACCTGCGGCGGAACATGCGGTTCCAGGAAGCCCGCACCAACCTGATTAAAGCCCAGTTGTACGAACCGGACGACCGGTTGAATCGCCTGGACACCTTGAACCTCGTGAGCGACCGAATTGACGAAGTCCTCAACCAATCCAACCCGGATCAGCCGCTCTGGTGGCAGGCGCAAATCAACCAGGCCAAGTGTTACACCTTGTTGGGCAATAGCGCGGCGGCAGACTCCCTGTTGCGGGAATTGCCACTGAAACAGCTACCAGCCAGCCAAGCCTCGCAACTACTCGAACAGAAGATTGAAGTGGCCATCACCTCGGGCCAAACCGACCGCATGAGCCGATTGCTGGGTGAGATTCAGCAGGCCAATACGACCGATCCCAACCTGCAACTTTCCATCCTTCGCCTCTACATGCAGCTGGCCAAGACAGCTCAAGACGCACCAGCTCGTGGCAAGTGGCAACAGACGGCAGCCGGGCTGACACGGTCGATCGAAACAACCAACGGCCCATACTGGGGGCGAAGGGCCGAGTTGGTCCTGATCGGGCCGAGCGGCGTGGTCCCACCGAGCACGGGTAATGGCAGCCAACCCGGCATGAACACCGACGCTTCCATCCTGATCCGCATGGGGGACCAGGCCGTCCGCAAGAACAATCTGCAGGATGCGGCCCGGGCTTACGCGAAAGCTGCCAGCGAAGCAGAGCAGAAAGGTGACGGGGAACAGTCCCTGCTGGCCAGCGTTCGGCTCTCCCAGGTTCATGAAAAAACGGGGGATCATGAAGCGGCTCACGATGTCCTGATCACGTCGTCCCTGAAACATGCCGGACTGCCGATCGCCTCGGCTGCCCACCTGCGAGGCTGCTGGAACTGGGCGCAGTTCGCCAAACAGGACCCCTCTCGCAGCGCCCAGTTCATTTCCCTGTTGCAGCAGAACCTGACAACTTGGCCGGACGCGGTAACGGCCGACCAGGCGCGGCTCTGGATCGCCGGCTACTTCCAGGCGGAATCGGATTGGCCTAAGGCGATCACCGCCTACCTGGCCATCCAGCCACAAAGCGTCAAGGCAGTTGAGGCGTGCCGCCAGTTGGCGTACTGTTACTCACGGTTTCGTGATACACACAAAGGGAAGGATCCGGAAACAGGGTCATTGGCCCGGCAGGTGATCGACCATTTCACGACCAACGGCGAGCCCCCACGGATCGCCATCCTGCTGTTGGCCGAGGTCGGACTGACCTCTGGCCAACTGACTTCGGAACAGGTCACTGCCCTGCTCACCCCGTTCATCGAGCAATCCGGTGACAAGCAATTGGCAGCCAAGCAGCAGGCCCAAGCCTGGCGCGTGGCCGCCCTGGCGCTGCAGGGGAAAACTTCAGACCTGGCCCGCAGTGCATTGGCCGACCTTCCCAACCAGCCAGCGCTGTTGCAACTCTGTGGTACTGCGCTACAAAGATCGGAGGCGTTCGCGGCCCCGGGGCAACAGACGAACCTGGCCGAACTGAAGCGGATCCTGGCCGATAAGGGATTGTCGGCCGTCAACGAACCGGCCGCGCGGACCTATTGGCAACTGGAACAGGCGCGCGCCTTGCAACAACTCGGACAGGAAGACGAGGCGATCAAACTGCTGGAACAGTTGGCCCGTGAAAAACCCAAGTCGCAGGAAATTCAATTGCGACTGGGAAGATCCCTGGCCCAAACGGCCCCCGGATCGGAAGCCACATTACGACAGTGGCGCCGCATTGCGGCCCAGGTCAAACCCCGCTCGGATGCCTGGTTTGAAGCAAAACTACAGGTCGCCACAGCCCTGTCGGCTGCGGGAGAAAACGGGAAAGCACTTGATATGCTTAACTACATGAAAGCGATTCCACCCGGCTGGCAACCGTCCAGGTGGAAGGCTGAATTTGACCAGCTCTTGCGGCAATTGAAAGAACAGGGCTAACCTGTTTGCCCAACATAGCCATGCATGTCTTCGATCTTTGCCTCGACCTTAGCTCGGTCCATACGAGTCGAATAATCAATCACGATGACTTGGCATGGCACACAACGATTTGCATTGAAATACTCCGCTCTGGAGGGAAAGTATTTTTTCAAACCCGAGTTGGACAAATCCCTGTCCATGAACGCCAGTGATCGAAACTGCTGTCGTTCGACCCAGGATATCGGTACATTGGCGACGGAAAAACCTTGCTCCATCTTGTTTCCGCAGTGGGGGCATTTCATGAGGTCACCTTTTCCAACGGTTCCTCGGTCGAGGTGACAACCGTCTCCGTCGGCGAGGAAAGAAGAAGATTCCAGGCCATCCCCTGCGGATGGCCTTTCTCTTCTATTCGCTGTGGGCACGAAAATCTGGCGATGATTCCAAAATATCTGTCCGACTGGAAAGTGAGTCATCACACCCTGGTGCTGGCCGTCCCGACTCGACCAAAAAAATGGCTGCCGGTATCAAACCGACAGCCATTGTATCGTCTTCTGCTTACTCTGGTCCGAATTCCCAGGTCCGGATTCTCGGACCGGTCATTTCACCCTGTTTATTCCCAGGGACCGCGGACCGGGTAAACACCGAACTGGTTCGTGTTGGAGGGCGGGTAAGGCGTGTTGGCAAACTTGCCGGCGCCGGCACCCACACCAGGGTTGTTGCGACCGAACTGGTGGTAGATCGGCATGCTGCGAGTTTGGCCAACACCCCAGGCGTACTCAGTCTGGTAAGCGGCCGTCGGCGGAACAACCAGGGCTGTGGGCGCCCCGTATCGCCAGTAATTGTAGCCCCCGTGCCAAGGCCGCATGGCAGCCTGGCTCTGATTCCACTGGTGGATCCGCTGGGCATCGATTCCGCTCTTGCTGTAGGCGTACACGGGATGCGGGCTGAAACCATCACGCAAGGCCATTCCAGCGCGTTGCATCGCGCCAGCGTAATTACGACAGCCAGGAGGGCAATTGGCAATCGACATTCCATCGGCAGGCGAGAACGTGCAATTATCATTGCATGTCGAGCATTGACCGTCGCTGACGCCACAGGCGCCACTATTGGCAACGCATTGTCCGTTTACATTCGCACTCAGAGCAAGTACGGCCAACATGGTGGCAGTGCTCAGGAGGATCGAGATTTTCTTCATGGTATTACCTTTTCGCCGTCAATCCGGCTTTGCAGTCGTGAATACGAATCGCCAAAGAAACATCGGCGACAGTCTCTGGTTTGATGCTTCTCCGGTTACTTGCGCGAGGCAGCGTTGCTTCCGTTTTGAACCGGCTTCACAGCGACCGTGTCTGAAAAATTGAACCCGTTGACTGCACATCCATTCGAGATGCAATCACCCGTTACACAATCGCCCGAATGGCAATGGCCACCATGCCCCGTCTTGGAGGAGTATCGGTGTTTGGCCATGCGGTATCGACAGCGCGCCAACGCCGTGCTGGTGCAGGCCAAGTTGCCAACGCGGTAGCCGTTGGCCTGCCAGTGAACCGTCGTTTTGTTCAAGGCACCACCACATGGGTAGCGACAGCCACTGTGATAAAAAGCGTCACTCCCGGCGGTCCAGTTGTAGTAATTACGGGAGTGTTGGTACAGCATCTCGTGCGGCATCAGCGGCTGGTACGTGTAATAACTATGCCCGACATTGGCCGGAACAGGCTGAGGAGCTACATACATTTGAGCATTGGCACTGCTCGCACCGGGCTGCGTGTAATATTGTGAGAACAAGTAGTTTGGCAAGGTCCCGTCTTGGGCGTTTACCGTCCCTGCAATCAAACCTGCAATGACCAAGCCAGCCATTGAAAAATAAATATTCCTGATCTTCATGATCGGGCTCCCTGCTGATTCCCTTGATTTTTGGCGCATGCCATAACTGAATCCATTCGATTCCTTTCTGCTTTCGGCCAGTGAGAACAACCCGTTTCAGGTAAATATGGCTCTCCCCGGGTGAAATCGCCGGGGGCCGTGGTACAACCCGGAAAACCGTCTGTGACCGAAACCGGCAGATTGGTACAATCCTCCTAACCATCCTGACATGTATTGGCAGGCCCGAAACCGAACCGTTTCCCGATCCACACCGGCCATCCAAGGGGCTCGAGTGAGGCGGTCTGCGGCGAGCCGGTCGAACTGTTCGGATGGCATGGTTCCCATTCCGAGAGGTACACGATTTGGCCAAGAAGCGCGCTGCCCGTAGAAAAGCAACTAAGACCAAGCGATCCAAGGTACGCTCCCAACCCTCCCGTAACGGCAAGTCCGAGCCGAGCCTGTTTGACAGTCTCGACGACACATTGTCCGCGGTCCCCCTCCGCACCCTGGCCGAGGACCGGTACCTGAATTACTCTCTTTCGGTCATTACCAGTCGCGCTCTGCCCGATGTGCGCGATGGGCTGAAACCGGTTCAACGGCGCATTCTCTACACGATGCACCAACAGCGGCTGGATCATGCCAGCAAACACCGAAAATGTGCCAAGGTCGTCGGTGACGTGATGGGTAACTATCACCCCCATGGCGACAGCTCGATTTACGAGGCCCTGGTTCGCATGGCGCAACCATTCTCGTTGCGCATTCCCCTGGTCGATGGCAGCGGCAACTTTGGCTCGGTGGACGGCGACAACGCGGCTGCCATGCGATACACCGAATGCCGCATGACGCAGATTGCGGGTGAGGTGCTGAACGACCTGGCCACCGAAACGGTCGCCTTCAAGCCAAATTATGACGGCAGCCGCAGAGAGCCGGTCGTCCTGCCAAGCCGTGTTCCCAACCTGCTGGTCAACGGGGCAACAGGCATCGCGGTCGGAATGGCCACCAATATCCCGCCCCATAACCTGAAAGAAGTTTGCAAGGCTTTGCTCAAGCTGTTGAGCAACCCGGACATCAAAGGTTACCAACTGGTCGGCGAAAACGCTGTTCAGGGCCCCGATTTCCCCACGGGTGGCCAGATTACCAATTCGAAAAAAGAGCTTCGCGATATCTACGCCACGGGCCAGGGAGCCATCCGTTTGCGGGGCACCCACAAGCTCATCGAAAACCGAAAGCAGGGAAGAGTCCTGCAAATCACGTCGATTCCGTATGCCGTCAATAAGGCCAATTTGGTGGAACGTATCTCCGAGATCGTTTTCAGCGGCAAGATGCCACTGGTCACGGAGGTGCGAGATCTCTCGACAGACGATATCCGGATCGACCTGCTGCTCAAAAAGGGGGCTGACGAAAACAAAGTCCTCGCCTATTTGTACAAAAACACCCAGTTGCAGACCAATTTTAATGTCAACCTGACCTGCCTGGTGCCGACGGAAAACCCGGAGGTGGGTGCACCGGACCGGTTGGGTCTCAAGGAAATCCTCTGGCATTTCCTGCATTTTCGCCTGGAAGTCATCACCCGGCGTTTGGAAAACGAGCTGGACGTGTTGAATCGGCGGATCCACATTCTCAATGGTTTCGTCACCATTTTTGATGCCCTCGACACCATTATCCGGATCATCCGCAGGTCCGACGGCAAAGCGGACGCAGCCGAAAAAATCATGAAGCGGTTCCCGGCCAAAAAGGGTGGACTGGATGCCGAACAGACGGACGCCATCCTGGAACTGAAACTTTACCGGCTGGCGCGACTGGAAATTCAGCTGATCCAGGATGAGCTGAAAAAGAAAAAGCGGCGGGCCAGCCAGATCAGGAAATTGCTGCGGGAAGATACGGCCGACACCAACCAGTCGGGACGATGGGCAATCGTCCGCAAAGAGATTGAAGAGCTGGTCACTGGCTACTGCAAGGACAAGGATTCCAGGCGACGAACCCTGATCGAATCGGTGGATGCCGAACCGGAATACTCAGCCGAAGACTTCATCGTTGCCGAAGATTGCCATGTGCTGGTGACCCGCGACGGGTGGGTCAAGCGGCAGAAACAGATTTCCGACCCCGGCAAGAGCCGTGTCCGCCAAGGGGATAGCGTCCTGGCCTGCATCGCCGGATCGACCCGGGCAACGGTCGGGTTCTTTTCGTCTTTCGGCTTCTGTTACACGTGCCGTTTTATCGACATCCCGGCGTCCACCGGATTCGGTGACCCGATCCAGAAGATCTTTCGCCTGAAGGATGGTGAGAAAATCGTCTCCGCCATCTCCTTCGACCCGCGTTTATACAACCTGGTTCCCCCGGACGAGAACCACTTTCCCGAAGATTTCGGGATCGCCGTTTCCAGCAACGGGTTCGCCCTGCTGTTCAGCTGTGACGCGCTGGTGGAACCGTCGACCCGCAATGGGCGGCGCTTTGCCCGGGTAGGCACCGGCCACAAACTGGTCGGCGTGCAGGTCATCGACGATACGTACGAGACGACCCTGGCCATTTCCCGTGATTGCCGGGCCATGGTTTGCCCCACCAGTGAGATCAATTTCCTGTCAGGTCCCGGCAAAGGAGTGACCTTGATCCGACTGGCCAAGACGGATGAATTGATCGGCTTCAAAGCCTCCAAGGGAGAGAGAGACCTGTTGCTGGTCGAAACCAACCGGGGTGCGCAGAAGACCATTTCCACTGCCAAGTACCGCGTTACGGGCCGGGGCGGCAAGGGGACCGAAATCCAGAAAAACGGCAAGATTGCCAGGATCGTCGAACCGGTGCCTGAATCACCCCCACCTTTCAACTCGGCGGGCGAAGAGTCCTGACATGACGATCGACCAAGAAATCGAGACCCACACGGAGGTCAATCATTACGATGGCGACTGCCAGTAAAGAATACCTGAGTAAGAACATCACGGTTCTCGAGGGACTCGACCCGGTGCGCAAGCGCCCCGGAATGTACATTGGTGGCGTCGGTATGCCGGGGCTTCATCACCTGATCTGGGAGATTCTGGACAACTCGATTGACGAGGCGATGAACGGACACGCCAGCGAGATCCACGTGCAATTGCACAAGGATGGCCAAACCGTCACGATCTCGGACAACGGCCGCGGGATCCCGATCGACAAGCACTCCAAGACGAAGAAATCGGCCCTGGAAACGGTCCTGACTGTGCTGCACGCCGGCGGCAAGTTTGATGGCAACAATTACAAGACCTCGGGTGGTTTGCATGGCGTGGGTGCCTCCGTCGTCAACGCGCTCTCCAAGAAACTGGTGGCCGTCGTTCGCCGTGGTGGCTCCCAATATCGAATGGAATTCAGCAAGGGGCTGCCCAAATCGAAGCTGCAGAAACTGAAGGGAAAGATCCGCGGTTCGGGCACTTCGATCACGTTCACACCGGACCCGACCATCTTTCCCAAGACCGATTTCGATACCGGGATCATTCGATCGAGGCTGGAAATCGCCAGCTACCTGCACCGGCAGATCAAGTTCACGTTCTCCGACGACACAACCAAGACCAAGGAAGTCTTTCTGCACGAGCGTGGAATCGTGGATTACCTGGAAAAAGTGATCAAGCAGCGGAAGACGGCCGCCATCCACGAGCTGCCGTTCAGTTTCAGCCTGGACGGAGAAACCCGGCTGGAACTGGTAATGCAATGGACCGAATCGACCGACGAACATGTACGCTCGTACGTCAACGGCATTACCACGGGCAGCGGCGGCACCCATGAAAACGGGTTCCGCTCCGGCCTGTCCAAGGCGGTTCGCAATTATTTTGACATGCACAACCTGACTCCACGGGGTGTCAAAATCTCCCTGGAAGACATCCGTGAAGGCCTGGTCGCCATCGTCTCAGTCTTCCTGGCAGAACCCCAATTTCAGGGCCAGACCAAGGATCGGCTAAACAACCCGGAAATAACTGGAGTCATGGAGAGCGCGGTCCGCCCGGCCCTGGAACAGTGGATGAACGACAACCGGAGCACGGCCGACGGCATTGCCGCCCGGATCATTGCCTCGGCCCGGGCGCGGGCTGCCTCGCGGGCCGCCTCGGCCGCCGTCTCACGCAAGGCGAGCGGCAAAAAGACGATGCTACCAGGCAAGTTGAGCGACTGTCTTAATTCCGGCCGGGCCGATTCTGAACTGTTCATTGTCGAAGGTGATTCGGCCGGCGGTAGCGCCAAGCAGGGACGGGACCGCAACTTCCAGGCCATCTTGCCATTGCGAGGAAAAGTTCTGAACACCGAGAGTGCGACCCTCAAGAAAATCATCGAGAACAAGGAGATCCAGGATATCATCGCCGCAACCGGCATGGGGATCGCCAAGAATGCCAACATTGCCAACCTGCGCTACGACCGGATTATCCTGTTGGCCGATGCGGATTCCGATGGGCATCATATCACGACCCTGCTGCTGACGTTCTTCTATCGGCACATGCCCCAGCTGATCTACGAAGGGAAACTGTTTGTCGCCATGCCGCCACTCTACCGGATCGACATCGGCAAGCAGACGTACTGGGCGGCCGATGAAGAAGATCGACAAAGGATCCTGGCCGAACACCAGGACGGGCGCTCCACACCTGAAATCACCCGCTTCAAGGGGCTGGGCGAGATGATGCCAAAAGTCCTCTGGTCCACCACGCTCGACCCGAAGACCCGTCGACTGCTGAAAGTGGAGGTGGATGATCACCTGGAAACGGACCGCGTCGTGTCGGACTTGATGGGGCGGGACGCATCGGCCCGCTTCAAATTCATCATGGAACGCGCCGAAGAGGCGAACGACATCGATGTCTAGCAAGGCACCGGCCGGAGCCGGGTGTCACCTGGCCGGAGGCCAGCCAGGTTCCGCTATCGACGACGACGACTGATCAAGGCCAGTCCGCCAAGACTCAACAGGCCGAACGTCGCCGGTTCCGGAATGGCGATTGCGGCAACACTGACAGTGAGACCGTAGAACTGGGTATCGATGTCGATCGAATCGTCGTTATCGGCACCCCTGACCCTGACAAAATAGGTGCCGGCGTCATCGAGCTGCAACCCGGTCAGCTGTTCATTGCCACCCAGGCCAGTCACGTTGGAGGAACCGAGCAACGTCGTTCCATCGGTGTCAAACAGCGCCAGGTCCAGGTTACTACGGGCCCGCGTATCAAAATCACCGCCGCCGCTGCCACCTTGCTCATCGATGTTGTAGACATAGCCGAGAGCTTCCAGATTGATATCGACCAGGGATGCCGAGGCAATTTCAAAACTCCAGAAGTCGGTATCCGACTGGTCGTCGATGCTGACAAAGTCGACATCGGTATCGGCGACCGATTCCTTGTTGCCGTCCTGGCCACGGGCAGCTGACGCGCCATCGGCAATCAGGCCGAGGCCGGTTGCCAAGGCGACCGAATCGTTACCTTGCTGACCATTGCTCTTCTCGTTCACATCACCGTATCCACGATGGGCCATCAGGATATCGTGGTGCTGCGGACCATCAAAAGAAGTCTGGATAAACGGCTCCATCAGGTAACGGTCGGTGGAAGATTCGACATGGGGCATCCCGATGCCGTGTCCATGCTCGTGGGAGATGACGTTCCTGAACCGTATCGAATTGTTCGACGTGTTGTTGTAGAACGTGTCATCCGTATCGATGACCATGTCACCCGCATTGGGGAAGAAGTTGTAGGCCAAAATGCCGCTGTTGCCGTCAATCGGGTGACCACCAATTCGGATGTCGGCGCGAACACCGGCAGCCCCAGCCGAATTCAAAAACTCGGCATTATCATCCGTTGGTTGGAAACTGTACTCCAGCCCACTGATCGATCCCCAACGATCGAAGACATTCTGAAACTGCGCCAAGTAGGCCGCTTCGCTGCCGTAGATACCGATCAGCCGCGACTTCAAGTCACTCGGGGCAGCCGATTCACCGATAAATCCAGGGATGTTCAAACCGTCATTGACGATCCCCCAAGTCAGGTGCAACGGGTCGCCCATGGAAAACCCCTGCGCCTGCGACAGCGCGGTACCGCCCGACCATCGACTGATATCTGGCACAACAGCTTGGCCCATCAACGAAGTGCTGGGCGCGATCAAGCAGACGAGAGAGCAAGCAAAGGTGAGAATTCGCATCGGTTTGTCCGTCGAGGTGTTGAGGTGTCAAAAGGCAGGAACAAGTCACCTGTTACCGTCGGTTGGATCCCCGGGAAACGGGGCCGCTCGTAACTGAATCTATCTTAATCGGCTGACCGACCCATCGCAAAACATTTCTTCAGCATTTACCCCGCTTGGCGGCCCAGCGCAGAGAACGGCAACCGAAGCTTAACCTTCGGTTTTTCGGGTGTTTTCCAGCCATTTTTCCGTATCGGTGGCGTCCACCTGCCGACAAACATTTTCCAGTTGGTCTGCTATTTCACCGATCTCGTCCCGCCACTCGGCCGGTTCGATATCGGGCGGACAGAGTTCGGCAAACTCGTCGATCAGCAGAATCATCCTCAGCAGATGGCGAAAGATCATCCCCTCCTGTTTCTGCAGTCGGTTGCTGGTGATGTACTTGTTGAAGTCACCGCCAAAATCGAGCACCGCACCCGCCACCCAGACGGGCCAGACGCGCAGGTCATCCACGCCTGGAAAATCGTGTTGGAACAGACGCTGCAACTTCTGGGGCAGGGTCAACACAAAGACACGTTCTTCGTCGAACCAGCCAGGTTCCCGCTCTTCGTCCACTTCCGCGCCGAACAGTTCTTCGGCGGTGGCTAAACCGAGCTTGAGTAGTTGGGCATCCAGGCGAGTCGTTGCCAGAGGGCCGGCTGGCATCTCGTCCAACGGCGGAATACGAATGGCCCGACCCAGGGAGCGGGGAAGTTCCAGCAGGCTCTCCATCGCCTGGATCCGTTCGGTGCGGTCGGCGAGACCCAGGTGGTTCATCAGGAACAGCCCGTACAGGGGATGAACACCCCGCAGGTGGAGCAAGTCGGCCATGGCATCGGTCGGGTAGGCCAGCTCAGGTCGATAGCGGGGTGGTCCCTCGGCAGGCGTCGTTTCGGTCTTACTGGCCGGGGAAGACGTCGGCCCTGGGTCAGGCTTGCCACTCGGCTGACTCGACCGTTGACCCAAATCGAGCACCGGCTGCCCAGCCTTTTCAGTCGATTCCGTCTCACTCGGATCCTGCTGGTCGGCCGGCGACGCTTGGCCACCCGTCTCCTCTACGTCCTGTTCTAACAATGGCGGCTTCGGTTGTAGTTCAACGTAACCTCCTCGCCACAAAGTCATTAACCGGCGATCCAGGTCGCGCTGGGCCCGCTCCCGCGATTTTTCGTCCAGCAACCGCCCATCAACCAACTGGCGGATCGGTTCCACTTCGGGGGCGACATCCAGCATGTAAACCAGCAACCGCCAGGGCAATGGCCCGCGACTGGCCAAGTCGGCCGGCGCGGCAGCAACCAGTTGCTGAAACTGCTGCTCCGACCAGTACTGGACCTCGGAATGCCGCTTGGGCATCTTCTTTTTGAGCGCTTTTTTTGCCTTGCGGAGCCCCGGGTCTTTGGTGTCGTCCGGGATCTGGTCGTATTTTTCACGCCAGCGGAGGATCTTCACGTCATCCTCATGAGGCAGCGCAATCACATAGCCCCGGTCATCGAACTGGGGCCGCCCTGCCCGACCGAACATCTGGTGCGCCGAGCTGGCATCAATCAGTCGTTTCTTGGCCGGAGGCCCCTTGAGCAAAGTGGGCAGGACCACGCTGCGGGCAGGCAGATTGATTCCCGCGGCCAGGGTTTCGGTGCAGACACAGACCGACAGCAGTTTTTCCTGGAACAGTTGCTCCACGATTCGACGGTAACAGGGCAAGACACCGGCATGATGTACTCCCACCCCGCGCATCAGGATCTGCTTCAGCTTGGGGCCCGCACCTCGAGACCAGTCGTGCAAATCGAGCCGCGCCGAGATCTCTTTTTTTTGCTCCGGTTCTACCAGTTTTTTACCTTTCAACTGCTCGGCAATCGTCCAGCACTGTTCCCGATTGAAACAGAACAGCAAAGTGGGGGTCAACCTCGCCTCGAGACTCCCCTCAACCATCGACTCCAATTGCTCTGACAGCAACTGATCCTCTACCCAGCGGTAGGTCAGGGGCACTTTGCGCTCGGTACCCTGGACCAGGTCGAGGTCCCTCTGGTGACGCGTGCGGAGCCAATGGCAAAAGGCGGGGGCATTGCCAACGGTCGCACTGAGCAAGAGCGTTCGGACCGATCCGGGCAACAGGCTCAAGCCAAATTCCCAGACGATCCCCCGGTCCAGATCGTTGAAACTATGGAACTCATCCATCACCACCGCCCAGACATCACCCAGCTCGAACGTTTCGGGCTGCAATAAACGATTCAAGAGAATTTCTGCCACAACAACCAGGATGCTGGCGTTCGGGTTGACCTTCCGGTTGCCCGTCACCAGGCCAACATCGTTGGCAGAAAATCCCCACTCCACCGCTTTCTGTTGCAGTTCTCGGAATTTTTGGTCCGTTAATGCAATGAGGGGGGTCGTGTAATAGGCCGTTTTCCCCAGCTGTAGCGCTTCGTAGATAGCTGCTTCGGCCACCAGCGTCTTGCCGGTCCCGGTCGGGGCGCACAGCAACACGCCTTGGCGACTGGCAAACCAGGCAAACAGCGCTTCTTCCTGAACCGGGTACGGCTCGAACGGCAAGCGGTCAAAATAGTCCTGGGCAATCTCATCCCGCCGACTTTGGAGTTCTGCCATGATGAGTCTGGTTTGCTAGCAGTCTGGTTCGTTCGCTTCCGGTCAATCCGATGTGTCGTCAAATTGTTACCGCTGGAGCAATATCGCGACAGCTGGCAGACCCGTTTTTTCTACCGATCAATCAGCCTAACTGCATTTGATGCAAGGAGTTGGACCTCATGGCCAACCACTCTGGTGAACTTGGCATCAAACCTGCTCGTAAAATTGTGGCATACCAAGCCATGCCACCCGTCAACAACACGACGCTGTTACACAAGCTTAAGCCAGGTCGCCGACACGATGGTCGAATATTCGTGGGCCATTCCCGCGAGGTCGCGGCCCTGGCTGAAATCAGGAGAATCAACATGTCTCAACGTCGATCGCATTCGAAACGTCGCAACCGTTCTGGTAAGGGAAAGGCCGCTTCCACCCTGCTGGGTAATCTTCTGGTCGAACTGGTCGGCTTTGCCACATTGCTGATCGTTCTTTTTTTCGTCCATACGACGCCCGTGGAGAGCCAGCCCTTGAGCGCGATCTCTGATCACCCTGCATCGGCATGGAGCGCCGGCCATGAATTCTGCGCCTACGTCTCCGAGTTACTGGGAATCCCGATCTCGTTCCCAAACTAGGATGTCCCGGGGGATTCCTTCGCGGCCGCTCCGCTTGCCGGAGGTGGAGTGGTACCCATCATCGAGCGAACTTCCCGTCCAATCTCGTTGAACAAATTTTGCGTTTGGTCAAAGACGCCCGCCATCGACAGAAAGCCGTGAATCATGCCTCGATACAGGCTCCGTTTTACCGGCACACCCGCCGCGCTCAATCGGTCGCTGTATTGCGTGCCCTCATCACAAAGCGGGTCATACTCCGCCACGACAACCAGCGCCGGGGGCAGACCGGAGTGGTCCTCAGCTGCCAACGGCGCGAAATAGGGATCCAATCCATCGACCGGGTCGGGCGCATAGTGCCGCCAGAAATACTGCATCAAGGGACGGTCCAGCAAGTATCCCTCGGCATTGGCCTGGTAAGAAGGCGTGTCCCAACCGTACTGGGTAACCGGGTAGACCAGCACCTGGCAAGCAAGCTTCGGGCCGTTCGTGTCACGGGCCTTGAGCGCGACGGCGGCGGCCAAGTTGCCGCCCGAACTGTCCCCAATCAGACCGATCCGGTCGGCATCCATCCCGAGAGCTGCCGCATTCTCAAACACCCACTCGGTTGCCGCATAGCAGTCATCGAAGGGGACCGGGTATTTATGCTCAGGTGCTTTCTGGTAATTCACCGTCATCACCACGCAGCCTGTCACGTTGCAGATGGCCCGGCTGACGTTGTCAGCCGAGGCGGTATTGTTCAACACCCAGCCCCCGCCATGAAAATAGATCAACCCGGGTAAGGAGGATTTGGCTTTGTCAGGGCTGGGGTGGTAGATCCGAACGGGCAAATCGGCTGTGGGGCCCGGGATAAAATCGTACTGGACCGCATGGACCTCTTCCGGCGTGCCAGCCAACGCCCGAAACTCGCGGGTCACCCGCCGCGCCTCGGCGGGAGTCATTTCGTGAAACGGTTTCGCCTCGGAATCGGCGAACTCTGCCAGAAAGGTTTGCACCTGGGGGTCAAGTGGCATTTTTGCCCCCAGTTGCCTTGATCAGGAATACGATGCCGTAGATCGCCAAGGCGAATCCACCAGAAGGCACCGTGATTATCAACGCCAAAGGGGCACCCAAACCGGCAAACGAAATGAGGGGGCCCAGGTTAACTCCCCACACGACTGCGTGCTCGGGCGCGTCCCCTGCCGCCAAACCAGACATATCGATATTAAACGTCGACGTAATTAAAGCAGTAAGCAAGATGACAAGAATGGGCCAGATACTCCACAGCACCAGAGCCATTGGCAGGAGTGCGTGGAGTACGAATTTCCGTTTCTTCTGCTTGCTGGATTCCTTGACCATGGCAATGCATCTTAGCTTTGTGGCAAGAGAGAAACAAGCGACTTCCGCACAGCCAGTGATAGAGCACTGACCGGATGTCTTTCTGAGCAACGGGGACGCATCTGGTGACGAACCGCCAGGCCAACGTCCTCTAGTACCATCGGCACCCAAGCAGGTTGGTCTGTCCAGCAAAGAAACCTCTGGACCGACCAACGGCTCAAGCCCTTCCAAATCCGTCAAGATTCAGTCGAGAAACCCGACCAGTTCCTGGCTGCGACTCGGCTGTTGCAGTTTGCGAACCGCCTTGGCCTCGATCTGTCGAATCCGCTCGCGGGTCACCTTGAAAATATGGCCCACCTCTTCGAGCGTGTAACTGTAACCATCTCCCAGGCCGTAGCGTAGCTTGATGATCTCCCGTTCCCGGTAGCTGAGTGTTTTCAGGACCTTGTGAATGCGGCCCCGCAACATCTCCTGCGACGCCCCAATCGACGGGCTCTTCGCCTCGTCATCGGGCAGCAAGTCACCAAAATGGCTATCTTCGCTATTGCCAACCGGCCGATCGAGGCTGATCGGGTAACGGCTCATAGCCAACACCCGCCGCGCTTCATCAATGGTTGTTTCGGAACGACGGGCAACTTCTTCAAGTGTCGGCTCCCGGCCCAGCTCCTGCAACAACTGGCGAGAAACCGTTCGCACGCGAGACATGGTCTCCACCATGTGAACCGGGATTCGAATCGTACGGCTCTGGTCGGCAACGGCCCGCGTAATGGCCTGGCGAATCCACCAGGTAGCATAGGTGCAAAACTTGAAACCGCGACGGTATTCAAATTTGTCGACCGCCCGCATCAGGCCAGCGTTTCCTTCCTGGATCAAGTCCAGGAAACTGAGCCCACGATTACGATATTTCTTGGCGATTGACACGACCAGTCGCAAGTTCCCTTCCGACAGCTCCCTCTTCGCTTTCTGGTATCTGGAATAAACCTCCCTCAAAAACCGAATCCGGTTTCGCAGGCTGGCCGGTGATTCCTGACAAGCGACCAGGATGGTCCGCATTTCGTCCATCCAGGGCTGTCGCTCCTCGGCGGGCTTCTTCGTTTTCTTGTGGGCCTGGATTTTTTGCTGCAACTCGTCGACGCGATGGCTGAAATCCTCCACGGTCCGGAGCATCGTCTCGATGCGTTGGGTTCGCAGGCCGAGTTCTTCGATCAGTCGAACAGATCGACGACGGCGACGGGCCAGGTTCTGCCATGCTTTGCGGCGAGCCGTTTTTGTTTCTGATTTTGAAAACGCGGTAAAGTAGTCCCGCCGGTTCCGCTTGAGCAGAACATCCAGCGTCCGCAGGTTGTGTGGGATTCGCCCAAGGATCTGCTCCTTTTCCAGTCGATCGGTCACCGAGACCTGCACCGTCCGGTCAAACGGCAATTCTCCCCGGTGCACACGGAGCAATGTCTTGTAGGCCGACTGAATCACGTAATCGCATTCCAGCAACTTGGTCCGGAACTCGCGACGCGTCTCTTCGATGCGCTTGGCCAGTGCAATTTCCTGTTGACGGGTCAACAGGGGAATTTCCCCCATCTGCGTCAAGTACATGCGAACGGGGTCATCTGACCAGGACTCGGTCTCGTCAACACCGGCCAGCAATTCTTCACTGGCTTTCAGTTCGGTATCCGCAATCTGTCCATCATTGGCGGCGGGCGTCGCTCGGTCTTCGTCCGATTCGATACCCGGGTCAACAAATGGTCCATTGCCGGAAACCCTGGTCCTGGTTGCTTCGTCTTCATAGTTTTCCAGTATCGCGTCGTACAAGTTCGCACTCCTCAGGCAATTAGTACGTTATTCGGGAATGACGTTGCATGGGCCAATCGACTAACTGCAGGTCAATCACAAAAACTCTGTAAGTCTACCACTATATTTGGATTTGCAGCGGAGTGGTCATTATTTGGAAAGAGATTCCGATTAGAAAATCCGTGCCTGCCAACAAGAGGGTTGACTCGAAGGCTGGTCGGGATGAAAGCAGTCTGGCAACCTGGATCGTTACAAACACCCAAGCTTGCCCCTCTTGTTTCACTGACGCCAACAAAGCGTACCGTGAGACCCGTTCATGTTACTGCTATCAAACCTTCAGCCCAGCGATCAACAGTCCTGTGTCTGCAACTGGTTCTACTTAGACTCTCTCCCGACTCCCGCGCGGGGTGACCTTTTTTAAGGTCTGGTTTCAATGGAAACCTGCTTCGCAGCCAACTGCTCTTTCAGACGGAACATCCCATAGACAACCAGGACTGTTGGGCATTAGACGGAGCATAGGTCTGCGATGCCATAATTTTAACTGCCGACCGATAAGGGTCCAGCAGTAAAAGAGCCTCTCCTGACAGAAATTGCCAGTATCTCGGATTTGAGACTTCCCCGCAGCGACTGCTATCAGAGACGGAGTTGCCCCAATCATTCACCACACCCGGCTATCGGTCGTTGATTTTTCTGGGTGAACACTTAAATTTGACTGAAATTACTCCGCCAACTGACAAATCCGTCACGTTTTACGCGATTGGATCAAATTACTAGACTACGCCCCATCACCGATAAGCAGCTTACAGAAACGAGCCTGTTTTGTATTGCTGCTGATTATTATGGGCGTTTTTACTTGGTCGTTTGACAGTCAGAGTGCGTGATTCTTTCAGAAACATCAACAAAAAGGCAATTCCATGGCTCAACTTTACCTTTTGCCTTGTGCCAATTGTGGCCACAAAATTGAGATCGAACCAAAACAGGCTGGCAGTGAAATCGTATGCCCTGCCTGCCAGGCTAAGATAACCGCTCCGACAATGGGAGGCATCAAGAAACTGGAACTGTCCCAATCGTCGGGCGTCATGGTCGATCCCAAAGCCGGGTCCACCTCAGGGCGGCATTACGGGATCAAGCAGTGGCTGTTTGCCGGGGGACTGCTGGTTCTCGTGCTGGCGGCCGTTTCCGGTTTTGCCATCTGGTTTTATGCCGACAGCCTGGTGACGATCAGCGATATGGATGCCCGGGTCGCCCAGGCGAACCAGAATATTCCCAATCTGCGTCCTGCGCAAGTTTGGGATGCGTGGGATGATCTGACCAGCGCAGGTCCAATGGACGAATGGAAGGAAAGCCCCCGGCAGGGTCAAAACAAACAGGCCGGCTATCTCAAGAGTTTTGCCTATGGCTTCATGGGGATCGCCGCGCTGGGTCTGGTGTCAATCGGACTTTCATTCCTGGTCAAACAGCGTTGATCCAATCAACGATACGGACTGGGTGTTCACGGTAAAACACCGATTACTTTGAGACAAATCGGTATCACAGCACAACGAGCCTGTTGTTTCGTCCACCCGGACCAGAGCGACCGCGCCCGACACCGAGCGGGTGACTCAGGCAGAAGCCCTCAGGCATGTGATCTGTTGGCAAGCTAGTCCACCCGCAGGATGAAGATGGCATCTTCCGTTGCCTCATCCAGGTGAACGGGCTGCGACAGATCGTATTGAAAATCAAAAACAGCTTCGACGTTCAGGCCATCAACCCGGCGGATCAACTGGCAGAACTGATCGGCGGTATAGGTGCGGAACCGCAACTGGTCGCAAATACGAAACTGCCGGCTGGGCGTATAGATGTCGTATTGCATGGCGTACTCTTCGTAACGCTCTTCCAGCTTGCGTTCCGTTAGCCACAAGTCACTATTGACGGTTAGATGGCCCCGCGTGGCGGACCACGCTTCGCTTTCACACGCGTCCCCGGTCAGTGGAACCAGATGAATGCCGAGCACGTAGATGCCCCCACTTCGAATGGCACGGGCCATGCACTGCAGGTGCCCTACGGCCAGCGCATCGGTATTCAGATGGCGAAAGCTGTTGATCATGTTAAAGCCGAGATCAACTCGACCGGACAGCCGAAAGTCGGCCATGTCGGCTACCACGGCCGTTTCCGGCAACCCGAATCGGGCCAATCGGTGATTGCAGAACGCAACGGCTTTGGGATTCAGGTCATTGCCCGCCACCTGCAAGCCGGTTTTTCCCAGCCGGTACAACAATCGACCGGTACCACAGGCAGGCTCAAAAACCGACTCGACCGGGCGGTCAAGGAACCGCTCGGCACAAGCCAACAGAAAATCAAATTCAGCCTTCCAGTCCGAACCGTAAACCAGATCGTAATACTTGGGATAATCGTAGATATCGCCCTGAATTTCTTCCACGCCGCTCGCGCCCGATCCTCGGATTACACATGTCTCGATCGTTTCTAATCGATCCAGGAAAGAACGACTACCCGGCACCAGTTCCAGCGAGAGGAATCACGGGCACCCGTCCTCGCGACCAATCCGCTGTTCAACAAAGACACAGACAATCCCAGGCTCCTAGGTAGCGCCATCCTGCAAAGCCTGGGTATCTACCGCTTCATCATCAGCAGGCTGGCCTAGCAATTTTTGCAGCGTAGCCCTTACCTTGGCGAACTTCAAAGGCAAATCGAGTGGCAACCGCTGGTCGGAAACCTTGGCATCAGCCAAGTATTTTTTCACACCGGACGTCACCAGGATGATCGCCGGGATATCGCGTGTCTCCTCGTTGTCGGCAAATTCATTGAAAGCCTGGATCCCCTCATAGCCGAGCCCGGAGCAGCCGAAAATGACACAGTCAGCCGGTCGTTCCTCAGCCGGATCAAGTTCCATGAAACGAATCAGCGCCCGTTGCGGATCCCCAATCACCAAAACCCGGTAGCCGAGATTTTTCAGTTTTTCCCGCAGCGCATTCTGAATTTTCTGATTGGAATCAATCACCATCACGGTCTTGCCACTGCCCTCCACCTCTCGATGAGCCAGCTTCTGGTAATCCTCGGCATCTTTCCTGGCTGCCTCAGGGTCGTAACGCTGGGTCTTGCCGCGCTCAATCGCCTCGATCGTCTGTTCGATTTCCCGCAGGGCCAGCCCGGGAGTCTGAGGCCTTTTTTCCGGGTCGAGTTCCATCAAGCGATTCACCAGGATCACCACACGGTGTGGCATATCCGGATCGTAGTTCGTCAACGGAACGATCTCCCGGTAGCGCCGCGGGGACAACCGCTTGATCCGCTCGCGGGTTTCCTCCAGCGGGGAAGCCCCCGCCAGCATATGGTACAGAAGTACCCCCAGGAAATAGACATCGCTCCGCTCGTCGTTTCTGGCAACATTGGTCGCCTTCTCCAAACCGGCGTAATCGATACTGCGCGGGTTGAAATTTGTCTGGACAGACGAGTCCACGTCCATCTCCTTGTTGACCGACGCCAGTCCAAAATCGACAAGCTTGGCTTGTCCGTTGGTAGACAAAAGGACATTGGAAAGCTTCACATCCCGATGACCAATCCCCTGCTTGAGCGCGTAATCCAGCCCAGCCGCCACATCGCGAACAAGCTTCAACGCGACATGCCGCTTGATCACTCCGTGGGCTTTCACATAATCTCGCAGGTTCTGACCTTCGATGAAGTCCATTACCATGAACGTTCGCCCGCCCTCGTCGGAAACTTCATGGATGGGCACAATATTCGGGTGGCGCAATCGCATCACGGTACGCGCTTCGCGCAAGAATCGATCACGGGTATCCAGGTCGGATGAATATCGGTTTCTCAACACCTTGACCGCCTTGATTTCACCCGTTTTTTGGTGAGCGGCTCGATAGACCCTGGCAAAGGTACCTGCACCAACCATGTACAGTACTTTCCATTTCCCGTAGAAATAGCCGCGACGGTGACCTTCGATCAACCGTTGTATTTGCCAATTGGTCAAATACTCCTGCTTCAGCAGAACGCTCTGCAATGCCTCGAACGTCGTTCCACGACCGCCGGCAGCCGACATCGCGCGGTCGAGTTGGGCAGATTCCAACAGCCGACATTCATGGGCACGTTGGGATAGTTGTTCGGCTGATAATTGTGACATCTGGGTTCTAGGAATACAAAATAATGACGGAGCAGTTTTCGGTGGTTGCTATTTCAGACGGGCATCCCGATGAGCGTCTCTGGTTGCGCTGGCCCGGGCAAATCTCTGAACAAAGAGAAACGGCGCGCAGGATCGGCCATCGTCGCCAAAAACCCGGCCTTCTAGTCTATTCCACACCTGATTTTCGGGCAACTTTTTGCCGCCTTGGATTCCAGCAACCGTCTTAAAATCACGGCAATCACCGTGAAAAACCCGATATTCGTTAAATTAGTCAAGCTGAAAACACTCACTAGTCCTTCCCCTGCCCGGCTAGGCAAGGAGTGATCCGCCCCCGGACGAGGCTGGATGCAATCCGTCGGAGCTGCGTATGGCGATACCTGTGGCACTGCTTTTAGCACTGCTTTTCAGGCAGATTCTCGTCCGGGTGGCTGCCCTGGAAAAGCCAGTCGTCAGGGTACGGTGAACGAGATGGATTCGATCGTCCGTCATGGTTCATCACCTGTGGGGTATCGTCACTGCCACAGCCCCGGTCACCCACCGAGCGCCTAAAGCACCATTGGCAGGGTACTTACATACAGCGCACAGCCCTCTCTCCAAATGCTATCACGTTGCCACCAACGGGCTGCTCGTGGGAACCGGCCAAAAAGCATGGCATTGATCTGGTTCTGGTCGCTAAATACTGCTAGAAGCTGAAGTTGCGTTAAAGCGAATGATCCTGCCTCCACGATGGCAACCAAGATCGAGAACTCTCACACCCGCTGCGTCATGCGTTGCAAGACTACCCGAACAAGAGCTTACCCGAACTGGCAACCGGTTCTCTCGTTGATTCTGGTCGGGCTGATCGTATTGACCGGTTCGCCGGCGGCTGCTCAGTTTCACGAAACGTTTGATACGGATTCCGTCTCCTGGTCATTGGCGGAAACTGATTGTGACGTCCCCAAGTCGAGGTGGTTGCAACAACGCAAGCGCGAAGATCAGCGAAGCTACGAGCAACTGTTTTTCCCCTGTGGACCAGGCACCAAGGTCCTGGTGGCCCACCCGGTTACCCCGGCCTTTGTGATTCCGGAGTTATCGGCCGAACTGACCTTCTGTTGCAATCGCGCGGGGGCGAGGCTGATGGCGCGGATTGTCCTGCCCCACTCTCCGCGCCTGGACGAAAAAAAACCGATCACCACGTACGTGTCGGGGCCGATCTGCCAGGTGGCCGGCCAGTGGACGAAACTGGAATTCCAACCTGGAGAATTGTCAGCTGCCTTGCGAGAACAGCTCTGGCTGCTGCGGCGACAACATGGCCCCGGGGTCACGTTACAGAACGCCTACGTGGACCAGATCGTATTGAACACGTATAGCGAGCCCGGCACGGTGGATGTTCGGGTCGACGATCTCAAACTTCATTCGATTGTCTCCGCTGAAAGCACAGCGCAGGAGGTTCGTATCTATGGCCCGATCGTGCAAGCAACATCCAATCCAGCCCGAGACTCAAACGTCGTACCGGCCCAGGCAACGGAAGTAGAAGAACGTCAGCCATCCCTCATTCAACGTGATGGCACGGTGCTATTGGCTAACGAGAAACCGTATTTTGCCAAGCTGATTCAACACAATGGTGAGTCGTTTGCATTCCTCCAATCACTCGGTTTCAACACGATCCAGTTGCGTTCAACCGCCACGCCCCAGCAATTGCGGGAAGCGCGCCAACTCGGTCTCTGGCTCGTCTGTCCGCCGCCCAGTTCGATCGGAATCCATTCGATTCCGTTTGCCTACGACCGGGTCCTGGCCTGGTCACTCGGGGAAAACAAGTCCGTTCGGGATTTACAGAACATCCAGGCCACGGTCCGTGAAATTCGCGAGTCGGACCTCCGTACCGGGCGTCCAATCGTCTGCAATGTGCAGTCCCACTGGTCCTTGCTCGGCCGCGAGGTCGATATCGTCTCGCTCGGACTGGAGCCGGTAGGGACGAGTTTCATTGCCAGTGGTTACAGCGACTGGATCAAGGATCGCGCCACATCGGCCGGAAGCAGGCCGGTGTGGGCCGACCTGCAGACAGAATATTCAGCCAAAATGCAGCAGCAGGCCCGCTCGATTGCGACGGATCTCCCCCCCACACCGATCGAGGCACAACAGGTCCAGTTCCTGGCCTATGAAGCGCTGGCCGGGGGTGCCCGCGGAATCCGCTTCCTGTCCCGAAACCGTCTCGATGGGGATGACCCGGCCACGCGCCTCCGCGCCTTGACCATTGCCAACGTCCTCAGCCAGTTGAACCAGCTCGCCCCGTGGGCCGCCGGCGGTGCCGTAAGGGGAGAACTCGCCTTGAAAGATCAAGACGGACCCCTGGAAGTGACCGCCCTGGATACCAGTCGAAGCCGCTTGTTGCTGGTTCAGCGCCCCACCCATCGGGAACAGTATTGGGCAGGCGATGTACCGATGAAGACCGTCTCGTTCTGGGACCGTTCAGCCGCCTTTACCGATCGAGCCTACCAGGTTACTCCGGCCGGCCTGAACCCGGTCGCTCACAAACGGGAACCTGGTGGCACCCGAATCACGATTGAAAATTGCCCTTTCGCCACGGCAGTCGTACTGACTCAGGACCCGTTGGTTGTCAGTCGCCTCAACCGCGCCTACGACAATCAGCCCGGACAACCGACTGCGATGGAACAACATATGGATCTGACACGCCAATGGCTGGCCATCATGCAATTGGTGGAAGGGCAACTGGGAAGTATGGGACGCAGCTCCGCGACTGCCAGCGGTGCGCTGAACGAAGCCGTCAATGCGATGCGACAAGCCAACCGTTTGCAGCTGGCAAGCAGCGATTCGATTGCCCTCAAGTACGTCACCCAAACTAACGAGCGGCTCTCTTTCGTCCGCCGTGAATTGATGACCGAACCACTGGGTGACTTTTCGTCCAAGACTTCCACGCCGCTGTTAACCCATCTCAGCCTGGTGCCACTGCACTGGCAACTGGCCGACCACCTGCAACAAACGGCCTGGAAGCCAAACAGTTTGACAGGTGGTGACTTCGAAAACCTGGAACATATGACCAACGCGGGTTGGCGCAATCGTCGCCTGGAATTTTCCGGGGTGAACACGCAAGTCGAATTGACCCGGGAAGCAAAAGCCGAAGGGACCTATGGGCTGAGAATCAGTGTCGACGCGGACCCATCGGTCGGTGTCCTGCCAGCGACACCCGTCTGGATCACCAGCGCGCCGGTTGCCGTGAAGTCGGGTCAACTCGTGCGGATTCATGGTTGGGCCAATGTGCCGAAGGTGATTTCCGGCAGCCAAGATGGCTTGACCATTACGGACAGCCTGGGAGGCGAGAATCTGGCCGAACGAATTCCCGTCACCGAGGGTTGGCAGGAGTTCACGCTCTACCGCGGGGTTCCACAGGACGGAGAACTGACCGTCACGCTCGGGCTGACGGGTATCGGCACAGCCATGGTTGACGAAGTGACCATTCGTGTAGTCGACTTGCCCGAACCTGGTGTGCGGGAAGCCCGCAATCAGTGATCCATCTTTTTCCGGGTTCCCGTCAGGAGACAAAAAAACCGGCCGTTAGGCCGGTTGTATTTTCAGGCGTCAGTGTCGCCCTGCAGGATCAGGAATCAATTCTTGGTATAGGCTGACTTCGGTGGGGAAACCAATCCCATCGACGTATCGCTTGAACGGGCAAACCGTTCCTTGCTGCCATCTTCCAGGTACCGGTACCCGATCCGGGTCGGCTGGTTGGTCTTGGGGCAGAGTGCCATAACGGTCGACGCATGGATCGGCATCTCCTTATGCAAGCGCCCTCCCTGTGGGTTGCGCTGGCTTGGCTTGACATGCTTGTAGACCATGTTCACACCTTCAATAAGAAGCTTGTTCTTGGCATGGTCTACCGAGACGACTTTGCCGGTCACACCACGGTCTTTACCGCGAATCACCTGGACCATATCACCGACTTTGATTTTCATGGTTCACTCTATTTCTGAAGTTGCCTGCGGGCACGTTTACAATCAAATGGAACCGCGAATCTTCGTACACGAACCTGGAAATGTCAAGGCTTAAACCTTAATCACCGCAACTGAAATAGGACTGCAGGTTGGCCAGAGTGGACTCAATTTCGCTGCCAACCGACCGGTAATCCCTCGGATTCCCCCCAGAAAAACTGCCGTGAACCTGCTCGATACCGAGGACCCGGACCACTTCTATCACGTTGGCCGCAGAAATGCCCCCGGCCGGCAGGATGTTCAGCTCTCCCCCCGTTTCTTCGACCAATTCCCGCATCACCTGCAATCCGGCAGGGCAACCATCGGCCCGTCCGCTGGTCATTACCCGGTCGATGCCCAGATCGATCAATTGGCGACTGGCGGTCGACCAGTCAGCCAGGTGATCGAATGCCTTGTGGAACACCAGTTCCCCCTCACCGACCAGGTCCCGCATCTCGCGGCATCGCTCCCGATCCACGCTTCGGTCGGCCGTCACCGCGCCGAAGGCCAGCCCGGAAACCCCGGCCGCCAGGAGCCACTGGGCGCTGCGGATCATCGTTTGCCATTCATGCGGTTCGTAACAGAAATCGCCTGATCGGGGTCGCACCATCGCCACCACCGGGATCGTGACCTGATCCAGCACCGACTTGACCAAACCGGACGAAGGGGTCAGTCCATCCAATTCCAGAGCAAAATTCAACTCGAGTCGCTCCGCCCCGGCTTGCTCCGCGACCAGCGCTCCCTGCAGTGAGTCAACACAGGCCTCAACCAGGAATGGGACCGAATCCGTTGCCATGGATCGCCTACCGGTCCTTTTCCGGGTGACAGTACTTCAAGGCCAACAGGCAATAACTGGTCACCAGATTGGGGTCACCTTCGTACCAGCGGTCTGCCTCGTTTGTCCAGGAACCGTTGGCGTGCTGCCGGGATTGAAATGCATCGAGCAGGTCAGCCCGCCAGTTATGCTCGTTCCCGTTGGCATCCAGGATCGTTCGTTCGCCATTGGCATCCAGCGCCTTGGCAAAAACATGGTAGTAATAATACAAGCCCTGCAGACCCATACCCGGGTTCGTCTGCAGGTCATAATGCCGCGAGATCCAGTCCTTGGCGGATTGCACCCGGATATCGTCCTTGGAGAGCCCGGCGTAGAGGAAACTTTTCAGCCCGGCGTACGTCATCGATGCGTAGCTACGTAAACCACCGTCCGGGGTCCGGCCACCATCGACCTGCACCTTGGTTTCACCTTCCCCCACCGGTGTGTAAATAAAACCGCCCCGATCGTCAGGGGTCACATGGGTGGCAAATTCCTGTTCGTTGTACTGACTGGGAAGATTTTGCGCGCGGGACATGAAAACGACCGCTTTCTGGACCGCTTCACTCGAGGAATCCTCACCGGCCGCTTTCAGTGCATCGATGAAAAACGATGTATTCGACATGTCTGGACGTTTATGCTTGCCGTACCCCTGGCCACCATAAAACGTGCTACTGCGCTCATACCCCTCGGCCTCATCCCACTGGATGTTCTTTTGGAAATCGATCGCCTTGCGAATGATCTCATCGTACCGACCATCCGTATTGGCAGCCACAAAGCACATCACGGCGACGCTCGTTTCGTAGTTCCGCAGGTTACTGTCCGGCGCATAGACACCGCCGTCGGGCCGAATGAAGCCTTGCAGATAGTTCAGGCTCTTTTGCACAGCCGGGCTACTTTGAGGAACCCCGTTTTCCAGCAGCGCCGTGGTACACATGGCCGTCACAGCCGGCCCCAGCGATTCACTGAAAGAACCATTTTCGGCCTGACTGTTTTCCAGGTACTGGATCGCCTTGGAAACGACCTGCCGGTACGCATTGGCGTCCACCGCTGCCACGTCCTGTCGATCAGTGGCCGAAAGATCCTGGGCCCGAGCCAACCCGCCCAGGCCGACCAGCACAACGAACCAGCTGGCTGAAAAGCGATAAAAGTATCTGGCGGTCACCTTGCCTCTCCCCTGTTGCTGAATTTAAACGTAGCGCGTCATTCATCTGTCGTTGGGACGAGCCCCCATGACCCTCTTCCATCATCACCAGTTACCGGCTGCCGACCAACCCGAAAACGGGTAAATGCCGGGTTTCATGCGACGGCCGCAGGAGTGACACTTGGGCAGCGGAAGACACGTCTTTCACCCTGCCATCAATTCACAATCGCCAAGATATCTGCCTCGCTCATGATCAGCAGCTCCTGGCCATCGACATCGATTTCCGTCCCCGCGTAACTGGAGAACAGGACACGGTCACCTTCACCAATTTGCGGTTTGGCGCGATTTCCATCTTTCAACATGGATCCCTCTCCAACCGAAAGCACGCGACCTTGTTGCGGTTTCTCTTTGGCACTCTCAGGAAGCACAATTCCGCCGGCCGTAGTTTCCTCGGCTTCCATTCGCTTGACAACGATCTTGTCACCAAGGGGTTCGATTCTCATTTCAAATTCCAAGTTGGAGGTGATTCACTGAACCGGTGAACCAGGTTTGGTCCACCTGCCAGTTCAGTATGGAAAGCCTATTATTGTTTCATGGGAGAAAAACGGCTTCAAGGCGGAACGGTCGAGAAGCGGAAATTGTTTGATTTCACGCTGTTTCAAACAACCTGAACCGTATAATTTGCCAAAAATGCCCGTTTCTACGCCAAGGGATGGTAAGGGTGGGCGAATGCCCATTAGCAGGCTCTCTGCCAGCCTAAAAAGCGAGCATCGGTCTGCGAATTGTTGGTTTCGCGACGGTTGTGGTACGATTTTCTACTCGAACTTTGCAACCGGATCTTGAGCATGCCAACCCCCTCGGCCTATCTGGGAATTTCAAGAATCAAAGACTTGGCAAACTGGAAAAAGATGAATCACCCACGACTCAACCTCGCTGTTCTGATGGTCGTTGCCCTGGTTGTTCAGCCGGCACGGGCCATTCAAGTGATTGATCCTGAGGAACGACCGACTGAGACGGGCGCCTTTTTTGAGCGCACCCACGGGGCTCTGGAAGTCGCCCTGGAGATGTTCGACGAACAGCGCGAAATGCCGAAGAACGACGACTTGGCCTTCTATGACTTTTTGAGCCGGACCAAGGAATCTCAACAGCGAAAAATCGAAGGTTACCTGGAGGTGGCCGCCGAGTCGCTAGGTATCTCCAAGATCAACGATCGCCGAGAGAAGATTGCCAGCCTGCGAAATCAGATCATCACCTCGCGCAAGAACATCTCAATCTACCAGAGAAAACGGATCTCGGCTCCCAAGTCGACTTACAATCCACTGGCCGTCAGCCAAAAAGGTTACGACAAGAAAATCAACCAGGAACGGGAGAGTATCCAGCAGGCCGAAGCGGCAATCGAGGAAGAGAAGGAGACCTTGATTGCCGAGCTGAACCAATTGGGCATGAAAATCACACCGGACAATGTCGACATCCTGCTTGAGTCGATCACGGGTGACGAGTTTGTTCGCATCTCAGTGATTTTTGATAACGCCAAACAGTTTGCCCGTGACCTTGAGCAATTAACCGACCAGACGGGAGAGGACCTGGAGACGGCCAAGAAGTATTACGGTGTCTACCTGATGCTCTTGAAAACGATTGACCAGCTGCAAAACAAGTTCATCGACAACGTGGATGACGTTTACTATCCCAAGCTCGATCAGTACGCCCAGGAGGCCAAACAGAATATCCGTGAAGCCCGCCAAGCAATTCAAGCAGGCGGCAACGCCAGGGTGTTGGAAAACAACATCTTCAACAACCAGATCACGTACGATGCGGCCATGTTCTACAAACAGAGCCTGGCCAAACAGAAATCCCAAATGGAGCGTGCCAATCGTGAGACCCGGAAAAACATCCTGACCGCCGTCAACACGTATCGCACGGCCGCACTGAGCAAGGATCTCGCCTCGTTGATGGCCGTCAGCCGCCGGGCCTTTGAGTCGATCTCCAATCTTTCCATGCCGGATCTGCGGCCTTTCGACAACACGCGGATGAAAGAAGAATTCAGCAAGCTGACCCGCGAGATGCAAACGGATCAATAACGGCTTGCCCGACGAGGCTTTCCACTCGCTGGGACCGGGATCAGGCGGGATACGTCTGCAACTCGGTCACCACGGCATCCAGCGCAATATCCCAGGCCGCCGGCACCCTCGCTTCGACCCGCTGCAGCTCATAGGCCAAGCCGATCAAGGCAGGACGAGGTTCGTCACCCGCTTTGCGGGTGAACGCAAAACTCCGATCGTAGTACCCGCCGCCAACCCCCAGACGGTTGCCAGATCGATCGAAGGCGACCAGGGGGAACAGGGCCAGGTCGAGCTGGCTGGCCGAAATCCACTCGGACTCGGCAACGGCCGGCTCGTCAATTCCGAAACGGTTTTTTTGCAGTTCGACGTCCCGGGTCCAGCGGGCAAAGCGCAACGGTTCGGTCTTGCCGCGCAGGATCGGCACGAACACCTGCTTGCCCTCCTGCAAGGCGCGGTCCAACAGGGGCAAAGGGCTGATCTCACCATCAAAAGGGAGGAACCCTGAAAGACGTTCACTGGCCCGATAGTCGGCCCGCTGCGCCACCTGCTCCGAGATCCGGTAACTGGCCTGCCGGGCATACGCAGCGGGAATCGACTGCCGCGCTGCGCGGATCTGCTTCCTCAAGTCGGCATCCTGTGATTCGTGTGAAACCATCCTTTTTCAATCCTGTTGGGCTGGCTGTGCCTGCTCGTCACGGTCAAAAACGACTTGCCCCCGCACCAGCGTTTTGCGGACAGCCCCGCCCCACTGGCAGAAGACGGCCCGGTCGATGATCCGTTCCATTGGACAGTCGGAAAGGGCCGGATGCTCAGCATCGAGGACCACCAGATTGGCCGGCTGGTGGAGACTGATCTGGCCGCTGCCCGCATGGCCCATGGCACGGCAGCCCCCGGCCAGCACTTCTGCCAACAACCGGTCACCACAGGAGCGTTCTGTATCGCTCAGCACGGCGCGACGATGCGTGGTCAGCCGTTGGCCATATTCCAGAAGCCGCAATTCGGCGAAGGGATCGAGCGCCACATGGGAATCGCTCCCAATCGAAATCCGTCCTCCGGCTTCGATAAAGTCGGCCACCGGGAACAGGCCGTCCCCCAGGTTGGCTTCGGTCGTCGGGCACAACCCGGCCACGGCGCCCGATTCGGCCAGCCGGCCGCACTCCTGTTCGGTCATGTGGGTCGCATGAATCAGGCACCACCGGCCGTCGACCTGCACGGTATCCAGCAACAGTTCCACTGGCCGTTTCCCATAGCGGGACTGGCAATCGGCTATTTCGGCCGTCTGTTCGGCCACATGGATATGGACCGGGGCAGCTGAGCCAATCAGCGGGTTCAGCCGTTCCAGGACCGGCCCAATCGTATCGGGGTCGACTGCCCGCAACGAGTGGAATGCCAAGCCGAGACGGAAACGTGGTTCTGCTCCCCACTTCGCCAGCAGTTCCTGGGCGACCGACTGCAACTGTTCGATCGAAAGCTGGAAACGTCGTTGGGCACCCACCAGGGGCCGCCCATCAAAGCCGCCACGCTGGTAGAGAACAGGGAGCATACAGATGGCGATCCCCGTATCAACAGCTGCCTGGACCAGTTGGTCGGCCAACAGGCCAGCTTGCGGGTACGGTCGGCCATCAGGTTGATTGTGGATGTAGTGAAATTCTCCCACCTCGGTATAACCGGCCGCCAGCATAAGCCGGAAGAGTCGACAGGCGCGGTGGTAATAAGCTTCCGGTGAAAGACGTTCCACGCTGTGGTACATCTGCTCGCGCCAACTCCAGAAACTGTCGCGCTGGACTGTGCGAAATTCACTCAGGCCGGCAAACGTCCACTGGAAAGCGTGGCTGTGAACATTCGGAATGCCGGGAATCACGACACCGCCCAGGTCGACCGCGTCACCCCGCTCGACACCCGCCTGCAGGGCGGCGATCTTCCCGTCGGAATCGACATGCAACTGGACATCCGTCAACCAACAGCCGTCGATCCAAGCGCGATCGGTCCAATATTTCTTGGTCATCACATTCAGGAATCCGGGGGGCCGTCCAGTGGTTCATTCACAACTGGGCGACCCGATATATAGACCGCCGTGCATGGCTGGTGCCCGATCAGGTAAGCCAGTTCCTCGGGCGAATCCAGGTCCCAGACAGCCACGTCAGCCCGCTTGCCCGTTTCCAGTGAACCGACCTGGTCGTCGATACCGAGCGCCCGGGCCGCATTCAGTGTCACCCCCCGAATACTCTCCAGCGGGGTCAACCCAAACAGGGTGCATCCCATGTTGGCAACCAGCAGGGGGTTCATCAAGGGTGAGCTACCCGGGTTCATATCGGAACCCAAAGCAATCGGCACACCCATTTCGCGCAACGCCTCGACAGGGGGACGCTCCGTTTCGCCAAGGAAGTAGTAAGCTCCCGGCAACAGGGTCGCCACCGTTTGGTGCCGGGCCATCGCCTCGACCCCGGGGCGCTGCAAGTACTCCAGGTGGTCTGCTGAAACGGCTCCCATTTCAGCCGCCAGCTTGGCCGAGCCCATATGGCTCAGCTGCTCGGCGTGGATCTTGATCGGGAACCCGAGGTCAACCGCCGCCTGCAAAACCCGTTCTGTCTGCGGCAGGTCAAAGGCGATCGATTCGGCAAAGATATCGACTGCGGTTGCCAAGTCCTTAGCCGCCGGCATCATCTCGTTACAAACCAGGTCCAGGTAATCATCGGGTCGACCCGCAAACTCGTCAGGCAAGGCGTGGGCGCCGAGGAACGTGGCGTGAACATCCACGGGCGACGTCTCTCCCAGCGAGCGGATTACCCGCAACATTTTCAATTCCGTTTCCAGGTCGAGGCCGTAGCCCGATTTGATTTCCACCGTGGTCACACCAGCGCGAAGCAAGGTGCGCAGGCGAGCGGCCGCGGCGCGATACAGCGCATCCTGGCTGGCAGACCTCGTTGCCCGCACCGTAGACAGGATACCTCCCCCTTGCTCAGCGATCTGCCGATAGCTGGTCCCTTCCAGTCGCTGCTGCCACTCGGCAGCCCGACTGCCACCAAACACCAGGTGTGTGTGGCAATCGACAATGCCGGGACTCACCAGTCGACCCTCGAGATCAATGATGTCGACCGAGGGATCGATCTCGGGCAGGCTGGACATGCTTCCCAGCCATTGGATACGGCCGTCGCTGACAGCCAGGGCGCCTTGTGGAATCAAGCCCCAACCGGCATCCACCCCCGCATCCAATGTGATCAGGTTGCCCTGGACGAACAGTTGGTCCCACTGCTTGGTTTGCACGTGATTCAGTTTCGACTCCAATCCAACAAAACCTCGATCAACCGGTGAATCTCATGGGCGACCTGGTCGGCCGTCTCCGCTTGCCAGCTCATCTCCGACTCGTCCATGTAAGTCGCCTGCGAAAGTTCCAGCTGCAGACTGTTGACCGAAGAGGGCCGGCCATAATGACGTGTGATGTAACCGCCGATAAAACGGCCATTGTCCACGTAAGAGTAACCGGACAATCCCTGGCAGAATTGGCCGACTCGATCCGACATCGAGGGCGGGCAAGTCGACCCGTGCTGGGTCCCCATGTTGAAGTCAGGCAAGCTCCCCTCGAACAGCAACGGTACCCGGCTGGCAATCGAGTGGGCATCCAGCAGAACGACTTTTCCGTGGATGTCCACCAGGCGTTCCAGTTCCCGCTGCAGTTGCTGGTGGTACGGTTGCCAGTACTGCCTGGTGCGCTGCGCGATCTCTTCGGCCGCCAAGGGTGACTCGTCGATATAGATGGGCTGACCGGTAAACGTCCTTTCCGGGCAAAGACCGGTGGTCACCTTGCCGGGGTACAAGCTCTGATCGTCCGGGGGCCGATTCAAGTCAACCACGTAACGGCTGGGACGCGCGATGATCGTCGAGACGTCGGTCAGCTCATGGATCCGGTAAAGCTGCGGCAGGAACCAGTCCGTATCGGTGGAAGCCTGACCGGCAGGCGTCATCCGCAACCGCAAATCTTCCGGAATCCAGTCGCCGCTATGCGGGAAGCTGATCAACAGCGGGAGTTGGCCCGGGTGAAATTCGTACAGATTCTCGATTTGACCGTTGGACATGAAATCGCACCCACGATTAAAATCGCTACAGTGACCGTTACCCTAACTTCATAACTTGCCGACAACCCGCTACCGCGGCCGGGCCATTTATCATACCAGTCGTTCACTCCTCGTTTCTATCACAGGAATCCAATTATGGCGATCGCTGATTCATCCACACGACGATCGAACCGGGTCGTCCAGGCTCCCACCGGCACGGAAATCAGCTGTAAAAGCTGGTTAACCGAAGCTCCCCTGCGAATGTTGATGAACAATCTCGACCCGGAGGTTGCCGAACGACCGGAGGAACTGGTCGTCTATGGCGGGATCGGCCGGGCTGCTCGCAATTGGGAATGTTTCGATCAGATCGTCACCTGCCTGCAGAACCTGGAAAACGACCAGACCTTGTTGGTTCAGTCCGGCAAACCGGTCGGGATCTTTCCGACCCATCCCGACGCGCCCCGCGTCCTGATTGCCAACAGCAACCTGGTACCCCATTGGGCGAACTGGGAGCAATTTCATGAACTCGACCAGAAAGGCCTGATGATGTATGGCCAGATGACGGCCGGGTCGTGGATTTACATCGGCAGCCAGGGAATCTTGCAGGGGACCTACGAGACGTTCGTATCGGTCGGCCGGACCCACTTTGCAGGTGACTGGTCCGGGAAGTGGATCTTGACCGCCGGGTTGGGTGGCATGGGGGGAGCCCAACCCCTGGCCTGCACGATGGCCGGCGCTTCGATGCTGGCGATTGAATGTGATGAAACCCGGATCGCCAAACGACTGGAGACCAAGTACCTCGATCACTGGACCCGCGATCTGGACGAGGCCCTGCAGATCATTCACGATTCGTGTGCCAACGATCAACCCGTTTCAGTTGGCCTGCTTGGCAATGCGGCCGAAGTCCTGCCCGAGATGCTCCAACGGGGCATTCGCCCGGATGCCGTGACCGATCAGACATCCGCTCACGATCCCCTGAATGGTTACCTGCCGATCGGTTGGAGCCTGGAACAGGCAGAGCAATTGCGGCAAACCGATCCGCAGCGGGTCGTGACCGAGGCCAGGCAGTCGATGGCCCAGCACGTGCGGGCCATGCTCGCGTTTCATGAGCTCGGCATCCCGACGTTCGATTACGGCAACAATATCCGGCAGGTCGCCCAGGAAGAAGGGGTAGAAAATGCGTTCGATTTCCCCGGCTTTGTCCCCGCCTACATTCGGCCCCTGTTTTGCCGCGGCATTGGCCCGTTTCGCTGGGCGGCCCTATCGGGTGACCCGGAGGATATCTACAAGACCGACGCCAAGGTCAAGGAATTGATTCCCGATGATCCCCACCTGCACCACTGGTTGGACATGGCGCGACAGCGGGTGGCCTTCCAGGGCCTGCCCTCGCGGATCTGCTGGGTCGGGCTGGGAGATCGGCATCGACTCGGACTGGCGTTCAATGAAATGGTCCGCAACGGCGAATTGTCAGCGCCGGTCGTCATTGGGCGGGACCACCTCGACTCCGGCAGCGTGGCCAGCCCCAACCGGGAAACCGAATCGATGCAAGACGGATCCGATGCCGTTTCGGACTGGCCCCTGCTCAATGCCTTGTTGAACACGGCCAGTGGCGCAACATGGGTCAGTCTCCACCATGGCGGGGGCGTCGGCATGGGTTTTTCCCAACACTCGGGCGTCGTGATCTGTTGTGATGGTACGGAACAGGCCGACGCGCGAATCGCCCGTGTCCTGTTCAATGACCCGGCCACGGGGGTCATGCGCCACGCGGATGCCGGGTATGAAATCGCCCGCGAATGTGCCCGTGAAAAAGAACTGAACCTACCAATGCTGGATTGAGGAAGCGATGAAGATCGAACCGTTCCTGACCGAACAGTTTTTTACCGATTACGAGTTTTCAGCACCTTACCTGCTGGCCTCTTCCGATTGTGAAACCATGTCCATTGAGGCGCTGCTGGACCTCTCCGGATCGAGTCTCGCAGCGCTCGGTCAAGTCACCCTCGGTTACACCGAATCGCAGGGCAACCCACAACTCCGGTCGCAAATCTCCCAGATGTACGATGCGGTCTCGGCCGAGGACGTGGTGGTGCTGACTTCCCCGGTCGAGGGAATCTATCTGGCCATGCAATCCCTGCTGGAGCCGGACGATGAAGTCATCGCCCTACGCCCGGCCTATGATGCGTTAAGCAACGTCGCGCGCCACCTGTGCCGGGACGTGCGGGACTGGAACCTGGTCCCCACCGGGAACGGCTGGGAACTCGACCTGGACCAGCTGGCCGCGCAGATCGGCCCCCAAACCAGAATGGTCGTGGTCAATTTCCCACATAATCCAACCGGTTTTGTGCCCCACCCGGACCAATGGAAGCGACTGGTTGAATTGGTTCGTAAACACGATACGTGGCTGTTCTGTGACGAGATCTACCGCGGGCTCGAATTTGATACGCCGATCCTGTCGGCCGCCGACGCGTACGACAAGTCGATCGTGCTGGGAGGGCTATCCAAGACGTATGGCCTGCCCGGCTTGCGGGCTGGCTGGCTGGTCATTCGGGACGCCCAGCTGCGCGACGAACTGATCAACTGGAAACACTATACGACCATCTGCCCAGCCGCCCCGACCGAGTTCCTGGCCGGGCAAGCTTTACAGGTTCGTCAACAGCTGGCCGATCGGAGCAAGGCAATCATCCAGAAAAACCTGGAGCGGTTTGAGGATTTCCTCGGCCAGTTTCCCGACCTGTTTGTCTGGCGCCCGCCCACGGCCGGATCGGTAGCGTTTGTTGAATTGAACCTGCCCAAACTCGGTTTTGACTCGGCCACCGACTACTGCCACCACCTGGCCCGGCAGCACGGGATCGTGCTGTTACCTGGAAAATGCCTCGGGTTCGAAGATCGATTCGTCCGCTTCGGCTTGGGCCGCCAGTCGTTTGCAACGTCTCTGCAAGCGTATTCAAAAGTCGTCTCCCAGCAGGTTTCAGCCCGCGGCTAATGCCCTCGACGGGACGAAGCTTGTGTGGAAACGGCAGGAAACGCTAGCGTCGGGCCGACAATTCGTCTGGCATCCCATGAAGGCCTGACCGTATAATTTCCGCCGCTGGAAGCGGTCTGCCGAGACCGTCCTCTGGCAGGACGGCCGTTATGGAAAATGGAGTTTCCGCCATGCGCACGATTGCCATCATCAACCAAAAAGGGGGCGTCGGGAAAACGACGACCGCTGTCAACCTGAGCGCGGCACTGGCCGAGGCGGGTCAGCGTGTTTGGTTGATCGACCTCGACCCCCAGGCCCATGCATCACTGCACCTCGGCGTGACCCCGCAGGACGACGCGCCCACGATGTACGACGTCCTGACCGACGACTGTCCGATGGAAGAAGTGATCCACCCGGTTGAGACGGACCTCTGGATTTCACCCTCCCACATTGACCTGGCAGCCGCCGAGATGGAGCTGGCCGGTGAAGTTGGCCGCGAGATCATCCTCCGCGATGCGATGGCCCGTGTGTCACAGGAATTTGATTATGTCATCCTCGATTGCCCACCTTCCCTGGGCGTACTGACCCTCAATGCGTTGACCACAGCAGACGAAGTTTTTCTGCCACTCCAGCCCCACTTCCTGGCCCTGCATGGCCTCAGCAAATTGCTCCAGACGATCGAACTGGTCGCCCGGCGACTCAACCCGCGCCTCGTGCTGTCCAGCGTCCTGTACTGCATGTTCGACAGCACGCGTCTAGCCGGTGAAGTGATTGGCGACGTTGAACGGTTCCTGGATGAAGAGCGGGACTCCAACTCGGTCTGGTCCAATGCCTACAGCTTTGATACGCGGATTCGCAGGAATATCCGCCTGGCCGAAGCACCCAGCTATGGCCAATCGATCTTCAACTATGCGGCCCACTCCAACGGCGCCCAGGATTACCGATCCCTGGCGATGGAAGTCATCCAGCCCCGTGAGCCGGAGACCGATTCGGTCATCAACAACCTGTCGATGGTGCATCAGTAACCGCCAGGTCGAGTCGAAGGAGACGCCGCCCCCGCGCGGCAGTTGACCGTCTGGCTCTGCTCTCTGCTCCCTCCTTAACGTTCTCAGCGTTCCCACTGCGCCGATCGTCAGGCTTGCATCCGCATCCCGTCGAGCCGATGGAGGCGCTCAAAGCCACCCAGGCACCTTCAAAAACCGGGAGCCTGGACCCGGTCGACGTTGTCCCCGGCCGTCCAGCGATCCGAATCGTTCGGTTTTTAATCGTTGAGTTTTGCCCAGCCGCTATCAATAATTGAAGGGGAGACTGTCCAGTACCCCTCCCGTTGATCGGTCCTGTCCCCGGGACAGGGTATGATTCCTTGACTTAACAACCGAAATCTGATGCGACTGATTTTTCCAAAGATCCTTTTTTTGTTTGGTTTCATGACGGCCTGCCTGTTGGCAGTCCGCGCCGAGGCCGAAGGGAACCGCGACTACTCGGCCACCCTGGCCAAGACCGATGAACTCAAGGTGGTCGCCGGCAAGCTGCGCTCGGAATTCACCCAGCAGCTGCGCCGCTCAGACGTTTATGGTCCGTTGCTCGTTCGCACCGTCTGGCTCAAATCGTATGCGCGGCAAATCAATCGCCGAGCCCGATTCCAGTTCAACTGCGATTGGCGACGGGAGATCAGCAGCATCGACCAGGCAGTCTGTGATATGGAAGCGCTGATGTACCAGGCTCAACTGCGGGCTGCTTACGGCCTGGAACGACCGATCGACCCGCAATGCCTGGCATGCATCTACCAATTGCTGGGGCAATGCAAGTCGATCATCTACGCCCTCTGTGTCGATGGCGGGTTTATCCAGCCGGTGTACCAGCCTGCAGCGCCCCCCACGCTGCCGGCGCCAGGTTACCTGCCGGAATCCGTCCTGCCCGGCCAAAGCGTACCCACCCCTGCCCGGCAACCAACCGAATCCGAGCTGATCGCGCCGGGGCCACCCCTCACGCTCAATCGCCTGCCGAATCAGATCCCGATGACAGGCCCGACAGGGACCCTCGCCTTACCCACCCCCACACGGTCCACGCTGAGTCCCCGACGACTTCCCTGGTCCACTGCGGGGAGACCGCCTGAAACGACCCTCTCCTCCCCCCTTTCGACGGCCCCGCCCGTCTATTGGAACGGACCGTTCCGGGCTGCCCCCCCAACCGACAGTTTCAGCCTGTTTGGAAACTGACACGATTCCTTGTCGCCGGTTACAGATGACCCGTGCCCGGCCCCTTCTTCTTCAGGTAAGATCAAGGCAGAGACATTCCCGGCGGAAACCGTTCGGACCGCCCGGATACCCCGGTTGGAACGAATCCGTTTGTCCCCGCTGTCCAGAACTCGGAAACAGTAGAAGATGACCCATTTTCCACCCACGGTCGACGAATTGATCCATGAATTCCAGGAGATGGAAGACTGGGACGAACGGTACGATTACATCATCGACCTGGGCCGCGAATTGCCCGCGTTGGACGAGTCCCTCCAGACCGAGGAACATATCGTGCAAGGCTGCATGAGTACCGTTTGGTTGGTCACCCAGGTCGATCCGGGTGAAACTCGGCCGATGCAGATCCAGGCCGATAGCGATTCGATTATCGTCAAGGGCCTGATCGTCATCTTGTTGGCCCATTACGACGACAAGCCAGCGGCCGAGATCCTGAAATCAGACCCGGGCCAACTGTTTGAACAACTGGGACTCAACCAGCATCTCAGCCCCCAAAGGCGAAACGGGTTGTTTTCCATGGTCAAGCGACTGAAACAACTGGCGGCCGATCATCTGGCCGCCTGATCTGCGGCCACACGGTCCGCTACTGCTTCGGATCCTGAGACCCCGCGGGTAAGCTGATTCGGTCCAACATCTGTTTTGCCTTGGCGCGGTAGAGGAACATCCCTTGGGATTGAAGCGCCGATTGCAAGAGCTGTTTTGCCTGCTCACGTTTCCCTTCCTGGTCCAGGATCGTGGCCAGGTAGTAGGCGATCTCAGGGGGCAAACGCTGCATCCGCGCCACCCGGGAAAAGATCGTCTTGGCATCCTGAGATTTACCAATCTTGAGAAGTGCCCAGCCAAAGGCGGCCTGGGCAATCTGGTTATTGGGCAGCCCCTGAAAATTCCGCTGGGCCAACTGGACGGCCAACTGCTGTTTGGATTCGTCCGGGTTCTCAGCCAGGGAAAGGACATACATGTTGGAGATATCGAAACTGGACGGTTGTTGCAGGTAGAGCTCCGCAAACATCGACTCGGCCTGCGGATAATCGCCCCGGGCAAAAGCGATTCTCGCTTTCATCAGATCGGTCGCCGGTTTTTCACCCTGCTTGGCCTCAGCCGTGGCGATCGCCTGTTCGGCCGTCTCGTAATTTTCCTGGCTCATCGCCCAGTTCCCCAGTTCCATTTGAACCACCGGGTTATCCGGGTAGCTGGCTGCTGCCTGCTTGACCCATTGCTCAGTCCCCTCGGCATCTCCCTTTTGCCGAAACCAGGTCGCCAGGACCAACTCGGTCGGTCGACTGTCCGGGACGACAGCCCGGAATTTCCTCAAGTAACTCTGGCTGGTTTCAATGTTGCCCGTTTGAAACTCGATCTCGGCGCGGGCCAATAGCATCTTGGGGCTGTTGGCAGCCAACTGCTCCCATTGCTGAACCAGCGCCAGGGCATCTTCCAGTCGGTTCTGCCGCTGGGCAATGATCTGCTGGGCGTCGATTGTCTCCAGTTGATAATGGCGCTGGGCGACCGGCGATCGCTCGGAAGCCTCCATTTGACGGGCCGCCTTTTCGACCAGGGCCAGGGCATCGCTCAGCCGCCCTTGGCTCAGGGCCAGGCGGCTGAAGGCAAGCGAAATAGCCGGGTCATCCGGATGCTCGATGGCCGTGCGTTCCAAAATGGCCTGCCCGCCTGACGCATTGCTGACCGTAAAATTGGCCCCCGCCAGCAACAGTCCCTGGGGCGGCAAATTCGGGTCCAGTTCGGCCAACTGCTTGGCGGCCTCATCGACCGCCGCAGCATCCAGTTGAACAAACGCGTTGGCCAGCGCGGCCAAACGTTGCTGCTGCGGAGAATCGGCCGGGTATTCACCCGGGATCAACTCGTTCATCTCGTTGGTCACGGCCGCCACAATCTGGGCGCGTTGGGCCGCATTCTGTTGAGCCGTGTTGGCTGGTGGGCCGGCAGCCGGATCCTGTTGGCCTGCCTGTTGGGGCGCCCGGGCCCGGTCCACGATGTCATTGGCAAAGTCCTGGCCGACCGTTTCGAAAACGGACAGGCAGGCAACCAGCAAGCCCAAGCAGCAGGGCAAAAAAACTCGTCGGTCCATTATTTTTCTTTCACAAAAAGACTTCGGCCAACCGGACTGGCCGCCCAAAAAAAATTTGGCTGGCGAATATTGTATGGGTGATCCATCACTCGATCCAGCAAGCGATAGGCAGCTTCCCGGCTTCAACCCGATCTTGTCGAGGCGATATCGACCGCCTCGAGAATAGCATGCGTCGCATCGCTACGATTCAGTACATAGAAATGCAATCCCGCCACCCCCTGCTCCAACAAGGAACGCGTCTGCTCCACTGATTGTTCGACCCCGACCTGGAATTGCCACTGGGGATCGTCATGTTTCGACAGGCGATCGATAAATGACTGGGGTAGCTTGGCACCACACAAGCCAGCAATCCGCTGGATCTGGTTCAGGCTGGTAACCGGTAACAATCCGGCCACAATCGGAACCTCGATCCCCAGGTCCCGGCAGCGATCACAAAAACGAAAGAAGTCCTCGTTCTGGTAGAACAGCTGAGTGATAATCAAATCGGCTCCCGCATCGACCTTCCGCTTGAGGTTAACCAGATCGTCCTCGGCGCTGGGGGCTTCCCGGTGAACTTCCGGGTAACCGGCCACGGCAATACCGAAATGTGGATACTGCTCGTGGATCAGCTCGACCAGTTCATTGGCGTAACACAAGCCGCCCTCGACCGGAAGGAAGTGATCGACGCCTTTTGGCGGGTCGCCTCGCAGTGCGACCAGGTAATCGATGCCTCGCTTGGTGGCCAACTGCAAGTATTCATGCAACTGGCTAACCGTGCTGTCGACGAGCGTCAGGTGGGAAGCGACCGGGATTCCAAACTGCTTCTTGATCTGGCTGACGATATCCATCGTCTTGTCACGCGTCGAACCACCCGCCCCATAGGTACAAGTTGCGAAATCAGGGCCGCACTCCATCAATCGTGCAACATGGCGGTACAGGTTCGCCTCACCCTTTTCGGTCTTGGGTGGAAAAAACTCAAACGACAGGGCTGGTCTGTTTTGCTGGAATGTGTCCGAGAGCGACATGATCAGTGGTGGATAATCCTGGAAAAACGGTGATCTCTTTTTACGGCTACCGGAGATTTTATCCGTTTACGCCCCAAAAAGGTAACCGCCAAGCAGGCCTCGTCGCAATTTTGATTCCGGGTTTTTTTGCTCGCACATTGCTGACAGCGGAAGTCGTCGATGTTCCAGGGAGAATTCCCCTGTTTCCGGCCCGTTCGGAACTGGGTTACAGCACGAGCCGCTCCCCGGACAGCTGCCTCTCCCGACGGGTCCGTTCGTACATCGCGTTGAGGAGATCAATATCGGCGGGTCGCTGCTGCACCGATCGCCGGGCAAACATCCGTTGCTGGGTCGCAATCATGACGCTGGAGGGCAATTCAGTGACCTGCCCAAAGGACCGGGCATAATTGACGAAGCTGGGGACATTGGTCGTCACAAAACCGTACACCATGCTGCATGTTCCAATCACCTTGCCAGTAAAAATACTCGTGTTGATGGCCGTTTTGGCGTAGTCTCCCATGACACAGCCAATGAACTGCATGCCTGTGGGGACACGTTGATCCCCGTACTGCATGTTGACCTCTCCATAGGTGTTCTTCAGATCACTGTTGCAGGTGCCGGCTCCCAGATTGATCCAACTGCCCAGGTAGCTGTGGCCCAGAAAACCGTGATGCTGTTTGTTCGTGAAAGACTCGATCACACAGCTTTCGACTTCACCCCCGATCTTGGACGTATGGCTGATGGCCGTTGAATCCTTCACCGCTGCATGCTCGCTCACACGGCAACCGGGACCCACATAAACCGGGCCCCGCAGGAAAGAAAAAGGACCGATGCGGGTATCCCGATCAATCACCACCGGACCCTTTCTTGTATCCGCCACGACCGATGAATGCATCTCGACACCCGCGGCAAGGAAAACCTGGTCGGCCACTTCCCGGTACGAATCATCCTGGATCCGAAAGTCGATGTTCTGGCTAAAATGCTCCAGGTTGGCGCGTATGACATCATGGGGGAATTGGTATAGCTCAACCACTCTTGTCATCGGGCCAACCGGTTCGATGCCGGCACACAACTGTTCGACCCGCCCCCTGCATTCACCCGGCTGACTGTCGACCAGTTGCTCGGTCGGTAACAGCGCCAAGGAGATGGACTGGCCATGCCGGTAGACCTGACGTGTGTCCAGGTCGGCTGCCGGGATTTCTGCCAAAACGCTTTCGATGCAATGCAAATTGGAAACGGAGGGAACCAGCCGCGCATTGACAACCAGCGTCCAGGCGCTTTCCCGGTCGAGGTGACAGGAGAGCTCCGGAAAATCCAACGACTGGATCGGCTCGAGGTAGCTGCGGACCGAGCCGACGAGATGGCCGTTCAGCTTTTTCAGCCAGTCAATCAACCGGTACGAACCGCAGCTGATGGCATAGGCCGGCCGGCCCGTTGTCACCGGGAACAGCTGTTCTACCCCGTCGTCCTCAAAAACGAGGATATTCATTGGACACCTCTCGTTCATTGCTTCTCTCAGCGGCGAGCTGCCGCCCGTTGCCAGGGGCGTTACATCCGCTGCGGCCCGAGGATCCATCAATTCCCTAGAAACCTTAACGTCGTCGGTCCTCGGGACAAGGCCGGGGAAGAAATCCACGGCGCATAAAAAAAACCGCCACGCAGTGACGGTTGGAATTCGAATCGGGTTTCGGCGTGTTACTGATTAGCTGACGCCGAGGCAGGGTTCATGGCCTGGATGACCATTCCTGTCAAGTCAACCTTGTGGTGGTAGACAATTGTACGATTCACGGCCTGAATGACCTCGGGACGATTGTCACGGCTTATCGGGGCGCTATCGAACCGCATGACCAGTGAAATGCCATACTGGTTGGCCAGTTTGGAGACCACGGTTTGCATTTCCGAGTAGGTGTCATAGTAGATACCGGCTTCCCGCGCGAGCAGGTCCGCTTCGGCCTGACGGGCTTGAGTCCTCAAGGCCGTCTGACGTTGTTCCAACGTCGCTTCCAGGTTGTTCCGTTCGGGCGTACCCACACCAAATTCCTCGAGGCCGGCAGCGTCCTTGCGAATCATTTCCTGTTGATCCTGAATCTTTTTCTTTAGGGCGTCGGCTTCGGCTTTGATCGATTTCATCTTGGTATCAAAGACCGGGTTGTCTTTGAAGACTTTGGCAACATCCAGAATGGCAACCAGTCCACCGTTGCTGTTTTCCTGCTGGGCCATCAAGGGAAACGAGATGCAGGTCAAAACCAGACCTGCCATTAACGATTTGATCCACTGTGAGTTCACGATTCGTCCTCCTGACTGTTGATCGATACGATCTTGTTTTTATTACCTAGCGGTCCGTCGCTTCGGTTGTTTCCACTAACTGGCAGGGCGAATGCCGTACCAAAACTGCACGATTTGGGTCACACCCTGCAGCCTGACTGTCAAACAGCCAATCCGCAAAGTGATGCTCCCGAACAACGGGAACTATTTGCAGTTCGGTTTGTAAAGTTTACTGGAGAATCAATCAATCCAAATCCTGGAAATGATGTCACATCGCAGCAAGATCGCCGACCGTGCTAGCTGGAAACGCTTTCAATCCACAAGCCCCAGGTGGGATCCAGGTGGGATCCAGGTGGCCGGCATGTCCGTACGGGTCGCTCGGTGAGCAGACCCTTTCGACCGGATTTGGCGCGGACTTTGCCGTCAAGAATCAAATTTTATTCGAACTCGAGTAATTGAAACGAGCCGGGATGCATCCTCAAACATTTCAGCAGGCCGCCAGGCTGGCCGGCATGGGCCTGCCGCAATCGCTCGGATTCCCACAAGGACGAAGAATCGTAACTCAGTCGATTGACGCGGGCAGCCATCACGGCTCCCGGCAAGACCGGTTGCCCGGTAATTTCAGACAATGGAATGGCCAATTCCACCACCCAGCTCGTTTCATCCTGTGACTGGTCAATGAACCACTGCGGGTTCCAGCCAACACTACCGCCTACTGACTCACCCGCCCAACCGCGATGGTCAACGACAAACTGGAAGGACGAGCGGTAATCACGATCAACGTCCAAAGTGATTTCGAGACGGTCCCTCAAGGAAAGGTCCTGGTCTCGCTGGCGCGGCACACGGGAAACATGGTATGACTGCCCCGGGATTTTACGGCAACGGGCCGCAACGAACAGGAACTCGTCATCATGAGCCAACAGCAACATATCCTGGTTTCCGCCGCTCTCCTTGCCGACCACGTCCAGTTCCCTCACATGCGTTTGCCCTTTGGCGATCACTTCCTGCCACACCGCGTCATCCAGTTGGCCATCCAGGCGTGGCCTGGATGTCGCCCGTGGACAGTGGAGACGGTCACTCGGCAACGGGCCCTTTTCGGCCAGGACCATCTCCCGCGAGGCGGCTTCGGCAATCGGGTCCATTTCCTGCGACGCGCGGACCAGGGCACGAAACTGGTTCTTGGCGAAAGTAGGACCCTGTATCTTCTGTAGAATCTGGGCCTCCAGGAATCGCACACGGGGGTCCAGTCCCAGGTCGGGATCCAAGCGCTTGAGCCTGCCCAGAAACCGGCTGGCCAGGCCCAGACGCTGTTTCCGAGCATGCTCATGGAGGGACAATTCATCGACCGCCTCTTCGTGACTCGCTTGGACGACGGCATCGGTTTCGTCAGGCTCGACCGGCAATGGTTCCCAGATCAAGGTGGTTGTGCCATTGGCCGTCGTGGTGCGAGCCATTGAACGGGGCGCCTCGGATGGGACCGGTAATATCCGGCCCGACCGTTCCGGCCGGTCGATGCCGGCCACCTGTTGCCAATGAAATTCGTCGCTGCTGTAGTACTGCGACAGCCAGAGCAGCGCGCTGGGCGTTAGCGCATGGTCGCCGACCCGGTTGATCATCTGTTCCAATGTGTGCGCGGCCATTTCCGGTTTACCCAGTTCAACGTAATGATCCGCCAATTGCATCATCCAGACCCCTACGACGGTGGACTCCAGGCCCAGGCCGAACGCCTGGATCTGTTGGCGCCAGTAAAGCTGCTCCCTGGGCGAGTTGATTTCACAACTGAGAAGATGATCAAATTGCCGTTGCTTGGTCGATGCCCGGTTGATCGCATTCAAGTTGCCCATCCGGGTGACACCCTGGCGTCGCGGAACGTTTGCCCCGTTGGATCGCAGACCGGTAAAGGGATTGCTGTTTCGAACCGAGAGCGAGCCGCCATAATTTTCATACGTATAGTTCTTCGTCGCCTGGCTGCCATGTCGAATCGGCAAACCGAGTTGAGCCCGGCTGATCGCCACGTAATCTTCGACCAGGTGACCCACACGGGGTAACAGCTTCTTGCTATCGACACGGATCTCCGAATCGCGGTGGGGTGTGGTGAACACAAGCCGGTCCACCTGCCAGGTCGTCAATCCATTCTCGGTCAATTGAGTGACAAATTGATGCCGGTCGGCAGCCTGTTTGATCGCTTCCCGCAATAGACTGGTCAAGTTGACCTGGCCGCTCGGATCTTCACTGGCGACCACGATATTGGGTTGCTGAGTGCGAATCTCGCGAACCAGACGACGAACCATCTCTGGCGAATGAAAATCGGCACCCCCGGGTATCGATTGGGCCATGGAACCACCCAGGCGACTGGTCGCCGCCGCCAGATCGACACCCGTTTGGGACCTCAGGCAAAGGGCTGAAGTGAGGATGTTCTCTTCACTTGAAAACCGGGCCATCATCTCCAAAGGCAATTGATCGGGATGGACTGATATCATCAACGCACCCACGCGATCGGCCCCCTTGCGTTGTACCGTCCAGGTCAGACCGGCATCCCGGGTGGCCAGTATGCAACCGAGATCACCGGCGGCCCAGCCGTGGGTGGCAGAGGCAAAATAAACCTTCCGGATCCGCGTCCTGACCGGTGTGCGATGGCGTTGCAACTCGCCCGAATCGGTTGCCAGGGAAAACAGGTAGGTGCCCGGGTTTCCAGCCATGTACAGGCGGTCACCCGCCAGGGTGAGGCTCGTAAAGTCAAAACCTTGCATCTCCGCAATCGCGGAAGTGTCCACCGGTCGCCAACTGGCCGCGCCGTCCCGCGTTCTCAGCAGGACCCCGTTATCACCGGCCGCCCAGCCATTCTTTTCATCCAGCATGCGAACCGTTCGGATACGGGGTGTCTCAGGACTCAGGATAACCGAAGCTTCGTATTGATGGTTCCGCACCACTCCCAGCTTGCCCGACTGGCTGACCGTCACCAGGTCAGTACCGCCCAGCCCTTCGGCATCGGACCAGCCTGGCAATTTGGTAGCGCCCTCGGTCGACCAGGATTGGCCGCCGTTTCGTGTATAAAAAATACCGGTCTTGTACAGGTTACCCGCCTGGCCAACGGCCCAGCCATCGTTTCGAGACTGGAAATTCAGCCGACTGATCTGAGGCAACACCACACCCTGCATCGGCAACCAACTTGCCCCGCCATCCTTGCTTTTCATGACAATCGCACGACTGCGGCCCATATAGGGGACGGTGTAGCTGCCCGTAATCCAACCATTCATCGGATCCACGAAGTGAATGGAGTTCCATCGGCAACGGATCGGGTTCTGTTGATCCGACTCGGTGACCGGCTGTAGTCGGTTCAACTTGCTTAACAGCGAACGATCACCAGGATCCAAACCGACTTGACCGAGTTGCAGCCAATTCCTGCCACCATCGGTCGTTCTCAGGATCAAGCCTTGCTCACCAACCGCCCAGCCATTCTGCGAATCAATGAAAAAGATATCGTGAATGGCGGCGTCCTGAACCCACGAATCGGGCCGTTGCTGACGCACCATATCTTCCCGTCCGGTAGAGACCGGAACCGGCCCAGCAGCGAACCAGCCGCAGAGCAGCAGCAGGCACAAACAAAATCGAGAGGTTGCCCGGCAAGGCCAGTCCATTCCTGTGTTTTTTTTCACGGGTCAATCCTGGTTTCCATCGTCCATTGATTGCCATGTCCACCGCGCCGCGGCCAGAGGGCGGCGGAAGTCTATCAGGAATGGTTTTCAGCCCCTATAGAAAGTGCCGCTGTCAGGATACGCCGCACCACCAAGCTAGCAGTCGCGGTTCTGTCGAGAAAAAAGCCGTGTTCCGCCACCCTGCAATCGAACTCCTCATCGCCCCGGACCGAAAGTGACGGTTGTCGGACTGGCGCGCGAGAGTTCAGACGCGCCGGGCCATCCGGTTGACTGTCTCGAGCACCAGCGAGGTGCGAGGAAACGTCACGATCATTACCAGCAACAGGCCAATCACACCTGCCAGCGAAACGAGGCTACCATCCAGCACGAAGACGATCAGCCCAAAAAACAGGGCGCTATCGATCACGGCATACCGCACAACCACCTCCGTTTGGATCACGCCCACCAGAATTCGCATCCCCAGCATTTCAGTCGCCGACGTGCCCAGTTCCTCCATCCGCTGTCGCGCAAACTGCAGCGCATGGCGACCGATGAGATTGGACAGCAGGACAGCGGCCATGACGGACACGATACCTGACACCAGCGAGACTGTGGGCAGCGCCGAAAACCGCGTATGGACCAATTGCCAATCCGTAATGAACAGGCAGAAAGCCAGAAAGCTGACGGCGCCGAGGATCAGGAATAGCGCGATTGTCTGAACCGTTCGAACGGCCGGTTGCAACTCCTCGATCTGTTCACGGTCAAACATCGCAATTGGCCTAAGAGATTTTGGAAAGCCGCTCCACCAGTTGGGCCGCCAGTTGGGGATCGTCCTGGGCGACCAGGTGGTCGATTGTCTCCTGCTTGACCTCCAGCTTCAACAGATGGTTCGCCAGGCTCTTCCAGTACTTCTCCCTCTTCTTACCCTCTGAAAGGTAGAGCTCTGTAACAATTTCCTGGGCGCGTTGCAGGGCAATCGCGTCCCGGTTCTGGTAATAATTGCGAATCACACTCTGTTGGTATTTGGATCGTTCTGTCATCGTTTCTACTCGCCAAGATCTCCAAACATTTTATCTTATCTTCGCTCCCGTCTGATTCCAGCCGGCAGCTGAACCGGTGCGGGAAACGCGGGTTACTGAAGGAAGTCGTCCAGCCAGGCAAATAAACTGATCGATTTCTGGCCACCCGAACCAATTTTTCCCAATCTTTGGAGCTCCCATCGGAATAATAGTTACGGGCCTCAGCCGGGGCGACCCCGCCGGCAGGGAGGACGACCAAGCGAGAAAAAGGGCGCACAAAAAACGCCGCTTTGGATTAGGTCGAATGGACCGCCACGTCTAGAATGACCTTAGCACATCCGTGAACTCCCGGGGGTCCACCGCGCACCACAACCAATCTTTTTGAAATTGGCAGATGCAGATTTCGTGCAGTAAATGTGACGCATGTTTCACGATCCAATCAGGATCGACTCCCAAGTTCTGTAGCGAGTGTGGTGCGCCGCTTGGTTCGGACGAACTGCAGGAACCGGACCAGACCGTTGCACATGCCACGACGGAAGCCGAAGCCTTGACCCTGACGCATCGCCCGACGTCCAACCTGCAGGGCCCCGCCGCGAACGTCACCAGCGATCTGGGACAGGAAGAGATTGGCCCCTACCGGCTGGTCCGGCAACTGGGCCAAGGTGGCATGGGCTCGGTCTTCGAAGCCGTTCACCAGGAAACGGGACAGCCGGTCGCCTTGAAACTGCTGATCCCGTCACTGCAGGGAACGGATGAGTCGATCCAGCGGTTTCGAAGAGAGAGTCAAATTGCCGCCTCGCTCAACCACCCCCGTTCGACGTTCGTTTACGGCGCGGGGAAACATGAAGATCAGTTCTATATCACGATGGAATTGATGGACGGAGGAACGCTCAAGGATATCGTGACCGCGCAGGGCCCTGTCGAGACCGGCCGGGCCGTCGATTACATCCTGGACATCATTGACGGCCTGCAGGTGGCCCATGCCGCCGGGATCGTACACCGCGATCTGAAACCGTCCAATTGTTTCCTCGACCGGGAAGGGCGGGTCAAAGTTGGTGATTATGGATTGGCCAAATCGTTCCTGGGGAGCTCTGAGTTGACCCAAACCGGCGCGTTCATGGGGACACCACAATATGCAGCGCCTGAACAACTCCGCTCGGGTGACATCGACGAACGAGTCGACATCTATGCCCTCGGCGCCACGCTGTTTTACCTATTGGCCGGCCAGCCCTGCTTTCGGGGCAACCCGGCCCAGGTGATCGCCAGCATCGCCTCGGAAAAGGCCCCGAAAGTCAGCGAGGTGGTGAGCGGGGTGCCCCGCCCCCTGGTCCGACTGATTGCCCAGACGATGGAAAAAGACCCGGCCCGGCGACCGCAGAACCTGGAAATGTTGCGTGACATGCTGCTGCCCTACTCGACCCGCGGCGCTTCGCTGGCGGATGTTGGTCGACGGCTGGCGGCCTTCTTCGTCGACATGGCGATGGTCATCATCATCAATATGATGGTCTTTATGGCGCTGGCTCTCCTCTCGGCAATCCTTGGGCTTCCCCAGCTCATCCCCGGCCCCTCCAACCCGATCCCTCTGTTGATTGTTCTTGCTTTTGGGGCAGCCTATTTTGTCCTCTGTGAGCATTACTTCGGTCGCGGTGTGGGGAAATGGCTGATGGGAATGCGGGTGATCGGAGGTGACTCGGAATCTCCCAGCTTGACTGCGGCAACGCTGCGCGTACTGATCCTGCCCGGGCTCTCCTGGCTGGTCTCCATCCTGATCACCTCTCAGCCGACTCCAGCAAGCGGAACGGGGATCCCGCTGTCCATGGATTTTGTAGAAATCGTCTGGCGGACTTCCTCCAATCAGTTGTTGTCCTGGAGTGTCATCCTGGTCTGCATGGTGACCGTAAGGCGATCCAACGGGTACCGAGGTATTCATGAGTTATTGTCGGGGACTCGCGTGGTGCGGCTGGCTGCTGATCTGGAATTTCGACGAATCGACACGTTGCCAATCACGGCTCCGGTCCAGCTCGAAACCGAAAAGGCATTTGGCAGCTATCGCGCGATTGGCCGTTTTGGTGATAACCTCAAGCCGGTTCCGTACCTGGGAATCGACCCGGAACTTGGGCGGGATGTCTGGATCTACGACGAACTGCCCCCGCCACAGGAAAACGAGGCCCACCGGTACACGGGGCGGGTGCGTCGCCTCCGCATGATTCATGATGGTCGCCAGACCGGCCTGAACTGGTACGTTACCGAAGCGGTCAAAGGCGCACCGTTGGCAGAGGTTCTCCACCACACCGATTGCAGTTGGCAGGCCGTCCGGCCGGTGTTGCTGGAACTGGTCATCGAACTGCAGGATTCCGGAGCACAAGGCATACTGCCCATCGATCTGGGAGTCGACCATGTCTGGCTTGATGAATCGGGACGGATCAAGCTACTGGACTTCCCGGTCGTCACCACCCAGGTCCCCCCTGAAAACGGAGACGATGCAAGTCAGCTCCCCCCGTCCCTGCCGCCCGAAAACCGGTTGCTATTACAACTTTTGGCCCGCTTTGTAGCGCAACACGATGTCCCACTGCACGTCCGTCAGCTGCTCTCGGAATTGCGCGAACGAGTAGACCAGACGACGATGTTGGCCCTTGCCGAAGCCCGCCTCTCGGAGGCGGCCGATCGACCCGCCAATTGGAACTGGGACGATCGTCTCGGCGTCCTGGCTGTCACGGCTGGTATCGAAATGAGTGCCATCATGCTATTGATCAATCTGGTCGGATTGTCCTGCTTCATGATCAGTTCCCACTGGTTGATCCCCTCAGTCGTCTCAATGCTGGCCGGAGTTTTGGCGACTTATGTTTTCGGATACTGTTTTGACGGCGGGATCGCCTTGCGGCTTTCCGAGGTCGCCGTCTTGCGACAAAAAACGATGCGCTCCGCGTCGAAATGGCGGTGCGCGGCCCGCAATACGATCGCCTGTTTGCCAATCGTTGTGCTGGGAGCTTCGAGCCTGTTCATGACCTCTTTTGCTAATTTCTCGAGCGAGCCCAACTTAGAACGTGGACTGGTCCAGGGCGTGATGTTGCTCTGGATGCTGGTGGCCGGCCTGGCAAGCTCGCTGATGGGTCTCAACGTCATCATCTCCCTGCTGCACCCAGCTCGGAATATTACCGATTGCCTGACTGGAACCCGATTGTCACGTCAATAACGTCAATAACGTCAATAACGTCAATAACAACATGTCGAAGTGTCCCCATTGTCAATCCGAACTCTTGGTCGGCCTGGTTTCCCACCAGCAACAGGTAAGGTGCGCTCGTTGCGGTACCATCAGCCTGCCTCAAATAGAACAGGGGACTGGCCAACCGAACCGCGCGGCGCGATGGAGCTTGTGGCTCGGCGTCTCGTCGATCCTGCTGCTCTGGATCACGGGGATCCCGGCCCTGATTCTCGGCATCCGAGCCCTGTGGCAGATGCGGTACAACAAACCGACCGAGCGGGAGAAAAAATCGGCCATCATCGGCACCGTTTTGGGCACCACGTTTGGCGTGGTCCTGGGCGGCTGTGTCACAGGATTCCTGGGTATATTCATCATGATCTTCATGACCCTGTCCCCCGAAATGTCCGACGACCCGGACGTGATTCGCCAATGGCTGGACGAAGTGGTCCAGCTCGATATCCCCCAGGAGCTGGAGCCCCATTTCGCCAGAAAATCCATGCCGAGCCGGTCCTTCTCTTTCTACAGTGGGAGTTCCGTCTATGCCGACGATTCGCAAGGATTTTCCAACACAAGTTTGCAAATCATCTATATCGGAGCTCTCATCTCCAACAACCCGACGGTTCTGAGAACCTTACAGGACGACTGGGAACGGACGGATAAAACAACGTACTCGGAACAAGAGTCCGTCAACAGTGAACAACTCCAGTGGAACTTGGACGGAACGACCACCAAAGTGGATCACGAAACTTTCCTGGTGCCTGGCGATCCAATATTGCAGTCGCCTGAACTGTCCAACTTCAAAGCCGATCATTACATCGCATTCACCCGCAAGGGTGACGTGGTAGTGGGGCTACAGCTTTCTAGCGAAGGCCCCGGCAGGATGAGCCAGGACCAGGTCCGCCAGCTGTTCGAGAGCCTGGACATCATCCAGGACTAGCCGGCCGCACCAGCCAAGGCGACCCGCAGGATCAGGATGCAGGTCGGTGCATGAGTGATTTCTCCACGCAGCACCTGATCGACTGCCTCGGCCAGGGGAAGAACCACGTGCTCAATCTGCTCGGTCCCCTCCAGGTTGGCATCACCGACAGCCAGCCCGCGGGCCACGTACAGGCGGCAGGGAGAGACCACGATCGTGGTAAAAGGATCGACCGTGGCGAGGTATTCCCACTGGCTCGCCTCCAGCCCCAACTCCTCCTTCAGCTCGCGCCGGGCAGTCTCAGCAGGCTCTTCCCCCGCATCGATCCCGCCACTGACGGCCTCCAGCGAGTAGCGCCCCACCGCGTAATGAAACTCGTTCGTAAGGTGCACCCGTTGCTGGTCATCGATCGCCAGAACCGAGACGCCCGGTTTCATGCTGGCCACCACATGCGTTCCATCCTGTCCATCGGGACGGACCACGTCATCCAACCAAACCTGTAAAAACGGATTTTGCAGGATGTGATTTGTTTTCTTTATTTGCCATGGTCCATGTGATTTCATAACTGAATGTCCCTCTCCCCGTTGGTGTCCGTACATACCAAAACTTCTAACTAAAAATTGGACTTGGCCTGATTAAAAAGGTAGATTTAATTGACAAGCGAGTACAGCAGTCACAACCTCCAGCACCTGCCGGCAGGGTCTCTACCCGGTTTCTCAGCTCATTGAAATCACCCTGTCGATGGCCAGCGGCTGGACCACAGTACGTCTTTTCGGTGAAAGGTTTTGGCATGAGTGTGTGGTTAACTGAAACAGAATTCCGGCAAAGTGGTGCCCACACCACGGGAATCACGATCAACGTGGCATTCCTCCAGGAAATCAAGGAAGAGAATGTCCAGCTGAGACAGCTGATTGATTCGGTGGCGTCCACTTTCTACCTGTACCCCAAGCTCAAGCCCCAGGCGATGATGGAGCTGTTGTACCGTGTTCGCGAAGAACTGGAAACATATTTTACACTGGAAGAGTCCCTGGGTTATTTCAACCAGGCCAAGACCAGCAACCCTTCGGTCTCCCGCTGTGCCTCCAAACTGATGTCCGAGCACGAACAACTGTACCTGCAGTTCAATGACGTAATCGAGTTGGTGGAACAGGTCGTCTACCAGGAAACGGCCGTCACCATGGATGAAGTCGAGGAACAATTCAACCGGTTCCGCTCTGCCCTGGCATTGCACGAACAGTGTGAAATGGAGCTGATGATGCGGCTCTGCAACGAAGATATTGGCGTGGGAGACTAGGTTGATGGGCCAGCAGGCTGGACCGGAAAGACCAGTCTCGCCAACGATCAATGGAATGAATCAAGCAGAGAGCTCACCGAACAGGACAACTGCTGCCAGGTGTTGAACAGGTCACCCGTATCGAAATGCCCCGCTTCACACCTTCCCATGCCGATCTGGCTGACAGCGATCGTCGGCTCAAGCCGAGCCAATCCATCCAGCAGGCAGACGATCGCTTCTTCACGTTGGGAGCGCGATGCAATCTCGTCCAGCGGTAAAAACGGCCGCAATGTCTGGTTCAGTAACCACAAGGCAGCCCCTTCCGCATCGGCCGATTGGACGGTCCAGGCAACGTGTCCGGATTGTACGTAAAACTTGCTCATCATCAGTAAGACCACTCGATGGAAAACCAGCCAAGCCTCCAGTGGCTTGGTATTTTCTGTATCGCGGATCGGGTGACACATTAGGACGCTGGATAAAAAAAACGGCCCCAGCAATTGGGCCACCTCTGGCTGCCGTGCTCAAACATACACGTTTTCCAGCGTCAGGTAAAAAAACGACGAGGATTTGTGAAGAATTCAGCCCGCCGCAGGTGACGGTTATGAATTTTATGCTGATCAGGGACCTCATGGACCCGTAGCAAGCAAGAACAACCGACGCAAAAGGCAGGCCAGTAACCTCCTATTCCGCCAAGCCAGTCCGTATCGACGTGAATGTCACCCAGCCGACCTGACTCAATAGTCCCGGGTCTGAAAAATCAGGCAAGCCAGGGTCAGCATCACCAGCATGAAGACCAGACCGCTCCACAAAGGTGACCAGGGGTTGGTCCGTTCTACACTATTGCGCAGATCGACATCTTTGTTCTGTTTGGCATCCCCGGCCGAGGAGAGATGGGTTACCAGCTTGTAGAATTCACCCGGCTTGGGGCAAATTCGGTAAAAGGGAGCCAGGAAATACCGGTACGCGTTTTCCAACCAGTCGCCACCCGGCACTAACTGCTCCTCGACTTGACCCGTTTGCAGGTCATACTGCGTTACCCGGTCAGTCCGGTCAGCCACCCAGAGTTGATTCTCCGACTCAAACGCGACGGCCGAAATGCCGCCCTGACCCGCCACCTGGGCACGTCGTAAAGTGCCTTCGTTTTGGCGATCGAGGATCCACAGATTCTGGTTGCGATACAGCAACGCAAACCAGTTCCCGTCAGGTGAGCCGGTGACCATGGCGATGGCGGATCGCGTCTCGGGCTGGTAGCCATTCCGTTCGATCAGCTGCTCGGCATCCACCGTAATCACCTGGCCGTTGCCAAACGCCAGGACGATCGTGTTGCCCTGATATTCCAGTACGCAACTCATCCGTTTGTTAAAGTCGAGATTGAGTTCCAGTGATGCATATTTTTGGTACGCCTGATCCTTCCGCTTGAAAATCGAAATCGTGCCCCGGTTATAAACGGCAATGTTGCCGTTCTGCTGGTTCAAGGCAACATTATCCCGGGAACGAATATCGACCGGGTCCGATGGTCCAACCGACTCAAAGAAATCCTTCTCCGCCAGCCCCTGTTCTGCATCCTCGCCCGCCTCTTCCTGGCCGACCGGCCCCCCGCCTGAGGTCTGCCGGTAGGCATCCAGCTCCGCCTGGTTCAATTGGTAAAACTGGCCGCTGCCGGTAACGGCCAGGACCTTCCCCTGGGCCTGGCCGAGCAGAATCGTCCCGGACGGGAACCTGCCCGCCTCGGTAAATTTCATCGATTCGGTGTCGGCGACAAACATCGAGCCGGCACCCCCCTGCCGGCCGAGTTCCCGGAAACTGAACTTGGCCGAGATCAACTGGTTGGTTGCCGGGTTGAACAGCGGGCCGACCGGGTCGGGAAGGTCGTTCATCGTTCCAAAAAACATGCCGATGCCAATACCCATCCTCTCCTCGGGCTTCATGGCCGGTTCCAACTTCGCCTGCCAGTCCCCCGCCCCGCTACTCCAGACCGAACCGGTCTGCAGGACGTCCACTCCCATCGGGCCATCAGCCAGTGGGACGACGTCCATGATGGCCGCATTGTTCATCCGGTTGTCCACCAGGTTGTAAATGACCCCAACGCCAAAGCAGAAAGCCCAGAAGATGAGGGTCAGGATGACCGACACCGTGGGACTCCGATACAACAACCCGACCAAAGCCGAAATCGAAAAATAGATGGCAAACACAAGGACATAGAGCGGGATGCTGAGCAGCGTCGCTTGATCCCAGACACCCAGGGCCAAACCCATCCACAGCCAGACCCCGAGAAAGAGATACCCCGCGCACAGCGCAATGAACACACAGCCGCCAATGAACTTGGAAACGTACAGGCCCCACCTGGAAATCGGCTTGCTCAACAACAGGTTCAACGAGCCGGGTTCAAACATGTCCGGGATCATGTTGGCCGTCACCAGGATGGCAATCAACAACCCGATCGACATAACAAACTTGTCAAAGTAAACCGGCAGCTGGCCCGTCAACAATTGGGAAAACTGTTGGTGCGTTACACCTTGCTGGGAAAAGATGTCGACGCGCCACGGTCCGTAATAGAAATCGAGCGCGGTTTCGCCGCGGGTCACGTTGGGCGACAAGGCCGTGGCCATCAACAGGCGATTCAGGCGGCGCAGCCGGTGGCCCGCCAATTTGCCCACATCCTGCTCCAACAACCCATCGGCCTCCCCTGGCAGGGGGCGACCGGCCCAGTCCTCCGATTGGTAAAAATCCGGGTTCTCGATAATCGCATTGAGCGCATCGACCAACTCACCGTACTGCCGGCTGATCTCCCTCTCTTGACTGGATCGGCCCGGACCCTGGTCTTGCCGTACGGCCGCTTCACCCGGGTCAAACTTGGACTCGCTGAGTCGAACCAGTTTTCCCTTCAGTTCCCCGGGCAACAGTTCCCAGATGCGGGCAATCGGTTGTTGATCCGGTTGGTCATGTCGCGTCACCAGCCGCTCAACAATCTTTTGCGGATTAGTGACATTGTTTCCAAAGCTGCTCTTCGGACCGGGAGGATTCCACTGCCAGTGCAATTTCCATTCGACCGTTTCACGCAGGTAAAACGGGGCAATGGCCAACAGCAAAAGGGTGATCAGGACCAGCAGTACATACAGCACCCGAGTCGCCAAGGCAGCCCGGAAACAGTCTTTGATAATGGCCAGGTATGGTCGCATAGTGATCCCTGTTACGGTTTGGCATTGCCATCTTCAACGATTTTCAGGAACGCATCCTCCAGCGAAACCTGGCTGCAGGCCAGCTCAATCAGGCTGACATCGTTACTGCGGAGCCGATCGATCAACTGATCCGTCGCGGCCTGATCGGTCGATTCCACGCGAATGGCAAACTCGTTCGCGCCAATCCGGTTGAGGATCTCGAACGTTCGGTCGGCAAAGCTCTCGTGGATGGCCTCCGGGTCACCCGACACCGTGATTTCGATACTGGCAACCTCCCTGCCTTCCCCAGTCAATTTATTGACATAGTCGCCAATCTCATTGACCGAACCACTGTAACGCAGGTTCCCCCGATCCAGGATCGCGACCTGCTTGCAAGTCATTTCGACTTCGTGCAACAGGTGACTATTCAGGAAAATAGTGACCCCCCGCTCGGCCAGTTTATGGATCACATCCCGCATTTCGGCCCGCGCGCCGGGATCCAGTCCATCGGTCGGTTCATCGAGGACCACCAACTGGGGATCGTGCAACAACGTCTGAGCCAAACCGAGCCTCTGCAGCATCCCTTTGGAATAGTTCTTGCAGCGGTCCTTGGCCCGGTCCGCCAGTCCAACCAGCTCCAGCAAGCCATCCCGTTTCTCACGAATCACCCGGTTGGAGACGTTGCTCAGATTGCCGTAACACTCCAGCGCCGTGTAGCCCGTCATATGGGGTGGAATTCTCAGGTGCTCCGGCAAATACCCGACCAGGCGACGACCGGCTCGACTGCCGGCCGGGAATCCCATCATCGAGGCCTGACCCGAAGACTTGGAAATGATGCCGAGCAGGATTTTCAGAAAAGTCGTTTTGCCCGCCCCGTTCGGTCCGAGCAAGCCGTAGACCTCACCTCGAAGAACGGTAAACGAAACATCCTTCAAGGCGGCAAATCGCTTCCGAAAAACAAGCCCTTCGGAATAGGTCTTGCTCAATCCGTCCGCCTGTATGGCCGGAGATTCTTTCATTGACTCATTACCGTTGTGACCCCATTTCCTGACCAGAGCCCTGGAAAAACACTCTCCGCTGGCCTAGTTTTTCCCCGCGATTTGCCCGATTATGGTCGTTCTACCACTGCTGCCTCAATCATCGGCGTATCGATTATAGTCATTTTAAAACGGGCTTAACATCGCTGTGGACAAAAAGTATACCCCCCGATCCGTGAACGGGTTTCAACCGGGCCATTTCAACTATGACACTTCCTGATAACAAGAACCGGACATCCCAGGGAGCCGATCAGGATCCGCTGGAGCCGAATGAACCGCAACCGATCCTGTTTGAAAAATCGCCTTATGGGACGATCGATGCGATCGTGCAACATGATGGCAGTTCCGTCTATTTCTACCTGAATGGACCAGCCCCTTTCGGTACGCGGGCCTGCTGGGTTCGAAACTTGCAACCGGGGCCCTATGTGCTGGATCAGGAGGCGATGCAGCAGGGGCGGACACCGATGCTGCCCCGCACCCACTGCGCCAACCCGGCGGCTCAAGCGCTACCCCGGGAAGAGTCGCTGCACGTGATCTGGCTCGAGGAGGGCAATGGCGCGGTGCTGCTCGAAGAGAGCGAACCGATTGCGTTTATCCCGCCCTGGAGTGGGCTCGACGGATTCCATGGCTACGCCAAGGAATGTGCGTCCGAGAGTCCGATCTGCTGGCCCATGCCAGCCAGGGATCAAATGCACCAGCGTTTTGCCCGTGCGGCCGATTTCTGGCTCTCCTTTCAGAATGAAAACGAGAACCCTTTTCAGCCGTTGCAATCCCGCTTGCTGCAAGTCTTTGATGCCCGGTTTGGCGACTCCCAACCGGGCAGCTACTTTTCAATCGATGGAGGTCGATTTCCGCCTCGCGGCCTGTCGGTATATGCCCGGCCCGGCCACATCGTGGCGACCACCATCGGCATGTCCTTATGTCCGCAACCGACGGTCGAACTGCAAAGCGAATCGCCCGGCGCCTTGCGACGTATTGAGCTCGGCATACAACTCGAGACCCAGCTCTCGGCCGACGACCTGCAAAACATCTGGCAGTCACTGAGTGGTTTGGCCGCCTACCCCTGGCAGCGGATGACCTGGCTGGGACCCGGTCATACCGTTCCCTTGGAAGCGTTTTCTGCGCTGTTGGGCGAGTCGTATCGATACGGCCTGTTGCTACCTGACCGAGAACCTGGGGAAGCGGCCGAACTACCGCCTTTCCGAGGCGATCCGGTCAACCTGCTCTGGCTGGTTCCGTTGACGGATACGGAACGAGGTGAGCTGGAGCAAGGGACACGGTCGGCAGCCGATTTTGACAGCCGCGTACGTATCAAAATCTAGCGTTGCCTGGAAGGAATCTCGCCCGCTACCGGAGCTGCCGGAGCTGCCAGACAGAGGGTTCAGCTTCTGCCAAGAAGCTGGCACCGCACAACTGTCCCGTTTCCCGCTGGCTGACGTTTTCGCCGTTTTGCCCATCAAAACGGATGTTTTGATTGGTTTTCTCCATTCCATTCCAACCCGGCTGCGGAATGTGTGTTACGATTCAGGTACTTGTCTTTGTCTTTTCTACGTCGCCGACGATTCTGTTGGAATGCGGTCCCGTGAAAAGGCGCTCTTATTGCAACGCACAACGCACCTACTTTTCAGATGTTGAATTGCTCCGACAACCATGGTCCGGCGGTCGCTGAACCGATCACCAACCGGGAATTTTTTCGCAACGCCTCGACCAATGACCCAGGCACGTGGGAAACGATCGTCCACCGTTATTCACGGCTGATCGACTTTTGGTGCCTGACCTATGGCGTCCCCCGATCCGAGTTGGATAATTATCGCCAGGAGGTCTTCATTCGCCTGGCGGGGTCGATTGGCCGCTTTCAACCAAAGTTTGCCCAAAGTTCCTTCCAGGCTTTTCTTAAGACCATCACCCGGAACCAGGTGTTTTCCGCCCATCGGGAAACGGATCCCTGCGGCCGGGCCGGTTCCCTTCCCCAGGAGGTTCTCAACGCGGTTGCCCAGGATTCACCACGGTCCCACCAGGCCGAATTGACCGAAGCGAAGTCGGCCCTCTATCAGAAAACCATCAAGCTGATTCAGGAAAACTTCTCCCCCGACCACGCCTATATTTTTACCGAATACGTGGTGCAGCAACGCAAACCGGCGGATATTGCCGACGAGTTGAACATCTCGACCAACGTCGTCTACCAGGTCCGCTCTCGGATCCTGAATTACCTGCGGCTGGAACTGGGTAGCCCGCAAGCGTAGTCATCAATGCAGTAGCGTCCCTCCTGGCCGCCCCTTGCATCACCCATTGTTTGCAAGGACCGGGGCAGGTTGTTATTTTGATGGGACCTGCCGCCACTCGAGGGCCGCAGCGAATCATTTGAACTACCCCTATCCCGTGAGAAGATCGATGTTGAACCACTTTTTACCCACCCGCCGTTGCCTGACATTCCTGCTGATCGGCAGCTGGGTCCTGCTGGCCAACACGGCCATGGCCCAGGAGACCGTCAAGGCCGAAGACGTGATCAAGATGCATATCAAACAGTTGGGGGGTGAAGAGAAACTGAAGGCCGTCAAGACGGTCGAGCAGCAGTTCGTGATGGTCATCTCCGGCCCTGGCGGGGACATGGAAGCCGACTGTGAACTACTGCAGGACGGGAACAAGTTCCGCATGATGATGAACTTGCCCGGTTTCGGTGAAATCCAACAAGGCTCCAACGGGAAAACGTACTGGACCAGCAACCCGGCCGAAGGGAATCGGCTGATGGACGACGAAGAGACCGCGCTGGCCAAGGAACAGTACTCGCGACCTTTCCCAGCACTCGATTGGCTGAAGGATTACGATGGCCAGATCGAGATGCAAGGGAAGGCCGACGTCGAGGGGAACGCGTGTTACAAAATCAAGTTTGAACCGTCGGTCGGTACACCCATCACCCGTTATTTTGCGGTGGAGGACGGCAAGATGCTCCGTTTTGACGCCACCCAGAAAGGGATGGCCGGAGAGGTCGACATCAGCGTGTACCTCTCCGATTTTAAACAGGTGGATGGAATCACGCTCCCCTTCAAGCAGGATACCCAGATGGAACAGGCCCAAGCCGACATGAGCATGGAGGTCGACTCGATCAAGTTCAACCAAGAGATGAAGGCCGACCGGTTTCAGTTGCCGGCCGCAATCCAGAAACTGGTCGACGACAAAAAATAACGGTGGTATCCGTCTCTCGCGGTAAACCCTTGCCCTTCAACCGGGTGCCGTCATCGGTACCCGGTTTTTGTTTTGGCATGCAGCGTTTCGATCAGCGGTCCTCACCCAACTGGTGGATCGTGTTGTGGATCTTGCCCCGCACCGTTTTCCCGTCGACGGACTTAAGCGAGTAGACAATCTCCATCCCCCAAGTCGGCTCAATGCCGGGAACCGTCAAACGGATCGTCCGGCCATCGGCTGACAACTCGGCTCGCTCCACCGCTAATCGACGCTCGTTGTAATGCTGGGAACCGTAATTCCTGGTCCGCTTCAAGTCCCACGCCTGGATCGCGTAATTGCCCGTATCTGCGGCCGATTGCGGGTCGACCGGTTCGGTCAGCGTGATTTCCAGACCTTGCTTCGTCGCTCTCAGACCGACCGGCAAGTGGGCCGGTTGGCCCGTGTAACGGACGCGATACATCCCGCCCGGCTGATGTTGGTCACCGGCCCAGGCAAACATACCACAGCAGTAGAGGTGCTCATCCTCGTGGAACCGGCCCCGCATCACGCCGGTCGGAAAACGTGGCAGAGGGAAGGCGCACATGCCGCCCTGTATCTGGCCACCCACCGCTTCGTGCGGCACAACATGAATCTGGCCGTAGCCATAGGAAAAGTTCAGCAGCGATCCACCCAAGGGGCCCCAGCAGTCATCGGGCACCCAGAGCAATTCCGAGGGTGACCGGTCAAACGCGTTGGTGATCCAGCAGAGCGGGTCATCCATCATCTCGTCCGAGGAGTCTTCCACATCGTGGTAGCCATACATGTTGCCGTAGAAGCCGCCGGGCGTGACCCAGTTGATCCGGTTCTTTGGATTCCAGTGCCCCTCCTGGTCGGTCACGATAAACGTCCCGTCCGGGTTGATGCAGACACCATTGGCCGCGCGGAATCCGTTGGCGATGATCTCGGTCGTCGAACCATCCTGGGAAACTTTCAACAGCGTACCGTGGTGCGGGACCAGGGCCGGCAGGGCATGCCGGGCCGACTTGGCGTAATAGAAATTCCCCTCATCGTCCGTCTGCAGTCCCATGGCAAACTCGTGGAAGTGCTCGGTCACCTGGTGATCGTTGTTGAAGCTCTCGTACCAGTCCGCTTCCCCGTCGTCGTTCAGATCGTGCAAGCGAACCAGCTGATCTCGACACGTTACAAATATTTCGTCATTGACAATCTTGACGCCCAGCGGCTGAAACAGCCCGGCCGCCATCCGCTGCCAGGTCACCGGGGCCACCTGCCCGTCGCTCCCACCCTTGATCCCCCGCACTCGCCAAACGGAGCCATCCCAGGAACTGATGATCGCTTCCTGGCCATCCTTCATGAAATCGATCCCGGTCAAGCGCAAGCGATCGGCCCACGGGTTGTCGGTGGGACGTTTTAACACGTCGACCGCAAACGGACCTGAGGCATTACCCGGGAGCCAGTCCGTCTCGAGCGTCTCGGGCCAGTTGCGGGGTCCACCCCGGGTCATCGGCGCCAGCTCGGCCACCGGTCGCTCACCGCGGAACGAATCGACCAGGGCCGTCAAATCCCCCGGCGTTTCGGCCGCGGCGCGAACCGCGATGTTCAATGGCTCCGCTCCGGCCGGGATACGCAGCCGCAGGTCCTGTCCATCGGTCCATTCCCATTGGCCGGCATCGGCCGGACTGAGGTTGGCAACCAGACCCTTCACATCGCCGCTGGCCGAATCGGCTTGGTGGCGCGGCTCAAATTCGAGTTGGCGGTTGGCGAGATTTCCAAAGACTTTTGGCTCACCGTTCAGCCAGGCTCCCACCAGCTGCTTCTCGGGTGCATTGCGGATCGCAGCGGGCTCAGTGACCGCCTGGTAAAAGCGGATGCTCTCAATCTCTCCCTCGAAAAACGATTCGTCCGGAAAATTCTCGTTGGTCAAACCGATCCGGTTGACCGCCTTGTTGAGGCGTTTCTCCACCGCCAGTTCCGCCGGTCGGCCATCCGGTTCTCCGTCGACATAAAACCGGACCTCGCCTTCCTCGGCCGACCAGCTCATCATGACATCGTGCCACTTGCCATCGGCCACTTTGGTACGGCCTTCGACCGCACCGACCCAGCCAATATCAAACGTCAACCGACCATTCCGAATGAAGAAGGTCTGTCCATTGGCCAGCCAATCCTGCTGGTCCCGTGTCTGGCTGAAAATGGTACCGTCCCCACGCGTCTTGATACGGGCCGCAATGGTAAAGTCCCGCGACATATCGAGGCTCTTTTCGTTCTGCAGAAACGTGGCACCGTCAAAGGTGACTCTGCCTGACGGCTCAGGATCGGTTGGCCCTTTCGCCGCAACACCGACGACCGCCGTGCCCGGACTCTGCGGGAGCAAGCGGAATTTCGAATCGGGAACCCGGGCAAACTGCAACACCAGGTCCTTTTCCCGCGGCCCCAGGTTGAGCGTTCGGGTAAAGACGGCCTGTCCGTCGACAAATTCCAGACTGGGCGATTCGAGAATGCGCGTCTGGCCAACCGTGTACTCGAGGATCGTCTTCGTGCCAAAACGATACATCCCTTTGTAATGCGCCCAGTCCCGATCGAGTGGGCCAAAGCGGCGGTCGTCTCGACCGACCAGGCGGTTGTCTGCAAAACTTCCATCAGTCGGACGGCCAAAACCGGGGCCCTCCGGGTTCTGGAAATGAACCTCCCCCTCGATTTTCGGATGACGACCATGCACGCCGTTGAAGTGAATTGCGTTCCAGTCGATGAAGTCACCGCTCCAGGCAGCCGCCACGCGCATCGTGTCATGATCGTAGAGCAGCCAGTAATTCCCCGCTTCCACCCCACCCGGCCCCTCGTCCAGGCGAATGGCAACCCCTTTCTGCGCGATGTTCGATCCATCCCGCGACACCTCGATCGTGTTGTTGGTCGAAGGGCCGTAATTCATCTCGGACCACGGTTGCCGCAGTTCCGGTTTGGGCCCCCGCGTATCGCCCGACGGCAAACCGGCCAGGTAGTCAGGGGAGACTTGAATGTACTGCTCCGGGTTCTGATCTTTCAAAAAATGTTCGCGGATGTAGTGGATCACCTCGTACTTCTGCTGCGGAACCATCCAGCGCTGCGGGTTCATCATCCCGTACCCGTGCGTCAGCGTCCGGTACATCGTCAGCGGATCGGAGCCATGCTTGAAACGGCCGGAGGCAAACCGGAGCGAGGTCGGCATCGACCCCTCCTGGTCAATCGTCCCATGGCAACTGGCGCAGTGCAGGCGGTACGTGTCGGCCCCCCGCTGGAGCGCCTCGGAGTCGAGGCTGCTGATCAGGCCAGCGTGGTCGATCCGCGCTTCGTATTCCGGCAATGGCTTGAGCGCCAGCGAACCGGCCGGTTTGAGCGAGGCCGCCACGGCCGGTCCGCCGTTGGCAACCTCCCGCAGGTAACTGACCAGGTCGATAAACTGCCCCCGGTCGACCAGTTGGTTGACCAGCTGCTCCGGCATGCTGGACGTCTTGGAGCGACGCCACTGTTCAATCTCGTCCCGAGCGATCTGGAGGGGCCCTTCGGATTCGATCTGGTCGATCACCAGGTGATCCTCGGTCTCCTCGACCAGCACACCGGTCAACACACGGCCGTCGACCAACTCGACCAGGGCCGTCTGAAAGTTGTCATGGATCTTGGCCGATGGATCGAGCAGGCTGGTCACCAGGTGGGTCGTCTCGACCGATCGCCGCTGGGCCAGGTCGGGACCGAGCCGCCGACCACGATTCCCCTGCTCATGACATTTGGCGCAATTCATCGTCGGTTGATAGAAGGCCAGGGCGCCCCGCACCGGGTCGCCAAACTTCTCGGCATCGGCCGCCAGTTGCTCCGCGCTCTCGGCGGCGAGCTGGTCCTGCAGTCGCGCATCCTGGCCCAATCCGACCGAGACAAACAGCCCGAGACAAAAGAAGACAGCTGGCAACAGGACGCGGGAAAAACGGCGAAAACAGAACATGCGATCGATCGACCCAAAGCAGGAAACGGGAACCACTACCAATCGTTATTGTTACTGGCTCCCTGCCTAAAAGCAATCAATCACCAGGCCGGGACGCAGCCCGGTGGCGGGGATCGTTCGGTTCGGAGAACAGGCTGCCCAGCGCCGAAGGAACCGGCGAGGGCGGCCTAAATTCGATGGATAACCGAACTTCCCGGTCAACTCTATCCAGCATCCGGATACTGATCGGGCGTGGCGTAAAAACCGTTCGGCCAGGTTTCCGGCTCGTATCGATCGTTCGCCTCGTTGAAGGGTGTGATACGTACCCAATCAATTTCCAGAGTGGCCTGGTCAAAGTTCGGATCACCCGCCCAACCGACCCGGGGGACCGTCTCACCATCGACCCGTTCCTGGAACCCGGCTGCCGGGAACCAGATGCCCAACCAGAAGCGGGAAGCGCGAAACGGAATATTGTCTTGACCGAAGTCATTCCCTTCGTGTCGATAGACCTCTTCCCCATCGATCGACCAAACGACGCGTGGCAACTCACCCTCACCACCCGAATGCCAGTCAATCGTATAGGTGTGATACTGGCCATCGTTGATGATCTCGACGCGACCAGGATGATGGGCGCCCTCGCCACCCAGTTTGCCGCCCCAAGAATTGACGCGAGCGTAGTCATAAGAGATCGGGTCATCCGCTTCTCCCGTTTGCAGGGCCGTGGGAAACTCCCAGTCGATTTCCGAGTTACGAATCTTGTTCGGTTCTTCCCAATAGCCCTCATCATTCGGACCGTACTCGATGTAGTGGAACGTCCAGAAGGCCGAAGCGGCTCCGGGAACCTGGGGGACTCGGGCCCTGACTTCATAGCGGCCCGAGGCGTAGTAGTCGCGCGTGGCGATTCCCGCACCAACGCGCGTCGTCCGATCTCCATGGCCCACGACATCCCCGCTGTATTGATCACCGTTGGCATGCAGCAGCAATTTGCCGTCCTGCAGTTCCACATTTTCCGGGACGAGTCCCCCGTTATCACCTCCCCATGCCTTGTCGACGATCAGCCAGCGTTCGGCATCCAGCGGTCCATTGAAATCTTCATACAGGACTTCCGACATCGGCGCAGGGATCGGCTGAGGCGTATCGATCCACTCACCGCCGCGAGCCTCCAGGGAGACCGATTCGATCGTCAGGCTACCCGGGCTGGCCTTGTACTGTTCGAGCATGACCCGCACCGTCTCGTAGCCCGCCGAGGTGGTAAAGGGCAAGACAACCTGCCGAGTTCCGCCCTCTTCAATCGGAACCGATGCGGTCAGGCCATCCTTGCCAGCCACCGACAAGGTCGCTCCCGGCCCACCACCGCTAACCACCGCTGCCAGGAGATAATCGGTTTCCGGGGCGAGGGCAAACGGAATGTCCTGTACCAGGCGCGCCGACTCATCCGCCGTCGACACGAGCAGCACCGAGCCATCCTCGCCCGTTTCGGCATGGTCACTCACCCAGCCAGCAAGCCCTTCGTCAAAAGCACTATTGAGCAACATCTCTTGGCCGGCGCTGACCAGGGCGCGCGGGGCAGGTACGGCTAACCAGCCCTCATCCGGTGGGTCGACCGGCGGGAGTTCGCCTGCCACAATTCGCAAATCATCAAAGAACACAGGACCGGGCTGGCCTTGGTAGCTCTCCACAAAGAGTCTCACTTCCGTGCTGCCGGCCGCCGTATAAAAAGCAAACCGCTTCTCCTGCCACTCCTCTCCCGTCACCGAATTGGTCTTGGCGTACTGCGTCCCTGAGTCGACACCAAAAGAGGCCCAGGCACCTGCCGACGAGCGGGCGTTCACCGCAAACGTATAACGGGTCTGTGGCTCAAGGCCCGTGATTCGCTGTTCGGCGCGGACCGTCTGGTCGGGCGTAGCCGTCAGGCTGAGAGCGCCCTCCGCGACGGTAGCGGCTCCGGCCGGACCCGACACCTGCCAAGCGGACAAGTCGCCGCTGGCGAAGTCACCGTTGCGAACCCAGTTCCCATCGGCTCCCGGCCCTTCCCCGGGCGGTGTGACATCGGGTGGGTCAACAGGTGGGTCAACAGGCGGATCGACCGGATCCGTATCCGTATCGGACACCAACTCGACCCGCAGGTCGTCCATCAGGACGGGTGCAGTCTGCTGGCGAAACGCCTGGACAAACAGGGTGATTTCCGAAACGTCTTCTCCGGTCCTGAATTCGAGCGTTTGCCGCCCGGACTGGTTGTCACCGACGGAGACTTCCGACCAGCGACCTTCATGACCCCGTACACCGGCATAGGCATAGCTGCCCCCCTCGCTGGTCAGACGGAACGTGAGTCGATAATCGCGGCCCGGCTCCACCTCCAACGCTTGCAGAAGCGCGGCCGTCCCGTCAGCACTCGGTGTGAGCTGCAAGGCATTGCCTTCCTCCGTGCCGATCGTCTCGGCCTGGCCGCCCGCCGTACTGTTATCGGTCCAGCCGGTCAGCTGATCTTCAAAATCACCATTGGTCACCAGGGACAGACCGCCACTGGGAGGTTCAGGATCGGACGGTGGTTCCTGGGGGTTTTCAGGCTCCCCGGGCGGTGGCGGGTCGAAAGCATCAGCCAGCTCAAGGATGACATCGTCAATCACCACCGGGGTCGTCTGTTGCCGGTAGGCCTGCACAAACAGTGTCACCTCTGAGATGCCCTCTTCGGTCGTGAACTCGAGCGTGTGGCGACCGGCCTGGTTTTCGCCGACCGACAGTTCGGACCAGCGCCCCGCATGTCCGCGAACGCCCGCATAGGCGTAACTCCCACCGCTGTCAGTAACGGAGAAGGAGAGCCGATAGCGAGTGCCAGGGCTGACCGCCACCCGCTGAATGATTTCGGCCGTGCCGCTGTCGGTCGGGGTGAGCTGAAGGGCCGGATCGTCCGAATTGGTAACCTCCACCTGGGCCGTTTCCGTGCTCTGCACGGTCCAGCCGGCCAGTCCCTCCGAGAAAGACCCATTGATCAAATCGGCCGCCATCAGTTTCCGCGCCTCAAAACTTCCGTACGACAGGGAACGCGAATTCTTCCGTCTCGATGTGCGTCGTTTTGGTGCTCGTCTCTTTGCTGCTCGTCGTTTCGATGACATCGAAAACCCCTTCCCGATGGTTAGCCAGAAAAAAATAGCCGGTCGACCATTACGGCAGACCGAGTCGGAAGGTTTGAGAGAAAAGCATGAAAAAAGGGCGCGTCAAGTTTTTTGGTGATGAGACCCCGTTTTTTGAACGGTGATCGCGCGTCGTTCCATTTCCCAAGAGTCCGGAAGAGCTGGCGCTGAGCGGCCTTCAGTGAAGTGACTTACAGGCTGTGGCAGCCTCTCTACCAGAACATCATCTAACCCAGTGGATCATCCAGCCCATCGATGCCGAGGTCCTCGATCGGTTGGGAGAGCATATCGGAGTCGGCGGCTGGCAAGTCCTGGTCCACGTCGCCATGGTAAGGTTGCACCAGGATCCGGTTCCCTTTGATGGCCACGACCTTGATCGCTTGGCCCTGCTCGATCGGCAAGCCATCACTCAAGGCATCGAACTTCTTGCCATCGATCAGCACGATCCCACTGGGCAACATCTTGGTCTGGGCCCTGCCCAGCTTGCCAATCGATTGGTGGATCTCGTCCAGGTATTCCGAGTGGGGCAGCACATCGTCTGGTGAATCGACCGGCGTGATCAGGATGCGGCGACCGATCGGGGTATGGGGCCAAACCTTGACCATCACGGCAAACAACAGCAGGACGGCCAACAGCGTGCAGGCCATCAAGGTCACGCCGAGCCCGAAACTGGAAGTGAAACCGACGATGATGCCGACCAACAGCAAAACGATCGCAGCGATGCCCAGCATCCCGGCCGACGGAACGAAAAGTTCCAGCAGCAGAACAAACATGCCGATCACCACCAACACGATGGACCAGTAATAAGCATCCATAGACAAATCGCTTTCCGGTTGAATCAGCCCGTTCGGCCAGTGACGGGAGTCTCTCCATTCTACCATATCGGCCCAAACGGGCGAGCGAGGAACGCCCTGCGGGAAGGGGCACTAAGCGTCCTGATCGGCAACCTCGACCTGGATCCGATTCCCCATCACCTCGATCACCCGGATCTTGACGCCCGAATCGATCAGTTGTCCATCAGAAATGACATCGTACAGCCGCCCATCAATCTTCGCTTTGCCGGCCGGGAAGAGTTTCGTCACCGTTTCCCCCGTTCGCCCGGCCAGGTGTTGCCAGTTAACGACGGCTTCCGGGTCCCCTTGCGCCTCGATAGAAAGTGCGTCTTTGCGGGGCGGCTTGAGAATGATCTGTCTCAGCAGGGGCGCATGGGGTAACACTTTTTGCAAAACAAACAGGGCTACCCCCAGTCCGGCACAGGCGCCCAACAAAGTCAGGCAGGAATACGCCATATGGCGAACTTCCTCGGCGTTGACCGGGATGACAAACGACTGGGAGGCGAGGATCAAGGAGACCATCACCATCAGGATGCCACCCAGGCCAAAGATGCCGAAGCCCGGGATGACGAACATCTCCATCAAAATAAAAATGACCCCGGTAAAGAACAACAGGATCTCCAGCCAGTCCGCGTTGCCGTCCAGGGACTGACTCCAGAAGAACGCCACCAGGCAGAGCGTGCCGAGGAAACCGGGAACGCCGATCCCCGGCGCTGAAAACTCGGTCGACAGGAAGAAGACCGCGCCAAAGATCAACCAGGGCGTGATGAAGGGCGAGGCCAGCCAGGAGGCCAAACGTTTGACCCAGCGATCGGTCGGCGTCGGTTCGATCGAGCGGGGGTCTTCCACCAATTGGTAATACGTCTTCAGCTGATCAAAATCACCGGCCACCCAGCGGGCGATACCGAGCTGCTCAGCCTGCGTGGCCGGGATACCGTCCAGCACGTCCAGGGGGCCGAGCAAGGACCAATCTTCAGGTCGCGGCAGGGCGGCGTGCTGGTCGGGCGTCATCAGGCTGACCCGGCCCGTCTGCACCTGGCGGAACCGCAATACGTCCAGGTTGGGATCGATCATCGCCATGACGACCGCCCCCTCCTTTTCCTGCTCGACGGCCAGTTGATCCGCCATCGCCATATAATCTTCCCGGAACGGGTCTTCCAGCGGCGGCTCAAAATTGCCGCCCAGTTTCGTCTCGGGCTGCATCAGCAGGTGGTCGCACGTTGCGGCAATCACGCCCGCTCCCCCTTTGGCCGCACCCTCCACGTAAGCAACCGTACGGACCTGGCGCGAATCGAGTCCGGCCAGGTGCCGGGCCAGCCGCATGCACGTTTCGACATCGGCCTGATCCGCATCGATACGGATAATCAACAGGTTGGCGCTCTGTTCGGCCAGCATTCGATCCATGGCGCGAATTGACCAATCCGCAAATTCCGGGTCGACATTATTCGAGATGCGCAGCTGCACAGCTTTCCAGTCCTGCCCCAGCGACGGATCGTTCTCCAGCGATTCCGGTTTCACCTGGAACGCAAAAGCGAGTTCTCTCAGGTTACCTGCGGTCACCTGCGTCAGACCGAATCGGTCGAGCTCGTTCCCCTCTAGCCGCGCCAATTGGCCGGCTGCCGACAGCGTGTTCGCCCCGATCACGTCTCCTTCGGCCTCCAGCTCGGCCAGTTGTTTGGCGTCGGCATAGACGATCCCATTATCGGTGTTGACGCGGTACAGTTCAGCCTCGGCGTCAACCATCGCGTCGACGACCGGGACCGGCAGCGTCAAGCGGCGAGCGGCAACTTCCCGGTAGACTTCACGAATCAGGTTGGTCACCTTCGGCTCGTCCACGGTTGCCTGGCCGATCGAGGCCTGGTCGGCAACGACCAGTTCATTGGCCGCCAGGGCCACCAATACGGCGTGCCCCATCAAGTCGCTCTTCGGCTTTTCCGTTTCAAAGTCATCCAGGAACTGGGCGCCCGAGGCGGGCGGAATGAAAGCGACCGTCCGCAGCCGGTTCATCTCATTGCTGGTCATCTTGCGGGCCAGTTCCAGGCAGCTTCCCAATTGGCTGCCGCGACCCGTTTTGTTGTTGGCCGTATCGAACTCCAACACCACCGTTGGACGATCTTCATTCCGGACGACGTTGTCCGATTCTTCCAGCAGCTGGCCCAGCGTCCGCTCGATGGAGGAAGCCACTTCGGAGGTGATTGGCAAGGGAACGCGAATCAGGTGACCCGGCCGCGGCGCCGGCAACACCTCGTTCTCGCCCTCCTGGGCCGAGGCCAAGCTAGCCAGGCAACCCGACAGCAACAGTGCCAACGAACCGCGAACTGCCCAGGCGGTCAAGGCTGAGTAGAAGTTTTGCAAGGTAAAACGGATCATCAGCTTGGCGTCGGTTCTCAACAGGACGGCGATTCAAACTTGACGCAACGAGCGCCCGGGCTGCTTACTTGGTCAGTACAGCCGACTTCATACAGCCGACTTCATTATAGGGTGAGCGGAGGCGTCAAAACAGAAACGCTCTCTCCCGGGAACTTCCTGTCCCTGGGTTCATTCGCCCTTTCGGCCCAGTTATTGGTAAACCGGGCGAGATTCGATCAAATTCCCATGAATTTGCACCCCTTTCGGTCGCGCCGGCCGCTCTCGCGGAGCGGTTGTCAGCGGGCCGGACAGGGAGTCCGGCAACCGATCGTCAGGGCCGTCACGCTCTGCCGCTTCTCGGCAGACCGTCAGCAGCCTCTAGGGAAGCACCGTATCGACCCAGCCCGAACCGATAAAGATCGATTTGAGCAACAGGTAAAAGAGGATGGCCAAGCCAGCCCCCGCCGGAATGGTAATGGCCCAACCCGCAATGATGTCGCGCATCGTCTTCAGGTTCAAAGCGTTGATGCCACGAGCCAGTCCGACACCGAGCACGGCACCGACCAGCGTATGGGTCGTCGAAATGGGCAAACCGGTGGGCAGCGTACTGGCTGCCAGGATCGTGATGGCCGCGGCAAACTCGGCGCAAAAACCGCGACTGGGTGTCAGCTCGGTGATCTTCTTTCCGACCGTTTGAATCACGCGCCAGCCCCAAGTCGCCAAACCGATCACAATCCCGGTTCCGCCCAACAGCAGCGCCCAGGTGGGCGTCGTCGCTTTCGCTTGAATCACGCCCTCCTTGATCGATTGGTAGGCGGCCGACAGGGGACCGATCGCATTGGCCACGTCATTCGCCCCGTGGGCAAAGGCGACCAGGCAGGCAGTGAGCACCTGCAAAATCACAAAGATCTTTTCGACCTGCCGCATATCTTCGGAATCAGCGTTGGCCACTTCCAGTTTGCGTGTTTCTTCCTGCACCTCTTCCACTTCTTCCAGCAAGCGTGCGGCGCGGGTCTTGACCTCTCCCTCGGAACTGTTGCGAACACGTTTCAAGTGCATTAAGGCTTTGGCCAACGAGCGGGAGACTTCGGCCCCCACCATGGCCGACGTAGACGATGACTGACCGG
>JAKVBG010000030.1:0-33758 GCA_022447605.1 Mariniblastus sp.
CGTAGTTTTCAATTCTGCCATTATTGTCGAACTCAACGTCATTAAATGCCTCCGATGTACGATTATAAATCGAATTTCCAACCGGATTCGGGTTGGGTGAAATCTGTTGCGCCAATGCAACAGACGAAACGAACAGGAGGCAGACAGCGGCAAGCCCGGGCAGATATTTCATCGGTGTGGTTCCATGGAAGTGGTTAAGACACTCGCCATGGTAATTCAAATGAATGCCCAATGCCAAGAATTTAAATGAAGACTACAGGGCAACTCGGAATCTCGTTCAAAACGTCCCCCGGGTGTCGTCACCCCAGTCGCCCAAAACGGAGGGCAGGGCAGAGGGCCCATTTCGCACGGTGAAAACCGGCGCAAGAAAAATAGCGGTGGAGGGATTCGAACCCCCGACACGCGGATTATGATTCCGCTGCTCTAACCAACTGAGCTACACCGCCATGAATGTTCTAGATTTTAATCTATCGGCAAACGGCCGCAACTCCAACCAATAAAAAGATAAGCAACGGCCCCGCTTTCGCTCGGTTTCCGTCCTACCCTCCACCAGGCGGCCTGTGCAATCGGCACATTCCGATACCTGCCAAGATGCTGAGGCGGTCGACGTCCCGCCGCGGGAGCCTGGCGACAGCGAGCGATCAGTCCTGGGCAAACGTGGGCAGGATCACCCGCTCCAGATGTTGCAGCGGTTGGTTGTCCGCATAGTAGCTGGTAAAGACGGCCACCAGCTGCAGTTCGGGCAGGACCAGAATGAATTGGCCCCCCGCACCTCGGCAGGAACGGACCCGGTACGTCCGGCCGGCATGTTCTACCTGGTGGCTCCACCAGTAGTAGCCGTACTGTGTCGGCTTTTCCCGATTCACCTGCACGGCGGTCGCCCGCTCGATCCAATCGGTCGACAATATCTGTTGGCCCTGCCACTGACCCCCGGCCGCCGTCAACAAACCGATCTTCAGCATGTCGCGGGAACGCAAGCGCATGCCGGCCGCCCCTTTATCGAGGCCGGAAGAGGAGGGGCCGAATGAGAAATCGGTGATCCCGAGTGGACCAAACAGGTGCTCTCCGGCAAACTGACCCAAGGTTTGGCCCGTGGCATGATAAAGGACGTGAACCAGTAGCTCGCAGTTGACACCGTCGTATTTGAATGCCCTGACCGCCGGGATCGGCTTGGTGCTGGATAAAATCTTTTGGGCGAAATCAGATCGTTCCATCGGCTGGCGGGCCATTTTCTTGTCGACACGCAGACCGGATTTCATGGTCAACAGATCATGCAGGGTTAGCTGGTCAACACCGTCGGGAAGCGCTGCCAGATCGAGCCCCGGCAGATGGTCGACCAGGCGATCGTCGACCGAACCGATCTTCCCCTGTTCGATCGCTTTGCCGATCGCGTAGGCCAGGATGCTCTTGGTCACGGACATCTGGTAGTGCGGCCTGTCAATCCTCGCATCGGCAAAGTACTCCTCCAGAACCAATTTCCCTTCCTTGGCGATCAGCACGCTGTCGATGCAACCGGTGACCTGCGGGGAATTCCGGTCTTGCCCGGCACGCTTGTGTGGCCGCCCTTTGCCGACACGAAACTCCTGGTTTTGGCGTTCGATCTGGTTGAGCCAATCGACCAACGGCTCGACGCCGGCCATCGTCCGGGCGTCGGCCACCGGCAAACCGTCATCCTGTTCTACGGGTACGTGGTACTGGATCGGTCCACGCTCAATAAATTCGGCCCGGTCGACAAAAGGAAATGCCAACCGAATTGCGGCTGGAGGTTGGGTGGCGTCGGACTCCTGGGCATGAGCGGGGGAGCCGGCCCCGACCACCCAACCTATGCCCAGCGTCAACAGCGCCAGACCGCAATGACTGATGGACTGTTTCTTACTGGGAAGGTTCGCTCGGTGCATCTGTTTCGATTCAAAAAGCAGTCTAACAAGTAGTTTAACAAGTAGAGAACGAGGCAATCAGGTCTTCCAAGGTCTTCATGCGGACTGGCTTCTTTATATACTCATCCATCCCTGCTTCAAAGCACCGTTTCCGGTCGCCTGGCATTCCGTGCGCCGTTACCCCAACGATCGGAACCCGCTGACCGGTACCGAGTTCATTTTTACGGATCAGCTGCGTGGCCTGGTAACCGTTCATTTCTGGCATCAGGACATCCATCAGAATCAAATCGAATTGCTGGGAATTGTTTAACTCGACAGCTTCCCGGCCATTGTTGGCCAGCGCCACGTGATGACCGAGCCGTTTCAACAACTTCACCGCCATCTTTTGGTTGATGAAACTGTCTTCCACGACCAGGATGTTAAACACTTTGGAACTTTCCCTGAAACCATCGTCCATGTCCAACACGGGATCCAAAAGATCGTTATGTTCCTCGATGTCTAGCTTGGCTTTGAACAGAGAATGGACCAGGGTGTGGTGCTCTAACGGTTTCGTAATAAAGTACTTCCCTTCCCGGTTCCCCTTCGCCCAACTACTGATCGTCCGCCGACTCGCTTTTTGCATAACGACCAGGATCGAGTTCGCATCTTTGCGCCGGGAGAACTCATCAATGAGACCTTCTCCCGATGAATCGCACAAATCCAGATCGACCATGATAAAATCAAACTTCTTCCCTTCCCTCTGGAACGAATCCACCTTCTGCAAGGCGGTCGAAGTTTCATCGGCCCATACCACTGAAATTCCAAAAGGTGCCATTACCTGTTGCAAGGTAACGAACAACCTTTCGCTTCGGTCAACCAACAGCAGACGGGTTTCGGTCATTTCGTGAAACAGAAGATCATGTTGACGTTCGACTGCGATGATGGGCAGAGTAAAGGAAAACGTACTGCCTTGGCCCGGTTGACTTTGCAAATCGAATTGGCCACCCATTAAATCCAACAAACTGGCCACGATCGATAAACCCAATCCGGTGCCCCCGTATTTGCGGGTAGTGGTGGCGTCAGCCTGTTCAAATTTCTTGAAAATCAGATCGTGTTTGTCAGGCGGGACGCCGATCCCCGTGTCTCGGACCGAGAATTCAAGTTCACAATTTGCACCGTTCCACGATTGGCATTTCACATGAATTTCAATTTCACCCCGATCGGTGAATTTGATCGCATTGCCGATCAAGTTGAAGACGATCTGTCGCAGACGCGAGCGATCGCCGACGACCGAGAGGGGAACATCGGGGTCGAAATAACAAAGCAATTCAAGCTGCTTTTCATACGCCGACGGAGCCAGGGCCTTGGCACAACCGTAGATTGCCTCGGCCAGGTCAAACTCACTTATTTCGAGGTCGGTTTTGTTGGATTCAATCTTGGACAGGTCCAGAATTTCATTGATGATCGTCAACAGGTCTTCCGCCGAACTGACCACGGTGGAAAGACAATCACGCTGCTCTTCGGTGACATCGGTCAAAAGGACCAACTCCGTCATGCCAATGATGGCATTCATCGGAGTCCGAATTTCATGGCTCATATTCGCTAAAAACTGGCTTTTCGCCTGGTTCGCCTGGTCGGCGGATTCCTTGGCCCTGCGCGTCACTTCCAGAGCGGCTCGCCTTTCCAGCACCTGTCCCACCTGGCGACCCACCGTTTCCAACAACAACAAGAATTCGGGGCCCGGCTTTTTCGTGTTTTCCACGAAGAACTCCAGGACGGCGACAAAGTTGTCATTGCTGATGACGGGAAAGGCAAAAGCACCCTTGAGGTGAGCGTCGATTTCCCCCAGGCTACGGGGGAAAAGCGGATCCTGTTCAATGTTGGCCACCCAGATCGCCTTGCCAGTTTCCCAGACCGAACCGGGCAGACCTTCCCCCTTGGCAAAGGTCCAATCAGCGACCATGCTTCGAAACAATTCGTAGGTATCGACATCCGGTGTCCAGCGGAGGTCGGAACTCGTCAGCCGATTCGGATCGTCCGGATCAAGAATATAGATATGTCCCACCGGTGAGCCGGTTGATTCACACACCAATTGGCAACAATACAGCAACGCTTCATCCAGGTTGCCGACTTCGGCCGCCATCAGGACCGTCTGGTGCAACAGCTTGGTCCTCGCATTGGCAGTCCGCAAGTCGACCGTTCGGTTGTTGACCCTGTTCTTCAGGCTGATATTCAACTCTCGCAATTCCTGATTTGCTTTGAACAACTCAAGCGACTTTTGTTCCAGCAATTGCTCCGCTTCCGTCCTGGCCCGTTCCTCCCGAACCAGACGTTTGCGAAGGGCATCCATCTTATCCACGGGCAGGACCTTTTCGTTGGAAACGGAATTTCACATCGGTTTTGGCTCCGCCGGAACAATCCTCCACCAGCATGTCGACATCTTCACCGTAGTGATCGAAACAACCTTCAAACAGGCCTTCGGCCAAATCGGCAAAACCTCGCACCGAACGATAGCGGACCCACAGTTGATTCGGTTCGGTTTGCTCCGTTTGAAAACTGGGCAAATCAGCATCCGGGTACAATTTTTTGACTTCCACATGGATATAACTGTCGATGGCGGAGATCAGCGTGAACGAATCCTGGCAATGCTCAACCACGGCTGGATAATGGTCAAGCAACAGACCGAATAGTCCGCGACCAAAATCTTTGAGTACCTCGGGCACCTCTTGGCCGGTCGTTTTCGACAAACCGACCACCAGCGACACCATTTCGTCCACGTCGTAAGTACCGACGGTCGTGTACGCCCCGCCACTCGGCAGGTTGGCACCTTCGATCAACTGTTCCAGAAGTTCATCCCCGTAGCTGTTTTGAACATGCGTGTAAAAGGAACGGAAAATTACACCTTTCATCAGTGGCTTCCTTGAAAATGCATCGGCCCAGACCGGGCGATAAAAAGAAAAGATCAAGTCGTAAAAAACACTGCAAAATCTTAGTACGACATTCCGAAAAAGGCCAGTTTGGTTTCAAATTTTCCCCGGTTGAAGGGAAAGGTTTCTGCCAATTCAGGGCGCTTTTCTTTCCCCACCGCCGACCGCCCCGGTAGCGCTTGGGCCAACCTTCACCACCTTGCCCCGAAAACCGTTATCGACCGAAGGGATACTGGCGGCGGTTCACGATTTAACCGTTGGAGGGGGGGCGCCACGGTCGTTCACTTGACGACCCATGCCACGGAGATCAACGACATTCGTGAAACTCAAGCGTTTACTAACCATACGGTTCTAATCAGAGGGTGATCATGAAGCCACTCTCCCCCCGATTCGGTCATGGATCAGGGGCAGTTTTCTGTTCCAACAAGCCGCTATCATGTTTTGGCCATGTCCCGCCAACGACTGTACAACTCCCGCGCAGCATCTGGCCATTGCGGGTATTCAAATTCGAAACCGGATTCAACCAGCCGCGTTGGAATCACCCGCCGGCTCTTCAACACCAATTCGGTTTCTGTCCCCATGAACCAGGCGCCCAAGCCCAGCATCCACGGTCGGATCGGCAGGCCAAAGCGAACCCCACATACCTGCCGCAACGTCTTCATGAATTCGGCGTTGGTCACCGGGTGGGGCGCCGCGATATTCACCGCGCCCGACAACTCTTCATGATCAATCAACCAGTTGACCGCACGAAACATATCCCGTTCGTGGATCCAGGAAATGAATTGCCGGCCATCACCTTGACGGCCACCCATGCCCCGTCGCACCAGGTTGACAAACGTGCCGAAGGCACCGTCGGCTGCGGGACACATGTTGATTGCCAACCGCATGATCACCTGGCGGGTGGCCGGCAGATCAAAGGCCTCGGCCGTCGCTTCCCATGTAGAGGCAACGTCAATACTGAAACGCCAGGTATCCGGAGCGCCCGGTTCGTCTCCACCGAGGATCCCTGTCGTTTCGTCGTTCGGCTGGTCAAACCGGTGAGCATAGATGGTGGCCGTACTCATTTGCAGCCATAAACGAGGAGGGTTCTGGGCCCTTACGATCGCCTCGCCGATGGCCTGCGTCGAGGCCTGACGAGATTGCATGATCTCCTGCCGGTTCCGTTCATGATACCGGCAATTGACACTCCGCCCGGCCAAGTTGATCACGACATCCGCCGCCTCGACTTCCCGCTGCCATTCACCCTCGGAACGGCCGTCCCACGGCACGATCTGCCAAGGTTCGGAAGCTGGCTGGGAAGCCGGTTTCCGACTGAGGACAACGACCTGGTGACCCTCGTCCATAAAACTTTGTGCCAGGATCTGGCCGACCTGACCCGTTCCACCTGGAATGAGTATTTTCATCCTGTAACCCGTAATAATAAACCGCTGCCCGGCGCGAGGCTTAACCGACACACACGGCCCGTATCATAACGACCGATCAACATCGCAAAAGGAATTACGTTTTCATTCCCTGCCTGCACTCCTTTATTCCAGGCGGCCATAGAACGTCAGTCTCGCATTTTCTGACAACGCAATACCCGGTTCGTGATTATAGGCCAGTACCGCCATCATCCGAGTCGCCTTCCCCTCATTGGGCGAAACCCGATGCATCGAATTCCTGCCCCGAAACAGGAGAAGGGTACCTGGTTGAATGGCCACGAGTTCCGGATCGACCTCGCCCTCCAGTACGGCGTTCACGCCCGAAAAATTCCAGGGATCCATTGGGCCGTTTCGCAAATCCCTCACAAATTCAAACCGTCCTCCCACGTTGGGCGCCTGGATCAAGAGCGTGATGGCGAACGACGAATTATCAAAATGCCAACCGAGTTCCTGGCCCGTTTCGGCGTAGTGAATGTTGATCGATGACAAACGGTCGGCGTACGGGTAGAGCGCCGTCTGACCCGTCACCTGTTGCACGAATTGCCGGAAAACCGGTGCGTCATACAACTGACGAAGCGGAGAATCGCGTTCGACCTGGTCGTCGCAGATGCAACCCTTGGTCGAAGTCACCTGCCGGTTGCGAATATGTTCGGCCGGGAATTCGGGATCCGGCGGCAGGAGGTAGACCGTGTGTTGTTGTTGGCAGAAATACGCCTGGTCTCGCGCCCGCGCCGCCGAGTCACAGATCCGCTGCAGGGCGCGATCGGTCAGGAATTGATCGAGAGCCAACAGACCCTGTTCGTGAAATTCGCGGCGACAACACTGCACGAAGTTCCTGTCGGCGAGCTTGTGTCGTTCCAGCTGGACCACATCATCTAACATCAAAACAGACCGTTATGAGGGTTTCCGTTTAGCAGGCGCGACGGCGGCGAACCCGAAGATAATGGCGACCATCACCAGGGCGGCCAGTACCAGCCCCTGGCCACTCGTGTAAGCTGAGGCAAAGAATGAATCATCCAACGGAAACTCCTGTGGTTACTGGGATGCGAACTTCGAGGAACCAGGTTCAGGCACGACGAAGGGGGGTTCATTTCGCCTGATCCGTGGCACCGTTTTCCAATGCCAAAATTTCCTGGGCAAACTGTTTGCCCAGATCGAGGTAACCTGCCGTATCGTAATGGTAGGGATCTGAGTACCCATAGTCGTCCGTGCGGGTGACCAGGGCAGCCTTCCCATCGGCGGCCACGTAATCTGCTTGTGCCTGGCGGACGATCTCACCATGCTTCCAGGTCGGCGGCTCCTTTTTCGAATACGAAATTTGCCCGATCACGACCGGCAAATCGTCAGCACGAAAAGCGGCTCGGATCAGATCCATGAGCCGCCGTAAATTCGCCTGGTAGCGCCTGGCGATTTCCGGTGTGTAGTGCGCGTCACTCTCACCTTGCATCCATAGAATACCGGCCGGGATCAGGCGATCCGGGTCGCCATCGCCGTCAATATCTCTCACCGCATGCGCGTTGCGAACCGTGGCCAGGAAATGATCGTACTGGTTCACACCATTCGCCTTGGCGAAATCGGGTTCCCAACAACCAAAGCCACCGGCGGCCTCCTGATCGATCGAGGTCCCTCCCCGCGAGTACTTGATCATGGCGATTCTGCGATCGGGATATTGTTCCTGCAAAGCTTTCGCCAAAGAGAGCTCGACACCGAATCGGTTTGAATACTTGTTTGTTTTTCCATCCGTTTGAAAACCGACACCGTGCCCTGGCTTGAGGGGCGACCAGACGCCACGTCCATCAACGGCCTGGCCATCGGCTGAGGTATTGCCGTGAAACATCATTACATCTTTTTGTACCCCAGCCACTTCTGCGGGCAATTGACTGACGTAACCATAACCATCCATATTGGATTGGCCGCCGAGGTAATAAACGTAAAAATCCGTGGCGCACATCGTCGAACACGGCAACAGGCCGACCATAAAAAGCACGATGAAATGTTTCCTGAGCATTTTCTTTTCCCATTGTTCCAGTCGAAAAAAAGGGCCTACCACCAACCTCACCAAGCGAGTTATCTTGCGATTTTTTTAACATGTAACCCGGCGGCAGAACATCCTTTCTCTTTCAAAATCTCTTGGCCCAACGATAGGACGGCAGTGATTCCAACGCATTGACCCGATTAAACTCGTGTTGACGTCATTCGGGAAAACAAATATTTAAGCGTCATGAAAAAACGGTGTTTCCAAAATATCACATTCGGCATTCTATTGGTCGCAGCGGCGCCGCTGGTCGGTTGCAAGTCATGGCGAGCAACGGACGAGGTAAAAACGCCACGCTTATCTGGCGCTCGCTTGGCCACCGATCAGGCAGCAGCCGATCAGGACATAGGTAGTTTCACCGCGCCCAAGCCTCCAACTCGCACCGAACAGATCACCAGGCAATGCAAAGATGTTGGCAAGAAAGCTGGCCAAATTGTGACGGCCTTCACGCTTTACACTTCGGCCTATCTATTACAAGGTTGGTGGGACGATTTGCTGGAAACCGAGGAGAGCAATCAAGAGATCAACGGTCTCTGGCGCCAAGGCTACGGGTACAATAATCCAAATCCACAACGACAACGTGACGGCAAGGAACCGCTCGATTTCTAATGGTCGATAACCAACCGACTAAGAGACCAACCAGCTGAGCTTGCTCTGCGCATTTTGTATCGTCTCCATCGAAGGCTTATTTCCTGTCCTGGCGACTCGCCTTGACTTCGGCTGCCCATTGCTGATGCCGTGTCAATAACTGTTCCACGACCAGCGGCTTTTGCTCCAGATAGTTCAACGCCTCGGGTTGTGAATCGGACAAATTCCCGAGCGATATCGCTTGGTCCTGTTGGCCAATCAATTTCCAATCCCCCTCCATCACGGCCCAGCGGTCACCCCACTGCCAGTGGACCACATCGTAAGCCGTTTCGGCCTGCTCGTCATGAATCATTGGCAACAGGGATTGGCCATCGAAACGGTTTTCCGTGGGCGGTACCTGGCAGAGTGCCAACACGGTCGGCATCCAATCCATCGCCGTCACCACCTGGTCACGGACCACACCACGGGGCAATTCGGCGGGATAACTGAGGATGGCCGGCACCCGGATCCCCCCCTCCAGGAATGAGTTTTTTTGCCCCAGCCACTTACCGGTGTTCCCCCCCCCACCATGGGCGCCGTAATCGTGTCCCTCGGGAAAACCACTCACATGATCCGCACCGCTTATCTGATAGTCCTCGGCCGAGTGGCCATTGTCGCTCATGAAAACGACCACCGTTCGCTCGGTCAAACCATGCTGATCGAGTCGCGCCATAATCTGGCCCATCCGGTCATCCGTCGTAGAGATGATCTTGGCGTACGATTGCCGGGGCATCGGCATCTCGCGATACCGTTCATCGAATTTTGCATCGGCCTGTTCCGGATAGTGCGGGATATTGAAAGCGACAACCAACAGGAACGGATCTTTCCGATTCTGGTCGATAAACTGCAAGGCCCGCTCGGTGACCATGTCGGGAAAATATTTTCCCTCGGCAAACACTTCTTCGGTCCCTTCGTACAAGTCGTGAAACCCGTTTTTGTGCAGGAAGAAGTGGTTGTAGTTATCAATGAATCCGCCCCGCAATCCGAAAAACTGGTCAAACCCCTGCGCCGTCGGACCGTGATCCGCATGGGCACCGAGGTGCCATTTTCCAAACAGGGCCGTTTTGTAGCCCACCGTTTGTAACGCCTCGGCCAAGGTCACTTCGGATTGCAGCAAATTCCGCCCCTTGCGGGTCTTCATGTTTCCCTGGGCCCACATATTGATATCGCTCCGTTGCGGGTACCGGCCCGTCATCAACATGGCCCGCGACGGGCAACAGACGATATGCGCATAGGCCCGCGTAAACCGGATTCCCTGTTCGGCCAGGCGATCCATAGTCGGCGTGTACAGGTCGGTCGAACCGTAACAGTTCGCATCGAGTGTCCCCTGATCATCGGTGAAGAAGACAACGACGTTGGGGCGTTCCCGTTGGCACGATTCCTCCTCCGGTGCCGACCAGGCCGCGGCCGAGCAGGGCAGGGCGACCCCACCCAACACCGCCCAAACGAGCACCGCACCTAGCGGGGACGAACAGGGAAGGGCCAGCCGGCGCAAGGACCGCCAACACAGGGCGGCGGTTACCGTTTTCATCGATCGCACAGGTACCGCCCGTTCTATTGGAACAGCCGGTAACTGGTCGGGTTATCCACCATGAACCAGTGGAACCCGGTTTGACAAAATACGGCCACGATATTGGCCACGATGACCAACAGGAACAACCACACCACCAGGCGGGATAAAATGGGCGGATGCAGGGGTTCGATCGGCACATCCTCCCGGATAAAGATCAAGTGGATCCCCGCATCGATCAGGAGACAGGCGAACACGATCAAAGCCCACGTGTAGAGATGCAGTCCAAAAACGGCATCCCCATAACCTGGGTCACCCGGTTGAATATGCAGCAGGATCTGGCGGATCGAAATGCAGGCTCCCAGCAGCGAGGCCAAGACCGTCATACCAAAACCGGTCGTAAAGGCCACGCCGCCAATGCGACCTTTCCGGTGACCGATCGCGATCATCCGCGCCGGACCGAGAACCGCCAGGATCATCGCCATCCGTTGGAGATAGCAAAGAGGGCAGGGGAACTCTTTTTCAACGAACTGCACGAAAAAAGCACCCAAGACGACACCGCATGTCACCAGCACGGTCAGGTGGGCGGTAATGTAACTGATATGGCGAATGAGTGAGCTATTCATATTCATAGACTGATATCCAGGCGATCGGTGGCATGATGCATGAACAGCAGCGCAATGGCAATCACGCTGGCAAAGTACAACAGCAGTGTCAACCAGCGCCGATCCTGGTAGCCAGAGAGCGCCGTGAACAAGAGTAGCAGGAAAATTCCTGTAGCAACCAAAACCATTCCTCCCGGCCAACCGCCAGAAAACCGAAAAATGAATTCATCGTCCGACCTTTGTGACGATGCTGCTCTGTGCAGGTAGGTTCATCTTACGTTGGTCGCAAGGCGATTGCCAGCACCAGGTAAACACCGAATCCGATCAGCAGCAGGGCCCATCCATAACGGTACTTCTGTTGCATGGCCAGGATAGCCGCCGCCAGCGTGGTCAACACCAGGGCAACCGAGACCATTCCGAGCGTCCAGCTCATTTGAATAGCCGCGCGAATTTCCGTGCGGAACTGCTGGGTCCCCGCAGACTGGGCGTTGGTCGGAATGCTTTGAAATTCTGCCTCCAATCGACCCGCCTGAGGCAGGAGCATCCCCGCCGTGAACGAGTAGGCAAGGATCCCCAGCAGGCAGAGGCCGAGACAGAGATAACCGCTGGCCCGCACCCAGGCTGGGGGCTTGGTGGGAGGCTTGGTTCGGGCGGTCTCACCGACCCCACTTTTTGCTCGTGGCGATTGATAACGATTCGGTTCCGGCAGGTCGCCCATCACGTTCCGCGCCGCATCAGTTGACGTCGCGAACGTAATACCGGACGCCCGCCTTCTCCTCGGCCAAGTTCAACCCGGCCGCCTCGGCAATCCGCGCCGAGGCTTTATTGCCCACCCGGACTTCGGCCCGCAACCGGCCGTCGAGTTGTCCGACCCGTTGCCCAACCCACTGGCAGACCATCCGCTTACCAAAACCGTTGCCTCGCGCTTCCGGGGCCACCGTCCAGGAAAGCAACCAGCCATCCTCTTCCCGATCGGCGCGAACGGTGCCGACCGCCTCGCCCCCGGTTTCCACCACCCAGAGGGAGCGGTGCGGGTCATCGATCGCCCGCCGTAGCCAGTCCCGATGGGCTTCCGGCTCCAGGGCACTGTCATCGTGCGACTCGGAACGGGTCAGAGGGTCATTCCGCCAGATGAAGAGGCGTTCCGCGTCTTGCAGCGTGGCCAGACGGAAATCGAGTTCTCTCATCGATCGAACCTACGGCGAAACAGGGGGTGATTGTTCGGCCACCACCTTACCCTGTTCCCAGATAGAACTTCCAGTAGACAACGGTGCGTCGCGCACAAAAATTAGCCGAAACGCACCCACACGAATGAAGAAGATTCAATAATCCGTGATAAAGGTTGCCTTCCCATCATCTCGTCGGCAACCATTCTGGAAAATTTCGAGATCGACCGTGTTGGCAATGAAGTGAACGGAACCGTCGACCAACACAAAATTGACACCAACACCGTGGGCAGACCCAAAGCGATCCTCGCCATTTTTGCCGGGTGGCTGTGGTGCCGGGGCAGGTAATGGTTTCAGGCTATCCGATACGGGAACCCGGTCGCCCCAGCGAATGGCGTCCCAATCCCATCCCGACGTGTAACCTTCGTTGTCACATCGGCTGGAAATGAAGTAATTGTCAGGGTGGAGTGCTTTTTCACCCGCCAAAATCGTATTGGCCGACCCGTCGCTGACCAGATTGAATCCGACCGGAGGGGAATGCCCGCCGCGGGTGATCACGCCCCCGTTCAACCCGTCTCCCCAACCGTGAAGTCCACCGCCGCTGCCGATCAAGCCCCCGTTGCCGGCGTAGTCATTCAAGGCGCGGTTGTTTCCCACCACCGTGGGAGGTCGTCGCGAAGGACAGAAATAGAAATTCACCGGGGTTCGACGAATCAGGGCATCGGATTCTTCGTAATAAAGATTGCTCTGTTCCATGTAGGGTAAAATCTGGTACATCCAGCCCCAGTTCTGATCGGGAGCCATTTTCGGTTTGGCATTCTGCATCGTCCGCCCGGTCCACCAGTTCTTCCCCCCGTCGGGAAACCTTTCAAAAGCACTTTCGTAATTATGGACGGCCACGCCGATCTGGTGCAGGTTGTTGGTACACGTCGCCCGACGTGCCGATTCACGCACCGCTTGGACCGCCGGCAACAGCATCCCGATCAGGATGCCGATAATGGCTATCACGACCAGTAATTCAACCAGGGTAAACCCGTATTGTCTGGTTTTATTCATCGCAGAAATCCGATTTGTTAACTTGAACTTGCTTACCTGGCAGGTGCCTGATGCCCGGCGGGAAATTGAGCCGCAAAAAATTCGTCATCCGACATGACCCAAACACCCATGCTCGTCATCACATTCCGCCGACCGCCCTGAGAATTTGCTTCGTAACCCATAACCACCGGCACCCCCGAAGTCACATCGGGTGTCACGCCCCACAAAACAACCAGATCACTCCCATCACCAGGTGAAACGAGGACATTGGACGTGTCGACACCGGCGTTATTCAGAAGGGGTTGCAAATCTTCTAACGAGTCCGGGCCTCGTCGGTTCTGGTTCGCATATTGCATGTAACAGCTGTAGACTTCCATCAACTGCCCTCCTGCGGCAGCTTGGTCCTCATCCATTTTGGGCGGGCCAGAACATCCACACAGCAGCCCCAGGCAGAAAATCAACGAGGCAACTGGCATCGCTTTATTTAAAGTTTGAACATGCATAGCAAAGCTTACGTCAAAGAAGACAACCAAATCTTGTTTCCAAGCAATACGCCAAAGTTTCGAGACGTTATTGCCGCCTAATAATCTTGAATGATGAATGTGCCGTTGCCATCGTCTCGTCGACAACCGTTCTGAAAAACCTGCCGATCAATCGAATTGGCAATAAAATGAACCGACCCATCGACCAGCACAAAATTCGTACCGCCGTTATGGGCAGACCCAAAACGCCATTCACAATTTTGTGGTGGTCGTGGTGCAGGTGCCGGCAAGGCTTTCAGGTTATCGGATACAGGTGGTAGGTCACCCCAACGGACGATATCCCAATCCCAGCCCGACGTATAACCTTCGTTGTCCGAGCAGCTCCACTGAAAATATCGATCCGGGGCAAGCGCCTTTTCTCCCGCCAAAATCGTATTCGAAGAACCATCCGAGATCAGGTTAAATCCTACTGGCGGCGATTGTCCCGCGCCATAACTGGTTGGGTATTTGGACTTTACTCGGCCTGAAACTTTGCGCTGGGTGATCACACCACCGTTCATTCCTCCGCCCCAACCGTAAACTTGACTTCCATCTGCTCTGGCAAGTCCATGCGCGTGTCCGCCAATCCCGCCTCCTTCGAGGATCAAGCCGCCATTACCGGCGTAGTCGTTCACGGCACACAGATCTCCCTTCACCGTCGGAGGCCGGCGCGAGGGACAAAAGTAGGCGGGCGTCGGCGTGCGGCGAATGAAATTAGCGTCATCGTTATAGTACAGATTACTCTGTTCGATATGCGGTAAAATCTGGAATAGCCAACCCCAGAGCTGTTCACCATCTTGCCACGGTTTCCCGTTACTCTCAGACGGATAGTACGTCCACCAATCGGTGCCACCGTCGGGCAACACGCCATGGATACCCTCGTAATTTTGTACGGCCACACCTATCTGATGCAAGTTGTTGCTGCAGGTTGCCCGACGTGCCGATTCACGCACCGCTTGGACGGCCGGTAACAGCATGGCGATCAAAATCCCGATGATCGCAATCACAACTAACAATTCAACGAGCGTGAAACCACGCTTGGATCGATAGTTCATCTTTAGCCTCTTATAGAATTCCTTAGTTGGCGGGTGCCTGGTGACCAGGCGGAAACGTAGCGGAATAAAATTCGTCGTCGGTCATTTTCTTAACGCCCTTGCTGGTCATCACCAGGCGACGGCCGTTGTTCGATTTTTTCTGATACCCCAACACGATCGGCTCGGCCGAATTCGGATTGAGTTTCACCCCCCAAAAGACGACGACGTTCTCGGGTCCACCCAGGGAATCCAGCAATTTCTGCGGGTTGATACCGGCCTGCACCAGCAGCGGGACCAGATCCTGCTCGGAGGAGGGGGCACGGCCATTTTGCTGCGCGTAATCAAAGTACGCCTGCTGGACGTTGTCGAAAGACGCCAATTCCCTGCCTTCCGCTGAATCCGTTTCAGCCGTCTTGGAACAGCCTGACACGAGGATCAACAGGGCCGCGGCAACCGCCGCGAAGAACGGGTTGGAACAGGTTCGAACGTTCATGGAATGGAAGGTTGTGAGACAGTGGAAGTACCTTGTATTATGAGTATCTCAGGCTTTTTTCCTATGGAAAACCGCTCTAACTGCCCATTTCCAGTGGTTTTATCCGCCTCCACGATCGTGCAACCGTCAAAAACGAACTACTTTTCAGCGGAATCCGAAAGGACCGCCGACGGCACGGTGACCGACCCCGAACAAACGGAAAACCAAAACGGCGACGACGTGGCTGCCTGGCCTTCCCGGTTGCCACGTTTTCCCTCATCGGCGACAGGTCGAGCGACCTGGCAGAACAGGCTGCGCTCCGTCCCGCTGCCCGAAAAACGTCCGTATCGAAGTTTCGCTTGAGACGGCCTGAACGTGACAGCTAAATCTTCCTTGGACCACCCTTGCCGTTCGGACGTTCGCGCGGTGCAGGCTTCGTTTCGGTTCCACCCCGCATCGCCCGTTCCCATTCGGCGCGGTTGAATTTCCCATCGCCATCCTGGTCCGCCTGGCGCATCCAGGACTCCCATTCTCGCTCATCGAGTTGACCATCCTGGTTGGAATCGAACGTCCGTAACCACTGGACAAAAACGTCTTGCCTGGCAGGACCTGGCGAGCTCGAAATCCGCTCTGCGGCCGGTGGCCGACCCATTCGTGCCCACTGGCCCCAAATCCGCAGGTACTCCGGCACCACCAGGCTGCCGTTCTGATCGGCATCGAACGCCTGGAACACGGCAGCGGCCGCCTCCGTTTTTAATTTTCCGCTATCGATAAACTCACTCTTCTGGATCGACCCGTCCCGGTTCCGATCCAGTCGCTGCATGATCTCTTTCGCCTCATCCGTGATCACCCGGTTCAGCACATATTCCGCTTCGGTCACAAAGCCGTTCCCATCGCCGTCGGCCGCCCGGAAAATGCCACGGCGGGATTGGGGCGTCATATAATTCCCGTTGTCGATGTATTCCTCGGGCGAGTGCTGGCCATCCCGATCCCGATCAAGCCGTTGAAAATGCCAGGCGTAATCCGCCAGCTGTTGTCGAGACACGCCCTCTTCCATTTGGGCGCCTAACCGCTCGAGAATGACGGCGACCTCCAGATCCCCCACGCGGTCGAGAACCGCGCCAGGTCGATCCGCTACCTGGCCCGACAGGAAATCAAGCGGGCCGATCCATAGGGCCACCAGGAATAAACAGGTTTGGAATTTCATGGGTCGCACTCCCGATTGCACGGTCAGCCACTTGAAGAAACCGCCGGTCCCGTGATGACTTCTCGTTTCCGACTCGGTCCTTAGTGTACGGGATTCGAGTCGATCCGTCCAAAAGCGGCCTAGGCGTCCCCGTTTTTTCCCTGGGCGACAGGACCAAACCGATTCCCCGCCGGTTTGCTACGCCTCGGTTCCCGGTTTCACCCGACTCGATCGTGACGATCAGCCGAAACGCGTTGCTCTCTCACATTCCTCAGACGGATGTCAAACAACGCTCTTCGGAAGGCGGATCTTTCCATCGGCGCGTGGCGCCTTGTTGCCGATCTTGCCGGCCAATTCCCAAAGCTTGACGGTAAACAGAATCATGCAGGCTATGGCTGGGAAGACGGCGACATAATTCACGACCGGCACAAAACAGCAGAGGGTGGCAATCGCCCAGATCTGGCCAACCAGTTTCCCACAATCTCCCACCGACGAATCACCCACATGATCGAAATATTTGCGGAACGCATCCGGAACCTGCAAGACGATCAGGAGCATGATCACCAAGTTGGCCAGGGGGACCAACAGCAACCAAATCAGCCCGGGCGACAAAGTCTGGTACGCCGGCGGCAACTTGCTGTATGGTTTGTAAATAAACCAGGCAACAAGAATCGAAACGACCAACGAGACGGCTAACACGATCGAGGTCAACAGCAATAAAAGAGCCCAGAAACTGACGGGCATCACGTCGCCGGTAAACATGGGAACATCGTGGGGTTCCTGCAATAACCGCAGGGCTGACGGAGAAATGTCTTGGCAGGCAAGCAGGAGAGAATGCATCTGATTCCTCATTCGTGGAGTAAAAGAAGGGGCCAAAAGTTTTGGAAATCGGGTGCGTCAGGCTGAGGCTCTTCGGGCTACGACAGGCCACGGCGGGCTTTGCCGCCTTTCGCCCGTTCCAGGTCGCTGAAAAGATAAGGGTCCGATCTCACTCGCCATAATTCGCTAAGCCGGTCCAATTCTTGGCCGTTTTCCATTTTTTCCTTATTTTTTGTCCGCTTTGGCAATACCCATAAACGTTGCTAATGGCAAGCGTTACACGGAATAGGCAGAGAAAGTTAAATTTTGGCCAATCTACCATTTCTCAATTGCTTCCCCACCTCTTCCCATTTAGCTTATTAGCTGCAGTTCTTCTGTTATTTTCGACTCAACCTGGATTCACACCCATGAAGACGTTCCTCACCTTGGCTACCTCAGCCCTGCTGGCCTTCGGTCTGTCCACCCCCAACGTTTCGGGCGATGTCCTGATCACGGGCGTGTTTGACGGACCCCTTTCTGGCGGTGTCCCGAAATGTATGGAGGTCTACGTCACGGCCGATGGAACTGACCTCTCGCAATGGGCGGTCGGATCGGCCAACAACGGCGGTGGCACCGATGGCGCGGAGTTCGTCCTGTCGGGGACCGCCAACGCGGGTGACTACCTTTACATTGCATCCGAAACAACCGGTTTCAATACGTATTTCGGCTTCAATCCCAATTTCACCAGTGGTGCGTTATCGATTAACGGCGACGACGCGATCGAACTCTTTTTTGATGCGTCCGGAGCATTCTCCGGTAGTGAAACCGTCCACGACACGTTTGGCGACATCAACACCGATGGAAGTGGCGAGGCTTGGGATTACCTCGACGGCTGGGTGTACCGTGTCGATGACACCGGTGCCGACGGTTCGACCTTCGTCCTGAACAACTGGACGTACAGCGGGATTAATGTGAACGATGGTGAAACCTCCAATGATACGGCCGCCAATCCTTGGCCTCTCGGGACATACAGCATGAGTGCCATTCCGGAACCGGGCAGCACTGCGATCCTCGCCTTGGTAGGTCTGATGGGGCTCGTTCGCCGACGGAAATAGTCGGCCAGCCATCACCGAAAATCATCGAACATCACCGACCGAACATGACCGCCTGCCAGGCGGTTTTTTTTGTCGTCCCCTCGATTCGTCAATCGGTTCCTCGTTCCACCCATGGTCACCGCGGGGAGGGATGGCGCAAGCGACGCGTGGCACCTTTCAGGATCCGCACCCTCAAACGGGCACGTTTTTCCGGCCACGGAACGATCGCACCCCACGTATCGCGACGTTCAGCGACCGCTTGGATTGTTAAATCGCGACAAAATCCACCTGTAACAACTTGATTGGGCCAATCGCCCTCTTTACCATCAAGGTTGTCCTGCGGGCAAAACGGGTCAGCCTCTGACCCCTTTCCGATCGCATCCGTACCGACTGGCCAGAAACAGACGACGGTCAAACGGCAGCGATTGCCCCGTCACGACACCTCGCCGACCAGGTCGCCCCGTCGTCACCTGGCCAGGAAAAAAGGAATCGCCCATGTCCAACCTGAGTTTCTCTTGGATCCTGATCTTCCTCGGTGTGGGGGTGATTTTCCTGTTCCTCCTCTTGCCTGAAATACTCAAATTCTGCCGCAAACTGCTGCCCGATGGAACGGGCAAACAGAAACGCGCCAACCCGACCAGCGATGTCAACGAGTGGATCCGGGAAACGCAAAGCAAGAAGCGCCGCAGGTAAACCAACTGGCACACGGTTGCTGCCTACCCGTCGTGCAGCACCTGGCATCTGAACGGTGAGCCGATCGACTCCGCCCGAACAAGCCGAGCGCGGACCTACCCACAGCAGGAGGCCACGGGACAAAAAACGAGGTCTCCCGACATCCCGACTGGACCAAGGGCCGCCAAAGGTTAAAGGAGGGCCTGGAGGATTCGATAGAGTCGTTCGAAAAAACCGTAGATGAACCACCCCACCAGGCTCACGAAAGCTATTTTCAGGAACAGGTTCACCACGTACTTCGGCCGAAGCCTCGGTGGGCTATCATCGTCGTCTGGATACAGGTGGGATCCGTGATCATCGTCCAAGGGATACTTCATGCCGTATTCTTCTTGCCTGCCAGTCTTTCTGAAATGAATGGAATCTTAACAAAGACCTGAACCACCACCGGAAAGGTTCCATCGACCTCCTCCCAAAACTGAGGAGCCGAGTTGCCCCAACCGGGGGAATAGCCAGGCTATTGCCGATCGACCGTATGAAAATCTGTTATTCGCCGTTTCAGACGGTCGACCCAATCGGGTCGCTCAGCCGATAGATCGCGCTTCTCGTGCGGATCGTCCCTCAGGTTGTACAAGTGAACCGGTGCCGTATCCCAGACGTGCAAGGCCCGGTACTGCGTCGTATCGCGTCCGTCGTACCTCACCAGCAACTTCCAGTCCCCCTCCACGCACCAGAGGTATTGCAGCGTGTCATCCGGGTCGCCCGGCGTCATGTTATGGATCGAGTGACAGACACCCATCGCGGCCTTTCGGCCGGAACGGGCCGTTTCATCCAATAGATTGATCCCGGGCAGATCGGCGGGGGCCTTCAAACCGGCCGCCGCCGCGATCGTCGGAAACAGGTCGATCGACTGGGCCAGGTGCGGGACGCGCCCCGGCGCCAGGCGTCCCGGCCAGGAGAGCAGGATCGGGGTCCGAATCCCCTTCTCGTACGGGGACCCCTTGGACCGCTGGGCGAAACCCTTCCAACGTTTCTGGTTCGGGTCATCTTCGTTGGTACTACGCGCCGCCCAACCGTTGTCGCAAAGGTAAATGACCAACGTGTTTTCCCGCAGCTCTTTTTCGTCCAGGTAGTCGAGCAACTCCCCGCACGTCTCGTCCGACCATTGGCACATGGCGTAATATTTGGCCACGTCTGCGGCACGGCTTGGCTGTTGGTACTTTTCCAGCAAGCGAGCAGGTGGGTTGTGCGGTGTATGGGGTAAGAAGGGGGCGTACCAGATAAGGAACGGTTTTTCCCGCTGCACGGCGTCATCAATAAACTTTTTGATCGGCTGCATCGTCTGCCGTCCGATTTTCAGACCGACATCCCCATGCCGGCCGCCGCGGGCCGGGTCACCGTGCGTCATGCCATCGGTAAAACCACCATCATGCCACGAACCTTCCCACCACTTACCCGACTGGTGGGCCAGGTAGCCATGGTCCGTCAGCAGCCGAATGATACTGGGCAACCGGTGGAACGCCGCCTGGACCGGTTCGTCCAGTGCCGCCCGCTGATTGCGACCATCAACGTCGTTGCCCGTGATCCCGTGTTGAGACGGGTAGAGGCCCGTCACGATCGAGGCGAGCGAGGGTCGACAGAGCGGCGCTGCCACGTAACCCCGTTCGAACAGCATACTTCGCCGCGCCAACTCGTCCAGGCAAGGTGTCTGGATCTGGTCATGCCCCATGAACCCGTAGTCGGTCCAGGCCTGGTCGTCACTCAACAGGATCACGATGTTGGGAGGCCGTTCGACCGCGGCCAGGACCGTGACCAGGGAAAAGAACACCAGGGACTTCATTCCCCACATGATTGCCAATCGATAGCCGGTTAAATTCATCGCACCGATCACCTCGTTCCAACCCTCGGACTCACTTAAAAACGCGACCCGCCAGACGACAGGTTCATGGGTCAACCGTCATCCCCGACCATCGATCGCAATTTTTGCATCGTTTCCCGGTCAATCCCATGCTCACGAATCCAGTATTCGAATCCCTGCCGTGTGGCCGGGTCTTTCAGCCGATCGAGCAGCTGGCGAACCTCCGGGTCGATCTTGCCTGGGCCTTGCTTCTTTTCACCAGCCCACTTTCCTTCGTCCCACTCCTTTTCCTTTCCACCCGCTCTGCCGGCCAGTCTCCGCGCGCGGTCGGGTCGATTGAAATGAGCCCGGTACGGGTAATCCGCACCGACCACTTGCCGATCCTGACCTTGTGCCGGCGGGACGACCCACTCGGCCCCCGCCACGTTTTCCGGGCCCTGCTGCCAGGCCGCGAGCAAGCTCTTGAGATCGTCGGACAGGCTCCCCGGATCGTGGGGAGGCATATGCTCGTTCGGGTCCCAGCCGTTCTCCATGAACATCAACATCGTGTTCATACCGACCCGGTGACAATCGAAACAGGCATGATCCTCGATATCGATCGTCCGCATATCCCAGTTTTCTCCCCCGATCACGTAGTAAGGTGCATCGGCGCCGAGCGCGGGGACCACCGATTCATCCGTGCCAGGCATCTTGGCGGCGTTGATAAAGTCGTTGGTAATGAACGGATCGTTCTGATGACATTCCACGCACTGAATATTTCTCGAGCTGGGCGTGACAAAGGCCCGGTTGAATTCGTCCGGTTCGTCGATCCAGGGCATCGTCCCCCGCATCCGCCACGTCTTCGGCTCGAGCGTCACCCACGGTCCGATCTGATCGCAACTCTCAAAAAACGCCGTGGCGCCTGTCTTCCGGTTGTAACCGATCATCTGCACCGAGCCGATCACTTTGTCCGTTTGGTAACTCGAATTGCGACCAAAACTGATCCAGAAGACATCGGGCAACTCTTTTCCATCGGCTGTCCGGCCCGGGTGACGCTGCAACATCGAACCGGAGACCGAGGCCTTGCCCAGGAAACTCGGGTTGTCACACCGCCGGCCGAGGTTGCCGTATTTCTGTACGCCGTCGACGTAGAGCGGAATCTCGATCGCGTCATCCAGCACAATCCGCGGTGGGACGCCCAATTCGGCCTCGCACATCCGGGCATATTCAATCGCTGTGGCCGGCATGCTGCTGGATCGACGTTTCCTTTCATCATCCCGCTCATCCGGCAATTGGTGGGAGAGCGTCCCGTCCACACGGATCGTCCGACCTGACCGCGCGTCCGAACCTATCAGCCCCAGCCACAGGCCGAGCAATAGGCTGGGGGTCAGCAGGGCCAGCATTCGTTTTGACCAGCTTCGGTTCATCCGGAATTCCTTTGAGGGAAACGGGGGGGCAGGTGCCATCGAGTCATTTTAACGCAAGGCAGCTGATTCTCCTATCAACGCAAGGCCGCGGCATGCCGCAAAATCGAGCCCGTAGCGGCGCTTTGGCCACAAGGCTGGCTTGCGAAGCGACGAATATTCTCCGGAACGAAAAAACAGTTGCTTTTCCTCGCATTTTTGATTCGTTGATCTACCATAGTGGAGATCGGCACCGGTCAACTCGACATCCCAGGTGCCATCACACACTCGATCAAACCTCCCAGAGACACACCATGCTTCGCTCCCCCACCACGATCCTGTTGGCACCCGCCCTGTTGGCCCTGCTGCTCTCCTCCAGCCAGGCCCAGAACCAGACCGACACGTTCAGTCCGGTCACACGCTGGGACCGCGATTACAAAATCCAGGTCAAACCGTACGCCATGCCGCAGGCAGGCACACCGGGCCTGCAGTCATTTGCCTCAGGACAGGTGGGGAACGAGTGGGTCGTACTGGCCGGCAAAACGGGTGGCATGCACTCGTTCGAAACGGGAAATCGTTCCGCTTGGGTCATCGACCCGGTCAGTAAACAGGTCTGGCACCGGGACCTGGATGATCCGCTTAGCGGCCTGAGCCAGCAGGCAGTCAACAGCCTTTCGGGCAGCAACACGCAATCGTACCAACGGGACAACACGCTGTTCGTCACCGGTGGATACGTCTACGAAACCGAAGAGGACAATTTCACCACCTACAACAACCTGACGGCGGTCGACCTGCCCGACTTGATCGACTGGGTCAAGACGCCCGGCACCCAGATGGCCGGCAACACGATTCTCCAGACCACGGGCGAAACGAGTTCCAGTGGCGCCTACGAAGGGGGACTGTTCCAGGTCACCGGTGGCGGCATGTTCGAGGTGAACGGCCAAACCCAACTCGTGTTTGGGCAGAAATTCGAAGGCGCGTACGACCATGGCCAATCGTATCAAAAATACACCTCGCAGGTACGCACCTTCGAGATCGATTACGATCACGAGGAAGGCACGCTCTCCTACACCAACCCGGAGATTCACCCGGCCGGCGGGGATCCGACCCAGTTTCGTCGCCGCGACCTGAATACGTTCCAGGTCCTCTCCAAAGATGCAGCCGGCGACGATCAACTGAGCGGAGTCGCCCTGTCGGGCGTCTTCTACCAGGGGGAAGGGATCTGGACCGTCCCGGTCGAAATCAGTGAAGACGGCATTCCGACCATGAAAGATCCGAACAGCGACCCGGATGTTTTCAAACAGGCACTCAACGGATACGAATGTGCCAAACTCGGACTCTACTCATCGGACACGGGCGAGATGATCGAAGTGCTGTTCGGCGGCATCACGGCCAACGAGTTTGTCGACGATCCGTCGACCGGCAACCTGGAATACAAATCGACCTTCCCCTTTACCAATCAGATTTCGGCGGTCAGCATCGACGCCGATGGCCAATACAGCCAGACGTATCTGGGGGATATGCCATCGATTGAAAGCCCCCTGAACACCGACTGGCTGTTTGGCTCGAACGCAGAGTTTTTTGCCAACGGCGACCTCTCCCTGCTGGAGGGTGAGATCATCGATCTGGACGGTCTGACCGAGCGAACGCTGCTCGGCTACATCTATGGTGGCATCGCCTCCGCCACGCCTGACGGCGGGTTCGGTGGCAACTCGATCGCCAGCTCACAGCTGTTTACGGTCGAGTACGTGCTTCTGCCGGAACCGACCACCCTGCTGATCTGGTCCATGCTGGGCGGCTTGGCCATCACGGCCCGGCGACGCCGTTCCCGCTCCGTCTGAAACGGACGCAACCGGCCAAGGCCTGCCATGAAAAGGGCGCCCGTCGACCCTCCTGTCGACTGGTCCGCCCCCGCCATGCTGTTATGATGAGGGGCCTAAGAGAATCTCCCCCACGAACAACAGGAGCGCCCTGGATGCAAGTTGAACGAAGCATGAGGACCGATCGATCGTTTTTCAACCGTTTGGCCTTCACCCTGCTGACAGGCGTCACGCTCGCTGCCCTGGCGGGCTGCAATTCGACCACACCGGCACCCTCCAGCTCTGCGGCCGACGCCAAACGGGCCGTGATCAGCATTACCAGCGATCCACAAGCCGATCCGCAGGCGGTCAATATGGGCCTCACCTTGGCCGGGTTCTGCGTCGATGAGGGCTATGACGTATCGATCTTCTTCAATGTCAAAGGGGTCCTTCTCCCGGTCCGCTCGTTCAACCCGGATTTTCGTTTCCTGGAGCATCCCCCGATGATCGAGACGCTGAAGAAACTGCATGGCCGGGGCGTCCAACTGCACGTCTGCCCGGTCTGCATGAAGGATCTGGAGATCCCGAACGATGCGATTATCGAAGAGGCGTTCGTGACCGACAAACCAAAGCTGTTTGCCAAGTTGGGCGGCGATACGATGGTGTTCACCTACTAGCTACCGGCTAGCACGCGGCAAAATGGGTCGTTTTCCTTAGTCTTCCCCAGCGCCAAAAAAGATTTGGCGGGTCCCTGGATCAATTGACGGTGCTCTCTCTGTCCACTCGTCAATTCTTTGAAAGGAAGACCATGTATCGTTGTTTCGTCACGGCCGTATTGGGATTCGCCACGTTGTTCAGCACCGGCTGCATGTTGCAACCGCTTAACCTCGCCCACGCCCCTTACCGCAGAATTGAATTCTCCGGCTACCTCACCGCGCCGAACGTAGAGGTCTCGATCCAGGCCAAGGACCCGGTCTCTGGCCGTTGGCAGGAGATCGACCAGACCGAATCGGTCGACTTTGCGACGCATGCCACCTCCGGGGTCTGGTACCTCTGGATGAAACCGTCGGTCTACGTGCCGAACCGCTACTGGACGCCGGATCCGAAAGACGACGAATTGTATCGCGCCCAGGTGCGGGCCGTTTCGGAAGATGGAAGGCAGTTGCTGAGTTTCAACCAGGAACCAAACCTGTACGGCGATCCGCAAGAAGAATGGTCGGAGCACGGTAATCGTATGGGAAGCGTCACCATTTTTTCGAGGCATGGTGATTTTTAGCCTCCCACAGCCGTTGACCAGCGGGGTGCGAACACGTTCGTACCCCGCTTTTCTCTTTCCCGCTCGCCGCGAAGAGACCGGCGGCGCCGGGAACTGCCCGTTCAACACCCTTTGAGCTGTGCATCTCCTCCTGCTCACCTTCATCAGGCGTCACCCCTGCCCCTTTTCTTGTGGCTTCCAGCCAACTGCATGAGCCGTTCCACGCGGATCTGCCGGTGATCCTTATCTGGGCCGCTTCCCACGGTATTGGTTAAGAAGAATGGAAACCGAACAAACAGGCCAATTGGGCCATGATTCTGTTCTGCAACCGCACCTCGGTCGGATACGCGCACTCGTAAAAAGGGTGACCCGCCAGAGAAATGCAAGGCCGCTTGCCAGTCGTTCCTTCCGCCATCACAATCATGTCTTTCCGTTCCACTGAAAAGCTTAAGACACAGATAGAGGAAACATAAAATGAGTGATCGAATCATCATGCGAACCGGTGAATGCCTGGTGGCCGGTGGCCCTCCCTTTACGGCGGCCGAGCCGGAAGTCGTAATTGGTGAACTCGATGGCCCCGTCGGCACCGCGATCGCCACGCTGACCGGAGACCAGGCGGCGGGGCACTCCAAGGTCTTTGCGATCCTCAATACCGACGTCCAGGTCAGGCCGGTCACATTGATGGTCAGCAAAGTAACGGTCAAGAACAGCCGTTACACCAACATCCTGATGGGGACCGTGCAGGCCGCCATCGCCAACGGCGTGCTGGATGCGGTTCGCGCCGGCGACATCCCGAAGGAGAAGGCGAATGACTTGGGCATCATCTGCTCGGTCTGGCTGAATCCGGGCGTTTCCACCGATGACAAACTGGACCACAAAGCGTTGTTTGAAATCCACCGCAAAGCGATGTCCCAGGCAATCCACAAAGCGATGAACAATGAACCCTCCATTGATTGGTTACTCGAACACCAGGATGAAATTACCCACAAGTATTATGAGCGAGGATTGAAGGGGGAGATCTAGACGATTTTTCTTGCTTCCCATTCGGTTGCAGTAATCGTACATACGGGCAGTCATCAACACCTGATCCGCCCCAAGGATTCGAGGAGAGAACGGATGACGATGGGTTTTATCTTTCTGGGCGTTGGCCTCGCCGCCTGGCTACTTCCCTGCCTGATCGCGCAACGATTGGGTGGGGCGGCAAGGGAAGCCCATGCCTGATGGTCCTGTTGGGGACCATCTTCATTCTGCTCGGCCTGTGGAAGATCTTTATCTAGGGCCGAACGTCGCTTTAATTCGTCGTGGCCGCCACGATGGCCGGCAGCATGACGGCCATCATTACCGCCGCTTGCACGGCGGCGATTGCCTCACGGGTCGCCCCGGCTGCCAGGATCTCGCCCTTGGCCAGCTGTTGGACACGTTCCCGATGTTGGCTCAGTTCTTCTGGCACAAAGTTGGATTTCAGTAGGCCCGCATGACTGGCCAGGGCAATCAGGATCACCGTCCGTTCATCCAGGACGGCCTGTGGGTCAAACATGACCCGCGCCATCTGCGCGCGGATATCATCTTCCACCGTCCCATTCGACTCCGGGTAAATTCGTTTAGAAAAAAGCCAGAGAATCTTTTTTTCGTCCCGTCGCAGCACGCCCAGCTGACACAACTGTTCGGCAATCAGGTGGGGCAAATCCTTATTTCCGGCAATCCGGCCGACCCAGTCCTGAAGTTTCCGCGGTTTGCTCGATTCAATGATCTGCAACAGGCACTCGTCGAGAAACGGATCACCTGTCGGTTCACGGGAAACCACGTTGACGATCTTCTGCTTGTCGTCCGAAGCGACAATCCGATAACTCAGCAACAGTTCACTCAACACGGCCCCCGCAATCGCGTAAGCATAGTAACTACCCGTAAACAGCCCTTTTCCATCGTTGAGGGCCAACAGGACGATCTGTTGATGAAGTCCCCATCGGTTCGGCATGTATTTCCCCTAGCAAATCAGTGAAGTTTCGGTCCGTTGCCCTGACAGGATCGCATATTGGACCAACGCAGGCAAGTTTTTCCCAACCAGAAAGCGACTGAACCGGTTCGGCCACGTGGAACCCCGACAGAACACCCCGAGTTTCTTCCTGCGCGAACCGAGGTACGATACTCGTTGGAACCGATGCCTGGCAAGCGCCTTCTGACTGGGCATCGCTCCGGCCCCCACCTACGTCCGTAGGGACCATCCTCTGGAAGTAACCACCCGGCCCATGCCTGCAGAAAATCTCTCGACCGTCAGTCACGTCACCCGCATCACCCGGTCGGTCGAGAACCCGGCCCGGTCTGCGTCCGATTTTCCGGATCAGGCCACCTCTCTGAACGGCCAGAACATGTCCGCGGCAGCACGCCAGATTTCTGCTTGGCCCGCTTACCAGCCAACCCCCTTGCACAGCCTGCCGGCGATCGCCGAAGCGTGTGGTCTCCGCGCAGTCTGGTACAAGGACGAGGCTCATCGTTTCGGTCTCGGTTCCTTCAAGGCGTTGGGCGGGGCGTATGCGGTGGCCCAGTTGGCGGAGCACTGGCAACGTTCCGGTCGCGATCTGGCCGAACTGACCGTGACCACCGCCACCGACGGGAACCATGGTCGATCGGTCGCCTGGGGAGCCCGGCGGGCCGGTTGCGCCGCCACCATCCTGATTCATGAACAGGTCAGTCCGGCGCGGGAACGGGCGATGCAAGATCTGGGCGCCACGGTGATCCGGGTCGAGGGGAATTACGAAGCGTCGCTGGCCGCCTGTCGCCGCGCCGCGGCTGAGTACGGCTGGCAGATCGTATCCGACACCTCCTGGGACGATTACCGGGAGATCCCGCTGCAGGTGATGGCCGGTTACTCGCTGATCGCCAGCGAAGTTCTCGATCAACTCGGTGACCAAAATTTGACCCATACTTTCCTGCCGGTCGGTGTGGGCGGCCTGGCCGCCGGATTGGTGGCTCGCTTCTGGCAACAGATGGGGCGCGAACTCTGCCGGGTCATCACGGTCGAGTCCGATCTGTCCCCCTGCCTGCAACAGAGCCTGGCGGCCGGCCAGCGCACCCGGTTCGACATCTCCGCCGAGACGCTGATGGCCGGACTCTCTTGTGGCGAGGTCTCTCAGCTCGCCTGGGAAATCTTGCAGCCAACCGTGCACCATAGCGTATCGATCCCGGACCAGGCGATCGGCCCGCTGATGCGGCTGCTGGCAGACGGTCTGCCCGGCAGCCGGCCGATCGAAGCCGGAGAGTGCGCCACCGCCGGCCTGGCGGCCTTGTTAGCCGCTCACGGCGACCCAACTCTGTGGCAGGCGTGCGGGTTGGGCGCCGATTCGACCGTGTTGCTGATCGGCACCGAGGGAGCGACCGACCCCGAGCTGTACCACGCCTTGCTGCAAGCGGGTAACTGAACGGGCCGATCAACCGCGGCTCGATATTCGGTCGACACAAACAGTGGGGCAGACGACAACGAAGCAGAACGTCCCACCGCAAAACAGGCACAATCCCCACATTTGACGAACGACCGACGGGAACTCTTTTCGCCCGATCGAGTCGACTCATCGATCCGCATCCACCCGTCGATCCCAAGGGTAAGACCAGGGATTGACGGAATTTCTTCGGGGTGGACGGAACAACATGCTTTTCAGCGATCCGGCATTCCTGTTCTGCTTCCTGCCGATTGTCTTAACCCTGCATTCCCTCCTGCCCCGTCCCTGCAGGAATCTGATCCTGTTGGCCGCCAGCCTGTTCTTTTACGCCTGGGGTGACAGCCGCCAAATGGTGGTGATCCTGCTGTCCATTGGCATCAACTACTGGCTCGGCCTGAAAATGGACCAGTTGTCCGAGGAACGGCATCGTCGGTTGTTGATGAAGATCGCCGTCGCCTTCAACATCGGCATGCTGATCGTCTTCAAATACACCAACTTCCTGTTCGCCTCGTTGGTCGACCTGCTGGGGCTCCACGGCTCAGTCGAATACGCGCCCCAGATCGAACTTCCCATCGGCATCAGCTTTTACACGTTTCAAGCGCTCTCGTATGTGATTGATGTTTACCGGCGACAGGTCGAACCACAGAGACGATTGCGGAACCTCGCCCTCTATATCGCATCGTTCCCCCAGCTGATCGCCGGGCCGATCGTTCGCTACAGCGATGTGCAGCGTCAGATCGTCGACCGCGTCGTCAACTTTCACCAATTCCGCCGAGGGATCGAGCGATTCATCATCGGGCTGGGGAAAAAGATGATCATCGCCAACACGGCCGCAGAAATCGCCGATGCGGTGTTCGCGATGCAGGGGTCGGAACTCTCCACCGCCGATGCGTGGCTGGGGGCGTTTGCTTATACGGTCCAGATCTACTTTGATTTTTCCGGGTACACGGACATGGCGATCGGCATCGGCCTGATGCTCGGTTTCCGTTTCGCGGAAAACTTCAACTATCCGTATATTGCCAAATCGATCACCGAATTTTGGCGCCGCTGGCACATCTCCCTTTCCACCTGGTTCCGCGACTACCTCTACATCCCCCTGGGAGGGAATCGACGGGGACCGTTTCGTACTTACTTCAACTTGATGGTCGTCTTCATGTTGTGCGGCCTCTGGCACGGAGCGAGTTGGACATTCCTGGCTTGGGGCATCGTGCAAGGCCTGTTCCTGATTCTGGAACGGGTCGGTTTTGGGAAAGTCCTCAAGAAGATGGGACCCTTGGCGCACGTCTACACGATGCTGGTCGTGATGTTTGCCTGGGTGATCTTTCGTGCGGACACCCTGTCCCAAGCGTTGGCCTTCGGCCAGGTGATGTGGGGCGCAGGCGGGAACTGGGATCTTAGCCCGGCCCTGCAAACGGCCCTCACCCGCTACCACCTGCTGGTGCTCGGGTTCTCGGTCATCGCGGCTATGCCGATCGGACCGGCGCTCGTTTCCCAGGCCCGCCGCCTGTCGGAACGGCGACCGAGACTCCGTCCCTTTTTCCGTCCCGCATTGGAAATGATCCAATTCACCGGTATCCAGTTGCAGTTTGCCTGGTGCGTCTGCCTGGTTTTCAGCAGTACTTACAACCCGTTTATCTATTTTCGATTCTAGGTCGTTGATTTCATGTCCAGCCCTTCCCCTTTGCCAACCGAACCCAGCTCGGAAAATCCCACGCCGCGGCGGCGGGACGATTCTCTCATGCCGGAAACCTGGCAAACCGTTGACTCGGCACCAACCCATGGCCGTCCGATGGATCGGGTCGTCACTTGGATGTTTCTGGGCTGCATCTGGTTGCCATTGCTGCTGATGATCTTCTTTCCCTCGTTGAATTCCAACCGGGAAAACCGCACCCTGGCCAAGTTTCCGGGGACGGACGGCACCAAAATTTCATTTCATCAACTGGACCAATACCTGACGGATCACCTAGGCCTGCGGTCTGTTTTCATCGATGCTCACAACCGGATCAAGCTGGCCGCTTTCCGCACCACGAAACAGAAAGTCCTGCTGGGCAAGGATGAATGGCTGTTCTACAACGCCGGACAGACCGTGGCTGCCTTTACCGGTGAAATTGCCTGCACCGCGGAAATCAAGGATCGTTGGCGCCGCACTTTGCAGCAGCGAGCGGATTACCTGGGCCGCCTCAACATCCCCTACGGTTTCATCGCCGTGCCGGACAAACAATTCGTCTACCCGGAAAAGATGCCCGACAACATTTGCCAAAGCGAGACAGGTGGTTACACCGAGACGCTGTTGCGGGAACTCAGCGATGACGTGAACGTGATCACGCTTCTCGAGGCACTGCATTCTGCCAAGCAGCAGGGCCAAGTTTATTACCCCCGGGACACCCATTGGAACGGTCGTGGCATGGCAGCTGGGTTCCAGGCGGTGATCGAACAGCTGGCCGAATTCGTGCCCGGATTTACCAGTGAAAAACCGTGCCAACTGGAGATCGTCGTCAGGGAAAAACTGAATCGATGCCAGGGCTTGAGTGACCTGATCGGCGACCAACCTGAGCCGCAGCCAACGATCTTGGCGTTTCCGACAAAGCCCAACGCAATATTGATCAACACGCCGGGCCCCTACAATCAGCTGGAAGAGTACTACCAGAAGAAAAAGGGAGCGGTCCAAGTCTACGTCAATGACTCAGAACGCGTGCGGGGAAGACGACTGGTCATGTTCCATACATCTTTCAGTATCGGCTGCATGCGCCCTTTGATGGCGGAACATTTTGAACGCGCCGTTTTCATTCGGCACACCCCGGAGCATTTTCTGGCCTTCCACAAATCGTTGATCGAACAGGAAAAGCCCACCCTCGTGTTGAACGAGATTCCGACCCGCTACCTGACTCTCGATCCGACGACGGCGTATTGCGCCGACGACTGGTCAGATGCTCCTTTTCGGATCACCAGTCAGAACCGGGATCGGCGTTAGGGGACAGGTGTCACCGACAGGCCTGCGGCATCAGGCAACGCGTCAAACCTTCAATGCCCGCACATCCGACCCGGAAGGACTCTGGTAAACCTCCAGGTCGAAATGGGCTGCGGAGGCCAACAGGTGATCGAAAATGTCAGCCTGAATCTCTTCGTACTGTACCCAACGGTTGTCGTTGGTAAACACGTACAACTCGATCGGCAGGCCGTCCGGCCCGGGCGCCAACTGCCGGACCAGGAAGGTAAATTTATCAGAATAGATCTTGGGGTGATCGTGCAGGTACGCCTTGATGTAAGCTCGGTAAATCCCCACATTCGTCTGCTGCCGGCCATTGCCGACATTTGTCGTGTCAATTCCGTGGCTTTCATTCCATTTCCCGATCTCCTGTTTCGCCTGATCGAGATAGTCATCGATCAGGGAAAACTTTCGATAGCGTTCCACATCCTGTTCATCCACAAAACGGATCGAATTGATGTCGATCGAGATGGAGCGTTTGATCCGTCGCGCGCCGGATTCACTCATGCCCCGCCAGTTTTGAAACGGGGTGTTGATCAGATCGTAGGCCGGTATGAGCATCAGCGTCTGGTCAAAGGCGCGTACTTGAACGGTGGTCAGAGTGATCTCCTCGACATCCCCGTCCACCCCTTTGCTCGGGACGGTGATCCAGTCACCCACCCGCACCATCTGGTTGGCCGCGATTTGCACGCCGGCCACCAGTCCCAGGATCGCATCCTTGAAGATCAGTAGCAGGACCGCCATCATCGCGCCCAGCCCGGAGATGAACCAGAGCGGCGACTTGGCAAACAGCGCGCTCAATGCCAACAAAATCCCGATCAGCAAAACGATCATCTTGGCCGCCTGCGACATGCCGACCAGCGGCATCTTGTTGCCGAACCCTTTGGCGACCAACGTTCGTTCACCGACCTCGATCACGCCCCAGATCATGCGCACCAACACCCAGATCGCCGCCAACTCGAGCAGGGGACGAAGCCACCAATCGATCCCGTACACCTGGAAGGCGGGCAGTGAAAGGGCCAACAACACGATCGGCACGAAATGCGACAGGCGTTCCAACACCTTCTGGTTGATCAATTCGGATGCCCAGACGGACGAACTCTTGCGCAGCGACCGGTGCATGATCCGCTGAATCACCAGTTTGGCTATGAAATCGGCGATCCCACAGATGAGCAGGACACCGATCACAGCCGTGGCCACGGCAAACATCGATGCGAGAGTCGGGTTAAGTCCCCAGCCTTGCGAGACTTTTTCCAGCCAGTCCAACGCCTGGGTCATCTGGTCGCTGGCAAAATTTTCACGCAGGAATGTTTCGTGGTTGAAAAGCTCACCGGCCTGGTCCGCTCCGGCCTGGTCCGCTCCGGCCTGCTCGCCGCCTGTCACTGCGTCTTTGCTGGGCGACGTTTTTTTAACGTCAAGCGCATCTTTCGTCTGAAACATAAGTCGCAAGGTATCGGTTCCGTCGTTTGCGGGAAGGTGGGAAAATCGTGTTCGGCACGCGGTCTAATAAACACCCGGAACGTTGCTCTGACAAGTAGACGCGTTTCAACCAATCTGAAACGCCCCGTTTTTAGCTACCTCGAAGGACCGATTGATACTGTTATTTTCCGAATTGATCCGACTCAACCAGACTCTGTATCCGGCAATCGGCCCGCGATCTGCGCCACATCGGCCCGTCCGGTCGTCCCCAACTGCTCCACCACCACCGAAGCCGCAGCCATGGCGATCTGGCACGCTTCGCTGGGTACGGCTCCACAGGCGAGTGCCGTCGCCAGGTTGGCCGTTACCGCATCACCGGCTCCCGTGATATCGATTTCTCCTCGACTGGGAACTGGGGCGCACGCCTCCACCGATCCCTCCGGACCGACAACCAGAATCCCCTCGTCCGCCAGGGTTACAAAAACCGAGTGTCCGTTGCGATGGGCGATTTCCGCCGCCCACCGGCTGACCTTGCCGATCGACGCCTTTGCTTCGACCGATTGGCCCATTTCACGGGCCAACTCGGACTGATTCATTTTAAACCGAACCGGCGGAAATCGACCCAACCCGCTTCGACTGTCGGCCACGATCAAGGGTTCCGGCTCAGCC
>JAKVBG010000030.1:33768-52907 GCA_022447605.1 Mariniblastus sp.
CGGCGTCCAGAACGCCGGTCGTGATCACGCCAGTTCCGGGCAGGTCGGCCTGGTCCAACAGGATGATCGCGTCCACATCCTTTCCGATCTGTTCCAGGGAACGGGCCAGTTTTTTAGAGAGGTCATCCGGTGTGGGCGTCCAGTTCTTGATATCGAGCCGATTCAGTTCCTGGGGGGACCGGCCGTCTTCCATCTTTATCGGCTTGATGTAAGTGAACGTCTTCCGCCGCCTGGTCTTGATCAAGTAGTCCAGATTGACTCCCCGTTCTGCCTTCAGCACTCGCCGCAGCTCCCATCCCGCAGCATCCCGGCCAATCCATCCCACCGGGATGATCTCACCCACTCCGAGCGCCACCAGGTTGTTGAGGATTGTGCCACACCCTCCGGACGAAACGCGGACCTGCGTCACGTTGTGCACCTCACGACCCGTCTCGAGGGAGGTTTCCTGTAAGGTCCCATCGATCTCCAGGTATCGGTCCAGGCAGAAATCGCCCACCAACGCGATACGCAACTGGCCAAAGCCATCTGCCAGTGTCTGAAACTGTTCACGATTCATCTTCTGTTTTCACTTCCTCCTGATTTCCGGCCAGCTTGTTGGCCAGGCGGCACCCATCGAGTGCTTCGGCTGGGATACCCACATTCTGTTTTCCGGTTACGAGTTCGACCGGCTGATAAGATAGAAGGATCATTTGCAAAGCCCCTATAGATTCCCACAACCGGCCAGGCAGAGCAATCAAGGTCGGACAAATGAGCAGCCGGGCATGCCAAAATTCGGGCTGGCCGGACTTATCGTTATGCCACCCATTAAGCCGTTTTTAAGTTTGGGAAACTAAGTTTGGGACGCGTTTTACCAATTCATGCGCAGCAATCCACCCTTTCTCGATTAAAATAGCGTCGATCGCTTATAGATACGGAAAACGGTTTTTATCCTGGAGTCATCCGGGTGCACGTCCGACGTCAGGAAACCGGCCTCGGGAGCTCACACCGGGGGGCCAGAAAGACTTCCGGCATCACCCTTCTGGCATCCCGCCAAAGCACCCATCCAAAGGCCGGCCTTGACCTCGGGGGGGCTGATGCGGCGTCAGCGGGCCGGTTCCCGTTCGGAATCCCCGATTCGTGACGACGCCTGGCGGTTCCCGCCCAGCCGCCGGTTCAACTATAATCGAGGGCTGTGCCACAGGGACGGGCCCTGGCTCAACCGATCCATTAGCCACGTAACGATCCGTATGAAATTCATCGACTCGCTGCCCGTCTTTCTTATTCTCTGCCTGCTCGCGACCACCAGCTGGGGGCAATCACCTGAAAAGGGCCAACGCGGCATGCCCGACTCGGTCCGTAAAAAAGTCGAGGAGATGCAAAAGGCCGGGGCAACCCGCCAACAAGTCAGGGAGTTTCTGGAGCAGTCCCGCAAGAACATGCGGTCCGGCAGGCCCGGCAACCGGCCGGGCAGGGGAGGTCCACGGGGAAATCGAACACCCCGACAATTCAAAGTACCGCACCGATTAGATCCGGATTTGATCAAGCAGGGTTACAACCTGGTCGTCGATCAAAACGGGAATGAAGTCCGCCCCCAGGGCCGGCCGTTTCAGGAGGGATATCAACTCAAGAAAACAGAACAGCCTGTCGAGGGACACAACCAGCGAGCCTACGCCCGGGTGTTTTGCATCATGGCACCCCTGCGGGATACGCTCATGTTTCATCTCGAGACAACCAGTGAAGAGAAATGGACGAAGATGACGGCCATCCTGCAAAAGAATCGCATCAAAACGGAACAATGGCTGGGCGGCCCCACGCCTCGAGACAACTACTATTCCAACCAGGGGATATTCACCCATCTCAAACAGAATGGCCCCGATCACCACCCGATGATGAAGTACCTGGAAGAAGCGGAGCTGGAATTGAAAAGCCGGGTTTTCTCCAAGGATTTTGACTTCACCAACCCACAGGGAATCAACCCTTACCCGAACCCTGGTCAAGGATTGATCGACTAATCGGCCAATGGCCGGTTTGCCAAAGCTGCCGTTTGCGACCCGTTGATTGCTCCGCTTTGGGCCTCGCGAGCATCTGTGTTAACTTATCTGTCATAGGACGAGGGCTTGAACCAGTCGGCAACCCCAACCCGGCAAAAGCAAAACAGGAACAATGGCTGCCCGAAAAAAACGGACTGCGCTTTGGCGGACCCAAAAGGAAATCACGTGAAACCGATCCTCACATGTCTGTTTGCGCTGCTGCTGGCTGGCCCCGGTTTTGCAGAAGAGAAACGCCCAAACCCAATCGCGCTCTTGGTCGGCCAACTTGTTCACCGGGACATGAGGGACTACGGCGGCCTCACCAACGGCCCGGGCCCTAAACTCGTGGCACGAACGACAAAACAGGCCGCGGCGAAAGACCCTCAAGAAGGGGCAGCAGAAAAGACTGCCCCCGGCACATCCGATAACGATACCGAGAAGCTCCTCGCCCGCATCGAGAGGCAGGAACTTCCGGCGGGCTACCAGGGTAACCGCCACCAAGCTTATGTCGACCGCGTCATGGCCCGTCTCCAACCGGAACAGCGTGCCCGGGTCGGCCAACTCTGGAAAGAAAAACGGCGACTCCAGCCGCAGATGGAGAACGCCGGCAGGTCGTTTGTCCGAATACTCGATTACGTGGCGCAAGGCGAAACATTTCCGCCACCACCGGCGCCCCGACCGGCATCTCCCATGGCGGAACAAACAGGTAAAACCGCGTTCTTCGAGATCGATCCCCAGGGCTTGAATTGGCATCAATGGCGCGGCCCGCAAGCGAACGGGACGAGCCGCACGGCAAACCCGCCGATCGAGTGGAGTGAAGATCGCAACGTCAAATGGAAGGTTGCGATCGAGGGCCAGGGCAATGCGTCGCCGATCATCTGGGGTGACAAGGTTTTCATTCTCTCTGCCATCAACACCGGCCGCGTCGATCCGAAATTGCCCAAACCGGAGGACCAGCCAGAGAGAGTCTTTGGCATCAAACATCCGAATACGTTTTACCGATTCGACATCCTCTGCCTCGATCGAAACACGGGCAAGCAACTTTGGCGACAGACCGCCCGCGAACTCGTGCCGCACGAGGGGACCCACAACCATGCCGACTTTGCCTCGGCCTCCCCCACCACCGATGGCGAACGCCTTTACTGTTGGTTCGGCTCCGCGGGGATGCACTGCTACGACCTCGACGGCAAGAAACTGTGGCAGCGCAACCTGGGGAAAGCCCATGTCGGAGCGAGCCTGGGTGAAGGCTGTTCTCCGGTGGTCTACCAGGGGAAACTCGTCATCGTGCGAGACCATGCGCGGCAATCCAGCATCGAGGTGCTCGACGCTCGGTCCGGCAAGACGTTGTGGAAGAAAGACCGTGACGAACCGAACGCCTGGGCAACGCCCAGCATCGTTGAACATAACGGCAAAACACAAGTGATCACGGCTGGTTCGAATTCGATTCGGAGTTACGACCTCGCTAACGGCAACATCATCTGGCAATGCAATGGGCTGACCGGCAACGTGACCCCCTGCCCGATTGTCGATGGCGACACGGTGTACTGCATGAGCGGATACAAGGGCTACTCGCTGCTTGCCTTGCCACTCGACGCAAAAGGTGACATCTCGAATTCCGACAAGATCATCTGGTCAAAAGACCGTGGGACCCCCTACATCCCCTCTCCCGTGCTGGATGACGGGATGCTGTACTTCACGCAGTCAAACCAGGCGATTGTAACGGCCGTTGATTCACGGACAGGCGAGGTTCGGCTGCAACGCAGCCGGATTCCCGGATTATCCAACATCTATTCATCCCCCGTCGCCGCCGAGGGCCGCGTTTACTTTACCGGGCGAAAGGGTACGACCGTCGTACTCAAGCGTCAAAACGACCTGGAAGTACTGGCCACCAACAAGCTGGACGATGAATTCAACGCCTCGCCCGCAATCGCCGGCCAACAGCTGTTTCTTCGTGGTCGGAAATCACTCTATTGCCTGGAAGACCGCCAGGAGTGAGCCGACGCCGGCAAGTACGCCAGCATCGAGGAAGAAACCGGCATCCACCGACTCCCTACCCCGGAACATCGCCTCCTGGACAAAGATGCCTACGCCGCCGGTTTGCGGCAGGTCAGTTCAAAGGATTTACAGAGGTTGAACCGCCGGCACGTCTCCCGGTAACCACGGTACGCCATCGCGTAAAGCGTCATGTTCGGCTTGAGCTTGGTCAGACCACCGATCAAACGGGTCGGCAGCATTTCATATCCCGCCTGATCGAGCATGCTGGAAAGATTGTCCCGGTTGAATGTGTAGAGATGGTCGGGCGGCCAGAATTTGGCATGTTCGAGACCCATCTTCTTCGCCTTGTAGAAGTTGGAGGCGGGGGTCTCGAGCATCAGGATACCGCCCGGCTTGAGCACGCGCCGCCACTCGGCGACCGCCTCCATCACGTCGGGCAAGTGCTCGATCACATGCCAGTTGGTCACCAGGTCAAACGTATCATCGTCAAACGGCAATTCAAAACCGTCTACCTTGTACGCATCCAGGCCGTCCCGGCGGCAGAAATCGACGGCCGCCTGGCTGATATCGACCCCGCTCGCGTCCCAACCGAGTTCTCCCGCTGAGCGGAGTGTGGCACCGACCGAACAGCCGACATCCAGGATCCTCGGACGTGCCGGCAGGTAGCGGGCCGCTGCCCCCAGGCGGATCATGGCAGTCATTTTTTTGCCAGGGATGCGTTTGGCGTAGTGGGCATGATAGTCCTGCTCATAGACAGTCCCCGTATCCCGGCCGTAATGAACGCTGGAACCAGAATCGAGATACCCTTTCTGGTACAGGTCACACTCGGGGCAACGCAACAGGTAGTGCCCAGGCTTATTGACAAACTCGACCAGTCCCTGGTAATTGCAATTTTCGCAAACTTCTTCGGTAACGACGGACATCCTGACCTCGCGTAACGGGGATTTACCTTGAGGCAGCTAGTTTATCCCGCCCACGATCTCCCACAAACCTCGATTCGAGCCCCGTGCTAGCAGCCGGGCGCGGCGTGTCTGAAGGGTGGTCAGTTCCCGGCCGATTTACCGAAGTCGAAGGTATGCGTGTTCTGTTTCTTTCCGTTCACGTCGACGATACTCATCGTCACAACCGGACGCTCTGCGGACCAGTCGACGTCGAGCATACCGAAGTGATTGGAGCGAAACGCCTCGCCGATGCGGAACTCATTCGGTTCGACGTTGTGCCAATCCTCGGTAATCCCACTGGCCGTCACATCGTAGATCGGATACAGACCTGGAAAATCCCGCCGGGAGATTTCCCCCCAGTGAACATCACCCGAGATGAACAGGACCCCCTCGGCACCGGTCTGTTGGATCAGGTCGACCATCCGCTGCTGTTCGTTCGGCAGATTCGTCCACGATTCCCAGCCGTTGTACTCATGCCCAAATTGAATGGAGGAAGCGATGATCCGCAGATCGGCAGGTTCACGCAGAACGCCGGCCAGCCACTCCCACTGGGACTCACCCAACAAAGTCTTGTCACTGGCATCCGGTTGGTAATCGTTCTTGAATTTCTTTTCGGCGTTATTCGTACGATTGTTACGTTTCAACGGATCGCGAAACGTGCGGGTATCGAGCAGGATGATCTGCAGCGTTTTATCACCTTGGGCGAAACGGTGCGAACCGTAAATCCCCGCATGCTTGCGGCGGGGACTATCTTGGGGAACCTTCCAGAAATCCATGAAGATCTGCTTTGATTCCTCTTTGAACTCGTACTCTTTCCCTGCATCATTCCAACCGTAATCGTGATCGTCCCAGACCGAGAGGACCGGGACCTGGGCCCGCAACTGCTGGAACTCTCGCTTGGCGCCGAGCTGGGCGTACTTGGCGGCCAACACGTTCATATCCTTGGTGTCGCCGTAGATATTGTCGCCCAGGTAGATGAACAGGTCGGGCCGCTGCGCCACGACCGCTTTGAGTATCGGCTGCGGCTTGTTCTGGTTGCTGCAGGAACCGAAGGCAATCCGGGAAGGTACGGCTTCAATCGAGGCGACCGGCTTGACCTCGGTTGATGCGGTTTCCTGCGCGACACTCCGGTCAGAGGGAAAACCAAACAGAGCGCAACTGAACAAAAGCGCGGCACAACGGGATTCGAATCCATTCATCTTTTTGTCAACCTTCTGTTTTGAGGTAATCACAACAGGGCAAGGGCGGGTTATCGGCCCGGCCGATTAACCACACCGGGGAGCTGGCAGTTCCACCACCGTCACCAATTCGTAAGTATAGCAGCCCATGGCGAATTCCCGATCCGGCCAGAAAACGACCCGGACCGGAAGTTGGCAGCCGGGACAAAGAAATTCAAAGAAGTCTTCCTCGTTGCCGAGATCCAACGGACGCAGCGTGTCCGCCAGTATTTTCTGTTTCTCCGTAAAACAGGAATACGGTTCCGACCGTAAAAAATCGTGGGTCGTAAAGCGAATCCGGTAATCACACTCCGGGCAGGTGTATTGGGCCACATTGATCCGATGTTCACGGGTTTCGGTCCGCGGATCGAAATGGACGTTATCAAACCGCTCCGTGGCCGGAATGGCCCGTGGTGACGACTGCAGATTTTCGCCTCGCTTCACTTGCCACAGCACGAGTCCGTAGAGGATCGGCGGCATGATCACCCAGCAAACCTGGTTTTGAAAGGTGATCGTGCGACCGTGGAACTCGAACAAGGTCGGGTTGAACCAGGGACCAGTCGGGACCAGCGGCGCCCAGGAGATGGTTTTACCCACCGACAATTGATCGTGATAGAGGTACATCTCCACCAGCATGTTTTGCCCAACCGACCAGCCTAGCAGGATGGCGAATCCCCCCCAGTGCCAGCGACGAAACACCCGCTCGCTCCGTCCGCAGCAGAGCCACATCCAGTAGAGCCCCAACAGGCAAACGACGCCAGCATCCCCCAGGGAATTGAGGACCCAGTTCAGGTGAATCGGGATCCACTCGTTCAAGATGGCAGCCCGGCGGTCCGTGACCGGGTCACCGTCCAGCAGGCCATAGGTAAACCAGATCTCCCAGCCGGCCGCGCACAACAGGAAACTGAGCAGGTAGATGCGGATCGACCAGGTCGGAATGATCCGCCGGTACTGCAGCCAGGGGATCAAGCCTAGCGGAACCAGCGCGCTGACATACAGAACGACCACCAATCGAAGCTGTTCCGGTGTCATGCTCAACTCAATGCTGCCCAGGGATAAACATGCGGACAGGTTACCGCCGGTTATTGAAACGGCGGCGGTCCGGAACGTCAACCTCGGTCTCCCAGTTCACCCCGTTGCGGCGACCATAGCGAACATGATTCCCATGCTCTTTGACAGGGCGTTCATACCGTTCCGCCGCCTTGAGCAGGACCTCTTTCAACTCCTCTGCGGTGACCTCACCACCGATCATTTCGATCAGTTGGCCCGCGGTACCGTACGGATTGGGGGCCACCAGCAAGATGCCCTGGGACCGGCCTGCTCCCTCGATCGATTTCAGGTCCGCTCGTTGACGGGTCGAGGCAAAAATGTATTTCCCCATCAATTCATCTTCCCAGATAACGCTATCCAGTTTGCGACTCAACTGTTCGACCCGTTGCGGCTCATTCCCATACACCACCAGGCAGGGCAGGCCATCGCAGCTGGCGACATTCAAGGCGAGACGGACGCTCTTCATCTGGGGTAAACCTTGAATCGGTTTCCCTTGGGCGGTTGCATACTGTCGGGCGATGCGTCGCATATCGGTCCCCATCTCATTCGCATCCCGGTAAGCAAAATTCGGGCCCCGACGGCTCTGTTTCAATTTGCGTTGCCCGTCGGGCGAGAGAATACAGAAGCCAAAATTCCTCATTTGGTCACCCCCGCCAAACAGCGTCTGCTGAAGAAACTTCGCTTCCTGTTTGTCTTCGTAAGTGGCAGTGCGGATGCAGACAAAATCGCGCGAGGCGCGGATCACGCCCGGGTCGGCCAGGAAACTCCTGTCCATGTTCTGCTTGCCCGGTCACCACATTCCTGGCACGCCAGAACATTGCGGGGCGGCGGATATCAGCAGGATCGGCTTGCCCGTTTGGCGGGCCTGTTTCAATCCATCCTGCAAGACACCGAACCAGGCAATGCCCGGCATGACCTGTTTGCTGGCCGGCAGACTGCCACCATAGGTGGGCCCCTCGGGAGGGGCCAACTGGGCCACGGCCGGGGTCGACAGGCAACTGATCAGACAGGCGACCGGTAACCACCGTACCGCCGGGAACAGGGGGCGTCTCCGATTCATGATCGACCTTTCTTTGTGCGTGGCCAGGGCCATTATTGTTATTTCGATTTCTTTTGCTGCGGCTCGACTTCTCTTTTCTGATGAAACATCCATTGCCAGACCGCGGGATCAGTATAGGCAGCCTGCCAGCTATTATGGCCGACCCCCTCGAGTTCCGTGTACTTCGGATTGCCGCCCGCGGCTTTCAGAGCAGCCACCATCTCCCGGGACTTTTGCGGTGAGACCACCTTGTCGGCCGACCCGTGAAAGACCCAGATCGGTACGTGGGAATACTTGGCCGCCGTCTGTGGCTGGCCACCGCCACACACGGGAACAGCGGCGGCAAACGTTGTCGGTTTCTGGCCCAGTGCTTGCCACGTTCCATAACCGCCCATCGACTGTCCCGTGAGGTACACCCGTGCCGGGTCGACCCCGTTCATCTGGACCACTTGGTTAATCAAGGCCAGCAGGTCCTGCAGCGTGGCGCCTGACCAGCGGGAATCTTCCGCACATTGCGGCGCCAGGATGTAACAGGGATGCTGGGCAAAGAAACCGGAGCGGTTGATATTTTCCAGGAACCGAGTGGCGGACAACTGCTTCTGATTATCGTCACCGCGGGCACCGATGCCGTGCAGGTAGACGACCAGCGGCACCTGTTTGCCCGTCTCCAAACCCGCCGGAGAATACAAGCGATAGGGGAGACTGCCACTTCCCTCGTAAACCTTTTTCTCGAACTCGGCCAGTTCGACATCAGCCGCAGCGATTTCAGACAGACCGCAAAGCGGGATGGCTAGCAGGCCGACCAACAGGCTGAACAACAGGCAGCCGTAGTTTTTCAATCTGATCCGCATCATTACTCCTGTCGTTCGCTTTGCCGAAGTCGACCGCACCATCCTGGCAGACCCTCACCGCACCACGGAGAATCTTCCCTGAGACCGTCCATTTTAGCGGGTCGAGGTTCGCATATCGAGTGACCAACCTGCCACGAATCCGATTCGCACCACCCGTTCAATCACGTGGTTCGGAGTGCGCAGAGGACATCCGGTCGGTACGATTCGAGTTCGGGAACCTCCAGGCCGAGTTGCTTCCCCCCATCATCCCAGCGCCGCAGCTGACAGGCGAAATCGACGTGGGGGATCGCCTCGAACTGCTCGATTTCCTGCGGTGACATCTTGCCGCCCTGTAATTTGAACGAATGCTGGGACGCCGGAGACAAGCCGTGGTAGTACGATTCGTCGATCGTGCAAAGATAACGCTTGGCCGGAACATGCAGGGCGATCGGCACCGTTACCTCGGGTGGGAAAAACGGTTCCAGATATTGGGCGCCCACCTCTTCGTGGTTCAGATCCTGGGCAAACCGCCCCGTCTCTGGTTCGATCACCAGGAGATGCCCCAGGTCGTGAAGCAGCGCGCTGGCAACCTGGCAGGCGTTGCCACCGGAGGTACGGGCCAAGGCGGCCGTCTGTAATCCGTGTTCCAGTTGGGTGACTCGTTCCTCGTAATGAACGTCACCGTGGCGCCGGAAAAAGTTGAACAGCGTCTCGACTTTATCTTCAGCGTTCGCCTGCTCCAACTGGTCTGCCAGTGTCCGATTGATGTGCGGTGATTGCATAGGTGGCACGCCGTCCTACCGGGAAAAAACCGGGTCGGCGAAGCGACCCACTTCACTCAATGGTAAACGTTATTCGATTCGACTCAACTCCATCCTGAAACCCGGGGCCGTGGTAGGTCACCCACAGCGTATATTCGCCCGTTTCAGAGAAATGGAGAGGCCCATGCTGATCCTTACCGATCCAATCACCCGGTTCCAGCACGGTCCCGTCCCAATCCTCAACCGGAACATCGTCGTAGTCGACAACATCATCCAGCCACCGCATCGGCTCGCCATCGGGCCCAATCGCACCGAGCAGGACGTTACCGAGTTCCGCCACCGGGATCGGTCGGTCACTACGGTTCTCGAGGCGGAGATCGAAGAAGAGGGGAGTGCCCGCCGTTTTTTTCGCCGTTGAGTCCGTCAAGACGACCTGCAAAGGTTCGACATCCGAGGGATTTTCGATTTGGGCAGAATCAACGCAACCGAGGGTGCAGCCAAGCACCACGAGAACGAACAGACTGGAAAAGCCCTTCATGCAATTTCTCCTCTTTCAAAACATGGGGAACATCGGCGCCGGCCCGTTATCTTGTTGAAAAAGGCCTGCTTGTCCGACGCCAGCCCGCCGACAACCGTTCCCACGTTTGCCGAAATTTTTATCTTTCCGGGAAGATCGCGGCAACCAGTCGGGAATTTCCAGCTCGTTCCGTTCCTGTTGTTCGCTGTATTACAACTCAAACCAGAAGAGAGGAACGGTCAAGCGAAACCGCTTCGGACTGCAAGCAAGATTCGCATCCGGCCGATCCTCGTCCGTCTGGACCAGGCGCACCAGAACGACAGACGGCCGCGACAAGTTTTGCTGGTAGCATCATGATTCGTGGCCGGACAGGCCCGCCGGGCTAACGATTGCCGATGCCCTGTTGCGCCGATCTCGACGTTCGCTGCCAACGTTCATTCGGTATCGAGCCGTGCGGTCCAATCAGGTTTCGACCGTCCAGTTGATAATGAGCCCCCAAGCCAATCCCGTTCCACTTGGAAAAGGCAACGACCTTGCCCGAGTCCGATATGGCGAAAACGCCCTCGCTCGGGTTGCCATTAAAATCTTGCTGATACGAGCCGTCTACGCGAAACACGATCGGCGCGTCACGCCGCTTGACCGTTCGCCAGGTGCCGACCAGTTCGCCCGGGACCCGCTCGCCAAAATGCCAGGTATCGGTCGACTTGAAACGCTCGATATACGTTTCCAGTTCTTTCCGCGTCGCCGGCGGGCCAGCCTGGGCGACCTCGTTTGTTGTTGCGTCCTGACTCGCCAATTCCTGGTTCTCTTCCCGTCCCTCAACCGCCTGACGGGATTGGGCCCGCTCGGCTTGGCCCTGTTCCGCCGCGTGATCGGCACCCGACTTGGACGCGTTTCCTGGCCGCACTTCGCCTTGGCAGCCGAGCCCCAGCATGCCACCGGTGCCCAACAGACAAGCGATCAGTCTGATGCGCAGGTGATGACAGGGGCAAACCATGTAACGATTCCTCTGGTTCATAGCGACACCTCACGTTTCACCATTAAGCCAACGTTCACAAACCGTCTCCTTTCACTTTACGGTTGACCGGACGGTTTGGTTTGCCTGTCTTTACGTCGTTGCTCGAGAAATAATCCGTGCAACTGCTTGGCAACCTCGGGATGTTCGGCGGAAACGTCGGTCTGTTCGCGGGGATCGTCCCGCAGGTTGAACAATTGCCAATCGTTAAAGTTCGTCGGTTGCTGCTTGGTGTACTTGACGATTTTCCAGTCACCGTAACGGAGCGCCCAGCGATTCGTCTTCTGATTCCAGATCCAGTAAAGGTCTCTTTGCGGCAGCGACTCCTCGGAAAAAACGACCGGTGCCAGGTTGATCCCATCCGATTCGACCGGTGGAGTGAACTCGGCCCCCACCAATTGGGCCAGCGTCGGAAACCAATCGACAACGTGGACCGGGTCCTTCACGACCTTCGGCTTGATATGTCCCGGCCACCAGGCAAATCCGGGAACATGGATCCCCCCCTCCCAGACATCGACCTTTTTACCCCGCACAGGTAAGGGTTGATTGAAATCGGTCAGTTTCAAATCGTCCGGATACGCCTGGCCCGGCCAATTGACTTGGGGACCATTGTCCGAAGAGAACAGGATCAGGGTATCTTCCGACTGACCGGTCCGTTCAAGGGCGGCCACGATTTCACCGATCGCGTGATCGAGATGATGCACGGCCGCCAGCAACAGTCGCTTTTCGGGGTCTTTTTCTTTCTGAATTTTACCGTCAGGATCGTTGAACCAGCGGATCTGGTCTTCGTTTTTCCAGCGGCCTTCCTGGTCCGGATCGAGTTGCGTCGGTTGATCCACGAACGCCCCCCGCTCATCCAGCGGCGTATGCACGGCATGGAAGGCGACGTACAGGAAGAACGGACGGTCACGTTTCTGTTCGATCACGCGAACGGCCTCACGGGCCACCAGGTCAGTAGCGTGCACACCATCTTCCCGTCCCGGAATCAACACCAGGTCGCGTTGCCAGGTCTCTGCGAACGGGCCGGCCCGGTAACGGTGATCGTACATCCCCACCGCACCCGCCAACGAGCCATAACTATGGTCAAAGCCGAAGTGGTTCGGCCCATGTTCCGCTTTCGATCCGAGGTGCCACTTACCGACCAGGTAAGTTTCATAGCCCGCCTTTTGGAACAACGTCCCGAGCGTGGGCGTACCGAGAGGAAATGCCGGAGCGTTGCTGGCCGACAGCGCCTGCGGACCAAAACGCCCTGGGTAACGACCCGTCATGACGGCCACGCGAGTCGGCGTGCACTGCGGCATGACATAATGACTGAGGAATTTCGCGCCTTGACGGGCCAATCGGTCCAGGTGGGGCGAATAGACGTTCCGGTTGTTGTAGCCGATATCGGCCCAACCTTGATCGTCGCTGATAATGACGATCACGTTCGGTCGTTCCGCCTCGGCCCGCAATTCCACACCGTGCCCGAGCAGGACCATCCCCAGCAGCCAGGCGCTCACCCCCTGTTTCCAACCTGTTGCTTGCACCGACCGGGCCCTCTCCTGTGTGACAAACGGACTCGGAGAACGCTCCGATTTGAACAGCGCTCCCACCCCCTCCATTATCCCCCCGCCGGCCGTGAACACCAGTCACCTGTTGCTGAAATCGAATGAAACAGAACTTCATGCGTAGCAGGGGTCGAAGCGCGTTGCTTACCACCACACGGGACCGTCACTCAGGCTCGGTTTTCGTTCGCAAGGCCAACTTCACCATCGTCTTGAGTCTTGCTAAAAACTCCAACTGCCAGCCAACCCCCCAGCGCGGCAAAGCACCAGCCCCACAACAGCTGACCCATCCTGAGGTAACTGTCCAATTGCGGCAGTGCGGGGATCGCACCACCGGTTGCCACGATCGTATTTCCTGTTTGGAAAAAACTGAGATCATCCGTTTCCGAATTCATGCTGGCCGCATCACTCCAACTCTCTTCCAGAATCGAATCGGTCCACTGCACATAAGTCCAACGCAACAGTTGCGTCGTCACCAGCGAATCTGAATGATGCTTACCCTCCACACAATAAAACACCAGCAGGTAACCGAATCCCCAAGCGAGAAAACCAATCCAATAGGCCTGGCTGGGCCCCCGGTTAAACAGTGCCCTTAGCAAGGCGCACAGAAACCCGACGAGGGTCACTGTCCCAAACAGTGCAAACAGAAACGGTGACGATTGCACCATGGCAATCAGTCCCAGGGCCGCAACCGTTATGAACAGGATCAGTTGCAAGATGGTGAATTGGCGAATCGATTTCCCCGACATGTGACCCCCGGTTAGCTTGACCTTCAAGTGACCAGCCGGCTGGAACCGTTCGACATGCCAACCGGCTAAACTATTCAATCAAAAATCGAAAGCCGGATCAAACAAACAGCGATTGGCAGCCGGCAGAACACCCGCCACCACTCGCTGTATGTAACCCGTTTCACCAGATAGCCGTTTTCGAGCTCAGTCGATCTTCTCGATTTCACCGGGCCGCCATGTCTTGTCAAACCATGGCTTGAGCGGGCCGTACAGTCGCAGGCAGACGAACCAACCTTTGCCAGGAACCGTCTGGATCCAGTTCGCTTCCTGTCCCTCGGGCGGTTCGGGCGAAAACCAGATCGTCGTCGACCCATCCTCGTTCGCTTTCATGTCCCGGTTACGTTCATTGTTACGGCTCGGATAGAGCTGCCCGGTTTGCAGCATCGATCGCGTCTGGGGATCGTAAACCACCAGGGACCAGAAATCTTTGGCCGGGACATCGGCCGGGATGGTCAACTTGTACCGCTTACTCCCATCCAGGTAATCTGCTTCACTATCGGTCACGGCCAAGGCATATTGCGATCCGACCCCGACCATCTCCAGCACCATGGCGGGCGTGTTAACCGTCGCTATGTAGAAAAAGAGTGTACGGGCATCCTTATTTCGGCCTCCACGACCTTTCTCGATCAACCAGCGGTAATCACCCCCGTCAAAGGCCGAAAACCAGGCACTATTTGGACCGTAATAACGAATCGTCTCGGAGCGGGGGCGAAACGCCAACGCCCGCGCGGTCGCGTTGGCGACGGCCACGGCGTCGGTAAGGATCCTTTTCATCCGGGCGTCCGGCTGGAAAGGCTTCCCTTTTTGGATGCCGATGGCGGCCAGGTTTCCCCTGATTTCCGGGTCCAGAAACTCGACCGGCTCCCGTTGAATCACGTCATCAACTTCGGCGAAAAACGTGAAATCATTGGCGTGTATCGTGTTCATCACTTTGCCTGTCCCGTTAACGACTTCCAGTGCCGGCGGTTTATCCGCGTCGGCCAGCGGGTAAATCTTCAATCCTTCGGTCCACATTTTCACAGCCGCGTCCGTCTTGCCGTCCACTAAAAACCCACGCAACGGCAACCAGTTAATGTAGGTGCGACTGTTGGCAACGAAATAACCTTCCGGTATCTCCCCTTCGTAACCAGGCGGCAGGATCAGGTACTTCCCGCCTTGGCCCTTATCGGGGCCCGGCGCCCCCATGTCGATGACAAAACGGAAATACGCGTCATTCACTGTACCTGGGCCGGCCCCCGGGGGAATCTCAACCACCGTCGGTCCATCTCGTTTCAAATCGAGCAAGCCAATGGCATAAATCGTGTCCGTGTTTCCGGTCAGAAACAGGCTGTTGGAATCCATCAATTCCTCATACAGCAGGATCTTGTTCGCCTTGTCGATCCCCACACTTTCCATTCCCCGCCGCATCCCCTCGACCGACGCCAGCGGAACCAGATCGAGGAACGCCTCGATACCGCGGCTACGGTCCAGGTTTTCATAGACTTTTTCCACCGTCGCGGCGTCTGGCATTCCGTCAAAAAACTTGAGGGTGCCCAACTGTTCCGTGACCACTTCGTCGGGCGTCATAATGGAGGGGGGAATCGGGGTGTTGTAACCTTCCGGCACTTGGGACCATCCCGGACTGACCGAAAAACAGAAGGCCATCACGACCACTAGACAACGGCATTTCTTCATCTGTTTCCTCTTCGCGTTTTTTACTTGGCCACGACGACCCATCGGACAGCTATCGTGACGCGTCAAGATTAGCACCCTTCTCCACGCACCGATGGGGAACGGCCGGGATTCCAGTCCCCGGGCCCAAAAATTATCAACATAACCTGGCTGAGGCCAATGGGGCAAAGCAGGTTTCCGTGAAGCGTTTAACCCGGGGGAGCTTCATCCGGGCGGTGGTGGTCGACCGAATGGTGATGCACGAACATCAGAGGGGTGCAGACAAAGACGACGGTTGAGATCCTTTCATTGAACGGGACCAGCGCCACACCCAATATCGTCAGGCCAACCGCCGCCGCAATCCGCAAGTCCATGCCCAGAACAACCCGCCGCGGAATCGGATGGTTTGTTAACGTTTTCAAACCGTAATGCCATATCACCCACAGCATCAGATAAACGGCCAACTGCACCGCCCCAAACAGGATTGCCACGTTCAAATTGCACGGATATTCAGAGCGGATCCCGGTGACCCAGGGAGAGAGGGAGAGAGGCAACATGAAAGCGAGGTTCAACCAGATAAACATCCGGTTACAACGGTCCATGTAATTCAGCATCACGTGATGCAAGACCCAGTACGAAGCAATCAGGGTAAAACTGACGCAGTAGGGCAAAAGTTGATCTTCAATCCGACCCAGGAAACCGAGAATCCCTTGCTGGGCAAAATCATGGTCACGGGGAACATCCAACCCAAGCACGAGAATCGTAATCACGATGGCAAAAACACCATCTGACAGACCGTTCAAACGACCCAGGGTCAATCGGTTTCGCCGCCCCTCGTTATTTGCCATGAAACCCTACCTTGCTCAGCCATTCGTGTGGACCGGCCCACTGGCCGCGCCGCCCTAACAATGTAACCCCTGCGCGCCGTTTTGATAATTCGCCGCAGAGCCTTAGCCGAAATTTCCACGCTTCTTTCGAGCCACGCGATGAGGGGAATCGCATGCCGGACCAGCTTGCAGGGGTCAGAGGCGGGGTGAGGCGGGGCGCTGTGCCGGACCGGTTCACCCCGACATCACACTTCAGGAGGCGAGTTTTCGCTTTTCAATACCGAACGGGATCCGGGTCGTACCATCCCACTTGCGACGCCGGAAAACCTCCCGATTTCGCCGGGAGACTTCCGCGTCGAAATGCGTCTTGGGGTGATCCAGGTGAAGCTGCATCAGCGAGTACTTCAGGTACCGCGATTTGATACCGAAATTTTTCATCCGCACGCCGATATCACGATCTTCACTGCCGTAGCCAGGGAAATCCTCATCAAACCCGTTCACTTCCAACAGGTCACTTCGCCAGGCGGCCGCATTGGAACCACTGAACACACAATGCCGCCAGGTCAATCGATTCATGAGGGCGGTCATCGGCTGGCTGGCTGTCAAGCGGTTGCGAAAACGCCGCAGGGAGCGGTCCCTGTCTTCCAGAAAATCCGGATCGAACACCTGGTTCTCGACAATCTCCTGTTCCGTAAATTGCTGGTGGACTTTTCGGGGAACGTCAATCCGCCCTCCTGCCGTAAAGGTCGAGCGGCGAGCCAGTCGGCGATGACTGGCGACAAAATCCTGGCGAGGTATGCAATCACCATCACAGAAAATCAGGTAGTCCGCATCCGTTGCCATGATGGCTGCGTTGCGAATGGCTGAAAGCCGAAACCCGTCATCGGGGTGCCAGACATGTTTCAGGTCGAGACTGGAAAAGCAATCTTCCTGCAGAACGTTCGCCGTCCGTTCATCCGAACCGTCATCGGCAACAAGGACCTGGAATTCAGCCTCCTGCTGCGCCACGAACCCGAACAAGCTCATCCGCAGCACGTCAGGGCTGTTATAAGTCGAGAGGACAACCGCAATTTTCATATCGCCTTCCCTTGCATGCTCGGCCCGCCGCAAACGGTGCCGGACCTGAACCACCCCCTCCATCGGCCAGGAATCTACCAAATTCGGCGGCTGGCGTCATCCGCGATTTCCCTCGGTTTTCCCGGACTTTTCAGGTTTATCGGGTCCTTTCTGAAATCGACCGTCCCTTTCTCCGCCCCTTTCCCACAGCCCCGCAAAGAACCCGTGGAATGGCCGCCACCCCGCTCGAAAAGCAAACGGCGATCCTGCACCGTCGGGACAGCTTGGCAGGGTCACTTTTTAGGAGGCGTCTTTTCGGTCGCGGCCTCCGTGTCCGATGATTTTTGGCTACCCGCCTTCTGCGGTTTTACCTTCATCCCGGGCTGAACTTTTTGAACGCCTTCGGTGATGATCGTCTCGCCCTCTTTCAATCCCTTGAGCACGACGAACGAGTCTTCATAGTCCGAACCGACCACCACGTTCTGCGGCTGCACTGTATTATCGGAGCCGAGCACATAGACCTGCGCCCCCTCCTGACCCTGCACCAATGCGGACTGGGGAATCAACAAGGCATCCTTCAATTCGCCCAGGTCCAGCGTAAGAGGACAGTATTGACCCGGCAGTAATTCGACCTCGTCGGCACCCTGGAACGTGTTCTTAAAGATGGCTCGAAATTCCAGCATGTCCGTATTCGTATCGATCTGGGCACTGACGTAATCGACCTTGCCGACCTCCGCGTAAGGTTTCCCATCAGGCAGAATTAACGTGACCTGGCTGTTCTCCAACCAACTCGGATCCGATTCGTCAGCGGTCTGCAAATCGAGTGCCTGGATTTGTGACAATTGATTGCGGCTGATGTTGAACAGGACATAGATCGGGTCGACCTGGATGGCCGTCGTCAGGACATCCTTGTTTTCGGTCACCAGGGCGCCCACGTTGATTTCAGTCGACTGGATGCGCGCATCAAAGGGGGCCAGGATCCGGGTATAACCGAGATCCAGTTTCGCCGCCACGATATTCGCATCGTCGCGCTGAATGGCCGCTTTCAACTCGGCCACCTTGGCTACCGACGACTGTTTCCGTTCCACCGAACCAGCTCCCTGCTTGGCCAACGTGGTGTACCGCGTCACTTCGATATTCCAGTATTCCAGGGCCGCCTCGTTTTGCGCCTTGGAGGCGATGGCTCCATCGAGTTGTGCCTGGAAGGGACGCGGGTCAATCTGGTACAGCAACTGGTCCTTCTTGACGATATCCCCTTCCACGAAATCCCGTGACTGCAGGTAACCGGTTACACGGGACATGATTCCTACCGATTTCACCGCCTGCAATGTCCCGGTAAAGCTGAAACGCCGTGGAATGGTCTTCGTCGTAACCTCCGCCACGGTCACCACCGGTTCTTTGGGCAGCGTAATATCCGGTTTGGGAATGATGCAACCGGCCATCCCCAAAGGCCCGAGACAGAGCGCCAGGAGACCCCATGAAAGGAGACGCAGGTTCCGTTGGTAACGATACGTTTTCATCTGTCTATTAACCTTTTGCTGGTCCGTTTTCACTATCGGACGATCCGGGATCGTCTCGCTCTGTCGGTTCGGTTTCCTGTTCCGGGACCTCGGCATCCGTACCCCTTTCATCTGTTTTGTTCGTTGTTTCATTCTCGCCGGAGGTTCGCGAACCGGCTTCCTCGGCGCCGTCGCCGTGCAGGTTGGAATGATCACCACTTTCGATCTCTTCACGGACCCGGCCACTGAAACGCTCCCTGACTTTTTCCACCATGATGAAAAAGACCGGGATGACAATAATCAACAAGGTGGCCGCACACATTCCGCCGACCACCGTCGTCCCGATCGAGCGACGTGAATTGGCACCCGCTCCGAAGGCCAAGGCCAACGGGACCGTCCCC
>JAKVBG010000031.1:0-6700 GCA_022447605.1 Mariniblastus sp.
CTGTTTACAGACGCCTACTCCGCTTCTCCCGTCTGCTCACCGACTCGGGCCGCCATGATGACCGGGTTGTCGCCGGCCCGTTTGAACATCACCAACCACGCAGCCGGCCATCCGCCCGGGTTCACGTTACCTGACACCCGGCTGCAAACTGCCCCCTGGAATCGCCACCTGGGTCTCGACTACGTGACGATCGCCGAACGATTTCAGCAAGCAGGCTATGCCACGGCGTTTGTCGGCAAATGGCATCTTTCACATCGACCCGCCGGTTCGCCGGCACCGAGCGAAAGGGACTTGCGGCCACAACACCAGGGCTTTGATCTGAATATCGGGGGGTGTGATTACGGCGGACCTCCGAGCTATTTCAGTCCGTTCAGGAATTCCGCCATCGACAACGGGGAGGAGGGGGAATACCTGCCCAACCGCCTGGCCGACGAATGCATCCGGTTTATCGACAAGAATCGGTCAAAACCTTTCTTCCTCTGTTGGTGGAACTATTCGGTTCACTACCCCTTCCAGGCGCCCGAGGAACTGGTCAAGAAATACGAGGACCGGAAAGCGGATGCCGACCCACAGATCCGGAACCCAACCTACGCGGCGATGATTGAAGGGATGGACCAATCGATCGGGCGTTTGATGGATTTCCTCGACACCCGTGGATTGGCCGATCAGACCCTGGTCATTTTCACCTCGGATAATGGACCGTTTGCCGCCGATGTTCAGCCCCTGCGAGGAGAAAAAGGCCACCTGTACGAGGGAGGTATCCGGGTCCCATTCCTCGTTCGCTGGCCCGGGCAAATCGAACCCGGGTCCCGCTCCGATACCCCGATCATCACCATGGACGTCGTCGCCACGCTGGAAAAGGCCTGTCACTTACCAACCAACGGCCCGTTGGACGGGGTCGACCTGCTCCCCGTCTTGTCCGAGCAAGGCCCGCTGCAGCGGAAGGCGATCTATTTTCATTACCCCAACTATGCGTTTCACAAGAAGAACCGGATGGGGAGTGCCATACGGCAGGGAAACTTCAAACTGATCAAGTTCTACGACGGACCTGTCGTAGAACTGTATGACCTGGCCAACGACATCGGGGAACAGCACGATCTGGCAGCCACCCGGCCAGAACTGGCCCAACAACTGGAGACGCGGCTCGATCAGTGGCTGAAGCAGACTGGTGCTTCGCAACCGACGCGGCTTGACGATTGAACGTGGCCCGCCTCGTTCGCTTCGGATACGGCGCGGATCGCAAGATCGCGGCCCCCTGATCCCAAGACGATCAACGAAAGCCCAAACCCCAAGGGGTTAACCCGACAGTGGCCGACACGGTTTGACAGGGCATCTCGACCGGAACGACAAAAACCGTTTTTCATCGCTCCTGCTTATTGAGAGTCGCCGTATCAACTCCTAGAATCAGGTCTTCTACCAGTAGACAGAGTTTTTCAAGGGGAGTCGAAAATGTCACGTGTGGTTCTTTTTCTCTCGTTCAGTCTGTTGCTTCCATCCCTCCTGGTCGTCCGTGCGGCGGACCCGGAAAAGGTTGCATCCGTTGAGGGGGTGACCGAATATCGCCTGGCCAACGGGGCACGGGTCCTCTTGTTCCCGGATGCCTCCAAACCGACACTGACCGTCAACATGACCGTGCTGGTTGGCTCACGGCACGAGGGTTATGGCGAAGCGGGTATGGCTCACCTGTTGGAACATATGGTTTTCAAGGGAACCCCTAGTTTCGGAGACATCCCCACCGCGCTGCGCGATCACGGCGCCAGTTTCAATGGAACCACCAACCGCGACCGGACCAATTATTTTGAAACGCTACCAGCCAATGAAAAGAACCTGGAATTTGCGATCCATATGGAATCCGATCGCCTGGTCAACAGTTTCGTCAAGCATGAAGACCTGATGTCCGAGTTCACCGTGGTCCGCAACGAGTTTGAACGAAGTGAAAACAGCCCCCAGGGTGTACTGGCGCGACGCGTGATGGCCGCTGCTTTTGAATGGCACAATTACGGTAAAACGACCATCGGCAACCGCTCCGATATTGAACGGGTTCCGATCGACAGCCTCCGCGCTTTCTACCGCAAGTTCTACCAACCCGACAATGTGGTGATGATCATTACCGGTCGGTTTGATCCAAAGAAAGCCCTCGAACTCTCCAACAAATACCTCGGTTCGATCCCCACCCCAACACGGGAACTGAAACCAACCTACACCGAGGAACCGGCCCAGGATGGAGAACGTCAAGTCGAGTTGCGACGGGTTGGAAGTATTGGATCCAGTATGGCGGCTTACCATATGCCCGCCGCCTCGCATCCCGACTGGGCACCGCTCAGCATCCTGGCCAGCGTGATCTCGGAAGACAAGGTCGGCCTGCTGGAACAGGCCTTGATCGAATCAAAACTGGCCACCAGTGCCTCGGCCCGCGCCGACTCCGCCCACGATCCCGGCCTGTTCATGGTCTCGACCCAGCCGACCGAGGGCAACCTGGAATCGGCCCAGCAGGTGATGTTGGAAACGATGGACCAGATCGGTACACAGACCTTTGACGAGCAGGCGATCGAACGCGCCAAGCGTCGTTCGGCCCGCTCTTTTGAAAACCTGATCAACGATGCCGGCCGGGTCGCCCAGTCGCTCAGCAGTGCTTCGTCATTGGGTGATTGGCGTCTGATGTTTTTGCAGCGCGACCGCATACAGGCCGTAACGCCGGCCGACGTCAAACGGGTCGCCCAGACGTATTTCCCCTCCTACAACCGAACGGTGGGCACGTTCATCCCCACCGACACCCCCATGCGGATGTCGGTCCCGGGGGTCGTATCGATCGCCGAGATGGTCAAAGACTACAAAGGGGGTGAAGCGGTCGAGTCCGGGGAAGCGTTTGACCCGACTCCCGAGAATCTCGACGCCCGCATTACCACACTCGACATGGAAGGCATCCAGGTCGGGATGCTCAAAAAGAAGAATCGTGGCGAGACCGTCAACATGACGGTCAACTTGCATTTTGGCAACGAGGATTCGTTGCAAGGATTGACGCCAGCGGCCTCGATGTTGCCCAGCCTGCTGATGTCGGGCACAAAATCGATGGACCGCCAGGCACTGCAGGCGCGCATGACCGAGCTGGGCGTTCGCATTTCCAGCGGTGGCCGGGGAGGTGGTCGACGGGGTGGCCGACGGGGGGGCTCTTCCGGTTCAGCCGGAAACCTCGGCTTTTCGATCCAGGCCAAACGGAGTTCCCTGGTCCCGGCCATCCAGTTGCTGGGTGAGATCCTGCGGGAACCCGCGTTCCCTCAAAAAGACTTTGAACAGATGAAAAATCGTTCGGCCAACATGATGGCGATGATGCAAACCGAACCCCAGATGCTCGCTTCCTCCGAATTGAGCGCCGCCCTGTCTGATTATCCGAAAGGGGATGTCCGTTACACGCCAAGCATGACGGAACGGATTGAACAGATAGAAAACCTTTCCCTCGACCAGGTGAAACAGGTCTACCAGAACCAGCTATCGTCGGTCACGGGTGAAATTGCCATTGTCGGTGACTTCGACACCCAGCCCGTCCTGCAGGCAATCGACCAGGCCCTGTCTGGCTGGAAAACCGAAACCGAATATCAGCCGATTATTCGGGACGCCCGCCGGGAGATGGTCGGAGAGAAGAAAGAGATCAACACACCGGACAAGGCAAATGCCGTCTTCACTGCCGGTCTCGCTTTCCCTTTGAACGAATCCGATGCTGACACGGTGGCCCTGGAACTCGGTAATTTCATTCTCGGCGGAGGGACACTCTCCTCGCGACTGGGCAACCGGATCCGCCAGAAAGAAGGCCTCTCATACGGCGTCAGTTCCTCACTCAGCGTGCCGGCTCAGGGGACCGATTCCCGCTTCCTGATCCGGGCGATCACCAACCCGGAAAATATGGATGCCGTCGAAAAAGCGGCGATGGAAGAGCTGAACCGCTTTATTGATGATGGCCCAACCGAACAGGAAGTCGAAGACTCCAAAACGGCTTGGCTGGAGCGGCAGAAAGTCTCCCGCTCCAGTGACAGTTCGATCGCCGGTCAGATACGCTCCAACCTCTACCTCGACCGGACGTTCGACTACACGAGCCAGCGCGAGGCACAGATCAAGGCGCTGACTGCCGATCAGATCCAGGCAGCTTTCCGCAAACATGTCCAACCGGAAAAGTTGATCATCATCCGGGCCGGCGATTTCGGAAGCGAATAAAGTCACGAGGCCAAACTGGCACGGTTCGCCGCGCGGCAATCGGCCAGGCCTCTGGTTAGATGTACCGTTCGATCCAGCGCGGATCGAGCGGGATATCCGCCACTTCGATATCGGCCAGCAGGTCTCGATACAAGCTACTCTGCGGGTCCATTATCATCTGGCCTACCTCGGCCCAGGCCCGTTGCAGTGCAGGAGAACTCTCGTTCCCGCCCATTCGGATCGAGGCTTCCAGATCCAGCACCTCGGCTACTTTCGCGTATTCACTGTCAGACTGATCGAGCGACAACGCGAAACAGAGCGAGGCCAGGTTGTGACAGAGTTGATCGAACACACCACCTTCGTCACCCAACACAAATTTCTGGTCCATGAAGGACTTCTGGTAGCGGGCGATCACCCACAGGATCCGGCGACCGAGGATACGGTTACGTTTCAATGCCCGTCGGGCCAACCGCAGCTTGAGAGGAAACGGGTTGGCGACGTCACGCAGGTTACCGCTACCCAACCAGGAACCGAGCGTCGTTTTAGCAATGAACCAGCCAAACTTCATCTTCGGCCACAGGCCAAACTTGCCTTCCAACTCACTGACACCGATCGGTTCCAGGTAATCGGCGCGGATACCACGCGTCATGGCGTTGGGGGCACCGACGTCAGCCAAAACCGCGTTCGGACCTTCGTAGACAGTGGCAATCGTGAATTCGTGCATGTTTTCACCGATATAATTCTCAATCGGGAATTCAGGCATATAACCCAGTGAGCTCGTTCCCTGAGCACTGGCTCGAGTATACTTGCGCCGCTCATCGGTATGCACGGACCGACCGCCCTGTATCTGGTAGCAGTTGACGGCCGTCTGCAGCAGGCATTTGGTCGCATACACCTTGGCGATCATACCCTGGGTCTCATCCCGCACGCCATTGGCCGCCAGTCGGAAACACAAATCCCCCAGGACACGGGCCGCCAGGCCGTGACAGGTCGCTCGGCCAATCCACGCCTGAATTCGAGGCGCGGAGCCGATCGGCTGGCCGAACGTGCTGCGAAACGAAACCCACCCAGCGGCACCATTCTCGGGGTTGGAAACATTCTGATCCGCCTGTTTTTTGGCTTCCGGATCGCGGATGAGGTGGGCCAAAAGCTTGAACGTTTTGGCCGCGCTGTTCACACCAATACCACCTCGACCCTTGGCCAGCGAGCTGAACGCCTGGGACAGCCCCCTGCCGGGTGGTCCCAGTAGACAATCCTTACCGACCCGGTAATCCGTCAACCGAAAACGGGCATTCCACAGATAATCAAAGGCATTCAGGTCATTCCGCTTCATCTGAAAATGTTCGGTGTCGGCCGGGGGTACTTCCAGCAAAACCATGCCGGAATCCCGTCCCGCCGGGAGATCGTGCCCGTCCAACTTGACGACGAGCACGCAGATACCACCGTAGATCACATTGGTGATTGGCCATTTCACACCATTCAGAACGTACTCGTCTCCTTCCAGACGAGCCGTCATCCTCAACTTGCTCGGGTCAGCGCCCACATCCGGTTCGGTCAACGCAAATGAACCGAGCAACTCTCCACGTGCCATGCGGGGCAAGTAATGCTGCCGCTGCTCCTCGGTTCCAAAATCGAGGATCGGGGTTACGGGACCCAGGAAGTTGTGAACCTCAAACAGGACTGCCAAATCGGGATGGATAAATGTCAACGTTCGCAGCAGCGGACCGAGGTCCCCCAGTTTTGCGCCACTTCCACCATACTCGCTCGGGATGGCCAGACCGAAGAATCCAATTTCCGCCAAGCCTTTCAATACCGCTTCACTGAAGAGCATCCGCTCGTTGTCGACCAGCGTGCCTGCTTCCTTGTGACGGATCAGGAATTCGACCGACTGCCCCATCACCTCGGCCACCTGGGGAGCCGGGGAGAAAACACCCACCTCAAATTCCCTCGCTACACCGGGACCGAACAGGGACGTGATGGTCGGGGCCTGTCCTGAAAATTGATGTTCGGCGGATCGATCCGCATCGTCCAGTGTGGCCAGGGCAGCCACTTCATCGGCCGTCTTGCCCGCCTGTTTGAGGATCATCGAGACCGCATCGACATCTTTCGACGCGGCTGGGGTGTTCGAATTGTCGGCAGCCTTTTCCTGATCCTGCTGGAGCATCAAAAACCCCTGTCTACCTCAATGTACACGATAAAAATCAACCGGCCCTCTCAAGTCTGCCTGCCGACTGATGGAGAAAACTGGCAGGGGATATTATTCAAACTTGGAAACCGCATACCTCCACTAGATTTAACCTATCCGGGGCGATTTCGCCAAGACCATTTCCCCACCGATCTGCCTGGAACCGCAGAATCTGGCGGTTATGAGCCCGAACGTTCGGGGGGGGGGGGGGGGGGGGGGGGGGGGGCGGGGGGGGCGGGGGGGGGGGGGGGGGGGGGGGGGGCGGGGGGCGCCGCGGGTGCTCACCAGGTGCAGTGTGACACTTTGATACTGGAGACAATGGCGAATGCA
>JAKVBG010000031.1:6710-46512 GCA_022447605.1 Mariniblastus sp.
GCCCCCCTTATCCACCCCCCAGTTCCGTCAGCAGACGAATCAGCTCGATATCGTGTTTTGGCTGAATCGTTCTCACGTCGAGAACCAACCGATCGTTCTGAATTCGACCGATGACAGCCGGGTCGCCCTGTCGCAGACGGTCGGCCAGGTTGTCCACCGAAATCGCTTCCGGTTCCAGCGCAAGACACCAGCTTTCGATCTGCTGCGCCGGCACGCTTCCTCCGCCCAGCATGGACTGACACGGCTCGACCGCAACCGCTGAAAAACCAGGCAGGTGCCCAATCTGCTCGGCGATCTTATCGGCTCTCAACTTCAGGTTTTCACTCGACAGGCTGAGCATCCGCAACAACGGAATCTCGCATGCATCGAGATCCTGCTTTCGATAACCGACCAACGTCGCCTTGAGCGCGGCCAGCGTCATCTTGCCAACCCGCATCGCCCGCATCAGTGGATGCCGGACAATCTGTTGCACATATTTTTTCTTGCCGACAATGATCCCACACTGGGGACCTCCCACCAGCTTGTCACCGCTAAACAGGACGACGTCTGCGCCCTGATTGATACTTTCTGAAACGACCGGTTCGTCGGTCAAACCAAACCTGGAAAAATCGATCAGCGCACCGGATCCCACATCATCGATCACCGGCAGGTTATTCCGATGGCCGATCTGGACCATTTCGGCCAATGAGACGCTGCTGGAAAATCCTACTACCTTGAAATTGCTCGGGTGGACCTTGAGCAAGGCTCCGGTATCTTCGCCGATCGCATTTTCATAATCCGCCGGGTGCGTCTTGTTGGTCGTACCGACCTCCCGCAATCGACAACCACTGCAATGCATCACGTCCGGCAAGCGGTAGCTTCCACCAATCTCGATCAACTCGCCACGAGAAACGACAACCTCCTGGCCTGCGGCCAAAGCTGCCAGGGTGAGCATCGTGGCAGCCGCGTTGTTGTTGACCACCGCCGCGGCTTCGGCACCAGTCAATTCACAGAGAATCCCCTCCACGGCCTGAATTCTTTGCCCACGGTTACCAGTTGCCAGGTCGAGCTCTACACTGGCATAACCGCCGGAAATATCGGCCACAGCCTCAATGGCCGGGCCGCCAAGGGGCGCTCGCCCGAGCCCCGTATGCAACAGAATCCCGGTCCCGTTGATGACCGGTCTCAGCACCGGCTGTTCCGACTGCTCCAGCCAGTCCGCCACCCGGGTTGCGATTTCGCTGGCCGTCGGGATCGACATTTCCTCGGTCGCTTTGGACGCCTGTTTTCGCAAGTCATCCAGGAAAGTCCGCACACCATCAGCGACGACGTTGTGATTGACCGTTTCAACCATTTTTTTGAGCGGTTCACTTTCGAGCAACTGGTTGACCGAGGGCAAGTTTCTCAAGGGATTCGGCATACTGACAACCGTACAGGGTGGAGTTCGATAAGAGCGGGTAATCCTCTAGGTATAGGTTACCGTTTGCCGCCGTCGTCGTCGAGCGCGAAGCCACCGGGCATCGTTCAAATACTCCGGGTTCGATGGGGAAAGCTGGTCGTTGACCCCCAATCAGAGCGCGGCACGCGGACCATCTGTTGGACTCACTCGTCCGATCACGGTCCGTTTTCGCCCGACAAATCGCTGGCAGGCGAGGAAGATGAGGCGGCGGTTGGAGAGTAACCCGACTCCGGGCTACCCAGCGACTCTTCAATCACAGGGGCCGCCTCGAGAGGGATGGAACCGACTTCCATCTCCCTCACCCGAGCTTCCATCTCTTTGCCCGGTTTGAACGTCACCACGTATTTCTCCGGGACCTGAACCTTGTCGCCGGTCCGCGGATTGCGAGCATTCCTGGCCGCCCGTTTTTTGACTTCAAACACGCCAAAATTACGCAATTCTATCCGACCTTCCGTAACCAACGTCTCAATGATGGCATCGAACGTGCGTTGGACGATCTCCTTGGTCCTCAATTGCGTCTCACCCATTTCTTCGGAGATCGTCTTTACGATTTCCTTTTTAGTCATGGCTATGGCTCCTTGAATCGGGAGTGGCTACCGATCGGTCGAGGTTCTCAAGAATCCGCTTAAGTGTATAAGCCACAACGATTAATGTCAACAAATCACCGGTGTCCGTACCGTCTTTTTGACCCCTTTAACGGCGGTTTCTACGTCCCTTCCCCAATATGGTTCTGGGAATCTCCGGTTTTTTCCTCCCCAGCCGCTGGGCCAACCGTTGAGTCGTTCCCTTCGCGCCCACTCCTTCAGCTCTGTCAAACCGGGGAACGGTACCCTCTTCCACACTCGAAGCGGACGTCTCCCCGAAATAAATCGACTGCTGAGGCGAGACGGAAACAGGCGTTGCCTAAACGCACCACCGCCCAAAACCAAAACTGTTTTCTGTTTGGAAAGGGCCCGGCTTCCCGCTTTATCGGCATAAGGTTTTTTGACGACGTTGACGTCGGCCGTTCTTCGGCGGACGTCCCTTTTCAAAAACGTTCCCCAGGGAACCGCTTCTCACAGCGCGCCCAACCATGTCTTACTCTCATCGACCCACCAGGGATCTGCTCCGTTACGAAAGCCTGGAATCCCGACAACTGCTGGCCGTTTGGGTGACCCTGGAGGCGGGAAATTTAAGAATCCAGGGAGATGCAGGAAACAACCAGGTCACGGTCTCGCAATCGCTAACCCACGAGTCAGTCGAGGTATGGGTAGAGGGCCAGACCCTTCACCAGTTCGACAGCACCCAGATCCATCATGTTTTTTTCCTGGGGGGCAATGGAGACGACCTGTTTGTCAATTCGACCGATCTACCCACCGATGCGAGAGGCCACGCCGGAAACGATTCGCTCACTAGTGGGAACGGCGACGATCTGCTCATCGGTGGCCCCGGCGCCGACGTGATATCTTCAACGGGGGGATCCAACAAGCTGATCGGCGGCCCCGGAGATGACCATATCCACGGAGGGCAGGGGACTGACCTGGTGTTCGGTGGCCAAGACAACGACACGATTCGCGGGGGCCAGGGGGATGACATCCTGTACGGCGATTGGGGGGACGATCTCCTGTACGGAGAATTGGGCGACGACCTGATTCTCGGCTATACCGGCGCCGACACGATTTACGGACAGGGCGGTAACGACCGGCTGTATGGACAGGCCGACAACGATTCGGTCTTCGGGGGAACGGGGGACGATATCGTGCGGGGCGGCAAACACGACGATTTTCTGGAGGGGAACGATGGCCATGACTACATGATGGGCGACCTGGGCGATGACCAGATGCACGGCGGGCTGGGTGTCGACGTGCTGTACGGCTACGACGGGAGCGACTACCTCCGAGGCGGAGGAGGGAATGATCGCCTGTATGGGCAGGCAGGGAGCGACGACCTGGGCGGGGGGGAGGGGGACGACCTGCTCCGGGGCGGCAGCGATGACGACTTGCTGCAAGGGATGGAAGGAAATGATCGCCTCGGCTGCGACGAGGGTGACGACGTCGCCTACGGCGGTCCTGGAGACGATGTCCTGCTGGGCAACGAGGGCGCGGACCACCTCGATGGCCAGAGTGGAGCGGACCTGATCTACGGTCATGCGGACAACGATCTGCTGCGGGGCGGGGCCGACAACGACATCCTGTGGGGCGGCAATGGCGCCGACAGCCTGTTCGGTGGTAAAACCGACGACATGGACCGGTTATGGGGCGAGGGGGATGACGATCGTTTCCTCGTCCAGCCTGGCGACGACGTCCGCGACCTGACACCGCTCGACGCCCAACTGCTATTCGTCAACCACAGCGGCGACTGGTCGGACAAGGAGATTGAAGTTCTCGACCTGGGCTTTGCACAGTTGCATGAGCGGACCCAGAACACTCGCCTGTTGAAGGACCCGTTGCCCACCGGACCTTTGACGTTTTACAAAGAGTCGTTGAATTACTTGGGCAATGCCCTCGCCGTCAACTCGTGGCAGTGGACCTCCAACGGCTGGACGACCAGCTATAGCCGCCAGATTCGTTTTGCCGAATGGAGCGAGCTATCCGAATCGCAAAACCGGTTGCGGCAATCGACCGTGATCCACGAAATTGCCCACAACTGGGACAGCGAGCTGGAATTGACGAGGGTCAATGCCGGCTGGAGCGGCAGGGCCAACAGTTTCCAACAGCTGAGCCATTGGACCACCATCCCCCATGCCGGCATGCCTTTCATTCCATCGCTCGACGGTCAGTGGTGGTACCTGCCCACGTCGGCCGACGGTTTTGCCAGAGAGTATGGAAAGACCAACCCGTATGAGGATCTGGCGACCGTTTGGGAACATTATTTTTCCGGTCAAACGGCCCTCGACCCCGGCCTGCAATCGAAACTGGATTATGTTCACCAACTGTTTGATGACTTGGCTTAGCAGAAGCCCCACAGGAAGCTCGCTGAACCCCTCGATTAACCCAAAACGTATCGGACTCACCCCGAACGACGGCATTTCATCAACTGCAGACAGACTGCAGCTCCCCGCATCCTCCGCTGATCCGTCAGGTGGTCTCTACTGGCGCGTCTAAGCCACGGTCATCAGTGACCCGGCGAGTTCCTCAACCGGGTGACGTTACCCCGAGCCTGGCGGAAACACTAAACCCAGATATCGGAGGTGCTGTCCCCACCGGGGAACCGAATTTCATGAGCGCGTGCCGCGCCCCCCGGCTCCTTGCCGAAATCGACCATGAAATCTTCGTTCAGCTCGAGGCCCCCGGTCTCGGTATTGCAATCAAGCTGCAGCAGATACGAGCCCTGCTTAGCCATCTCCGGGTAAAACTGGTTATCCCACGGGCTGTACAACGAGTTGGTGACATACAAACGTTTTCCGTCCAGGCTGAGCTGCAACATCTGGGGTCCACCGCCCAGCGGCTGTCCCTGGGCCGTCGCTTTTTTGCCAATCACGCCTCCCAACCAGACCTGGCCGGTCAATTTGGGATGGGCCGGGTCACTCACGTCGTACTGGCGAAGATCGCCATGCAACCAGTTGGAGAAGTAGAGAAACCGGTCGTCCAGCGACAGGACGAGGTCGGTGATCAAACCGGGGACCGGGAACGGCCAACCTTCCTGTTCCACCGACTCAACCGCGATCACATTGTCGGCCTTCCACTGATCTCCCTGTTTATACCAATGCCAGATCGTGCTACTCAGGGCGGCGCCCACGAAACCATGGGTACTGTCCGGGTTATGGTGGAACCGAACCTCCAAGGGGATCAGGCCCTCCTCGCCCAGGTCGATCGACTGTTCAATTTTACGCTCTTTCCAGTTCCAGAAATTCAATTGCCGTCCGTACTTGCCCGCCGCTACGTCGGCTGGATTAAAACCTTTGGAAACCGTGTTGGGCGCACCCCACTCGCTCGAAATCATCACGTTATGCCGGGGCTGATACCAGAAATCGTAGTTGAACTTCATGCCGGTCGCATCGTTTTCCCAGCGACCCATGATGTTGAAATCGGAATCCATCAACATGAAGCCACCCGGCGCGTTCCCCTGAGCATCGCCCAGCATCGAAACCATCACGTGACCATCGGCCAGGCAGTGGACGGTGTGAGGCGCCGACAGACCTGTTTTTGCCTTGACCACTTCCGGCTCAATCACCTTGTGCATCTTGGGCTGCCGGGGGTCTTCCGTATCGACGATATGAATACGTCCGGACGTGATGCCGGGCAGGACGATGAAACGTCGGTGGGAGCCATCCTCTCCGTGACAACTGCTACAGGCGTTCCAGCCGAAGTGATGGAGTTCATCACCCACGTTGGGCATCGGCAAACGACTGATTACTTGCCCATACTGGGCCGAACTCGGATCGACATCGACCGTGGCCAGGTAATCCGGCTTCTTGACCGGCGTACCGGCGTAGATCGCGGGCACGTAAGCAACCGTCTCTGGCGGAGACTTGATGGCATCCTGAACCGTCGCGTACATCCGATCACAACAACCGGGGGCCGTATCATCCCAGGAATAAGGGGCGCCAAAAACAGGCTGCCCCATTTGACCAACGGATGCCAAAGCGGTGGTTGCGACCGTCGTTTTCAGGAAATCTCGGCGTTTCATCATGTGCTCCTTACTGATTTTCACTGCGGTTGAGCATCATTCTACACGTCAGGCATCCAGCCCGGCTAGTGCCACGACACCCGCTCCACGGTACTCATTTTTTCGCGGTTTCTTCTGCTTACCACCGCAAAATTCTTCCCTCTGCTGCATTAGCCATTACGATGATTCGTATGGGCTTCCACTTCCCGCCCTTTGTAAGCTGTTTCGCTCTCAGCCATGAGTATCCAGAAAATTTTATATATCGAGGACGAAGACGACATTCGAACCGTCGTCTCGATGATCCTGTCCAACCAGGGGATCGTAGTGAAAGCGTACGCCTGCAGCCAGGAAGCGATCGATTCTTCCCTGGAATTCTCCCCTGACCTGCTTTTGCTGGACATCTCGATGCCCCACAAAGATGGCTTTGAGACGCTGGCCGAATTGAGACAGCGGCCCGGCTACCAAAACGTACCGGCCGTTTTCATGACGGCCCAGTCCGATCCGTGCCCGGAAAAGCTCGACACGTTTCAACCGGTCGCCGTCATCATGAAGCCATTTGACCCGAGCAACCTGAAACGTGAACTCGATTCGATCTTTGAGTCGATGCCCCTGGAGGATCGCGGGAACGCCTAACAGCGGGGCATCGCACAAGGCGACCGGTCAATCTCATTCATCGGTCGACTCCTGCGGCACGGCAATCCGTTTTTCCAGGTCATAAACCTCTCCCTGCTCCAGGGCAACATAATCCGGCTGGTCGGGAATCACGGCTTGATTCCGGTCATAGAAAAACGCGCGGCCCTCGCCCACGACCTCGGCCGTGGACCCTTTGACCAGGAGCGCAGTCTTCTCATCCAGCCCGATCCCCAACAGTTGCGGGAATGCATCGACCAGCGAGCTCATATCTTTCTGCCTGCGACGTTGACTGAAATGCTGATCGATCGCCACACCCGCGAGGAAGCCGAGGCCCCCACGCTCGTAACCGTCGACCATGATATCAAAGTTGCCCAAGGGGTTGGCTCGGGCCAGGTAACGCGCCTGGATCGACGCCCCGGCCGACGATCCACCGACGACGCCTCCCCGTTCGACCACCTGCTTCATCAGGCGATGAGCTTGCGTCCCGTAGTACGAATCGGAAAAATTCCATTGACGTCCCCCGCCATACCAGATGCCGGTCGCCTCGCGCAGGGGCTCCAGGAAGGCCTCATCCGTATCGGCCTGGACCCGGTCCTTGGTATGCAACTGGACCGCCGAGGCAGCACCCAATTCCAGCCAACGGTCGAGGAGGCGCTGGCTGACTGGCACCTCGTCAAACTCCGAACAGGGCACATAGACCAACTTCGCCTGGGGGCCGCCGGCCAATTCCACAAATTTTTCCATCAACCCCTCCGGCATCCCACCTCCGCCCACGATCACCAGGCTGCCATTTTCCACGTACGGTTTGGGGGGATCCGCTGGCGGAAACGGGGCCAACGTTCGGTCGATCGCGTCCCGCCGCCAGGCCGTCAAATCAAGCAGTTGCCGATACGGGTTGATTCGTCGTTGACCCAACGCGCCAACTCGGAGCACTCTTCGACGAACCGGTTCGTCTGCATTGGCGGGCAGATAAAACAGGCCTGGTTCACCGTACGCGCGCATCTTGCGGCCATTCAGCACGACGATCGCCCCCGCCGGGATCCCCACGCCCACCCTGCGTGGCAAAAGGGTCAAGGCGCTGATCATCTGCCGTTCATGCGCCGGTTCAAATCGGCACCCGATCAGGCAATCTGGCACCAGGTTCAGCCCGTTTGCCACGTGTGGGAACTTTCCCGCTTGATCGACCGGTTGAAATGCCATCTGGCCCAGCCAGGGACTCAGCGCCGCATCGGCAAACAGAATGCCACCCTGGTCGATAAATTCTCTCATCGGATCGGCCAACTGTTGCAAAACCTTCGACCGCAAGGGCGACAACGGTTGATCGAAGGATCCACTCGAGGTTACCCAGAGACCGTGAACGCCGTCCAGGTCCAACGGCTTGTCGGACTCGAAACCGATCGAATCGGCCTCGACACCATCCGGCCATTCCAACCTCGTTGCCGGCGCTCCCAGCGAGATTTGCAGCACTTTCGGCACAGCGTCGCCGGAGCGACGCCTGACCCGATCGAGAAAGAAACCGATCGTTCCCTCGGGCAACTCTGCAGAACCGGCCATCATCACCTGGCCGTTGATTTTCAAGTCGACTGGCCACACGTCGAACGACTCATCCAAACGGGCGGCGGCCTGGGGTTCCTGCCCCGACTCCGCTTCCTGACCGACGGCTGACGGCGCCGCAAACACCATTAACAGGACAAAAACGATCGAGAACTTACGCCATGCACCAGAGCACATCATGAAACCAACTCCCATTCTGCAAAATGCCGCACCACGCTGGCGGCCAGTCACTGATCATATCGCAAACCGGCCAATTCGCAGAGAAGGGACAACGAGATGAGCAGCGGCCCCCTCAAAAAGTCGCCCCCGAATCCTGGTCAAGCGGAATCCCACAGCAACAGCACAATGCCTAGGAAGGCGACGATCGTACCGACCCATCCACGCCACGATGTTTTCTCCTTGAAGAAAAGTGCGGAAAGGGGAATCAACAGCAGGGGAGGGGTCGCCATGATCGTGGCCGCGATCCCGACTCGGGTATTCTGAATCGACACATAACTGAACCAAATGCCGAGAAAGGGACCGGCGATGGCTCCGGCCAACACAAACAGGGCAGCCACAGGGTTGCGCATCTGCTTGAAGGATCGGACCAGTTGCCCCTGGCATCCGGCCAGCATCCACAAAATAACCAACGCCACAAATATCCGCACCTCGGTCGCCGACAACGTGGAGTAGCCGTCGATCAAGGCATACTTGGTCACGATCAAATTTGCCGTTTGCCCCACCGCACCGACCAGCGCCAAGACGATTCCGATCACGTATTTGTCGGGCGGGTAAAGTTCCGAGACTCCGGCTGACCCTCTTTTTTCGAACACCACCCAACCGATCGCCAGCAGCGTGACCAGGATACCGAGCTGCTCCTGCCCATCCAGGCTTTCACCAAAACAGATCCAGCCGAACAGGGCCGTCATGACGGGCACGACGATCATCACCAACAAGGTTAGGCGGGGCCCGATATAGATAAACGCCAGGAACAGCGCGCCATCGCCGATCACCAACCCCAACAAGCTGGAGAGGGAGAGCACTCCCCAACGCCACGGCTCCGTTTCAAACGGAAACAGTGAACCGGTCGTCCACCAGTGGAAGAGCGCGATCAGCACCATCGCCATGCCCAGCCGAAGGCGGTTGACCGAGCCGGCACCAATCAAACGACTGGCCACCGTAAAGAAAAGGGATGTGATGGCCCACAGGACGGCCGTCGCCAAAGCTGCTAATTCACCGATATACATGGTCCGAGAGCATACCAGCAAACCGGGCCAATTCAAACGTGACCGGTCAAACGATCATCCGCCGTTGGCGGGCAGGCGGTATATCACCTGCGAACAAAAAAAATATCCCCGGTTTTACCCGGGGATAGGCGCTTGGACCAATCGCTCTCAAATTCACTCCAAGCTAACGCCAGTTCTTGTTGGAAAAATTGACAGGCAGGATGGAACCCTCACCCGTCGCTGTGGTACTGTCATCCGGAACGGGTCCGTTCCGATCGCGGGGCTTCGGCTCACTTCCGGAATCGGGAAGGGCCTCATTGGCCGGATCCCAATCCTCCATCCATTCATCCTCCGGCAGCCCCATCGAAGGACTCTCCTCGATCGGTGCCAGGTTCGAATCCGCCGAGGGACCCGAAACCACGTGGTCCGGGTCGGAATAAACAGATCCGACCCGTCCCGCATTCCTGTCCGCTCGCTGGAAAAACCCGCCGTAGGTCGGGTAACTGTAATCAAATGGACCACAGCACATCGCACAACCTGTCATGGTCACCAGGCAACAGCCGATCAACGGTTTGAGGACCCAGTTCTTCATTAGATTTTTCCGACTCCCCGGCAACGACCGTTTTTGCCCTGCCGATTTTCCCGTTGGAACATACTATTTCAACTTCCTGATCACGGCACTTGAATTTTTACTTGGCTCACCCTCGGCGCGACCTCCCAGCCGATCCCAGTCGAGCGCGGCCCGACGAATCACGCGGGACGCCCGCTCGACCGGTTGTTCAAAATCGTCCACCCAGGCGGTCATGGGTACCGCTTCCTGCGGTTTGACCGGAGTTGTTGCAGCGGGTGTGGAGTTAAAATTCTCCGACACCGGATCCTCGAATGTCATCAACGCGCGGGTGCCACCGGGCAGCGGTACCAGGGTGACCGGGTCCCTTGAATCGCTGGGGACCGGTTGGGCCGGGGTCGGCTCCCGGTTTTCCACTGGCCTGGGAGCCGGTGTCGGAATTTCCTCGAAGGAATCGACCGGCTGCAATGGAATCGTCTCGAAACTTTCCAGCATCTGGCCGCCCGCTTCGACCGGGGCGGAATCGACTGGCCCGAGGCTGATCACCCCGGGTCGCGTCCAACCGTAATTGAAGACATGACTGGCACCGCGGCGGCGAGAGTATTCAAACGCATCCTGGTAAGCTTTCGCCGCCCAGGGTCCCTCGGCCATCGAAATATTGTTGTAGACCAGGACCGTTCCCATCCGGCGATGCGCCAGGGCGAGCGATTTGTTGTACTCGGTCAGGGCATTGTAGAAGGCGACCTCCGACTGGGCCCGCCGTCGCTGCGCATCGAGGGCGACATCCAGGGTCTCCAGGCCTTCCTCGATAATCTCCTCGAAATGTTCTTCTTCGATCGTCGTCTCTTTCCAGCGGTTGAAGGCGGAGTGCATCAGCCGTTGATTGGCGGCAATCGCCCGCAGTGCGTCACTCAATTCCCGCGCCGCATCGAGCTCCATATCTTCCAGGCGGGCGATCTCCCGGGCCAATTTCAACTGGGCATTGCGAACATTGGAAAGTTCCCGGCGAAAACCGATGGGCAAGCGGTAATCAACACCGAGGGCGAATTCCTGGAAATCTCCATCCATCAGCTCGTTCCAGGCACCGCTTTCTCTCCCTGGGAACCCACCTCCCTGACCCGACTTGGCGTAATCTTTACCCAACCCCAGCCAGCGATACAGACCCGTAACATTCAATTGGGGCAACAGCGAGTTCTTGGCGTAGGCCAGGGAGAGCTCCTTCTTCTTGATCTCCCACCGTTCCTGCCGCAGTTCCGGACGGTAAACCAACGCCTCATCCAGCGAACTGTCCCAGTCAAATTCAATCGGCGCCATCGACGCTTCATCGGTCGGCCGGATGACCTGACCATCGGTCGCAGCAATCCCCATCAGCCAGCGGAGATTGCTCTCGGCCACCAGCAGATTGTTGTACGCTTCGATCACGGACGAATCAAAGAAATAGTATTGCTCCCCTGCCTGGGCGACCTGTTGAATATTGACATCGGCCCCCTCTTCAAACTGGTCTTTCAGGATCCGCCACGTCTCCAATGCCGCTTTGCGACCAGTTTTGGCCGCATCCAGGTTGCGATAGGCCGAGTAGAGATCCCAGTACCGAATCTCAATATTGGTCACCATGTTCTGCAACTGCGCTTCCATATTGGCCAATTCCTGGTCGGTTCCGATCCGCGAAATCACGATCGGCATCCGCTGGATAAAAGCCCCGCGGCCACGCAGCAACGGTTGTCGCACCTCAAATTCGAGATTGGTTCGATACCAGTCGGACAAGACCTGAAAACCATTCGGGTCAAGCGGGTTGTTATTGTCGGTGTAAACGTTGTTGTTTCGGAAGAACAACTGTGTTCCGTTGGCCGTTTTCTTGGCGAACTCGTAATCCCAACTCACCAGATCCTGCTGGAAAATTTGGGGCTCCAATGGATTTGGCTGACCCCTGGTATTACGAGGCTCATTACTGTGATTCCAGAAGACACTGGTTGTGTACTGGGCGTCAAAATCGGCCAGGGCCGCCTCGACCCCTTGATTCACATCCAGCCCCGTATTGGTCAAGACCGTGGAGGGATCGGCAATCTGTCCCGTGTTGCCGATGAACCCGGGTTCCGTCTCACGAACCGCCACGTTGTAGATCGTCCCCACCGCGGCCGGCCCCTGGATCAGGTTGTCAATGCCGGGCACCACCCGGGCGCCCTGCAAGCTCGGCGTGCCATAACCCCGCAGGATCTTGGCGTTCTGCAACGAGATGGAAACGACCTGCTCCAGCGTCATGTCCCGGAACGATTCAAAATCCGGGTCGACCACCGTCATGGGGGCCTTCGCTTGACTGACCTCGGCCAACTGGGCGACCTCGACATCCGGGTACTCAATATCGGTCGCCTGGTCGACGTAGTAAGAGAGATTTCCCTGGTCGTGCAGGTAGAGGGGTCGCGACGGCGAACAGCCGGCGAACCAGAACGACAGTAGCGCCGTCCATATCAACAACCTAGGGAGTTTCCAGCTCATGGGATTTCCATATCCTGCTGTCTGTTCGAAAAAACGGCACGACTCGCAGCTGTCGCGACGTTAAATCAACGGGCAAATTGCCCGTTCTTCGAACCCCCCTGGTTGCGCACTGACCGTCCGCCCAAGGCGTCGACGGTCCGGAAACGCTTCCACAAAGGAATCATCGACCCGATAATCGTCAAACTTTGGGGAATCCGCAAATTTTATCTGCCCTTCCTGGATTAACCGCTAGCAGCCGTAAACCGGGGCCTGCCATCACGTTGCCAAACCTGGCTCTCGCCTGGCTACGTCGGTCCAGCCGGACACCGATTCCGCTCGCTCCGCCACACCGGCTACCCCGTATCGGCCATTATTTGGTCAAATATAGCCGAATCCCGGTCATTTCAGCCGTTGAGGCAATCGGGCCGACTGGATACACTACGTGATCGAAAGTTCGAGAGAGACGTTCTGGCAAATTGCCAGACCAGACGAGGTAAGTAAGACATGGCCGTACCGAAACGAAAGCATTCCAATTCACGAAGTGGCAAACGGCGTTCCCACGACCGCTTGCCGTCCCGACCACTGACGGTCTGCCCCAAGTGTAGTGCCACGGTACCGACCCACGTCGTCTGTCCCGAATGCGGTTTCTACATGGGCCGCGTGGTGGATCCGGTCGACGACCAGATGGACGAAAAAACGGCTTAAAATTCCGGCCCCACCGTCCCACTCGTTTCGCGCTCGCCTGCACCCATTCATCAATAACCGACCGCGCGCGGTCCCTCAGACGGGCATGGGAGCAACGCCGCTTGCCTCTCCGATCGATACTCAACCCCGCGTTGACTTCCGTTTTGAGTCGTTTGTTTTTTTCCTTCGTGCGACGCCCCTCTCCACCCGTCGCCGTGATCGGCACCAGAACGTTTTCCGTTGTCTGCCGTGGCGTCACGCGGTAAACAGTCTGACGATTCACTTACCGCCTACCTCGTGAGTTCGAGTCTGCTAAAATTTTCTCGTGATCCATCTTGGTTGCCGCCCCACGGTTCACGCCCTTTTTCAGGTTTGGCTGCCCAGGCTTCCGCCGCGACAGGAACATCCCGTGACAGAACCGACTCGAGAGAAGAGCCATCAGGCGTATCAACGCGCACAGCAGTTGATGCCCGGCGGCGTGAACAGCGCCGCCCGCGCCTTTGGTGCCGTGGGTGGTGAACCGATCGTCTTTGAGCAGGGCCAAGGGGCCTACCTGCAGGATATCGACGGCAACCGCTACATCGATTATATCGGTTCCTGGGGGCCCATGATCCTGGGGCACCAATTTGAGGCGGTCAAAGAGGCCGTCCACCAAGCCGTGGAAAGGGGAACCAGTTTTGGCGCTCCGACACTGGCCGAAAACGAACTGGCCGAATTGATTATCGCGGCCGTGCCGTCGGTCGAGATGGTCCGACTGGTCAACTCGGGTACCGAGGCGACGATGAGCGCCATACGGGTCGCTCGCGGGTTTACCGGGCGGGACAAAGTGATCAAGTTTGCTGGAAACTACCACGGTCACGTTGATAGCCTGCTCGTTTCGGCCGGCAGCGCCGCCGCCACACTGTCCGTCCCCAACTCACCCGGTGTGACCGAGGGCACGACCCGTGACACCCTCGTACTGAACTACAACGATTGCCAGCAACTGGAGACCACCTTCGCCGAGCAGGGTGACCAGATTGCAGCGGTGATCCTCGAACCGGTCTGCGGCAACATGGGAGTCGTGACACCGACACCCGAGTTCCTTTCGGCCCTGCGCCAGCTGACCACTCAGGCGGGCGCGGTGCTGATTTTTGACGAAGTGATGTGCGGTTTCCGCGTCGCGTTCTCGGGGGCTCAATCGTTATGGGGAGTCACCCCGGACATGACCACGATGGGTAAGATCGTCGGAGGAGGCCTGCCGCTCGGTGCCTTTGGTGGTCGCCGTGACATCATGCAACACGTCCTACCGGCCGGCAAGGTTTTCCAAGCCGGCACGTTGAGCGGCAACCCGATTGCCACGGCCGCCGGGATCGCCATGCTGACCAGTCTGCGCGACCAACCGCCGTACGACGCCCTGGAACAGTCCAGCCGGAAACTGGCCGAAGGCCTGACCGACGCCTGCCGGACGGCTGGAATCGAACACTGCCTGAACCGTGTGGGCAGCATGATGACCCTCTTTTTCCAGGACGGACCCGTCGTCGATTGGGAGAGCGCAGCCCGCTCCGACGTCGACCGTTTTGCCCGCTTCTTCTGGGGGATGATCGAACAGGGGGTCTACCTGCCCTGCAGCCAGTTCGAAGCGCTCTTCGTTTCGACGGAACACTCCGCGGCCGATATCGATGCGACGATCGAAGCCGCGCGACAGGTTGTGACCACGCTGAAATAAAACGACCCCGCTCATCGAGCAGGGTCGCTGGTGGCATCATTTTTTTGCCCGCGTTCTAGCTGGTCGTGGCACTCCTGGTTTCTGCTTCCTCAATCAATTCATTGATCGAGTAATCCAGATCCCGGGGGTTGATGGAGCGGATCACGCCCTGATCGTCGATCAGGATAATGGTGGGGAACGCATTGATCCCGTAGCTTTTGGAAATGGACATGCCGTCATCATAGAAAGAACGCCAGATCAGGTTCTTCTCAGCCACGACTTTTCGAATCGTGTCGAGATCATCATCCGTATTGACGCCCACCAAGGCGAATGGCTTGCCGGACAATTCGGTTACGAGCGACCGCTCGTGATCGTACATCGCACGACAGGGCGGTCACCAATCACCCCAAAAATCGAGCATCACGACCTTGCCCCGGTAATCGCTCAACTTGAAAGGGGCGCCATCCAGATCGTTCCCCTTGATCTCCGGCGCCAGGCTCCCCTCGGCGACGGCGACCGGCAGCCCGCCGGGGTTGAATTCCCCGGTGAAATTTTGCGGTATGTTGATCAGTGATTGAGAGCTGGACGTTTCCGCCCCACCCGAATTACCTGTCGTTGTCTCGGCCGGTTTGCAGCCGAACGTCATGCCCGCCATCAAGGCGACCACGATTAGCCAATCCCGTTTCATCCTCTCAACCTCCCAGTTTTCAGTAAAAACAAATCCCCAAACATTGCCCATCCGTCGGTTCAACCGACGTTCGCCGACTCTCCATCATCGTGTCGCTCTTCCCGGTCGAGTGCCCGGGCGCCCAATGTGATCGCCCCAAACGCGCCGAGAAATGCCAACAGCATCATGATCCACGCGAGGACCCAATACCCCATTCCAGGTGCAAACATCAACTGCCTCCCGGGTTGCCAGCGGCGAGCCCTTCATATTCGTAAAACGCAAACAGAAAATGAACCAGCAGGACGTAGAGCGTCGACCAGAGGATGGTAGACGTAACCGCCCTGCTGACATCGCTGCTGGAGTACTTTGGCAATCGCCCCAAGTAGTATGAGATGACGGCCACTCCAAAACCACAGACCAGTAATTTTGCCAGAAGCCAGCCGGTTCCTCGATACCAAAAGGCCCCGATTTCGAATAAACCACGGTGAAAATGATAGTTCCAGAAATCCGGCCCCTGGTCTGGATTCGAATGGACAAAGGTGACCAGGCTGGTCGTGCTGGCCGCCCCGTAGGAAACGAGTGTCAACAGGGGCGTACCGACCAGGAATGCCCAGACGATCGGTGTCATCAGGTAGCCGCGCGGCGAGGCGCCCAGCGTTTTCAGCGCGTCGATCTGGTTGCCGAACTGACGGCCCCCAATGTCGGAGGTGACCGCCGCCCCACATCGGGCTGCCACCAGGATGCAGGCCAGCACAGGGACAAAGATCCGGTAGGTCGCAAAGCCGAGCGCCGTCAACAGGTCTTCCAGCAAAAGAGGCTCGGTGTAAGCCGCGTACGGCAGGAATTTGAATGTAAAATAGGTGACCACAAACCCGGAAATAATGCCGGCAATGATCAGGTAGATCCAGGCGGTCGGCCCGGCGACCAGACGGGCATAGTGGGCCAGGAACCGGAAGCCCCAGCGGGGTGTCTTCCAGGTCGGCACCAGGCTCACCACGCCGTCGAGCGCGGCCCGCGCGAAGTTGGCGGTCCCCTCCAGGAACGCACCCCCACCCGTTTTCAACTGTTCACTCCATTTCACCGAGACCGATGGTTCGGTCTCCCGCTGGGCGACGTGCGCCATCCCCTGCAATTGCTGCGGGATCTCCTCCCACTGCTCCGCGGGAACTTCCCGCAAGCTTTGCTGCTGGGGGTCCAGCAGGTAGACACGATCGGCGATTGGCAACAGCGAGTGGTAATCGTGCGTGACCACGATCGATGTCTTGCCGTGCTGGCGATGGGTCTGTTGGATCAGGGAAGCAACGTCCTGGCCGGTCGACGGGTCGAGACCGGAGGTCGGTTCGTCGTACAGGATCACGGGCGGGTTGAAGGCCAAGGTTCGGGCAATCGCCAGCCGCTGTCGCTGACCGCCGCTCAACCGGGACGTGGGGACATCCACGGGAACCTTCAGCGCTTGCAACAGTTGTTCGGCCGTCTCCTCCGAAGCGTCGTTGGCATTGGCCCGGGCAAAGGCCACGTTCTGCAAAGGCGTCAATTCGTCAAACAGGGCGAAGGCCTGGAATACAACCCCCACATCACCCAGGCGGTTCGGCCGCCCGCTGACCGTGACCGAACCCGTGTAGCCTACGCCCCCATCGGCCGGTTCGATCAAGCCGGACATGATCCGCAGCAGAATCGACTTGCCCACTCCGCTGGGGCCGACGATCAACGTAATCTGCCCAGCCGGAAACGAGGCCGAAGTATCTTCCAATAACCGGCGGCCACCGGCCGTGACCGTCAATCCCCGGATCTCGATACCAGCACCCGACGGTGGGACCGGCTCCCCATGATTCACCTGGTTCATTGCCGAGGTCTCCGGGGAAAATAAAAGGGGTCCGGCCCCAATTCGGTCCCACGGATAACGCGGATCGACTCGTTCGACCCCCGGTTTTCCTTCAACTCACCCGACCCTCCCGGCTCCTCACCGGGGACCGGACGAAGGACCAACCAGCGTTGGTCTTTCTGCATGATCTGACTTCGCAGCACCCGCGCGAATTCGGGGGTAATCTCGGTTTCCGGGGAACCAAACAGGGTCTGCCCAATCCGGGTGATGGTCGGTTCGAGCCGACGGTTGGTCAACTCCATCGCCTGCCGCGCCTCGGGCGAATTCCAATTGTCGACCAGCGCCTGGTGCAAACGCTCGTTGTCGACCAGCACATCCTTCATGATATCTCCCACCAGGACCTGAAATTCGTCGTCCTGAACAACCGTGCGCAAGCTCTCTGACACGGTCTCTCGAACCTTTTCATTCCGTGAAATCTCAGCCAACATCTGTTGTTGAACGGCAATGATCTTCGGCAGGTTTTCGGAGATGATCGGTCCCGCCTTCTCACTGGCGAACCGTTCAAATTCTTTTTGCGCCAGATTCCGCTGCGGCAGCGGAGTCTGGTCGTACAAAAACCGCCAACCGAACCGCCAGATTGAGGCCTCTGCCCACAACTGTTGACCGATATCGATTACCAGCGGTTTTCCCAGTTGCTCGATCACGGGCCAGATTTCCTGTTGGACCAGCGGCACCAGCTCCTGCTCCACCAGTTCCACCTGGTACCGTTTGCCCAGCTCCTGGATCTGCTGGTCATGGCGCTGAACACTCTGGCGAAACTCTTCTTTCATGATCTGTGCCGCATCCTGAAACGTCTTCTCCATGACCGGCTGAAGTTCCGACAGGATTTCGGACTGGTGTTCCCGGTACGCTTCGACCAACAGTTCACCAATTCTTTGGCGGGTTGCCGGGGGCAACATCGTCTGCACGACCCACTCCATGGAGTCCGGAGTGGAGTGGTAGGTCAGTTGCATCCCGTCCCTTCGCGGCGGCGCCGAGCCGAACCATTCAGCATACGCCCGGTCGGTCATCACCAATTCTTCGGAAATCGAGTCGGGGCTTTCGACATGTCGGATGACGCCCACCATCCTGGCAGAACCATCTTCGAAGTGCACCAGCGGGTCCCCCACTCGCACCGGCATCGGTGACTCAAATTGGAGCTCGACCGGACGGGCCGCCCGGGTCCAGTGTTGCCACAACTGGCCCGTGGCGCGGGTCTGCTCCACGGCATACTGCTGCCACGCGGCCCAGCCAACGAGCAGCAGCAATATCCAGATTGTCGCACCGATCCATTTTTTCATGGCTGAATGTCATCCCCCGGAAAGCTCGAACTGACACCAGGGGCATTACCCAACAGGCGGCAGCAAGGTTTCAGAATACGGATGAAAAACCAGGTCCGATCCAGGTCGACGGTGGCGCCCCGGTTTCGCTCAGGAAAGTCTTGGTACCGGGCAAATTCTCGGGCGGACCACCGACATGACATTATTCGCTTTGGATGCCGAAATTCAATCTCGCCCCCATTCGCTGAATCGCCGTTTCGAGTCCGACTGGCCAACCGTTCCTCATTCCTTTTCCAGGGTCGACGAATGATCGTGGACGATCTTCCAGCCGTTCTTCAACTTCTTGAGGACCAACGAAAAATTCCCGTCCTTTTTTTCTCCCTTGAGATCGAGGTGCCAACGCCCCAGGACCAGCGCGACTCGCTTGGATAAAGGGTCGACTTCGAGACCGTCGAAATGGAGTTTCCCCATCGAACCTGGCGGATAACTCTCCTTGTATCGATCGAGGGTCGCCTGCCAACCCCGGGTTGTTTTTCCGCCGCCGCTAAAGGTCAGCTTGTCCGATTTCCAGTACGTCTGCATGAAACCATCAATATCTTCCCGGTTCCAGCATTCGACCTGCTTCTTCAAAAGTTGCTCAATCTCCTCGGCCTCGGCCTGCCGGGCATCCGTCTCCTGCGCACCGGCGAACTGCCCCAGCCACGCGCTGCCACCGAGCAGAACCATGAAACCGACCAACGGACAGATCCAGGCAGTCGGTTTTTGAGTTGTTAATCTCATCTTGGTTTCCCCTGTCGAAACAAAAATACATCCTGCGGCAGATGGGCCGGTTCCAGAAACATCTGTCACCAGCAGATACCGTTGGCGCCAGGCAGGTGCCACCGAGTGCCGGCTACCCATCCATCCTACCCGACAAACGGCTGCCCCGCGCCACCCGTCAACCGTGGGCGCGCCGCCACACTGGCAAGCCCTGGCAGGTTGGTTCCGGCCGATATGCCGATTACGAGTCAACCAGCCGCCAATCGTGCGGGGCCATGTTGAACGACTCGATGCGGAATTTTTTCGTCGTCGGTTCGGGCAGCACCAACACGGCGCGATACTCCGGATGTTCCCCACAAAACTGACCCACCTCCTCCACGCTCATCAGGAAAAACGCCGTCGCCAACGCATCGCAATCGGCGGCCGAATCAGCGATCACCGTCGAGGAGAGACAATGATCGGACGGGTATCCGCTACGGGGATCAATGATGTGACCATAGCGTCGTCCTTGAAAATAGAAACCTTGCCGCCCGGTCCCGCTGGTCCCCAGGGCCTGGTCGCTCAGGTAGATCTCAGCCAGTCGCCGCCCCGGTATCAAGGGGTGACTCAAACCGATAGTCCAACCGTTTTCCGCGCCGGCCTCCTGCCTGGTTTCACGCCCCCGGGCAACGACGCTGCTCTGCCCGCCGTGCAACACGAAATCTTCCATCCCGCTCCCTACCAAATGCCGACCGGCCCGGTCGAGCGCGTACCCTTTGCCAATCCCACCCAGGTTGAGTTGCAAGCCAGACTGGCCAAACCGTACCCGTTGCTGGTCTCGGTCCAACTCGACTCCTTCATAGCCGACGCGGGCCAGGGCGGCAGAGATCTCTGGTGGATCGGGCACCCGCCCCTGGCGCTGTTCAAACCCCCACACCCGGGAGAGTTCCCCCGCGGTCATATCAAACGCGCCCCCGGTCCAACCGGAAAGTTCGGCGCCCCGCTGCAACAACTCAAACAATCCCGGTTCAACCCGCACCCAATCCTTTTCCGCATCCCGATTCAGCTGGCTGATTTCACTGCTATCCCGGTAGACCGACAACTGTTCCTCCAGGTCATCGATCAACTGAAACGCCGCCAGAGCCGCGCTGCCACTGCCGGAGTACTGTTGCATATTGAAGAACAACTCGAATTCACACGCCATCGCCCGCTTGGAGAAATGCTCCAGGTAGTGCAGCGAACGGTCGGCATCACCCAACAGGATCGAATCCGCAGCATCCGCTTCGGCCGAAGTGTCCACACCCGGCTCCGTGCGGTCCACCTTTCCACCCGCCAGGAACTCTCTGCGAGATGATTTACGTTCGGGTTTCATCGATATATTGTGGTCCGGGAACAATGCATGTTGTCGATTCTGCCTTTAGCTACCATAATTGTAGCACAAGCGTTGTTGTTTCTTTTAGCGGGTAGCGTTCCAGATGTATTTCCACCGGTTGGCGAGTGCGTTCCTTGTGTCAGGAAGCCTGATCGCGGGTACCTTGACCGCCTATGCCTACCAGGAACAGGAAGTCCGCCGACCGAAATTGATCAAACGCGCCAAACGGCCCAACTTCCTGGAGCGAGATTGGAACGGGATCTATTTTGAGAACCTGTTCGAGGATGGTCTCGTCGGCGAGCGACCGGTGCCGAGCTCGACCCCTGCCGCCAACCCAAGCAAGGTCGCTGGACCGCAGACCGTGACCCCTGCGGCTTCCCCCACCGACGCCGGCAGCTTTACCTGGAGCCAGGTCATCGGCAACACGGTGATCGAAGACGAAGTCAAGGCACTGCAACAACAGCTGACGATGGACGTCACGACGCCGGGCCGATTCAAAAGCGATTACGGCAAAGTGCACCAATCCTATTCGATGCTATCCATGCTGTTTGGAATCATTATCGAGTACGACGACGACGTTCGCTGGAAAGAGATGGCACCGTTGGCCCAACCCGCCTTTGCCCGCGCGGCTGCCAATTCACGTGTCGGCTCCCTACAGGCCTACAACAATGCCAAGCTGCAGAAAGAGAACCTGACCGAACTCGTTCGGGGTGGCGGTTTCGGCAACCAGCAGAAGCCGGTGGACGCGGTCGACTGGGCCTCCGCGGTGAAGCGGAGCCCGATCATGGTGCAGCTGGAAACGACGTTGAAGACACTGAAACCCCACCTGGCCAATAAGACCGAGTTTACGCAAAACAACGAAACGGTGCTGCACGGCGCGAGCCTGGTCGCCGCGATGGGACAGGTCCTCGGTCACCCGGAAATGGACGATGCGGAAGAAGAAGACTACCTGGTCTACGCCGAGGCGATGAAAAAAGCGGCTGGCCAGGTGGTGCAGGGGTGCCAGACCAACAACTATGACCTGGCCGCAGAGGGATTCAACCTGATCGAACAATCGTGTAGCAATTGCCATGATGAATGGCGATAGTCTCCTGACTCCCGGGCATGGATCGAAGTAACCCATCATGAACGCAACCACCGACCTGTCACCCTGGGCCCATCCGAAATCACAGGCCTGGTTCGAGATGCTGTTCAAGCGTTCCGGCATGCTGGACGAGCTGGAACGTTTCGTGGCACAGCCCCTGGAACAGATCGAGGTACCGGAGTGCCGAATGGTCCTGATGCTCCTGATCATTCTGGCCCGCCCCGGCATCTGGCCTTCCGGCTACGACGACGTCCTGGTGCTCGCGGAACAGAAAGTCACGGAAATTGTCAAACAAACCCAATCCAAAACGAACCGAAAAATGACGATGGCCCAACATCAACAGCACGGTGTTCTGATGGACGAAATCCGTTACGAACTGGAAGTGTTGCGGCGCCGCATTGGCAAGTCCAGCCTGAAGACCCGCATTCACCGACCCGCTACCTGGAAAGATTTTTGGGCCTGAAATCCCCACCGCGATATTTTCCGCCAGGCGCGGCCACCCCTCTGGCGAACACCCACCTTGACCACCTCAACAGAAGCGAACCCATATGTCCCAGCCCACAAGCCCCATGAGTCCTTGGTCGGATGAGGATGCCCGGAACTGGCTGGCTTCATCCGGCGGTTGGCACAAAATGGGCCGGATCGTTCGCTCCACACTGAGCCTCGAACCGGCCGAACACCCACACCAGATTCGCGCGGCCGCCTCGATGGTAATCCTGTTTGGACGGCACGGCATGTGGCCCGGGGAATCGGTTCAGGAACTGGACGAGGTCGTCGACCTGGCCCGACGAAAACTCGTGCTGATCAAGTCCTTTTTCACGTCAGAGGCACGAGTCAAAGGGAACCTGACCAGCAACCCGGCCTTCAAGGAACTGATGGAATCTCTGGATCAGGAAATTCGGATCCTGGAATCCAGATCGAATGATGAGCCGGGCGCCAAAGGCCAACGACCCCCTGCCAGCTGGGGCCCTTTCTGGCAAACCTGATCCGGTCCCCACGTTCCCAACACGCAACAGGCAACAGGCAACCACACCGGCATCTCGAACCGCCACTCGCCAGCGATCCACCTTTACCACGGAATCGGGTACCCGAAATAATCCATTGCCGGCCCGCAAATCTGCTGAAAAACGGTTTGCTGCTCGCTCGTCCAGTCTCGCCATCGCTCCGCGCGTCCGGCCAATTGCGCTGGCCGCTGAATCGAATCATCCGGCCCGGATGTCGTATTGATCAGGTTCTGCTCGACAAATTGGTGACAATCATCGGATGCATCCAGCCCGGCCCACTGCTGGATCTCCCGGAACAGACCAGGCGACTGCTCGGCGAGCAACTGCTCGTGCCGCACCAGCTTGAAAAACGGATCGCCCTCTGCCCACTGGACCACGTCCACCGCCCGCGACCAGGCCCGACAGTGCCGTTCAAAAGGAAGCTGCCCTATGGCGCGATGCCGCATGCGGGAGGAGACGACCTCGATCCCGTTGCGGACGATGTTGAGCAACTTCACCCGCGGTAAAAGATCTCTCAAGCGCGGAAAGACATCCTGTTTGAGGGAACTGAACGTCGAAACGGCCTGGGGAACCTGATCAGGCCAGATCTCCTGGGGGAACAGGATTTGGAAAGCTGCCTCTCGAAAGATTGCTGCAAACCGCTCCGGCTCGACCAGACATTGTCGCATCCTGCTTTCATCATCCAGGTTGGCATGGAGCAGTTCCAGCAGGTCCCGCAGCCAGGTGCTCTCCAGGCCATTGGAAAGGACGGCCGGGTGGTGGGCCATGGCGCGCGTCAAGATCGTGGTGCCGGAACGAGCCTGGCCCGAGACCAGGATAAAGGGGAGGTCGGTCAGCTGTTCGATTCGATTCAATTCCACAATGTCTTGCCGTCCGTTCCGGTCACCGCTCTTACCGGCCGGCCGACTTGCCTGCCGCTTCGCGCAACCTGCTTATTGTTTCTGAATCCGGTACAACGATTCTTTGGTGCGGACCAGCAATTGTTCTCCCACCGCCGCCGGGGTGGCCATGATATCGCCGTCCATCTGGTTGGTGGCCAACAGATCAAACTCGTCACCGGGACGGATCACGAACATCTCCCCTTTCCGGTTGCCCACGTAGACCTTGCCGTCGGCCAGGATCGGGGAAGAGGCAAAGCCGCCCCCCAACCGCTCCTGCCAGTGCTTCTCACCCGTCTTGGCGTCCAGACAGGTGGCAATCCCCCGGTCGCTGACCATCAACAACAGACCGTCAGTCAGCAGGGGGGTGGGCATCGTCGGAACCTGGGTTTCGTACCGCCAGACCAGGTCCTCCTCCCCCGGCCCGCCCGGATCATCGAAACGAATGGCAAACAGCGAGGAACGGCTATAGCCGGTGCAGAGGTAGAGCATCCCATCGTGGTAGACAGGGCGAGGCACATTGGAAAATCCGAGTTTTCCGTAAGGCATCTTCCATAACTCGGCCCCCGTGTCCGGCTGGTAGCCGTACAACCAGTTCGCGCCGGCTGACACCAATTGGTCCGCCCCATCGATCGAAACCACGATCGGGGTACTGAACGCTTTTCTCAAACTGTCCGTCTCATTCAATTCACCCGATCGATCCGTTTTCCAGACCACCTTGCCCGATTCACGGTCCAGCGCCACGACGAACTGGTAATCGATCCCGTCACAATGAAAGATCAGCAGGTCCTGCCACAGGATCGGCGAAGACCCCGGCCCCGTCTCATGGTCCAACTCCAGCTCCCGGTTGGACCATTTGACCTGCCGCGTTTTACGATCGATGCACCAGGTCCCAAAGGTACCAAAACTGCAATAGACCGAGTCGTCATCGAGCACCGGGGTAGGCGAGGAAAAACTGTTAAGGCTGTGAATCAGCGGCGGGTCAGAGCTCTCACCCAGTTTCAATTTGGCCTGCAGCTCACCCGTGCGGGCATCAAAACAGAGGGCGAACAGCTCGATGCTCTGCACCGGCATCAAACCGGGGATCCTGGCAGACTTCATTTTCTCTTCGCGCTGGGCAGGGCTCAGCTCTGTCTCAACGGCCGAGGTCAACCAGACCTGGTCATCGGCCACCACGGGGGAGGACCAGCCACGGCCCGGCACGACCGTTTTCCAGGCCACGTTCTGATCTTCCGACCAGCGACTGGGCAGGTTGGCCGCCGAGGCGATCCCGCTTCCACCCGGCCCGCGAAACTCCGTCCACTGCTGGGCCTGCAGACGGGCATCTTCTCCGCCGCTTCCCAGCAACACGAGCAGGGCGAGGGAGCAGGCGTTAACACGAATCGTCAACATTTCGTCACCTTCCTTGTTATCCAAAGCTTGGCGGACTGGGGAAGCAGATCACTTCCCCTTCACCCGGTGTATCGTTACGCGGGGTTCTGCCCCGTCGTTTTTCTTTTCGTATACGACCGTCAACTGCTGACGGGTTTTCGCCGCCTCATCGCCCACGAACTTGCGCGACAGGACGATCATCTGGGCTCCCTGGGAACCGGAACGGACATTCAGCACCTCATCTTTTTCCATCGGACGCACGTCGGGTTGCTTCTTTTTCAGCTCGCGGTTGACGGTGGCCAGCATCGCCTCCACCGCAGCCCGGTCACCCAACCGGACCAGGGCCGACAGGTTGCGGAGCCTCATTTCGATCGCCGACAGCCGTTGCAAAACGTCCAGCTGAGGGTACAGGTTCAGGTTGAAACTGAGGGCGTAGACCTGCACGGTATGCTTACCCCGTTTCAGGTTGAGTGAAAACCGGCTGGTCATCGCGTCGGCGATCCTGGGACCGTTTCCCGCCTGTTCGATCGCCGTCCTGATCTCATCGGTGTTCGCCTCGTAGAACCGATTCTGGATGACGACAAACTGGAGCAGCTGGTACAGCTCTTCCCGGGTCAACTTGCCGTCCCGCGGTTCCACCCCGGGACGATCGGAACCGGCTCGGATCCGCCCATCGGGCCAGACCGTGACCAGCGGGCTCGGTTTGAAATCGGCCGCCGGCGCCATTCTCAGGCCCCCCGAAACATCCCAGATCAGAAAGGGCTGAGAGATATCTTCGGCAAATGCCAATTCGGGAGAATTCGCCAGTTCGTCCAGGCTATCCTGGGCGGCCAGGTGTGGTCCAGTGACCGCCAGGAACAAGAGTACCACCACCACGCGACGCATCCGATCAACCTCCACCAACGACAGAACGGGGACAGCTGATTTTTAGCAGGAAGAACGTGAATGTCAAACCGGCGGCCCCCGGCACCTGCTTCTGCAGTCCACCGGGCCAGTTCACCCGAAACCTAGTTCCGGATCTTCTGGTTCGGTCCTGCGGCCATCCCCGATTGCTTGATCAGTCGCTGGATCTCCCGGTCCAACTCCTCGACCGGAACGTTGCTCTCGACCAGGTTGCCCCGCGCATCGACCAACAGGTTCATCGGCAAGGTGGTGACCCCCAGTTGGATCGCCAGGGGGCTCTGTTCTACCCCGCCCGGCGCATTCAGCTGGGTCCAGCTGAGCGTCCGGTTCTGGGTCAGGAATTGCTGCAGCTTTTCCTTGTCCGAATCGAGGTTCGCCCCCACAACCAACAGCTTTGAACCGTACTTCGACCGCAGTCGCTCCAGTTCCTCAAACCCCTCGATGCAGGCATCGCACCACGTTTCCCAGTAATGTATCACCACGATCTTGCCGCGGGCCGACTTGAGGTCGAAAGGCCGGCCGCGAACGTCCCGACCGACAAAGGCGATCGGCTTGCCCTGGGCCGACAACCGGGTGATCGCCCCGGCGGCCCGCTGACCGGCTGTCGTGTCAGCAAACTGCTTCTGGATTTTGCGATACCATTCAATCGCTTTGCCCGAGCCATCCTGGTCCGAGACCTCGCTGTACAGCGCCAGCTGCAACATCGCCTCGGCCGAGAAATCACTTTGGGGAAATTGGTCCACGAACGTCTCCAGGTCTTCCATGAACACGTCATTGGCCGTGTTCCGTTCTTTCGAATTGCCATCGGTAATCGCCTTGGAAAACCGCGCGTTGATGATCCGCCAACGGGGATAATCCTCCTCCACGTCGACGCCCTCGGATTTCAAACGCTTCATGTTCTCGGCCAACACGTCCAAACCGTCGTCGAACCGTTCCGCCTGGTAGGATCCAGACAGGGTGTCGGCCATCTGGCGAATCCAGTTGAGCCGGTCTTCCCCCTCGCTATTGACCGCCAGTTGCAAGAGGACCTCGGCCCGTTCTTTTTCCAGGCGGTTGATGTCGGCCGGCGACGTCGCTTCGCCGAGCGCTTTTTCCACCTTGTCGAAATCGCCGAACAGGTTGGACATCTCCTGGCTGTCGGTCGGCTCGGCGGCGGTCGCCAGCAGGGGCGAAGAATTTTCGCTCGGGTAGAACAGGCCCCCGTTGCTGACCACGGATTCCTGCTCCACAACCTGAGGCATTTCCGTGATTCGCCAGTTGTCACCGATCCGCACGATCGTGCCGAGGGAGAGCTGGCCGTACTGTTCACCGGTCTGGAAGACTGCCGAGGCGTGATCGTAAACGACGAGATCTTTTTCGATACCTGATTGCCCCCGGGGAACCAGGCTGGGACGGCTACTGCCGAAATGGATCCAGCGAGACTTGGCAGCGATCTGGTCCTGACCTGCACAGGCCTGCTTGAAGCGGGAGGCCAAATTCTTGAAGTTCTCTTCCAGCACCTCGTTCATGACCGGCCCCAACTGCAGCGCATCGATCTCTTTCTGGCTGGGCAACAACAGGGCAAAACGGTCAACATCGCGGTTCTGAACTGCCTGGAAAACTTCTTCCGCCGCCTCCTCGGCCGAGATCATCTTCCACTGATCGATCGCCCCGTCCTGATCCCGGTCCAGTCCCCAGCGGGTACCGGCCGTACCGAGCCAACGGTACTGGTCCGCCCGCTTGTCGTAGTTGGAATCGATATCGCGGTAGACCTCCACCCCATCCTTGAAATACGACCACTGGTCGAGGCTGCCATCATCGTTCGTGTCAAAAAACTGCCGCAGGATCCGGTCCGTCCCGTCATAGACCACGTAGCCTGGGACCTGAAACCGTTTCGACGATTTCTCGATCTTGCACGACGCCAATTCACCCGCAGCGGGCGTGTCACAATCGATCGCCGGCTGACGAGGCCGGATCTTCATCGCCTGTTCCACCGTCGGCCCCTGGGCCAAGGTCAACTCGGCACCGACCAGCAACAAGGTGAAACTGATCGAAAACAACCATCCACTGCGCCCTTGAAACGTGCATTTGAATTTCATGATACGGTTCCAGATAGGTTCATGCTTACCGTGCTGGCCCCGTCCCTATGGCAGCGGGTGCGGGCCCGTCCCTGTTCCATTCCATCGGAAAACCGAATTTAACACGGACGGTTTTTTTTCCAAACATCACTCGTCACCAGCGATGCTTGCAGTTTTCTGTTGAACTTTGCCGATTGGAGAAAAGACGATTCCTGGCCACCCCACCTGCCCGGCTCCCCCCGCTGCCGAATCTGCCGTTTCGACCGGGAAAAAGTGGGCAAACACGGTTTGACAGTTCGACGGCAAACCATAGAATACGGCGTTTTCACCGGAGAGAGACTACAATAGAGCCATATTCGGGGCGTATAGCTCAGTTGGTTAGAGCGCATCGCTGATAACGATGAGGTCCCAAGTTCGAATCTTGGTACGCCCACTCAACGCTTCAATAAGACAGATGGATCTTGACCCTGGATCACCAAATGGTACAAGATCCAACGATGAGGGCCCGTAGCTCAGCTGGGAGAGCGCCTGCCTTGCACGCAGGAGGTCGTCGGTTCGATCCCGATCGGGTCCACTTTTTTCTTTTCTACCATGTTGGCACCACGTCGGTTCCGGCGGTTCCCACAGGGCAAATGCCCGTACCGCCATGAGCCAAGCGGCTACGATCCTGGGAGCCTGCATTGATGCCCGAGAAAATCTATCTCAACCTGGTCGGTGGACTGGGGAACCAACTCTTTCAAATCGCCGCAGGTTACGCCTACGCCCAAAGAAATGGGCGGCAGCTGCACGTGCTCTACCGGCCGCAACCCGATCGCTATGGACGCACCCTGCTGGTCGACCAGTTGCTGGGCGACGAGTTGAGGCAGCAGATCGTGTTCCAATCGAAGTCGGAGATGGGGCTGGTGCGGCGAGCGAGTCGCAAGATCCGCCGCCAAATCTGGCCGGCCAACTACCTCGAGGAGGACGTCCGGTCGCCGGAGCGAGAGACTCGACTGGATCGGGCGGCGCCGCGGGGCGCGGTGGAGCTGTTTGGGTTTTGGCAGGACGAGGAGTTTTTCCTGCCGGTCATCGATCACTTGAGGCAACAGATTCGCATCGATCTCCCGCTGGAGGGACGCTACCGGGAAATGCAACAGCAGATCGAGCAAACCGAATCGGTCTGCCTCGGCGTCCGGCTCTACGAGGACAACCAACTCGATCAGACCGACCAGGCGGAACAGAGTTTTCGCCAGCTGATCGAATCCGCCGATCGGCTGGAGGCGATCTACCCGCAAGCCCGCTTCTTCCTCTTTTCTTCGAGCCACAACCGGATCATCGACGAGTTGTGCGGCGGCCGGCCGAACTACATCCTGGCCCGTACCGGCGACGGCTTCGGGGACACGTTGCCCACATTGCAACTGATGTCCCACTGCCAACACCATATTTTCAACCAGAGCACGTACTACTGGTGGGCGGCGTGGTTGAGCGAAACCCGTCACGGCCAGGGCCGACACCTGATCCTGCCGCCGGAAAGGTTGTTCAGTGCCAGTCGCAGCGGGATCCCCCCCAGGTGGGTCGAATCGGCCCGGGCTTTGGCCTGACCGATCGCCTGCCACCGGCCCATCGGACTCTTTCCCTTTCACCGTTTTCGACCGATAATGGTGAAACAAGGTCGTTTCCCTTCGCCAGGTTTTTGCATGCGTCCGCCACCGACAAATCGGCCCCGGTTCCGGGTTAAAGAACGAGTAGTCCGGCCGTTCCCGCTGGGTCGACGAACCGTTTACGGCCTGACCGTCTGGCTGGTCCTCACGCCCGGGTTTCTCCCAGCCGAGGACGAACGTCTCAAGACGGGGCAGTTAATCTATGACCGCCAGTGCGCCGAGTGTCACGGCCCGGGCGGCGCGGGGGTGGAGGGAGCTTACGAAGCCCGCTTGATCGGCGATGAATCGATCGGGCAATTGACCGAACGCATTGCGGCCACGATGCCCGAGGGAGAACCGGAAGCGTGTCGAGGGGAGGAAGCGGCCGCCGTGGCCGCCTACATTCATCACACGTTCTACAGCCCGGCCGCACGGGTCCGCAATCGACCACCCCGCGTCGAACTGGCGCGGCTGACGGCCGATCAGCTGCGGCAGAGCCTGGCCGACCTGTACGCCGCGGCCGGGGGCGCTGCCGGGGGCACGCCTGGCCTGGTCGCAGAGCGGGGCCTGCGGGGGGAATACTACAATGCTCCCCATCGGAAGAAGGATGAAATAAAACTGGAACGGGTCGATCCCACGATCGACTTCGATTGGGGCGACGAGGGGCCAGGGGCGGAGATCAACCCGGAGGAATTCTACGTCGAGTGGAATGGCGGCCTGAAGATCGACGAAACGGGCCGTTACGAAATCATCGTGCGGGGCAGCTGTTCGTTCGTGGTCGATTTTGGCCACGAGCAACGACGATTGATTGACAACCATGTTCAATCGGGAGACCGCACCGAGTTCCGCGAGACGTTGCACCTGACCGCCGGCCGTATCTACCCGTTCCGCATCGAATTTCGGCAACGGAAACGGAAAACGGAACAGCCCCCGGCCAGGATATCGCTCCACTGGGTCCCGCCCGGCGGCGTTGAGCAGACGATCCCCACCGACCAACTCGTCCCGGTGCGGGTACCGCCCGTTTTTCCGCTGCAGACCGATTTGCCCCCCGATGATCGTAGTTACGGGTACGAACGGGGCATCGCCATCAGCCGCCAGTGGGACGATGCGATCACGGCAGCGGCGATCGAGTTTGCCGAGATCACGACCGCCGAACTCTGGCCGGCCGACCGCCGACGCCACCGCAATGACCCGGACGAGGACCGGTCGGTTTTAAGACAATTTCTGGCTGATCTGCTGACCGTCGCCTTTCGCGGACCGCTCAGCGACGCCCAGCGGCAACAGTATATCGACCAGCAACTCGACCAGGCCGAAGACGACACCCTGGCGATCAAGCGCGTGTTGCTGATGGCGATCAAGTCTCCCCGCTTCCTCTACCCCTTGGCGGACAGCCACCGGGACCGGTCCCACCAGGCGGCCAGCCGACTGGCCCTCACCCTGCACGATTCCCTGCCGAGTGATCGCTGGCTGACCCGATTAACAGAACAGGGGAAACTGGACGAGCCGAAACGGATTCGCCAGGCGGCCGAGCGGATGGTGGATGATTACCGGACGCGGGCCAAAACCCGCACGTTCCTGTACGGCTGGCTGCAGCTGGAAGAAGCGGGGCCCCTGGACAAAGACTCGCAGCAGTTCCCCGGCTTTGAACCGCTGCTGGTGGCTGACCTGCAGGCCTCACTCGATCGTTTACTGGACGAGATCGTCTGGAGCGAAGAGAGTGACTACCGCCAGCTGTTCCAGAACCCCTGGACCTTCACGACGCCCCGGATGGCCGAATTCTATGGCGACGCGTATCGGCCCACCGCGGGGGACGAGGCCTTGTCCCGCACGTCGGACAACAACGGTCAACACCGCGGCCTGTTGACCCACCCGTACCTGCTCAGTCGCCTGGCGTATCACAACACCAGCTCACCGATCCATCGTGGGGTGTTCCTGCTGCGTCACGTGCTGGGCCGCACGATTCGCCCCCCGATGGAGGCGTTCGCCCCGATCAGCCCCGACTTGCACCCCGATCTGACGACGCGACAACGGGTCGATCTGCAGACCGGCGCCGGCACCTGCGCCACCTGCCACCAGAAGATCAACGGGCTCGGCTTTACGCTGGAGAACTTCGATGCGGTCGGTCGATACCGAATCGAGGAGCGAGCGCAGCGACTGGATGCCACGGGGCAATACGTGACCACTACCGATCAAACCGTTACTCTGGACGGGGTCGACGAACTGGCCCGCTTCCTGGCCACCAGCCAGGACGCCCAACGGGCGTTTGTCCGGCGGGCGTTTCAGCATTTTGTCAAACAGCCCCCGGCCGCCTTCGGGCCGGAGACACTCGACCAGTTGACCGAATCGTTTGCTGCCCAAGGCTACAGCATTCGTCAATTGCTGGTGGAGATCGCGGTCGTGGCCGCGACCGAGAACCGAACCGTGAACGACCGACGGCCTGACCAAGGATCCTGACATGACCAACTTAGCGACACGACGAGAATTCCTCATCCGCTCGGGCGTCAGTGCGGCGGCGGCCAATTGGGCCCTGGGCCTGCCCAGCCTGCTGGGCCACTCGGCAACGAACCGACCGAAACAACGGCTGATCATCCTGTTCAGTCCCAACGGCGTGATTCCGAAGCACTTCTGGCCCGATCCGGACAGCGAATCGCTCGAACTGAAACGGATTCTGCAACCACTGGCGCCCTTCCAGGACCAACTGCTGACCGCGCACGGCGTCTGCAACCGGATCAAGGGGGATGGTGACGGTCATATGCGGGGGATGGGTTGCCTGCTGACTGGGATCGAGTTGTTTCCCGGGGACATCCAGGGCGGTTCGGATACGCCCGCCGGTTGGTCGCAGGGGATCTCGATCGACCAGTTTCTCAAGAACCGATTGCAGGCCGACGAAGCGACTCAAACCCGTTTCGGATCGCTCGAATTCGGCGTGATGGTGCCAGAGCGGGCCGACATCTGGACCCGCATGTCGTACGCCGGGCCGAACCAGCCAGTCGCGCCCATTGACAACCCGTACCGGATGTTTGACAAGCTGTACGGCAAGTCCGAGAACCGGGCGCTGCTGGCCAGTGTGCTGGACGACTTGACCGATGATTTCCAACAGGTAGAGAAACTGATCAGCGCCGAAGACCGCCGATTGCTGAGGGACCATGTCGAGATGGTTCGCGAAGTGGAGCGGGAGCTACAAACGGAACGGAAACGGAGTGGGGACGCCGCGGCCGCCGGTCACGCAGTCCCTCAATTACCCCCCAACGTCAAGGAAGAGAACGACAACCTGCCCCTCATCTGCCGCATGCAGATGGACATGCTGGTCAGCAGTCTGGCCGCCGATTTCACCCGCGTTGCCACCTTCCAGATCACCAACAGCGTGGGCCAGCCCCGCATGAAATGGCTCGACATCGAGGAGGGCCATCACACGCTTTCCCACGAACCGGACAGCAACGAAAAGGCGTACGAAAAGCTGATCCAGATCAACACCTGGTACTGCGAACAGGTCGCTTACCTGGCCCGTCGTTTACGGGAAACACCCGAGCCGGGAGGCGACGGCAACCTGCTCGACCATACGACGATCCTCTGGACCAATGAACTGGGCAAGGGGAATTCCCACACCCGCAACAACATTCCGTTCCTGTTTGTCGGGGGAGGCCTCGGCTGGAAAACTGGTCGGGCCCTCGATTTCGGTTCCGTCCCCCACAACCGGATGTTGATCAGCCTCTGCCAGGCGATGGGCCAGCCGGTCGACTCCTTCGGCAACCCGGACTTCTGCGGTGACGGGGGACTGACCGGACTGGCGTAGGGCAGGGCCCTCTTCGCCCGTTTCGATCAAGTCCTCCTGCCACCCAGCAAAAGTGAACCATGGCCACTTAACAACCACGACCACCCATCAAGCCCTTCTCTCTGGCAGTCATCTGGGGAAAGCTCTTACTCTCCGCACATCAAGTAAAAGGCCTTAGAGCATACGTCTCAGACGCCGACAGAACCGAGGTGCAATTTGAAACGGAGCACTGAAAACCAGACCGCTATACAGGGAGAATTTTTTCAGCCAACTCTTTGAGGTATATTTCAAATATTGACCTGCCATCCTTTCATATTCCTCAGGGGAATCAATGTCATCGGTGAAATCGTGGATGGAGACAAAAATCTCACGCTCGAATTGCTGCTCATCCAGCGAGAAGCCGGCCAGTGCCCGATAGAGCTCCCATATTTTACCCCTGCCCCCAGCCTTTGCGTCAGCGCAGACGCGTTCTGCTTTTTCCAACATCTCACCTGCGCTGGCGCGATCAAAGGAAAACGCGAAGATCTCCCCGTACGGACTGCGCGTAAAGAGACTGGCGCCGCGCCTTCCAAACACGTGGACCCCTTCTTTGAACGAAACAATTTTATCAATCGCATTGCGGGTGTAAAAAACATCACCCAGTAAAACCAGGGTCATTCCACCCCACAGGGATCGCGTCGAAAGAAACGTTTCGGAGGTATACTGAAATCGCTCAGGTCGAAACAAAGAACACGACCCAACCTGCAAACGTTCGTCGTGTGAAATCACGCTGATATCCTGATAGCCTCTTCCTCGCAACAAACGCTCGGTTCGTTCAAGAAGGGATTCCCCGTTAAACGGAATCAACTGCTTGGGGACACCCAGATAATCTCCCCAACGAGCGGCATTTCCAGCACACAGGATGAGCACCCTCGTGTTGTCCAGACTCGACATTTCAACTCCCCTGAAATCAAACAGCTGCGATCCCAAACAGAACATCAACCGGCAGCGCTACGCTAACGCAATCTTCAACCAAAACTCTGCCTTCCTGCCTTGTCGATTCAGAACTGCCAATTGGCGCAGCCCATTTCCTCGAACACCCTAGCTTTGCCAAAAGCGTCTGGCAGGCATTTCAAGGAGCGGGCCAAACACCATTTTAATACAGGCGTTTCGAATGCGGCCATTTACGACCAAATTTATGCCGAGTGCCACAAATCTCATGACAAAATCGCGATCATCGGCAACCGCTGAAAGGCCCTGCGATTCCCCCCACAACCGGATGTTGATCAACCTCTGACAGTCGATCGGTCAGCCGGTCGACTCCTTCGGCAACCCGGACTTCTGCGGTGTCGGGGGACTGACCGGACTGGTGCAGGGCAGGGCAGGGCAGGGACCTCTTGGCCAGCTAATTCGGTGCACCCGGTTTCATCTTCCACAGGACGCCGATCGATACCACGAAAGCGACCAGCACCACCAAGCCCCCAATCACCGAGAACCACACCGGGAAATCCCGAGGGATCCACTCGTGAATCATCCCGATCTGGTAAAAGTTCCAGCCACTGTTGATAACCGCATGGCAACAGGCACTTGGCCAGATCGAATTGGTCCGCCAGGCGAGCAGGCCCAGCCAAACACCAATGATCGTCGCCAGGACAATCCCCTGAGGGGTAACATGAACCAGGCCAAAGACGACCGAGGTCACCCCGATACCAACCCAGGGGCCACTACGCTGCAGCAGGCGACGCTGCATGTAGCCCCGGAACAAGAGCTCTTCTCCGACTCCCGGAAAGACGCCGATCGCAATAATAAACACGATCGCCCAGGGGGTCGTCATACCATCGTACAGCAAACTCAGCCCTGTAATGGGAGGCAGAAGCAGCGTGACCAGGTAGACCGCGACCAGCGATAGCATCAAGACGGGCACCGAACCGAGCAGGAATCCAACCAGGGAAAACACCGAGAAAGAAGGCCAGCGAAGCCCTAATCGATCGGCCAACGAACAACCAGCCCGACGGGCGCTGAGCCTGCCGAACAGCAGCGCACCCCCCACCATGCAGAGAAACGTCGAAAAGAGGTTCATCACAACCATGGGGGCCGACCCCCACTGGACCACCATACTTTCCGCGTCGAAGGACCCCTCACGAGAGATTTCGATCACGGCCAGAATCCCGGCCAAAATCAACTGGACCACGATCGTCGCCAGGAAGACCAACAGGACGACCACAAACAGGGGCCAGACTCTCGGGTTGGCCTGGCCCACCGGTATGTTCTGTTTTTCTTCTGACGGTAGCTGCATGCGGAAGACTCCGAGGTTCCAGCGAACCTGTCGTGACCGTAACGTGAATGCTATTCAGTCCAATAAATTAGGGCCAAAGGGACGACGTGACCAGCAGAAATCAGGAACGCTCCCTGAAATTCATTCGCCGGCACTTGGCCAGCAGACGCTTCCACAGTCCCGTTTGAGCTGAAAGGCTCGTCTGCCGAGCCCCACCGAGCGGCCCGATTTGACATGGGCGGCTGCAATTGGTTTATTGGGTTGGGCCGGCGCAGACGACCCAGGCTGCACCCGGAACCGAAATCGATCACCGCGCGACCGCTTCACCTGGACTTTCGGCAACCACCCAATGCCGTAGTTCGAACACGGTTTCCTGTAAATCCTGTAAACAAAGACCGGGGATTGGATGTCCATTAACCTGCTCGAGCAGCTTCCCGTATCGGAAGCGACCGAGTTGTCACGCGCCCGGCGCTGGTGGTCCGGTATTTTGTGGTTAATTTTTGCCGGCAGTCACCTGCTCGCCTGCCTCAGCCTCCGCTGGCTTCTGACCGCCGACTTGGCAGGCCCGCCTTCAGGCAACTATTCCCAATTCCTGTTATTCCTGCTCGCGATGGCAATTGTGGTCAGTTTTCCGGTCAATTTAGCCCTCGCTCTCGTTCTGCCCGCTTTCACTCTGGGGGTCCGCGTAAGCGGGGTCCTGTTTGCCCTGTTTTGCTGGCTGATGATGCTCTGGCTCGGTTACTGGCTGGCCCTGCAGTTCGGCAGCGAATCCGATCTGGCGGACCGCGTTTTCGCCTCCTACAGCATGACGACCCTCTGGCCGAACGAACTGGACGGACTGAACCTGATCTTCTCCCTGCCGGCCATCTTGCTCGGCCTGACGGCCCCACTACTGGTCCTGCAGGGGGCGACCGGCTGGCAACTCGCCTTCCCGTCGTGGGAGATCCCCCCCCGTTCGGCTTGGTCGATTCGCGGCCTGATGCTGATGACCTTCTGGGTGGCCGCCGCCATCTGGATGAGCCAGATACAGAACCAGACGACGACGATCTCCCACTCGGCCGAACTGACTTGGCTATTCGCGCTGGTCGGATGCGGGCTCATTTTCCTGTTACTCCCCAGCATCACGATGCTCCTGAAGACCAGGCAGTATCTCCCTTGGTACCTGGCCCTGCATGGCTTCCTGCTGATCGGGATCACGAGCTGTTGCCTGGCGTTTTTTCGGCCCACGCTGGGATGGCGCGAGTCGTCTTCAATCGGGCTGTTTTTGACGGTATTTTTGGGGTTTTCCGTCTTGCCCATCCTTCTTTCGCGCCAGGGTGGGGCAAAACTGATCGAGGGATCGGAGAGCAGATCGACCCCCGCCGATCGTTTCCAAAAGCAGATCTAGAACTGGCGAGCGGCCAGATCATCAAACGTCCTGCCCCCGGCAGCGCGGTGCGGCCAAAGTTTTCCGCCACACGTAACCGGAGCTTTATTTCCAAAAAACGCAAAAAAGACCTTTTGTCTCTTGAGCCAGGTTCCGATATGAGTATACTTCTCGGCTCGCTACGATTGAGTTCAGCATGGAAGTAGCCTTGGGTTTTTGATCACGAAAGCCCCGTTTAAGGCCTTTCTTGACCAACAAATAGCAATGAAATCGAGGGTTTTCGACGACCTTAGCGGTTGACGAAACGGACAGATTTGCTAGATTGTTTGGTTCCCATCAAATCATTGTTGGCGGCGGTTTGTCCTGAATCATTTCAGGCTGAACCACCCTCAACAACTGGGGGTTTGCTGTTCTTTGGGCAGCGATTGTTCTTTGACAATTTGGTTGTGATTTTAATAGATGGCATCTTTATGTCGTGTTGTAGGTGATCGGGCTTGCCCGAGAGCAGGCAGCATGGCAAAGAAACCACTCTTGAGTAGCGCCACATGAATGGAAGGACGGCAAGAACCGGAGCAATCTGGAGAAGGCCGACTGGAAACGATTGTGTCGAACAGACTTAAAAGTAGAGCGAAAAAATTTATACGTTACCTGGATCTGTGGCATGTTCGCGGATATCGGGAACTTTCCGATCCGATCGACCTCGGTCGAATGGATTTGAGAGGGCTGGATATTTGTGGTCAAGCTACTAAGGGCGTATGGGGGATGTCTTGGCATTAGAAGGCTGAAAGGCGTGGAAGTCTGCGATAAGCTTGGGGTAGTTGACAAACGAACATTGATCCCGAGATTCCTGTGTGCAAACCCGGAGAACTGAAACATCTAAGTACCCGGAGGAATAGAAAGAAAAATCGATACCGTCAGTAGCGGCGAGCGAAATCGGTATAGCCCAAACCTTGGGGGTTTCCCCTGAGGGGTTGTAGGACCTTTCACATGGAAAGAGTACTGGCTAGAAGAACGACTTGGAATGGTCGACCACAGAGGGTGACAGTCCCGTATTCGAAAGTTTAGTACCTACCGAAAGGCACCTGAGTAGGTCGAGTCACGTGAAACCTCGACTGAATCCGCGGGGACCATCCCGCAAGGCTAAATACTCTCTAATGACCGATAGTGAACTCAGTAGCGTGAGTGAAAGATGAAAAGAACCCCGTCTAGGGGAGGGATAAGAACCTGAAACCATACGCTTACAAGCGGTCGGAGCACTATGATTCGTTCAGTGTGACGGCGTGCCTTTTGCATAATGATCCGGCGAGTTGTCGTATGCGGCTCGGTTAAGGCCTTACGGGCTGGAGCCATAGGGAAACCGAGTGTTAATAGCGCGAAATTGTCGTATGCGGCAGACGCGAAACCTGGTGATCTACCCATGAGCAGGTTGAAGCGCGGGTTATACTGCGTGGAGGACCGAACCCACTTAGGTTGAAAACTGAGGGGATGACTTGTGGGGAGGAGTGAAAGTCTAATCAAACCAGGAGATAGCTCGTTCTCTGCGAAACATCTTGAGGGATGGCGTCGCGCCACTATGTTACGGGGGTAGAGATACTGAATTGGATGGGGGCCCTTCCCGGGGTACCTCACTGAACCAAACTCCGAATACCGTAATAACTATCGCGGCAGTCAGTCCGTGTGGGATAAGCTGCACGGTCAAGAGGGAAACAACCCAGACCATCGTCTAAGGTCCCCAAGTCATACTCAGTCACTAAGGAAGTTAGATTGCTGAGACAGCTAGGATGTTGGCTTAGAAGCAGCCACCATTTAAAAAGTGCGTAACAGCTTACTAGTCGAGCAGTCTTGCGCCGATAATGAACGGGAGTAAGTATGACACCGAAGACGTGGAAATGTATTTATACATTTGGTAGCAGAGCGCTGTATGGAAGATACAAGCCCGACGGAAACGACGGGTCGCGGTCCATACAGGTGATTATGCCGGAATGAGTAACGATAAAACAGGTGAGAATCCTGTTCGCCGAAAGCCTAAGGTTTCCTGGGGAAGGCAATTCCGCCCAGGGTTAGGCGGTACCTAAGTTGAGGCCGAAAGGCGTAGACGATGGATAGCAGGTTAATATTCCTGCCCCAGCTTGTGGACCGATGGAGGGACGGCGACCAGAAAGTGAGCGGTACGATTAGAAATGTCCGTGGATCACACTGAGATGGAGGGATGTAAATGCGCCCTCATAATTCAAGGTGTGAGACTGACTGACGTAGATCGGGAAATCATTGGAAGGTCGTCCAAGAAAAGCTTCTAAGGGTTGAAGCAAGTCTGACCGTACTAAAACTGACACAGGTAGGCGGGTCGAGTAGACTAAGGCGCTCGGGAGAACGGTGGTTAAGGAACTCTGCAAAATGGCCCCGTAAGTTCGCGATAAGGGGTGCCCCTGGTGGTGCAAGCTGCTGGGGGCCACAGTAAATCGGCTCCTTCGACTGTTTATCAAAAACACAGGTCTCTGCTAACACGTAAGTGGACGTATAGAGACTGACGCCTGCCCGGTGCCGGTAGGTTAAGGAAGTGGGTTAGCCTTCGGGTGAAGCTCCCGACCGAAGCCCCGGTAAACGGCGGCCGTAACTATGACGGTCCTAAGGTAGCGAAGTTCCTTGTCGGGTAAGTTCCGACCTGCATGAAAGGCGTAACGACAGGAGCACTGTCTCAACCACCGACCCGGTGAAATTGTAGTCGTGGTGAAGATGCCACGTACCCGCGGT
>JAKVBG010000032.1 GCA_022447605.1 Mariniblastus sp.
CGGCAATCGACCTTCGGCAGCCGGTCCACCACGGATGACCACCTGATGCACCTGGTCGGTATTGCCCACGACGCCGACGGCAAAAAATATTACCTGATCAAGAATTCCTGGGGCGACGTCGGTAAGCATAATGGCTACCTCTACATGTCCGAGCCTTACCTTCGTCTGAAAACGGTGGCCGTCTTGCTGCACAAGGATGCCCTGCCCAGCAAATCGGACGAAACCAAACCGAAGACGTAATCAGCCAGTGAAACGGCCCTCCCTAACAACTCTCGGTCGGCTCCCCCTGGCGCCGGCCGGGTCGTTCCCAGCGGAGGGTCGATTATGGCCGCTGGTTCGAAACATGTCGGTGCCGATTCATGCCCGGAATGACGATGAAAAATCCGATCCGATTTGCGCTGACAGGTTGCCTGCTCCTTTTGGCAGCCTGGCTCCCGTCTCTGCCCGTCTGGGCGGCGGACGACCGCCTACCCAACATCCTCCTGATCCTGGCCGATGACCTCGGGTATGGTGATGTCGGGTGTTACAACGACCAGAGCGAAGTTCCCACGCCCCACCTGGATCAACTGGCCCGCCAGGGGATGCGGTTTACCGATGCCCACAGCCCATCGACCGTTTGCACCCCCACTCGCTACAGCCTGCTGACGGGCCATATGGCATTTCGACTGAACTATCGCGGTGTGTTCACCGGCGCAGGAGGTCCCTGCCTGATCGAAGCGGAACGACTGACCTTGCCCGGGATGCTTCGCCAAGCGGGATACGTGACGGCCTGTATCGGGAAGTGGCACGTGGGCATGACTTTTTTCGATTCAGCCGGTCAACCGATCAACAAGAATGGTCTCGAGGCGGTGGAGCGGATCGATTTCTCCCGACCGATCGAAGGGGGCCCGATCGACCGTGGGTTCGATTATTTTTTTGGGACCGCCAGTTGTCCCACGACCGACTGGCTCTACGCCTACATCGATCAGGACCGGGTCCCGGTCCCGCCAACCGGGCTGCTCGACAAGGCCGGCCTGCCGAAACATCCGTATTCCCGTGACAACCGCCGCGGGCAGATCGCCCCCGATTTCGACCTGCAGAGGGTCGACCTGGTCTTCCTGGAAAAGAGCCAGCAATTCCTCCGTCAACATGTCGCTGAGCGACCGGACCAACCCTTCTTTCTGTTCCACTCGATGCAGGCGGTGCACCTGCCCTCCTTTCCTGCCGAGGCTTTCCAGGGGAAGTCGGGGGCCGGCCCCCACGGCGATTTCATTTTCGAGATGGATGATATCGTCGGTCAGTTGTTGCAGACATTGGAAGAACTCGCCGTGGCGGACAACACGCTGGTGATCTTTACCAGTGACAACGGCCCCGAGGTACCGACCACAATCGCCATGCGTCGGGATCATCAACACGATGGCGCCCGCCCCTGGCGCGGCGTGAAACGGGATCAATGGGAAGGGGGCCATCGCGTTCCGCTGATCGCCCGCTGGCCTGGTAAAATCCCGGCCGGTCGCACGGCTCGGCAAACGGTCTGTCTCACTGACCTGTTGGCCACCACGGCCGCGATCACCCATTTCCAGTTGCCCGATAATGCCGGCGAGGACAGTTTCGACATGCTGCCCGCACTGACCGGCAGCAAGGACCCGGTACGGCCTTACACGCTGCACCAGACCATGAGCCTGGCCCTGGCGATCCGCCGGGGAGACTGGAAGTACCTCGATCATCCAGGCTCCGGGGGGAACAACTACGAACGTGACGGTGAATGGGGAATGAAGCCGTTTGCCCTGCCCGAGTTGGCCCCCACTGCCCCGGGCCAGCTATACAATCTGAAACAGGACCCGGGCGAAACGCGCAATCTGTATCATGAACGCCCGGAACGGGTTGCCGAGTTAAAACAGCTGTTGCAATCAAGCGTCGAAAAGGGCCGCAGCGCCCCGCTCGATCGGTAATACGCTGGCGCCCTCAGACGCTCGGCAGGCCCTGGATTCGCCGCCAGGCACTCAACTGCCCCAGGTGCTGGTTTTCATGGTTCAGCATCAGATAGGGCAAGGCCGATCCGACCTGCGGCATGACGGCAGCCCAGCGGGGGAGGTGAACCGGTTGCTCAAACACCGCATCGTCACAACTGCTCAACAGTTCGGCGATTTGCTCATGGCCCCGCTGGAACGTCTCGATCAGTTCCTCCTTGCCAGAGTAGATCTGGGGATCCGATTCGGGGCGGGAAAGCATGCCAAAACGATGATCTCTCGGGTCCTCAAAGCTCTCTCCCCGGATCAGGCACTCGATCACGGGCAGGTAGACATTGAGGTGACTGAAGACCCAGGCCGGGTGGTTGGACGGAGCCATATCCGAGGGGGCGGGCTGCCACAACATCTGCTCCTCCGACAGGTCGGCGACCAATTTCGGCCCGTAATCGGTATTTTTCTTCCAGCAGAACAGCAAGCCTTCCAGGATCGCGGACATGGTCGTCTCGTTTCCAAATCAGAGAGGTGAGGGGGTAAAAAAACGGTTGCCAAGGTCTGGGATTCTAGAGGCTTCGCCCGCATCTCGCCACTCCCGGCCTGCGGCAATTTCGTTAGCCGTTGCTGATCGGCTTCCTCCGAAACAGGACGAATCAAAGGACGAATCAAAAATCGGCCGCAATCACCTCGCCACCATGAATCGTGCCCAGGCTGCGCCAGACGCCCAGGTCAACGGTCTCAGCCATCGAACGAGTCGACCCGTCCAGCAGCGCCAGGTTGACTACCGCGCCCGCATGGTAACTGCGCGACGTGATCGCGGCGTAGGTCGACTTGGCCGCGCTGTTGCCTTCTTTCTCGGAATTGAAATCGATATCGTACATCTGGCCTTCATACTCATACGGCACGACCGTATTCGGTGTAAACACGGTCGTGAAGCCGGAATGGTGGACGCGACCATCGCACCATTCGGTATGCCCCGTGTTCTGGTGCAGGTCAGCGCCCAGCTTGATCTGTCCGCTATAGCCCATGAAGGCATTCGGATCGGTGGGTGGAACGGGACCCGGGTCTTCCGTGTTGCGGATATAGGACGTGAACGCTTTCACCTCGGCCACGCACAACGTGTTACTGGTTCCATCGAGGACATCTCCAAAACGGACCTTGCCGTTGACGTAGAACAGCCCATCACCGCGCTCTCGGGTGACCGGATCGTAAACCAGCCAGGAACCGAAATTGAAGCCGTAATTGTGTGGGTACACGTGCGGTTGTCCCGACTTGAGCCGGACCGTATCGTTCGGTTCCGCGGGGCAGAGGTACATCGGCACCCGCATCGTCGGTACGCCGCTCGCCTTGTTGACCGGATCGCTCCAGGCCAGGTCAAAGTTGATCATGTCGTACGCGTTGGCCTGTTCACAGTACGGCAGCAACTGCGCATGAATCGACCAGGAACCGTTGCCGGTGGCCAGTCCGCCCGGGTCGATTTGATAGCTGGGCGGAAAATGCCTGCGAGACGTCTCGTAATTGTGCGCGGCGAGGACCACCTGGCGGACATTGTTGAGGCAGGAAGTCCGCCGGGCTGCCTCACGGACCATTTGCACGGCCGGCAAAAGCATGCCGATCAGGATCCCGATGATGGCGATCACCACCAACAACTCGACCAGCGTGAACCCTCGGGTGGCGTGATTCGAAGTCTGTTTCAAGTCGTTTCTGTTCATATCCGGAAGAATCAACACCCACATCGTAGTCAAAACAGAAGAAGCCTCAGATGTAGTCCGCACCAGCAACATTCGGTAGAATCGAGGACATCGTTTCGCCTGTCATTATAGCTTTGGCCTTCATTTTTTCAGGTCGGAACACGAATTTTTCATACCAAAACTCAAATAGCAACGAATCAATGAGCTCCCTTTCTCCAAAAAAACTTTTTGAGCTGGTCGACACCAACCAGGTCGAACCGGTCGAATGCCCCTGCGGGCAAACTCGCCGGGCGTTCACGGAAGACCCCGATCAAACGGCCTCCCTGCACGTGGTCGACATCAGCACGGATGCCAAAACGCACTACCACCGGAAGTTGACCGAAATCTATTTTATTCTGGAAGGCAATGGTCAGATGGAGCTCGATGGAGAACTTCACCCGGTCGGCCCAGGCTCCGCCATCCTGATCAAGCCCGGCTGCCGACACCGGGCCATTGGTGAAATGCGTATCATCAATGTACCGGTTCCCGCCTTTGACCCGGATGATGAGTGGTTCGATTAGTTTGCCGAGGGCGGATCGGTCCGTCACGGTTTCCTGTTGCCCGATGAAAACACTGGTCCAGTAAGAGTACCCGACATGAAACGGTTCGCGGCATTATGGCGAGACACCTGGTGGCTCTGGACTGGCTTGGTCGTCCTGGGGATCGCGCTGGCAATCCTCGTCGAATGGGTCTTTCTGGTCGCCCTGCCGATCAGCCTGTTTGCCTTTGTCTATTTCGGTTTGATGCGTTACGACGACGAGGGCAACCAGCTGGGCGACCGGTTCAACCCGTAGGGATCCCGGGCAAGACGATCAGCACGCCGTGTCCATCTGCTCGCGATAATAGCGATCGAACGCGGCCACCACGCTTTCCAGGTCCGCGTAAGGGCCCGGTTCATATCCAGCATCCTTAATCCCCCGCTGGGCCAACTCACAGACCCTCCAGTCCTGCCGGTTGGTCAGGTCCCAGAATTCGACAGCGGCGGCCGGATCAAACTCGGGCTCAGCCATCGCCTCCGGGTGAAACAGCAACTGGCAAACGACCTGGGTTTGTTCGACCGTTTTCCGTTCGAGTCGATGCAGCAGGACATAATCCGGGTGAGGGCTGATGAACAGGCCGGGGAACAGGGTGTAGTAAGCGACCATTCGCTGTTGTTCTTCACTCAAACCGGGCAGACAGTTGGCCACCCGCCGGCCATCGCTCGACATCGTCTGGCAATCGTCCGACAGCATCATCGGCCCCCCGAGTATCGGCCCGGCGGCGATATCGTTGCTGGCGCCCTTGTACGGGGTCAAGCGGTTCAGTGCCGGGTGAACCGAAGGACAGTGATAACACTCGCTGTAGTTCTGGAAAATCAGTTTCCAGTTGGCCTGCACGTCGTAGACAATTTCCACTCCCACCAACAACGATTCGAAATTCCAGTCGACGGCGTGGGGCTCCAAGGGTGCCAGGAATTCGGTCAGGGACTCTGACGGTTCGCCGACATGAACAAATACGAAGCCGTGCCAAACTTCGCAATGGACCGATTTCAAACCCCACTGGTCAGACGAAAAGCTGTCCATATCCATCATGTTCGGGGCCGACAACAGCGCGCCGCAGCGGTCATAGGTCCAAGCGTGATAGGGACACTGGATCCGGCTACCCATCGTTTGACAATTCTCGGACGTTACCAGTTCACTGCCACGATGGCGACAAAAATTTCGAAACGCCCGAATCTCCCCATCTTCGCCCCGCGCCAGGAACAACTGGTTATTCAACAGCTCAAAGCGATACAGCCCCGACGGTTCCATGATCTCGGAAGTCCGGCATACATATTGCCAATGCCGGTTAAAAATGTGCTCGGTCTCCAATTCGAAATTGGCGGGGGAGACAATGTAGTTGCGCGGCAGGGCCAAGTCACCGTTGGCGGATCGGTTGGAGGAATTTTTCATGGCGATTTTTCAGCCCTCTAACGGTTGATTCGGACCGGCAGCCCACAGCCGTCTTCCCGGGCACTTTCCGTCTCGGCAAGGTTCTGGCCTGGCTCGGTTCTTATTCGTCCAGATTTGATTAGAATTTCATCTCTCCGGTAAGTACAGGTGACCAGCAATGATACAAAACAATTTCGGCCAGGATATTCAGTTTTTAAGCAAACACGTCGAGACGATCGTGTTGACCAACGATCAAGGTGGCCAGGTTGCCGTCGTGCCGGCCTACCAGGGACGGACCATGACCTGCTCGGCCAACGGCGAGCAGGGAAACAGCTATGGCTGGATCAACTACGACCTGATCGCCAGCGGGCAACGCGACCCGGTGGTCAACCTGTACGGTGGCGAGGACCGGTTCTGGATCAGCCCGGAGGGTGGGCAATTCTCTGTCTTTTTTGACCCAGGTGACCCGATGGACCTGGCCCACTGGCGGACCCCGGCGATCATCGATACCGAACCATTCGAGGTCGTCGACCAGGACGAATCGAGCGTCCGTTTCGAGCAACGCGGTCAGATCACCAACTACAGCCAGTTCACCTTTGACATGCAATTCGATCGGCAAGTGATCGTACCCGATCCCCGGTCTGCCGCTGAACGGTTCTCGATCTCCCTGGACGGTCTCCGCGCCGTGGCCCACGAGAGCCACAACCGTTTGACCAACGTGGGAGACCATCCCTGGAAACCGGAGACCGGACTGATCGGCATCTGGGTGCTCTGCATGAACGCCCCATCTCCGCGGGCGACGGTTGTCATCCCGTACCAGGCCGGGCCAGAAGAAGAACTGGGGCCAATCGTCAATGCGGACTATTTTGGCGAACTCGGCCCGGATCGATTGCAGGTCGATGAGTCCCGGGACCTGATCTATTTTCTAGGAGATGGTCAGTACCGCAGTAAACTGGGACTGCAACTCGGCCGTGTCCAACCGACCATGGGAAGCTGGGACCCTCTGCGGGGGGCCCTCTCGATCGTCGACTTCAATCTGCCCGACGAAGCGCCCACGGGGTACACCAATAACCTGTGGGAAATTCAGGATAAACCTTTCGCGGGAGACGTGATCAACAGCTACAATGACGGTCCCAATGAAACGGGGGGGATGCTGGGGCCCTTCTTTGAACTGGAATCGATCAGCCCTGCACTCGCCCTGGAACCGGGCCAGGGGTACACGCATATTCACCGAACACTCCGCCTGGAAGGGGAACCCGAGGCGCTCGACCAGGCAGCCCGAACCGTGTTTGGTGTGGGGATCAGGGAAATCGAAACCAAGTTTGGATAGTTGTCAGGCAAACCATGAATAATTCTTCTATTAGGTTCCGAGCAGCAACATGGGTAATGCTGCTCCTCTTCGTTGTCACACTGGAGACTGGACTGGAAGCCGCCGATCCACTACAGCCGGCTGCGGATGCCAAGCCAAATGTCCTGTTCATCCTGGCCGACGACCTGGGCTGGCGCGACTTGAGCAATGAAGGGAGCACTTTTTACGAGAGTCCCCATATCGACCGAATCGCCAAGCAGGGAATGAAATTCACACGGGGTTACGCCGCCTGCCAGGTGTGCAGCCCGAGCCGGGCCGCCATCATGACCGGCAAAGCGCCGGCCCGCGTCAAGATCACGGACTACATCGGGGCCCCTGGCGGCACCCAGTGGAAACGGAATACCAAGTTGTTGCCAGCCCAGTACCAGCGGCACCTGGCCCACGAAGAAATCAACCTGGCCGAGGCGTTTAAGGCGGCTGGCTACGTCACCTTTTTTGCCGGCAAATGGCACCTCGGTGACAAGGGCTCATTCCCTGAAGATCACGGCTTCGATTTCAACGTGGGCGGGCATCACCGTGGCACACCTCCCGGCGGCTACTTTTCACCGTACCAAAACCCGAAAATGAAAGATGGTCCGGAGGGGGAATTGCTCCCTTTGCGGTTAGGCGAGGAAACGGCCAACTTCATCCGACAACATCGGGACCAGCCGTTTTTTGCCTTTCTCTCCTTCTATTCCGTGCACGGTCCGATTCAATCGACCGAGGCACTCTGGAAAAAATACCGTGAGAAAGCCCAACAGCAACCGGCACCGAAAAACCGTTTCATCATCGACCGGACCTCGCCCGTCCGACAGGTCCAGGATCATCCGCTCTACGCCGGGATGGTCGAATCGATGGATGACGCCGTCGGACTGGTCCTCGACACGCTGGACGAGTTGAATCTGGAAGACCGGACCATCGTCGTTTTCACCTCGGACAACGGGGGCGTTTCAGCCGGTGATGGAAAAGCGACCAGCAACTTGCCGCTGCGGGGTGGCAAGGGACGCCAATGGGAAGGCGGGATCCGGGAACCTTATTACATCAAGTGGCCAGGCGTCGTCCCGGCCGAGTCCACCTGCTCGACCCCGGTCATCGGGATGGACTTCTATCCGACCCTGCTGGAAATGGCAGGACTCCCGTCGCGCCCCGAACAGCACCTGGATGGGATCAGCCTGGTTCCCCTGCTCAGGGGAGGGTCGTTGCCGGCCAGGCCGCTCTACTGGCACTACCCGCATTACGGGAACCAGGGGGGGGAACCTTCGGCCATCATCCAGCAGGGTGACTGGAAGTTGATTCACTATTTCGAAGATGGCCGTGACGAGTTGTACAACCTCGGCCAAGACAGGGGTGAACAGGAGAACCTGGTCGAGAAGAATCCCCGTCGCGCCGAACAGATGGCCAACCAGTTGCGCCAATGGCAACAGAGTGTGGATGCCAGCTTGCCGACCACCAACCCGAATTTCGACCCGGCCAAGTATGAACAGCAGCAGGTCAACACGCGGAAAAAAACCCTGCCCGCTCTGGAACGACAGGCTGCCGGTTTTCTCAAGCCGGATTATCGCCCTGGCAACGGGTGGCTCTGGAAGAGGAAAAGAAAATAGAATGCACGGTTGCGAGGGATCCGTTTCTTCGCCGACAACCAATCGATTTGAATTATTTAACTTACCTGGGACCCAATCATGAAACTCACATGCATGCTTGCAAGCTTCGTCTGCCTCCTGGCCACCGTGTCGCTGTCGGTCGCCCAGGAGAACGAATTTCAGTCCATTTTTGACGGCAAATCCCTGGACGGATGGCGCGGAGACAGTGAGGTGTGGCGCGTCGAAGATGGTGCGATTGTCGGCGAAACGACCGCCGACAAAACCATCAAACAAAACACTTTCCTGGTTTGGGACGAAGGGGAACTGGACGACTTCGTGTTGCGGCTGAAGTTCCGTATCTCCGGGACCGAGCGGGCCAACAGTGGCATCCAGGTCCGCAGTTCGCAGGCCGACAACGGCGCCATGGCGGGCTACCAGGCCGATATCGACCGGAGCGGAACGTTTATCGGGATCGTCTACGATGAACGAACCGGACGGGGGATTCTGGCCCAGCGGGGGCAGAAAGTATCGATCGACAAGGAAGGGAAGAAAACGAGCGAATCGATCGGCAAGGCAGATGAACTGCTGACCCATATCAACATGGATGACTGGAACGAATACGTCGTCACGGGCAAAGGGAACGAAATCACCACCCAGATCAATGGCAAGACGATGTCGCAGGTAGTGGATGATCAACCTGATCATTTTGATCGCCAGGGCCTGCTCGGCCTGCAGTTGCACGTTGGCCCCCCCATGAAGATCGAGTTCAAGGATATCGAGCTGAAGCGACTGCCCTTGGCCGGCGATCAGAAAAAAGTCGTTTTCATCGCCGGTAAACCGAGTCACGGCTGGGGGCAACATGAACATAACGCAGGTTGCCTGCTGATGGCCGACTGCCTCAACCAGTCAGCCACAGAGGATGGGCTGCCTGTCGTCTCTACGGTCTACCGGAGCGGCTGGCCGGCCGACCCGACCGCCCTGGATAACGCCGACACCGTGGTCGTCTACTGCGATGGAGGCGGGCGCCACTACCTGCATGCCCATGGTGAAGATTTTGAAGAGATCATGCGGAAAGGGGTCGGCCTGGTCTGCATCCATTACGGCGTCGAAGTACCGAAAGGGATGTCGGGGCAACGGTTCCTGCAATGGATCGGGGGCTATTTTGAAACGGACTGGTCGGTCAATCCGCATTGGGTGGCCAAGTTCGAGTCACTCCCCGACCACCCGATCACCCAGGGTGTCAGCCCGTTCGAGATCAATGACGAGTGGTATTACCACATGCGTTTTTCGCCGGAAATGAGCCGCGTCACCCCGATCCTGACCGCCATGCCTGGGCCGGAAACATTGAAACGGAAAGATGGGCCGCACAGCGGCAACCCGTCCGTCCGCAAGTCGGTACTGGAAGAGAAAGAGCCGCAGCACCTGGCCTGGGCATTCGTCCGGGGTGACGGTGTGGGGCGTGGTTTCGGTTTCACCGGGGGCCATTTTCACCGCAACTGGCAAGACGACAATTTTCGAAAACTGGTCCTCAATGCGATCGTCTGGTCGGCCAAGGTCGATGTTCCCGATCAGGGGATCGCCTCCACAACCCCGTCGGATGAAGCGATGAACGAGAACCAGGATTACCCCGACCGGGCACCGAACAAAAAAGCGAACGCCAAAAAAGCGAACGCCAAGAAGGCCAAACAGTAGACGCCAGCCGAGAATTTTCACCGACCGATCGACCGCATGTCAGGGCGCTTATCAATCCCACTGTTGTTGGATTGTTCCGCCCTGTCGGTCACTGCTTATCTGTCTTGACCGCTGCCCGCGCAAATTTTGCCAGCTGGCGATCCAGCCAAGCCGTTTTCCGCCCGGCGTCCTCTGCCTGCTCCTTGCGGCGGATGGCGTTGCGGACCGCAATCGAGCCGAGCCAGCGGATCGGTTCAGGTGGGAAATAACCGCGCGGCCCGCCCACAAAACCGGCGCGGCTCCAAGGATCGTCGACTTCGAGTACCAGAGAAGCGAGGATCTTGCCTCCCAGATAAGATTGAGCCACCCCGTTTCCGGAGTAGCCGAAGCCGTAGAAGATGTGCGGGTTGGAGTTGAGCTTGCCAAAGAAGGGAAAACCGGAGACCGATCGGTCGGATCCCCCATTCCAGGAAGCGGCCACCGGGATATCCGCGAGGCTGGGAAAAAATCGCTGGATCGCTCCCTGGAGCTGTTTCTCGTATCGGCTCGATTCAAAGAAACTGGGAATCATGCGGGAACCGTAAGCAAACGTATTGCCTCCCTTGCCAAACATCAGTCGGCCATCGGCCGTACGGTGATAGTAATGCACAAACGTGCGGGAATCACAAACGGTGGCCCCGTGCTCGAGACCGATCTCATCCAATCGGTCGCCGCACGGTTCGGTGACCAGAATATCGCTGGAAACGACAGCAATCGAACGGGCAAATTGGGGGAATTGACTCGCCATCCAGGCATTCATCGCCAACACCACTTTCCTGGCCGTGATCGAACCGAGCGGTGTGATGACGCGCGCCGGACAACTCTCCTCGAGTTTTTTCATCGGCGTCTGCTCGTAGATGCGGATTCCCAGTTTCCGCGCCACACGAGCCATGCCGCGCACCAACAGGCCCGGCTGGACACTGCCGGCCACCGGCGAAAAAAAACCTTCGTGCATGTCCTGAGTCCCACCGAATCGACGGGCTTGGTCCAGGTCCAGCCGGCTCCAGCTGTTGATCCCGTGCTTTTGCAGGGCGCCAATCACCGGGTTCATCGTCCCGACCTGGGATCGATTACTGGCCATGTAAAGCGCGCCATCCAGGCGCAAATCGGCGTCAATCTGATGGGCCTGGCAAAATGCCTGGATATCGGTCACCGCCTGCTCGGAGGCCTTGACCAGTCGCAGTGCCTCGCTCTCACCAAAAAACCGGCACATCGTCGGCAGCTTGGTGGAGAGGGTAAGTAAACAGCCCCCATTGCTGCCGGAAGCACCGTAGCCGCAAAGTTCCTTGTCGATGAGAACAATCTGGAGTTCAGGGTTGCGTTGCTTCAGTTCAATCGCGGTCCAAAGACCGGTGTAACCTCCGCCGACAATGCAGACATCCGCGTCGACATGCTGATCAAGCGGCCGGGGCAGCGGGTTCCCTTCACGCTGGAGCGCCTGGTCGAACATGTAGGGGCGAAACACGGCAGGTCATCCGGAAGGGACAAGTTACAGGAAAGCGGTAAGAGTCAGTCACCCTCACTGGAACGGTGACGGCGAGGCAAACCTTCCAGCTGCTCCCGGAGTTCGGCAATCGGCGTCGCCACAGGGTCAACCAGTTTCCCCTCTTCCGACTGGGCCCGCAGGCGGAGCGGCAACCGGTGTTTCTGGACCTCGTTTTCCAGGGCAGCCAACCAGGAAGGGAGGTCGACACCGACCCCGACGGTCGCCCGGCAGAATGCATGCGCCTCATGCTGCAGTAGGTCAAAGGCGCGTTGACTCTTACGCGAACCCGGGGTCTGCATGGCCGGACGCACTAGGGAGCGAAGCCGATCGATCTGCAAAGGCTGGGAAAAACGCTCTTCCAGGCGTCGGCCTACCGTGTCCATCTGGATCGAGTAGTTGCGGCGCATTTCCTCCAGGCGATTCAAGAACTTCTCCGCCTCGGGTCCAACTCGGTCGGTCAGCGATCGGCGCCACATACGGGCCACTGAGGTTTCTCCACACCGGACAAGGATTTCATGCCCCCAGACGACTGGCTTCAGGTTCCAGCAAACCCGATCATAGCGACCGCGCAGTCGCAGGAAATCAAGAAAAATATAGACCTCTTCACCCCGGTCAGATTGTGTGGTGGTCGCGTTGTAATCCCGGTACTCGTTGTAGTTCTCGTAAACCGCCTCCAGCACGAGCGTCAAAAAACTGACCGCCTGTTCCATTGGCAAGGCCGTTCCCAGTTCGTCGATGATTCTCAAATCGAGCGGAACCGATGCATCCCGAACATTCTGGAACCAGACATCGGCACCTTGATGCAAAATCGAACGGATGCTGGATAAATTCAGGAACTCCTGGGTAAACAGTCCCGCCCCATAACGCTGGATAAATTCGACCAAACGGTTCCACGATTCCTTGTCATTGACTTTCTCGAGCACCGTCAGCCGCAATGTTTTACTGTGGTTCAACCACATGATCAGCATCGACTCTGTCAACATCTCAACACAATCGAACAGGGCAGATTCGGCCTCCTGGCTGGCATCCGTCTCTGCCAGGCCCTGCGCGATCAACTGCTGTTCAAACTCCTTCGTGGCCCGGACGAGGCAATTCACCGAGGAGGTGTAAGCCACCTGGAACAGGTCGTCGAATTCTGTAACGGCCCCGCGCGCGACCTTCTGGTTGCGTTCCATCGCCAGGGCTGTCCCTGCCAATTCGTGTGTCTCGGTAATTAACCCCAGGCGCGGCAGACTGCCCAACAGGTCATGCAACGAAGCCTGCAACCCACGGGCGCTCAAAATACTCTCTGGCTTTCCCCCCTTGCTCAGCGGGACGTACAAAAGCTCACGATCCCCCAGGTAATCGATCAGGTCGGGGAAATGCTCCCGCACGGCTTGTCGGTCACTCAACAGGACGGCGGCAAATAGCGTGATCAGAGGTGAACCATTGACCTCCGAATCGACCTGGTCCAGAGGTTTGTCGTCAATCAGGTAATCGATCGATGCGCCGACGGCCGAAAGCATGCGCAGCGCGTTTTCCGTTTCCACGCAGCTGTTCATGATGCGTTCCAGCAACGTCTCTTTGTAAAGCCGGTGCTTGTCATAGGCCGCCATCGAGTCGTGGTCGACTCCCGTCTTGGGCAGACGATACCGATAGACCGTCTTCAACAGTTCCATCAAGCCAGACCGGTTACGGGAAGCCTGTTCGATCCACTGGCTGACAATCGCCCGGCGTTTCCTGAGTTGGGATTCCCGCTGTTGGTCAACCTCGCTGCGAGACTGGATCGGCAGAGGAACCGTCGCAGCAATCCGCCAAAACCCGGCCAGGGTCGCCAGGAACTCCAGTCGATCGTTGACCCGGTCTGTCTCGGCCTCCAGTTCCTCGTCCTGGCTGGAACCCGGCTCAAAAATGGGACCGTCCATCCCGTCGTCGGTAGAATCGACGTAGGTGACATCCTCGTAGGCAGCCTGGTAGATCGTGACTTCAGAATCCTCGTCGTCGGCAAAAACCTCGGTTTCCATCTCCGGTTCGACCGGGATTCGATCCGGACCATTGTTCCGGCCAATCTCAAAACGGGGAACCTGCCAGTAATGATCGGCATTGACTTCGATAAAATCGTAGAACTTCTGGATCCGGTTCCAGATCACCTCCCGCTGTTGCACCTCGGCGTTATCGAGCAGGTCCCGTTGTTCGGAAATCCACCGCCACAACAGATTGTGAAACGAGCTGTCACCCTGCTGTAGACGGATATGACCTGCCTGACTCAACCAGTGCACCATCAAGGCCGTCGCCGTCTTGTAGTCGGAACGCTGCATCAGCGCATCAATGACCAGGGCATAAGCTTTGGGAGAATCAAAGAGGTCGGCGTACTGACCCCAGAACTGGATATTGCCCGCTTCGGCACCCCCCTTGTGCCACAGGTTGAGCGCATTGGCGACATGTTCTGCCGCCTGGAAAATATCCAGCGGGTCGACCGCATCGACTGCCATCACCTGATGGGCTGCATATTTTCTCCACCAATCGACGATGTCGGAAAATTCTTGTCGAATTTCCTGGCACATTGCCAGGTCATCGATCGCGGCAGCTTCACTCCATAATTTCGAATACAAGCCGAGGATGCGTTCCACCAGTTCCACCAATTCATAGGCACGGTGATCGGGAACCGTGTTCTCATTGGCAGGAAACAGGCTGAAGTTGGCATCGAACCCGAGGATGTTCCAGGGATCCACGATCGCACCACATTCAACACCCCGCCGCAACAGCGAAATAATGCGGGGGACCTGAGTCAGCGCGTTCCGCAGTTCCCCCTCGTGGATTCGCTGGTTGGCGCTACTCAGCAGGCAATCAATCTGGCACAGGAAACGTGCCGAGGCGACCGGAACAACCTGGGACTGCTTCTCAGCCGCCTCGGAAAATCCCATCTTGGCAAAGATGGAAGCCAAACGGCAATTGACCAATTGCGAGGCCCGCAACCGGGCCAGGTGACGGTTGAGATGTTGCCTGGCCTGACCAAACGGTTGACGGCTGACCTCGGCTTCGGCCCTCAGCCGGTCCCGGTGTACCTGCGGCAGTCGGTCGAGCAGGTCCCGATAGAACTGATCACGATAGCCGGCAATGGTCGGCAGCAATTTTGCCAGGGTTGTATTCGAATCGAAGGTATCGGGTGCATCCCCACTGATTCCCGATGCCATCAGAATGGTCCCCGCCAGGACCGCTCCCGCCTCGACCATCCGCTCTGACTGTGAAATCTCTGGGCACAGCGTCTCATTCGTTGCCCGGTCCAGGAGCGCATCCAGAGTGACCTGCTGAACGATAAACCGATAGAACAGACCGGATTGATCCACAGAATGTTCATCCCATTGCCCAAATTGATGATTGGGGCGTTTGTTGATCGGGTGGTCAAAATCATAGGCCCGCGGATCGAAGGCGAGTACTTTCAATCGCTGCGGGTCGAAAAAAGCCGCTCTCAGGATCTCGGGGTCGGTTTGTTGTAAAAATTCGATCGCAATCTGGACCACCTGTTGGTACCGACCATGGGCCGCTCCCGCGCCGGCCAGGTAAATTGGGATCGGGCATACCCACTCGTGGGAATACGCTTCGATTTTCTGCGACTCCAACGTCGCCACCTGTCGATGGCCGATAAAATCGTTCAGTTCAGCCAGGCACCCGTCGAGGAACGACTCCTGATCAACGGCATCAGCGCGATGCCTGAGAATACTCTGCATGACCAAACCGACAAAGAACGAATTGAACAGTTGTTCGTCCGGCTGGTGAAACAACAGGTCAGCGTGGTAATCCCGATAAGCCTCGAGACAGGGACCCGTTGTTTCCAGAACATCCAGCGCCTGGTTTGCATTGTTGAAGCTGGCATCCGAATCGGCCAACAACTGCAACGTCTGTTGCAGGAATTCGATCACTTGGCAGACGGTCGTACCGTGCTGGACATCCTGCTCGGCAAACAAACTGTCCAGGTTTCTCATGAATCGATCATCAGGAACTCCCGATGAAAAATTCAGGTAACCGAGAACCTGCTCAGCAAGTTGCTGATCTGGGGATTCGGGATTGGGTGAACCCATCGAATTTACCTGCCGAGCCGAAAAATCTGGCCGCCACTCCAAGTCGACCACTGATCTGGGGCATCAAGTTCAGCTTGACGGCCCAGTCACATCTGATTCATCGTAAAAACGGCAATGAATTTGGTCTAGGCGGGACAAACCCGGGGAATCTCCCCTTTTGGTCAAACCGGTCCGACAGGACACCCGTTTGGCCGGTTGTAACATCGTATACCGGCGAATCGCGACCCCTCACCTAACAGTCGTGTCAGATAACCGGCTGGATGGGGTTTTTCCGGAAAAACGCATATTGGTTTTTCTGAGGCATCACCTATTTCCCGTGTAATTTCGTGCGAAACCTGGTCGAGTTCTTGATAAAATAGGACGTGATTGTTTACCTGGCCCACCGACGCTGAGGAATCTTCGAAGATGTTTCACTTCAAATTGATACCCCATCTCCAGTTCGCCCTTTGCGCCTGCCTGATTTCAGGCTCCTTGGCACTGCCCACGGCACAGGCCAACGACAGCGTCCTTTCAGACGCCAATATCAATACGGCGGGACTGGTGGTCGATTGGTATACGCAGGTAGAAGTCGCAGCCGGTGGCCATCTGGTCGACATCCAGTTGACGATTGACGAGAACGCCACGACGACCCTCTTCAATATCAGCTATGGAAATCACACCGAGCAGATTTCGGAAAACGACCTGGATGCTTTTGGCAAACCGTTTGGCATCAAAGGAGCCGAGGAACGGGCCAACGTTCGCCGCGAAATTATTGAAGCGGAACTGAAAGCCCGAAATCAAAGCGGGGTGGAAATCAAAATTGAAAAAGTCGTACTCCCCAGAACGACCCTCTACACCGTCAATTCGCACGGAGTGACGACGGCCCTGGATGCGACCACGGGTGAAACTCTGTGGGTCCAGGCCGTGGGAAGGCGCAACTTTCCCACCATTGGCCTCGGGGCAACGACCAGTTTTTACGAAAGTGTCAAAGGCAAATCGGTCTACCAGCATGGCCGGGTAGCCGTGGTCAACGGGAACTACATCTACTGTCTCGATGCACGCAACGGGAAACTACTCTGGAAACAGGCGGCCGTTTGGCCACCCAACGCCCCCCCGGTGGTCAGTGATAAATTCGTTTTCGTACCGACAACCAATGGACGATTGCAAGCGTTTCCCATGGACCGAAAAGGAATTGCACCTGGCAATTTCGTGTCGGTAGGTGTTTCCACATCCCGCCCACTGCTGACCGACAAAACGGTTTCCTGGGGAACGGACAGTGGCTATTACACGGTCGCTCCCAACTGGCAGGTTGAGCGGATGGCGCCTTCCTTCCGGGTCAATGCTTCGGATTCCATCCTGTCAACAGGCAGCTACAGCAATGGCATGTTGTTCGTGACTTCGAAAGACGGTTACATCTACGCCGTGAATGAAATTCATGGGGGCTTAGAATGGGAACTGACGATGGGGCAACAGATCTTCCAGTCGCCCGTGTCGATGCAGGATGACCTCTACATCTTTACCCGCGAAAACAACCTGTTCAAAATCGCCGGGGAATCAGGGCGTCGCGCCAAGGGTTGGGACACACCGGCACCGAACGTTACCGAGTATGTTGGTGCCAGTCAGACCAAACTCTATGTCCTGGATAAAATGAAGAAACTGAATGTGCTCGACCAGGCCACAGGCCAGCGAGCGAATGTCATCCAGAGCGACCCCATTACGCTGGTCTGTGCCAACACGCAATCGGACCGACTGTACGTCGGGTCCAAGAGTGGGTACATCCAGTGCATCCGGGAGGTCGGAAACGAGTTCCCCTTCTACCACTCCTCGGATTCCGACAAAAAAGATACGGACGATGCCGAGAAAGACAATCCTTTCCGCAAGGAACAACCGGGCAAGGATCCCTTCAAGGCGGGCAGCGACGATGACCCATTCAAGACGACGCCCAAAAAAGACTCGAACGAGGAGATGGAAGACCCTTTCAAGGCGGGTGGCGATAATGACCCGTTCAAAACGGGCGGCTCCGATAACAAATCGGATGACGACCCGTTCAAATCGGGTGGGTCGGATGACAAGTCCGATGACGACGACGATCCTTTCAAGTCGGATGATGGCTAGTCCCTGAATCGCCGGCCGAACGAATCAACCGCTCGAATATCGAGCGGTTTTTTTTTGGCAAGGCATTTTTGGCAAGGCATTTTTGGCAAGGCATTTTTGGCAAGGCATTTTTGGCAAGGCATTTTTGGCAAGACGGCATTGCAGTGGTCTTCCACGATTTTGCCGATGGTTGGCACCTTGCCCCCCCGCTTGCAGTTGAACCTGCGATTCGGGACAATCAGGAATTCCAATGCCACCTTGCTTGAATTGCAAGGTGGTTTTTTTCTTTGACGGGTTGCGGCGGCCACCTTGTCGTTTCGCGACGGGGCCCGGCACCACCTGATAAAACGACCACGGGAATCACCTGAAATGGAATCACCGAAAATAAAACGCGCCCTGATCAGTGTCAGCAACAAAATGGGTCTGACCGACTTTGCCAGGGGCCTGTCGGAGGCCGGTATCGAGTTGTACAGCACCGGCGGCACCCGACGACACCTCGAGTCGTCTGACATCCCGGTCACGGATGTTGCCTCCTACACCGGCTTTCCCGAAATGATGGACGGACGGGTCAAGACGCTTCACCCCAAGATCTTTGCCGGGATCCTGGCCAGGCGCCATAACGATTCTGACGTCGCGGCTCTGGAGGAGCATGAAATTGCCACCTTCGACCTGGTCGTAGTCAACCTGTACCCATTCGCTGCCACCATCGCCAAACCGAATGTCCTGATCCACGAAGCGATTGAACAGATCGATATCGGTGGCCCCAGCCTCGTTCGGGCGGCAGCAAAAAACAGTGATTTCGTTACGGTAGTAACCGACCCGGAACAATACTGGTCCGTACTGGAAGAGATACAGGCCGAGGGAAAGACGACCGCCCGACTGCGCACCGAACTGATGGCCAAAGCATTCCAGCACACGGCAGATTACGACAAGACCATCTCCGAGTACTTCTCGCGCCAAACCGAAGGTGAAAAATTCCCCGCAACGCTGCAGCACAGTTTTCACCGCCAGGTCAATTTGCGGTACGGAGAGAATAACCACCAAAGTGCCGCGCTCTACAGCTCCAACCATTGCGATGAAGCCAACCTGGTCAATGCCCGCCAACTCAATGGCAAACAGCTTTCCTACAACAACCTGCTTGACCTCGACAGCGCATTGGCCATGGTACGGTCTCTCGACCAACCTGCCTGTTCGGTGATCAAACATAACAACCCCTGCGGAGCGGCCACCGCAGCCACACTACTGGAAGCGTGCCGGGCAGGGCTGGCCGGTGACCCGTTAAGTGCGTTTGGTTCCGTGATCGCATTCAACCGGATCGTCGATGTCGAAACGGCGAATTTCCTGTCCGACGGTGATTTTTTCGTGGAGGCAATCGTCGCACCCGGTTTTTTTGCCGATGCGATCGACGTGTTGAAGACCCGGCCAAAATGGAAGAAAAATGTCCGCCTACTCCAGGTCGGCGAGCTTTCTGTACCTCAACCAAGGTGGGAATGTCGACAAATCCTGGGAGGTATGCTGGTCCAGGATGCGGACAATCAACCGGATGACCCAAGTGACTGGAAAGTTGCAACCGACGTACAACTGGACGATCGGTTGATGGCCGAACTGGCCTTTGGCTGGCATATGGTCCGATTCGTAAAATCGAATGCCATTACCCTGAGTAAGGATCGCGCCCTGGTCGGCGTCGGTGCTGGCCAGATGAGCCGCGTTGATTCCGTAGAAATTGCCATCCGCAAAGCGGGCGAACGAGCGGCCGGAAGTGTGCTGGCATCGGACGCGTTTTTCCCGTTCCCGGACTCGATCGAGGTCGCCGCCGATGCGAACATTGCCGGGATCATTCAACCGGGCGGCTCGGTACGAGACGACGAGGTAATCGCGGCTTGTAACCAGCATGGCATTCCCCTGGTGCTGACGGGCACCCGTCATTTCCGCCATTGATCGGAGAGCGATGGATTACAAATGAAACGGTCGGCCGCTATCCTCGGCCCCACCCCGTCGTTTGTCAGGTGGGCCATTCGAATCGAGTGTCCCCTGCGGGATACGGACGAACAGGACCTCCCTGATCGAGCCTTTCGGGAACTGCGGGGTCTGAGAGAGCTGTCCCACGGCCTGCGGCAGGATCGAGTGCTGGACGGAATCTGCATCCACCCCAAATGGAACCGGGATGTCGATTCGGCAAAGGGTTTTTTCTCGGAAGAGGTCTGTGAAGTTTTTGGTGGGGCAAACCAGGTTGATTCGAGCTGTACCAACTGTCCCGCCAACGTCTGCCAGCGGGTCTCTACCGAATCAACCGAGTCCGGCAGGCAGCGACCCGTTTGGGCGGGGTGTTACGGTTGGTTTCCTTCCCGGCATGGGAAGATCGATTACCCGCTCCTGTTCCAGGATGCGTGGCGGACTTGCGGGAGTCATCCGCCCATCGATGGACTTCTGGAGACCGATCCTTATTGGTACGGGCTGTGGCAGGTCGGCCACTGGTCAGGTTCGACCCTGCAATATCTGAACCGATTGATCGAACAGGTCCGCCAACAACTGGCAAAGTCGGGCGAAGAGGACCGGAACCTGATCGAATTGGCAGCGGCTGCCAGAGAGTGCCTCCAATCGGACCTCACACTGGTGGCCGAATTGATCCCCCAAGGGTATTCCGATGGCCTCCACTGGTCGATTGAGCCCCACTGCCCCGATTGCGGAAAGGAGATGAGCCCGCAGCAGATCCACTGTGCCGCCTGTGGACGCCAGGGAAGACCCCACCCCAAGACAAGAAAAAAAGTCCTGGGGGAGCGCCCCTACCGCCTGCTCAAGGAGATGATCGGCCCGGAAAAAACGGCCGAAATAATTTTGGCTTATGGAAGTTCAATCGATCGACAAGACGGACCTTAGCGAGACCGTGGGCAGGAATTTTGCCTGGACCTGGCTGTCACAAAATCGGCAAATGCCAACTCCAACAGTTTGAGTTGACCCTCCATCCAGCTCTCAAGCTGCTGCCAGTGGGCTGAGTTCTGCTCGAGCTGTAATTTCCGTGACTGGCTGGTCTTCGTCTTTTTTTCGGACATCGTTCTGCCTCGACATCAAAGGGGCGATTCAGTTAGCTCACAGCGAAGTGTGTGGCTCAGTTCATTCCCCTGATAAAGGCAACTGCCATGCCAATACCGAATCGAGGTTAAAGGGGCTGAAACCGAGGTTTTCCGGCCGAAAAAGAGCTTGATGCGCCCCGTTTTGCCACGCTGTGGGAAGAAAAGCGTCATTTTGGGTACAGCACGTCACAGAATTGATTTCAGCAGCCGGTAGCTGGTGGGACAGCAATCCGCCCATCGACGGGAAGAATGCTACACCGCTGTACACACCGCTGTTCACCCGATTGTGCGGTAAGCAATGCCCTTGCAACGAATTACATTCCAGCCCGCAACGCCCCTACCCGTTCTTCGGCCAGTGAAATCGACCGACCGGACGAGCTTGGCAAGCTGATGGGAGTCCTCCGGTTAGCCATAAATTACTTTTCAGGCAAATAACGGGGTCTGGGCGGTTGAAGGCATGTTGGAGAGTGATAGACTGATCGGGAATTGGAAACTTACGCCCGGCGTTGGGCACAACAAATGAGCCATATTTTTTGGAGGCTACACCCAGATGAATCGGAATCTTCTACCACTCGTACTTGCAATGCTGTTTGTCGCTGGTACTGCATTTGCACAAGAAACGCCACAACCAGCTGATGGCGTCGTAGAAGCGCCAGTATCACCAGAAGCTGGAAGCAGTGATTGTTGCGATCCTTGTGATCCTTGCTGCAACCAGCGCATGGGCTTCTTCGCCCGCATGCGTGCCCGTCGATGTTGTGAGCCAATGACCTGTTGCAATGAAGTTGAGACGGTTGAGACCGCTTGCTGTGATCCTTGTGATCCTTGCTGCAACCAGCACATGGGCTTCTTCGCCCGCATGCGTGCCCGTCGATGCTGTGAGCCGACGGACTGTTGCAATGAAGCCGAGATGGTTGAAACCGCTTGCTGTGATCCCTGCGATCCTTGCTGCAACCAGCGTATGGGCTTCATGGCCCGCATGCGTGCCCGTCGATGTTGTGAGCCGACTTGCGAAGAAACTGCCACGGCCATGCCTGAAATGACCGAGACAGCAGCCGTCGCTCCCACCACTGATTGTGGTACCTGCGAAACCGAGTGCTCCAAGCCTCGTCGCCGCATGTTCCGTCGACGACATTGCTGCAACTAGTCATGCAGTCTTGTTGACGAGACGAATACAAAAAAACCGCCGCCTTCGGGCTGCGGTTTTTTTTTTGCACCATGCCTCCCTCTCAACAGCAGATCCGCCCTTTTTCGCCTTGGGCTCAAAGGCATTTGAGTAACCCGAGCCGATTCCGGTTCTTCTCCTCTGTCATAGGATCCGTGAGCTGGTGGCGGAACTCCGTAATCCCCCTTCTCAGCGATACGATTCTGCTTCGAAACGCCCTGGGTTCCCGGTTGTTCCACGAGAGAAGTCGGCCTGGACCCGAGCCAACGGGCGACAAAAAGCAGGCCGAATGACCCGTTCTGCTATCCGGATTCCTGCCGCCACCCGCTGGATGAGGGTCGACCGTTTCCAGGACGGATTCCTGCCTAATTCACCAATCATGCTTGTGGCACTGGCAATTCACTGAATTGTTTGAAACAATGGGGCCTGTATCTGTCGGCAAGGGTTCATGGGGACCGCGGGCAGAATCGTTCTTGAAGTGAGCGTGGAAATTTAGATGGCCATGGATCTCGCGGCGATTGCGCGCGATTTAAAAAAGCCGGTCGAACAGATCGAGACGGCTTTGAAATTATTGGATGATGGAAACACCATCCCCTTTGTAACCCGCTTCCGCAAAGACGAAACCGGCGGACTGGACGAGGCGGCTTTGCAGTTGATCCAGCAGCGCGCGGCCAAGATCAGAGCAATCGACGAACGCCGCACCTTCGTGATAAAGTCGATCGAGTCCCAGGGAAAACTGGACGAGCCACTGGTCGAATCAATCCGTGCCGCCACGTCCGCCAGAGAGCTTGAAGATCTTTACCTACCATTCAAGCCAAAGAAACAGAACTTGGCATCCCAGGCGAAGCAAGGTGGCCTGGAACCGCTGGCCATGGAGTTACTGGAAAGCGAAACAGCCGAAATCGACCTCGCAACGAGAGCCACGGAATTTGTACGGGTCGACAAAGGCCTGCCGTCGGTGGACGACGTGATCAAAGGGGTCGGGTATATCCTGGCCGAAAAATTTTCTGATCGTGGAGATGTGCGTTCCCTTTTGCGACAGTGGATATGGGAAAACGGAAAACTGGTTAGTTGCATGCACGGGCGACTGGAAACCGATGACCAGCAGGAGTCGACCAACAAAACGAGAGTCGACAAAGACGAACTGCCCGCCTCTGAATCCAGCAACGAAACATCAGCCGTTGCGGTCGAGGAACAGGGCGAAGGGGAAGTTTCCGGCGACGTTTCCCAACCGCTACCGACCCATGACAGCCAGGAGAAACCGTCTGACGCCGACCCAACCAGCACGGAGGTTGCCGCCGGAACGGAGCAGGCGATACCAGAACCGGTTGAGACCACCGACCCGGCGACAAGTGAAACTGAAAAATCAGAGGCCGCAACTGACGACCCGGCGACCGAAACCGAGCCAGCCGCTGCCGCGGAAGACACCGATTCGGTCCGACCGGAGAATGCGAACGAACCGACCGACGATTCGCCCGCTCTCCCCTCAACCGAAGCGGGGCCTGGCCAGGGCGAGTTGAAAGAGGGTTCACCTACTGAGACAGTTGCCAAAGTCCAGAAAAAGAAGAAAAAGAAGAAAAAGAAAAAAGCAGTCGACGATCCATTCAAGGATTATCACGATTTCCAGACACCCCTGAAAAAGATTCCCCACTATCGTGTCCTGGCCATTAATCGTGGTGAAAGAGCGTCCAAACTGAAGGTGAAAATCAAGTTTGATGATGAAAAGCTGAATGCGCTGGCCAACGAAAAACTGGTCCCTGCAGATCATCCCAATCAAGAATTCATGAAAGCTTGCCTCAAAGATGCGATCAATCGACTGATCATGCCCAGCCTCGAACGGGAAATTCGACGGGAATTGACAGATCGAGCCGAACGTCAGGCGGTCACGGTCTTTGCGCACAACCTGAAGAACCTGCTGCTGCAGGCCCCTGTCCAGAACCAGCGAATATTGGCCATTGACCCAGGCTACAAACGGGGATGCTCGGTTGTAGCGATGGATACCTGCGGCAAAGTTCTCGCCTCAGACCACATTTTTGTCGTGGGAAATCAGCAGCGCAAGACGTCCAGTGCTGAAAAGATCACCGAACTGGTCAAGCAGCACAACATTGACTTGATTGCGATCGGCAACGGGGCGGCCTGCCGCGAGGCGGAAAAGATGGTTTCCGACGTGATTGCCAATCATTTCGCAGAACAGAACCTCAAGTACGCAATGGTCAACGAAGCCGGAGCCAGTTTTTACTCGACCAGCGAAATAGGTCGCGAAGAACTTCCCGACGTCTCTCCGGCAGTTCGCAGTGCCATCTCCATCGGTCGCCGCCTGATGGACCCCCTGTCGGAACTGGTCAAGATCAGCCCGGCCAATATCGGGGTCGGCATGTACCAGCACGACGTGAAGGCCAAGCACTTGAGTGACTCTCTCGATGAGGTGGTGACCTTGTGCGTGAACCGTGTCGGAGTCAATGTCAACACGGCCAGCCCATCCCTGTTACGTTATGTTTCCGGCCTGAACCAGTTAACCGCTCGTCGCGTTTTTGAGTATCGGGAAGAACATGGCCCCTTCAAGAATCGTTCCGAACTGAAGAAGGTAACCGGTTTCGGTGATGCCACGTTTATCCAGTCGGCCGGATTCCTGAGGATCCGTGACGGAGATCAACCCCTGGATTCAACGGCCATTCACCCGGAAAGCTACCCGCTCGTCGAAACCTTGATCCATCAGGTAGACGCAACGCTGACCGAGATTTTCCCGAAGCCAAAAGAGTCCACCGAAATCGACCAAATGACAACGGTCGAAACGACGGAACCCGCCGACTCCGGAAACCAGGCAAATGCTGTATCTGACAACGATCCGGGGCAGGGAGATCCAGGAGCGGTCACCGAAACCGATGCTGCACCGACCCACACGCCGGATACCGAAGCCCCGGCCGACACGAATAGTGCGGAAGTTCCGGAAGTAGTCCCGTCCCACGATGAAACATCAGCGGCCACTTCGGAAACCCAGTCGTCTGTTGAGCCGAAAAAAAACACTCGCCAGCTGGCGACTCCACGCTTGTCCAGTGAAGAAGTGAATCGCCGGAAAGAGATCGTTCGAGCCCTGCGCGAACTGGACGCCCAAAAGCTGGCAACCGACAACCAAGTCGGGAAAATGCTGGTCAAAGATATCCTGCAAGTCCTTTGTCGCCCCGGTTACGACCCGCGAAACAAGATCAATCGCCCTGTTTTTCGCAAGGGCATTCTGACATTTGATGAACTGAAACCGGAACTTCAGCTGGACGCCCAGGTCGTCAACGTCGTTGATTTTGGTGTGTTCGTCGATATCGGGCTGGGGACCAGTTGCCTCGTTCACGTCAGTCAACTGGCCAATCGTTACATTCAAGATCCCCACGAAGATTTTGCCGTCGGTGACGTATTGCAGGTATGGGTCACTGAGGTAGACACCTCGCAAAGGCGGGTCAAATTGACAGCCATCCGTCCCGGCTCCAAACGGAAGCCGAGTGGAAAACGAGGTCCGAACCGGGGCCCGACTGGCTCCCAGGGGCAGGGAGGCGGTCGACCACGACCAAAACAGCGTCGCGAGCGTCAAGCCGGCGGTAAAACTCGTTTCCGAAAAAGTCACGAGAAGACTCGTCGTCGGCCGCCCAAACCGGTCAAACCGATTACCGACGAAATGCTCCGCGGCAACGCACCGATGCGTTCGTTTTCAGACCTGAGTCAGTTCTATGACAAGAAATCTGAAACACCCAAATCAAACGACACGGAAGAAAAAAATGAGTGATGACAGAAACGACGACGGACAGTTGCCAGACGATGAATTCTGGGAGCTGGCCGATACCTTCATTGAAAGCGCTGACAACCTTTGTGAACTCTCTCACGATGCGGGAAATGTCAGCGCAGCGTTGCTCTTTGCCGCCTCCCGCTTCAGCGCCTTTGTCGTTGCATCGTCAGCCAATGATTCCACCGATCTTTCCGCCAAGCAGGAAGAAGCGACCGACTATTTTGTGGATCAGTTTCGCCTGATGATGACCGAAAACCTGAACGATTTCCTTCAGAATTTCGACGAATTTTTTGGCGACGAAGAGACGGCTTGACGGTCCTCCGGTAAAACACATCCAACCGCCCTCAGAACCAACGACCTTTGATATGGACTTCGAAGAAAAACTCAAGAAAGCGATCAACCGAGGCGAGGAACGAAGTTCAAATCGCAGGGAAGACAGGGAACAGAAAAAACTGTCTCGCGAGGATTTGAAGAATCGGCATAACGAATTTCGGTTGAATCTGTCTGATCACATCGAAAAGTCGCTGAAAAAACTGATTGACCATTTCCCCGGCTTTGAATATGAAACCATTTACGGAGACCGGGGATGGGGAGGTGCCATTTCACGGGACGACATTACCCGATCGGCCTCAGGAAAGAGTGGTTCTTTCTTTAGTCGCCTGGAACTGACCGTCAGACCTCTTAACGAATTCCACGTCGTCAATATTACCGGCAAAGGCACGGTCCAGAACAAGGAAATGTTCAACTGGAACTACTTCAAGGATATCCCGGAAACCGATAGTGAAGAATTCAAGAAAAAAATCGACACCTGGATACTTCAATACGCCGAACAATTCGCGGCCCGATAACGTTATCTAACGGCTGAATGACGATGAGCAACCTCACCCCCAGTCGCAGCGACCAGGAAGTCAAATCAAACACCGCGCCGCGACGTCGGCTAGGGTGTTTTTTCACGATTTGCCTGCTGGTTCTCTCTCTGATTGCAGCCGCCCTGGTCGTGAATCATCGTTACCAAAAGTCGATTACGGCCAGCATCGACCCCGAGGAAACTCGACCGGTAGAAATTGTCACGAATAAGCCGGCGGATCAGGGAACCCCGGCGGAAGAGATAACTGGTGTGACGGCCGGCATCAATCAGGAGGCGATCACCGCAGCCAAACACCCCCTTTTGCCGTTGTTGGCGGTGGCCAAATCAGCCATCCAGCAAATGGCTGATCAGGTTCAGGATTACGAGGCCACCGTGATCACGCAGGTACAGCTTGACGGCAAACTGGGTGAAGAAAATTACATGGCGGTCAGGATTCGCCACGAACGGGAAGAGGGCGATCAGAAAATTCCATTTTCGGTTTACACCCGTTTCCTGAAACCGACCAACACGGCCGGCCAGGAGGCAATCTGGATAGAGGGTGAAAATGACGGCAAGATCATTGCGCACCCGGCCGGCATGTTCAACTTGATCCGTTTGAAATTAGATCCTGATGGGGCGATTGCCATGCAGGGAAGCCGGTATTCCATTCGGGATATCGGCATGAAGAACCTGCTGGTCAAGATGCTGGAAAAAGGGGAAGACGGATTGAAAAACGACGATTGCCAGGTCCGGATTGAGCGGAATGTCAAGGTCGGCGAGGTTCAGTGCACCATGCTGGAAATCGTCTACCCGGAAGAAACACCCAATATCGATTTTCACAAGGCCCGGATTTTCATCGACGACCAGCGCGGATTGCCCATTGCCTACGAAGGTTACCTCTGGCCGGAAAAGAAAGGAGAAGAAGCGCCGTTGCTGGAAAAATATATCTACAACAACATCAAGTTGAATATCGGTTTGACCGACGCAGAATTTGATCCCGACAACCCAAAGTACGACTACCCGGGTGGTGACTGAAATCCGGCATCAGGCAACCGCTCACACTCTCATGCACGCGTAAGAAAATCGATTAACGCTTGAGCTTAAGCGGTCTCGGCCACCAGGACCTCACCCTTGCCACCGCGCAACATATCGCCGTGAAAGACCTGGTAGGCATCGACCGTCAACAACCGTTCAATCGATCCCGGCCCGTCTCCCTGGCCAGCCAACCATTTCCGCAACAGCTGGGTCATCGGGAAAGCGAGGCGACTGCCCGCTTGAAAAACGGGGCCCAGACTCTGCCGGATTGACGAACCTTGGCAATTCGTGGTCATGATGGTCCCTCGAATCATACCACTGCCAAAGGAACCCTCGATCCCCTCTCCGACCAGGATGGTACCGGCCCGCATGCGGGAACCTAATTGATGACCAGCCGAACCACCAATCAGAATCATTCCTCGCCGCATGGCTGTCCCGGTCCCCACCCCGGCATTGCGACCAACCGACAGGTAACCGCCCTGGACACCGGACCGGGTACCCGGGTAGACCCCACCGGTCCAATCTCCCGAGTCTCGCGTGACCCGAATCTGGCCGCCCTGCATTTCGGCACCGAGAAAATCGGAAACGGATCCTTGTACCTCGATCGTTCCGCCCAACATTTGAGCACCGACATGGCGGCCGGCATCGCCCTCTACCTGAATCAGGCCCCGCTGCAGTCCAAAACCAATCTCGTGCACCGCCGTCAGATCGCCTTCCCAGCGATGGACCAGGCCTGGATCGTGGCCACGGGGATCTGCGGTTTTGTCGACGGCCACATCAAACAACTCACCCAGCTCCTGCTGGCCATTGCCGACCCAGATGGATCGACGCTGGATCTCCTCCAGCGGAGAACGGGCAAGCAGATCGGGCAGGATCCCCCCTACCCGAATCGGGATTTTTGACCGGTAATTTTCGAGTCGCAACCGAATTGCCATCGTTAAACGCCTGCCCATGGTCGATAATTCAGGGACTCAGGCTAACCGAGTCACCCCTGGTTTCCAAGATGCCCCCCCAGACCCAGCAAAATCCCGGTGATAAGCTCGGTGTGATCATTCTCACCGGTGGCCATAGTCAACGAATGGGCCGCCCCAAGTGGAGTCTCCCTTTTGGCAGCCAGACCCTGTTGGAACGGACGGTTGAAACCTGCCAGTTGATTTCGTCGGAAATCGTGATTGCCGCCAACCCAACCCAGGAATTTCCCGACCTGGGAAAACGAACGACCATCGTGCGGGATCAACACCCGGACTGCGGACCCCTGGAAGGGATCCGCAACGGTCTGGCACTCCTCCAGCAACGCGGATTGGAGTGGGGGTTTGTCACGGCCTGTGATGTCCCCAACCTGTCACCTGGGATCGCGCCGTTCCTACTGGAACAGTCTCACGGTTTTGAAGCGGTCATTCCAATTCGGGAGGAACGCATCTATGGGATGACGGCACTCTACCGCTGCGATCTACATCCAAGAATTGAATCCTTGATCAAGCAGCGGCAATTACGGGTTTCCCACCTCGCCCGGTTATTTCATTGTCGGCTGCTACTGGACGAAGCCCTCCGCGCGGTCGACCAGAACCTGGACTCACTCGGTAACTTGAATTACCCGGAACAGTACTTGGCGATCCTGCAATCGCTGGGACTCAACCCACCAGCCGGGTTCCTCGATTCACTCGACCGCTAGCCACCAAGCCCGGACAGCGTCTCGGTCAAATCGACCTTGGATGCATCGGCCCACAATGCCTCCAGGCTATAAAAATCGCGGGTCTCTTCATCAAACAGGTGAATCACGACGGTCCCGTAATCAAGTACGATCCAACGGCTATCATCATAGCCGTCGATATGCATCCGCTTATCTTTGAGTTCATCTTCCAGTTTATGGTCGATTTCCTCACTCATGGCGTGCAATTGGCGGCGGCTGGTTCCCGTCGCAATCACAAAGTAATCAAACATGGCCGATTGTTGGCTCATATCCAGGACGGCAATGTCTGTCCCCTGATTCTCGGCCGCTGTCCGCGCAGCGGCCAAGGCCAAGACAAGACTTCTTTGAGGATTCACTCGGTCCCGGGCTGCGCCCGATGGTCGGTCTTCAATCAAACTAGATCCCTGCATCGATTCCGGGTTAAACGTTGTTGAAATTACCATTGTAGGCCTTATCACTCGCTGGACCAAGGTGTAGGTTCAGCAGTCGTGACGTTGCGTCTCCAGATCCCCGCCTTGGGCGGGAGCCAAAACGGGTTAGCCCGCCCGTTTTCCGGGGGCGCAGATGGGACGGGAATCTCACAACTTCTCGAAGCGAGACTGCGTTGTGCTTCATGACGGGACGCGTCGATCCATGACACCTGAATTCGAAAAAAGACTACAGCGCGAACTGTCGGTGCGACAACGCCAGGACCTGGCGATCGATGGTTTCTTTCCAGCCGCTGTCCTGGTCCCGCTACTGGTCACAGACACCGGGTATGAGCTGCTATTCACAGTCCGCTCCCGGCAGCTGGTCCATCATGCGGGGCAGATTTCCTTTCCGGGAGGAAAACTGGAGCCAGGTGAAACGGCTGCCCAGGCAGCCAGTCGCGAGATGCAGGAGGAAATCGGCATCCTGCCCCGACGCGTGGTCGGGGCATTGGACACGTTACCTTCACCGGCCGGTTTTGTGGTGACCCCCGTGATTGCCTTCGTCGACTGGCCCCAACCCCTCGTACTGAACCCCGACGAAGTCGAGGAGACATTCACTGTCAAGCTGCAAGACCTGCAGGAACTGAAGCCGCGCCAGCAGGAGCAAACTTTCCAAGGCGGTATGCGAACGGTCTATTTTTATGACTACCAGGATCGCGTCATCTGGGGCTTGACGGCCAATATCATTCGCAACCTGCTCGACATCCTCTCGCCAGTTTGATTCACCAACCCCTGGCGCCCGCCCTCATTTCTGTGCCTTGAAGATGGCTTGTGTATGGCCTGCAACCGATGACATTATCAAAGTACCGGATATCGATTAGACTGGAGGGCAGTACGGCAGCCTGTCCAGTCCTCCGATGGATGCGACCTCATGACATTAAAAGTCCACTTCAAACCAACGGATATTGTCCGCCTGGCTGACGTCAAAAACGCATCACGTCAGATCCGGCCCTACATCCATCGCACGCCCGTTTTGACTTGTGAATCACTCAACCGGATGGTCGGCCACAATCTCTTCTTCAAGTGCGAGAACCTGCAGAAGACGGGGGCATTCAAATTCCGTGGAGCGGTCAACGCGGTCTCGCAATTAAATGATGCCGAACTGGAAAACGGGGTGGTCACCCACAGTTCGGGGAATCACGCGGCCGCCCTGGCTCAGGCAGCGCGGATTTTCGGGACCAAGGCACACATTGTCATGCCCAGCTCGGCCTCCAGTATCAAGCGGAAGGCCGTGATCGAGTACGGTGGCAACGTGATCGAGTGTCAACCGAACCTCGACTCCCGCCTGGAATACGCCGAACGGGTTCAAGCGGAAACCGGGGCGACCATGATCCCCCCCTTCAACGATCCACGGATCATCGCCGGCCAGGGGACCGCAGCCCTGGAATTCCTGCAACAGGTACCGAACCTCGATCTGCTGATCGCCCCTATCGGCGGCGGCGGCCTGATCAGTGGAACGTGTGTCACCAGCACGGCCATCTCACCCCGGTGCAAGGTGATTGGGGCGGAACCGGAAGGTGCCGACGATGCCTTTCGATCGAAAGAAGCTCGCGAGATGCTCCCCCAGACAAACCCACAGACGATTGCCGATGGCCTGTTGACCAGCATGGGCAAACTGACCTGGCCCTATGTACGCGACCTGGTTCGCCAAGTGGTGACGGTCAGCGACGAGGAGACGGTCAAGGCGATGAGGCTCTTCCTCGAACGGGCCAAGGTCCTGATCGAACCGAGTTCGGCCGTGGCGTTGGCGGCCGCCTTCAGCCCCAAGCTCAACAGCTCGGGAAGTGACCGCAACATCGGTATCATCCTCAGCGGTGGCAACGTCGACCTGGACCATTTACCGTGGTAACCATTGACCAGGACGACCCGCACCAAGGTTTATGGAATTAAACCTGCGCATGATCAACACCGTTTCATCGATCCGTGATGACAAGGAACCCGGTCCGGCCTCCCCACGAGTCTACAACGCCTCCCTGCTGATGGCGTTCCTGGCCAATGTTTTCCAGTTGATCGCGGTCAGCCTGTTGTTTCGCTATTCCGATTTTGTCAACGTACTGGGTGGGGATGAATGGCACCTCGGCTGGATCGTGGGAATTGCCTCGTTCGGCGCGATCGCCTGCCGGTTGATCCAGGGAACCGCAATTGACCGATTCGGGCCAGGCCTGGTCTGGATCATCTCGCTGATTGGTGAGATCATCGCCATCCTCTGGCACCTGGGTATCGACTCGGTGTCGGGGACCGAGGTTTACCTGGCTCGCAGCCTGTTTGCCATGAGCCTGGCAGGGACGTTTGGCGCCTGGATCAGCTTCATTTCGCTCCAGGCACCCCACCAGCGGATTGCCGAAGTGATCGGCGTGATCGGGTCGAGCGGATTCGTCGGGATGGCGATCGGCCCCACCATCGGCGACTGGATTTTTGCTGATGCGGGAACGTACGCCAACCAGGTCGAACGAATGTTCCATGTCGCCACGTTCACTGCAACCCTCTCCCTCCTGTTTGCCGCCCTGGCCTGGTGGCTGGCCAGTCGTAACGACTTGTTGAAATCGAATTCTCGCGCTGTCTTCGACAATCCGTTGCGCGTGATCTGGAACAGCAAACCGGGTTTCATCCTGGTGATCGGGATGCTGATGGGACTGACGATCGGTTTCCCAGGGACCTATTTGCGCCCCTTTGCCGAGTCGCTCGATATCGAAAACATCAAAGCGTTTTTCATCATCTACAATGTCGTTGCCTTCGTCAGCCGACTCCTCTTTCGTAATGCTCCCCAGGTTCTCGGTCTCTCCAATACAATCCTGCTCGGTTTCGGGTTCATGACCCTCAGCATGTTGCTCTACCTTCCCCTGCAGAACGAAGATGGATTCTGGTTGCCGGCCACAGCGGGCGGCCTGGCCCCCTGTTTCCTGTTCCCCTCGGTGGTCGCCGCCTGTACCAATTCGTTCGCCAAGATCCACCGTGGGATCGCCACCCAGCTCATCCTGGGCATGTACGACCTGGGCGTCCTGGTCGGCATGCCAGTCATCGGTTATCTGGTCATCGAGGCCCGGGCCAAGGGACTGGAGCCGTATCCCTTTACGATCAAGGCGCTGCTGGGAACCATCGTCACCGTATCGCTGGTCTACCTGCTGATCGAGAAGCTGAAACCACGCCGAGACGATCGCCCATCCGAGACGTCCTCATCCGAGACGTCCTCATCCGAGACGTCCTCATCCGACCCGGGCCACAACCTGCCCTAGTCCCGGTACAGGGCGTAGAGCAGCACGTTGATGGCAATGCGGGTTGCATCCTCACGGGTATAACCTTCGCATTGCGACAGGGATGTGTTTTCCATGGCGCAACTCAGGTCGTACGGTGAAAAAATCACGACGTAATGACCGTCGATCCGAATGCCCTCCAACTTGGGCGGCACCTTGCGTCTTTGGAAACCACCTTCGACCGTCCGGTCCGGTTTGGTGATGGTCACCCAGGGGAGTGAATAGCCTCCGTACTTCTTGTTGTTCCAGATCGGATCATCGTCCGGGATCGGTGTCAGTGGGTTATCCGGGAACATCGTTTTCATCTCACTGCGAAAGGCCTCGGTAAAAGCAGGGGAGCTGCAAATCGAGTCAGCAAACAGCAAACCGCCAACTTCCAGGAATTCCTTCAACTCCTCCCGTTGCTGGTCGGAGAAACGAAAGCTGTTGCGGCCATGCATGAACACGAACGGGTGGTCGGCCAGTTCCTCCATGGTTGGCTGGATCAACTTTTTTTGCATGTCGACCTGCATGCCAATCTGGCTGGCCCGGCTGAGGATATTGCGCCAGGCATTGGGAGCATCGTCGGAACCACCCCCATGAGACAACTTGGGCAGTACGAGAATGCGATCGGTCATCAGCGGGTTCACGTCCGTAGCCAGGTTGGGGATATCCAGCTTGTCCCGCAGTTCACGACCGGTCGCATAGGAGACCACATTGACGCCCATCTCGGTTGCGTACTGAACCTCGTCCTGAGCCCGCGCCGGCAGTTTCTTGAACAGGTTGGGCTGGTTCAGTTGCCAACGACAGGTCAGCGAACGGGGAACGTAAACGACGCTGGTTCGGCAACAGGCCTGCAGCCCCAGGATCGGCCAGTCGGAACGGGGCAACAGCGGGAAGTGGGCGTTCCAGATGGGATGATCTCTCTGCAGTGGTTCCAGCTTACTGTCAGGAAACAGCTCGACCATCAGGTTGCGGAACAGGCGGTCAAACTCCGCGTCACCGCAACCATCTCCCTGGGAAGCCTCGGCAAAAATAAATCCGCCACTCTCCACGTATTTCTTCAACTCCTGTTTCTGCCGCGCCCCCAAGTCCAACTGTTCTTTGCCCGACAGGAACAGGACTGGCGCCTCGATCAGGTCCTGGACGGTCGCATTTTCACTTTGGATCGTCTGCCAATTCAATTTCGTTTTCCACTGCGACTCCAACGCGCGGGTCAGGAAATGGACACCCTTGGGATGAAGATTCCAGTCGTCATTGAGCCCAAATTTCAATTTGCCGATCGCCACCGGCCGCTTCCCCTTGGAGAGAAACAGCAAGGCCAGCGAGGTGGCAATGTTCGGATCCTCCTCCCCCGAACCGTTCCCTTTCCACGATCCATTCATAGCCTGTTGGCGAAGTAGCTGTTTCGCCCCGGCACGATACCAGTCGTGGGGTCCAAAGAACCGACGGCCCGAAAGCCGTCCCGCCCTTTCCATCCCGTACAGGTAATAAAGCTGGGTCCGTGAGTTACCGATCCCCCGGCCAACCGGGTTGCCCCGGACACTGAAGTTGCGGGCCATCCATTCGATCGCCTTGTTGATCAATTCCGAGTCCTCACTCGACCGGCAACAGATGATCCGGTCACCCATCACAAATTGACTCGTGTCGGCCAGGTTTTCATTGGCAATAATCAGCGAAGAGATCCCGGCGCAGGTCATGCTGCCGGTCACCGTTCTGTTAGTTGACGTGTAAGTGAAACCGCCACGCACTTCGTTGCTGTGATTTTTCCAGTACAAAATCGCGTTCTCCCAGTGCTTCCTGGGGATGTCAATTCCCAACAGGGCCCCTTCGTGCAAGGCCAACAGGGCAAACTGACTATTGGAGGAATCCGCGCTCCCGAACTTGTTGCTCATGTTGTCGTAGCCCCATCCCCCCTGGTACGGTCCGCTGGGGACCTGTCTCTCCAGCAACCACTCGATATCGCGAGCGATATCGGCTTTGAACCGCTTGCCCTGCGGATCGGCCATGGCCAGGGCCATGACCCTGAGCGAGACGACATACGTCTTCTCGCGGGGGAGATTCAACATGACACGCATCGATCGCTGCAAGGCCGGGTCGGATTCGGGGACACCCGCGTTGAGCAGGGCCAGGGTTGCCAACGCCGTGGTCCCGCCGGTGTACAAACGGTACTTCGGCCAGCGGCCATCCTGCTGATTGTTCTTCAGAAAATTGACACCGCGTTTGATCGATTCCCGAACCCGCTCAGCCGTCAACTCATCCTGGGAAACCACCAGTCGTGGCGCCAGGCTGGCCACGCAAAAGAAAACAGCACACAGGGCAACCTGGTTGAATCGTCGCATTCCCAATCTTTGCTCCCTCAACGCCTGGCCGAATCAAGCCGGCGAGACCTGAAAGTGTCTACTCGGCTCAACGGGGTTTTGTGCCGGATCGAAGGGTACCCGATACCGCGCAACTGTTAAAACTTATCAATCACCACTGCTGTAAGTTTAACCATTGGAAAATAGCTGGGCAACGCGAGCCCATATCGTTGCTGATCGCGACCGGGAGACATACAATCTAGCAGCAAAGAGGGCTGCCGCTGGGCGGCCCGGTCCCGGCCGAATGGACCAATTTACCGTCGGTTTGCCCCGTTCAACGTCAAGAAATTCTCCAAAAAGGGTTCGTGTGACAAGTAAGCAACGCAGTCTGGGAGACGTATTACAGGAATTCAGTCAGCACCGTCAGTTGATGTTGCAGGAACTGCAGAAGGTCATCGTTGGGCAAGAGGAAGTCATTGAACAGGTTTTCGCAGCCATTTTTACACGTGGACACTGCCTGCTGGAGGGTGTTCCCGGGTTGGCCAAGACACTGATGGTCAGCACGATCGCCCAAATCCTGGATGTCAGCTTCAAGCGAATCCAGTTCACTCCTGACCTGATGCCGTCGGACATCACCGGCACCAACGTCCTGGATGAAGACGAACAGGGACGCCGGGAATTCCGCTTCGTCGAAGGCCCCGTTTTCACCAATATCCTGCTGGCCGACGAAATCAACCGGACACCTCCCAAAACACAGGCAGCATTACTCCAGGCGATGCAGGAACGGGAAGTCTCGATTGGACGCGACACGTTCAATTTACCCAAGCCATTTTTTACGATCGCCACCCAAAACCCGATCGAGCAGGAAGGGACTTACCCGTTGCCGGAAGCCCAGCTGGACCGGTTCATGTTCAACATCAAGGTCGGATACCCCACAGCCGATGAAGAGGAGCGAATCCTGGCCTCCAGCAGCAAGGCAGAAAAGCAGGAAGTCCGCAAAGTCCTTTCGGGCAAGGCGATCGTCAACTTGCAGAAACTGGTGGGCAGTGTCGCGGTATCGGATTATATCATCAAGTACGTTTCCCGATTGGTACGCGCCACGCGGCCCAAGGATGATTCGGCGCCCGACTTTGTGCGTGAACTGGTGGATTGGGGAGCCGGACCTCGTGCCGGGCAATTCCTGATTTCCGGTGGTCAGGCACTGGCAGCCATGGATGGTCGATTTTCCGTCGCCATCACGGATATCAAGCGCGTGGCTCTGCCCGTCCTGCGACACCGCGTCAGTTGCAATTTCCAGGCCCAAGCAGAAGGGATGAGCAACGAGGATGTGATTGAACGCCTGCTCACGGTCATCCCCGAGCCCGATATTTCCAAGTTTTCAAAATAATGTGCCGGATGGACGGTCTCCCCTGAACGCGATCGGATTCCGATCGTACAAGGTCTATCATGTCGGTCGAAAAGTACCTCAAGCCGGAAGTGATCAATCAAATCAAGCGGCTTGATCTGCGCGCCCAATTTGTTGTCAAGGGCTTCCTGCACGGGCTGCATGCCAGCCCGTACCAGGGGTTCAGCGTCGAGTTCAGTGAACATCGCAAATACAGCCATGGGGATGACCCGAAAGATATCGACTGGCAGGTCTACGCCAAGACCAACAAGTATTACGTCAAGAAATTTGAGGCCGAGACCAACATTACCGGTTACCTCGTCATGGACCTGAGCCAATCGATGGGGTACACGTACCAGCAGGAATTGACCAAGTTTGACTACTCGGTCTGCCTGGCCGCCGCCCTGGCGTACCTGATGGTATCGCAACAGGATCCAGTTGGACTGATCACGTTCAACGACAAGGTCCGTGAGAGCTTGCCGCCACGTTCCAAGCGGACGCAACTGGGCAACCTGATCTCGCTTCTCTCGCGGATCCGTCCACATGGAAATACAGATTTTTCGACCAGCCTGGGGCAGATTGCCGCCATGTTGAAACAACGGAGCCTGGTCATGGTCTTTTCCGACCTGCTGGTGGACGATGATTCGATTTTCGAGGCGCTGCACCGGCTCCGCCACGGGGGGCACGACGTGATCCTGTTCCACGTTCTGGACGAAGCAGAGGTCAACTTCCCCTTCCAAGGTCCCTGCCAGTTGCATGATCCTGAGAGCGGGGATGAAATCAAGGTGGATGCCGACGGTTTCCGGAAGGAGTATTGCCAGGCGATGGAGGCCTTTCGGGAAAGCCTGGCAGCCGATTGTCGCAAAAGTGGCATCGATTACGTACCGATTGATACCAGCATGCAATTCGACACGGCGCTGCTGGAATACCTGCACAGTCGGAAAATGAGGTTTTGAGATGTTTTGGGCCAACCCTCTGGTGCTCGGCATCGGAACCATGCTGTTGAGCGTCCCGATCATCCTGCATTTCATGATGCAGCCCAAGCCGAAGGTCTTTGCGTTCCCGGCGCTGAAGTTCGTCCGTGAACGCGAAGTGACCAACCGGAGCCGAATGCGGCTGCGCCACCTGCTACTGCTGTTGTTGCGATGCCTGCTGATCCTCCTGATGGCTGCCGCGCTGGCCGGCCCCTCGGTCGCCTCGCGCCAATTTGGCCAATGGCTGATGGTCGGCGGCATCGGGTTGACCAGCCTGATCGTGGCCATCGCCCTGGCGGCCGCTTATTTTGCAGCGCGGAACCGGAACTGGTTCCTGATCACGGTACTGACCGTCTTGTTGGCGGGCCAGTTGATCTATGGCGGTTACTCCGCCATCCGACTGATGACCGACCCCTCGCCCCAAATGCTGGGGGACTCACAAGCCCCGGTGGCGGCAGTCATCCTGATCGATACCTCGCCCCGGATGGACTACCAGGTGGGCGGCCAGCGAAACCTGGACAGGGCTCGGGAGATGGGGTCCTGGCTGGCCAGTCAATTGCCCTCTTCGAGCGACCTCTCCGTGCTGGCCACCGATGGTGACCAACCGTTTTTCTCGGTCGACATTGCCGCGGCCAAGGAACGTATCAAAACGCTGGAAACGGATTATCAGAGTTCGTTCATCCCGGACGCCCTGAATCGCGCCCTGGAACTTCTCAAGGACTCCGAACAGGAACGCAAAGAGTTATACCTGATCACCGATCTGACACGTCGCGGTTGGACAGGGGGAGAGACCGGTGCCGTTCTCGATCAGCTGAAGGAACACGAGGATATCGCCGCTTTTGTCATCGACGTCGGCGCGGACGATCCGAAGAACTTCAGCCTGGGAGAACTGCAACTGGCTGACCAGACGATCACTTCGTCGAGCCCGGTGGAAATCACTAGCCAGATATCGCGGCTGGGAGAAGCGGCCCAGCGGAATGTCGTGATGAAGATCGAGAAGCCTGATGAACAAGGCGCACGGCCCATGTTGCTGGACGGCAAGGTGCTGGTTCCGGACAAGTACTGGGAGGTCAGCCAAACCGTTGATATCCGCGCCGACACGCAAACACCGCTCCGTTTCCAATACCCGGGACCGCTGCCACAGGGTGTCCATCACGGGTCGATTGAAATCGTCGGCGAAGACAGCCTGGTTCACGATGACAAGCGGTTTTTCACCATCCACGTCCGCCCGGCCTGGGATGTTCTCGTCGCGCACCCGGACAACGTGAATCCCGCCAACCTGGTCGACCTGCTGGCGCCGTTCCGCGAACAGGAAGAGGGGACAGCTATCTACAACTGCCAGGTCATCAAACAATCTGAACTCTCCCAGTACAACCTGGACGATTTCCAGGCCGTTTTCCTGCTGGATCCGAAACCCTTGAGTGAAGGGAGCTGGCAGGACCTGGAAAGATACGTCGAGCAGGGAGGTGGCCTGGCTATTTTCCTCGGCTACAACGCGGCGATTTCCGGGGGTGTGGACCCTTCCTTCACCACCCCCTCGGCCCGGAAACTGCTGACCGGCAATGTCGTTCGACAATGGCGTCGAAAGACGGACAATCCGCTCTACCTGAGCATGGACAATTTCTCCAACCCGATGCTGGAGCCGTTCCGCAATCGCGAAGAAGCGGTCCCCTGGAACAAGCACCCGATCCTCAATCACTGGGAGATCAAGCCGGACGGGCTCTCTGCCGAATTGCCCACCGAGACAATCGTTCGTTACAGCACCGGGCTACCGGCGGTCATCAGCCGTTCGATTGGCAAGGGCAGGGTGGTCGTAATGACGACGCCGATTACCGATCCGCCACGTCCGGCCGGGCGGAAACTTCCTTGGAATTACCTGTTCACCGGGTACTGCTGGCCTGCCTGGAAACTGGTGGGGGAGATCAGCCAGTATGTCTCGCAAAGCTCCGGAGAAAACCTCAACGTCGATATTGGAACGACGGCCAGCTTGCGTAACGATGTAAGACGGCTGCCCGATTCGTACCGGGTCTTCACTCCCCGCACCGAGCAATCACCCACCAAAGTGGTCTCTATCGACAACACGGTGAAGTACCGGTTCACCAACACCCCCGGCCAATACCGGCTGAAAGGCCAACGCGCAAACACGGTTCTGCGCGGCTTCAGTGTGAACCTCGATCCTGTCGAGACGGACCTAACACGGATGGAAGCCGAGGAAATTGATGAAGTTCTCGGTTTTGAACGGTATCAACTGGCCCGCGAGCAGAATGAAATACAACGGCAACAGGGCACGGCCCGAGTGGGCCAGGAATTCTATCCGATGCTGTTGATCATGCTGGCCATCACACTGGTGGTGGAACAACTCATGTCCAATCGTTTTTACTCAAAGTAGCCAGAAATATGTCTGCCTGGACCATCCAACCGATCCTGCCCCTCAGCGTGATGATCATCGTCGCGATTCTGATGCTGGGTCTGTTGTTGGTCGGCCCGGCCTTCTCAAAAATCTCGAGAGTCAAAAAACTCAACTTGGCCCTGATCCGCCTGGCCGTGGTATTACTGGCATTGTTGGCCATGCTGCGACCCGGGTGCATTCAGCATACCGAGGAAAGCCAATCTGCCGTGCTGCTGGCTCTGTTGGATGTCAGTCGTTCCATGCAATTGCCCCACGAAGCGGACGACCAAACCCGCTGGCAAGCGGTGGTAGAAATGCTGAACCAGAACCGCGACCGGATCGAACAGCTCAAGGAACAGCAGGTCGAACTCCGTTTCTACGGTTTTGACAACGAACTTCAGCCACTCGAAAAGGAAGGTCAGTTGGTCCTGCCGGGCAAACCCCGCGGTGCAGAAACCGACATCGGTTCCGCCGTATTCAAGGCGAGCCAGGACGTGCGGGACGAACGGCTGCTGGGAGTCCTGCTGGCCAGTGATGGAGTGCAAAACGCGGCCGACCCGGAAATTGAATTGACCCAGGCCACCTCGACTCTGGATGACCTGCAGGTGCCCCTCTATTCCATCGCACTCGGGTTGCAGGGCGACACTGGCCAGGTCGCCGACGTTGCCGTCACCACGCTCGCCGAACAACATCGAATCGCCGTCAAAAACGAGTTGATAGTCAACGCGACAGTCGTGGCGCGTGGCTTTGTCAACCAGGACATCCCGATCCAGCTATTGGCAACCGATTCGGAAGGGAATGAGAAAGTGGTGGACACCCAGATTTTCCAACCTACCGAGGTGCTGGAGCAGCGACAAATTTCCCTCAGTTACATCCCGACCGAGCCTGGCGAATACCGGTTGCGCGTTCGAGCCGAGCCACAAAAAGGGGAGGTGGCTCTACGCAACAACGATCTGCCCTCGTTCCTGACCGTCTACGAAGGGGGCGTGCGGGTCCTCTACCTGTCGGGCAACAATTCATGGTGGGAACAGAGAGAACTTCGCAATGCGCTGCGCCGCGCAGCCCAGGGATTCGAACTGGTCTATGTTCCAATCCGGAATGACAAGCAGACGCGGGAAACGAGTTGGCCCCTGGGGGGCGAGATTACGGAATACCTGAGAGACCCGAATTTCGATGTCATCATTCTGGGGGATGTCGACGCTCAAGCCCTGTTCGACCCCGATCTTCAGACCGAGAACATGCAAGCGCTGGTCGAAGCGGTCGATCGGGGCGCCGGGCTGATGATGCTCGGCGGTTATCACAGTTTTGACCCGGGGAAATACTACTTTACACCGCTGGCCGATATCCTGCCGGTTGAAATGGACCCCAGCGCGATCCAGGAATTTCCCCCGGCACCGCTGCGGAAAGACCTGCACCTGGACCGGGAACTTCAGCTCGTCCCCACGCGGAATCACTTCATTACCACACTTTCCAACGAGCAGGATCCTGCAGTGTCGTGGAAAGAGATGCCACCCCTCAAGGGAGCCAACCGGTTCTTCGGCGTGAAGGATCAGGCCGAAATCCTGCTGGAAACAGAATCTGGCCGCCCGATCCTGGTCAGTGGTCGGATCGGCGGACGGGTGCTGGCCTTTGCCGGGGATTCGACCTGGCGCTGGGTATTCAAAGGGAAGCGGGAGGAACACAACACCTTTTGGCGACAGATCATCCTCTGGTTGGCATCCAAGGATGGCGTCGAGAACGACACCGTATGGATCGATTTGCCGCAACGCCGTTTTTCGCCGAATGCCTTCGTTGAATTCAAAGCGGGGATTGGCAACCAACGGGACGAAACGGTCGAATTGAGTGCCCAGTTGACCCGACCGGACCAGTCCGTCGTCCCTCTGGCCCTTGGCCCCGACGGCGAGTTTGACCGGGGCGAACTGGACCGCGAGTCGTTGGCCGACTCCGGGGACTACTCGATTGAAATCATCGGCGCGCGCGAAGGGGTCGAAGTCGGCAAGGCGACCGCCGATTTTATCATCATCGACCGTGACAAGGAGAAAGCCATTTCCGCCGCCGACCCGGAACAGATGCAGCGACTGGCAAGCCAGACCGAAGCGCACGGCGGCAAGATGATCTCGCCGGCAGAACTCGGCCCGCTGCTGGACGATATCCTTGCCAACCCGAAAGAGATGAAAATCGAAATTCCTCTGAAATGGCGACTGGGCGAATCCCTGCCGGACGCGCTGGGCTATCTGATCCTGTTCGCCGGCCTGCTATCTCTGGAGTGGTTTCTCAGGAAAAAATGGGGACTCGTCTGAAACAGCTGCGACTGACGCCTGATCGCATGAGCAACCGACATGGTCAACC
>JAKVBG010000033.1 GCA_022447605.1 Mariniblastus sp.
GCTTGATGCACGACGAGCACGGCGCGCCGTGCGCCATTGGGGCGGTGGCCAAGGACGTGACCAGCCGGATCAACACGGAACGCAAGCTGGAAGTTTCCAAGGCGATCTATCATTCGCTGGTAGAAAGTTTGCCGATCAATGTTTTTCGCAAAGACCAGAGGGGGCGACTGGTCTTCTGCAACAACCGCTATTGCGAAACGCTGGGGCGATCGCGGGACGAATTGATTGGCAAAACGGATTACGATCTGTTCGACCAGCCGTTGGCGGAAAAATACAAGAAGGATGACCTGTGGGTGTTGCAGACCGGCCTTCCGTTTCACGACACGGAATACCACCCCCAAGGTGAAAACGAATACCTGTATGTCGAGGTGCTCAAGTCGGCCGTCACGGACTCGGAGGGAACCAGGATCGGGATCCAGGGGATGTTCTGGGATGTTACCGACCGGAAGAAAGCCGAGTTGGCATTGCAGGAAGCGAAAGAGATGGCCGAGGCAGCCAGCCAGGCCAAAAGCGATTTCCTGGCCAATGTGAGTCATGAAATACGGACTCCGATGAACGCGATCATCGGGATTACCGATTTCCTGCTCGACTCGGAACAGGAACCGAAAGATGCCGAGTACCTGGAAATTGTCCAGCAATCGAGCCATTCACTGTTGAACCTGATTGATGAAATTCTGGACTTCTCAAAAATTGAGGCGGGGAAATTGACCTTGCGCAATTCCTGGTTCGATTTGCGAGATGGACTGGGAGATACCCTCCGCACGCTCGCTTTTCGAGCCCATTTCAATGGGCTCGATCTGATCTTTGATGTCGATCCCCGCGCCCCGGTGCAGATCCTGGCCGATCCCGATCGTCTGAGACAGGTCATCGTGAACCTCGTCGGCAACGCGATCAAGTTTACCGAGAGTGGGGAAATCGTTGTCAGCGTCAACTGCCTGGAACGTGCCGAGAGTCAGGCGGAATTGCAATTCATGGTGAGCGATAGCGGGATTGGTATTTCAGCCGATAAGATTGAGACGATTTTCCGGGAGTTTGAACAGGTCGACAGTTCGATGACCCGGCAGTACGGCGGTACCGGGCTGGGTCTCTCCATCGCCAAGCGATTGGTGGCACTGATGGGTGGGGAATTGCAAGCCACCAGCCAGTTGGGAGAAGGCAGTCAGTTTTTCTTCAGCCTGAAAACCCAATACCGGGATGGAAGTGAACCGAACGATTCCGTCCTGTTATTGAATGGCCGCTCGGTGCTGATCGCCGTCGGCAACCAGGCCCATGGCAGGAACTTGAAGAAGATTCTCGAGGCTTGGGGCATGCTGACCGTGATGGCCAGTGACGAGCAGGATGCGGTCGAACAGTTGTTGCAGATGACGGCTGCGGGTCGCCCGGTTGAACTCGTTTTGACCGAAGCCCGCGATGACCAGATCCAGGGTGAAATGGATGGCCTGGCCCTGGTCGACCAGATCAAGCAGGAGCCGCTTGTCGATTCACCTGGATTTGTGGTACTGGCCCGTGGCAGTCGACTGGCCGAACTGAGGAAGGGGGCGCGGGTTGACGAGTTTTTTGCCATGCGTCCGGTCAAGCATTCCGAGTTGTCGCGGTTGTTGTTGTTTGCCCTGAAGGTGATCGAAGTGCCCGAACCTCAGGCGGCTTCGGAATTGCCGACCACCGGTCCGTTGAATATCCTGGTGGCCGAGGACAACCTGGTGAACCAGAAATTGGCCGTGGGTTTGTTGGAAAAATACGGGCACACCGTTTCGGTGGCAGCCAATGGCAAGTTGGCAGTCGACGCGTATGCTTCCGAGAATTTCGACCTGGTACTGATGGATGTTCAAATGCCGGAAATGGACGGGATCACGGCCACCCGCGAGATTCGCAAGCTCGACTCGGTCAAGGGGATTCGAACACCGATCATTGCCATGACGGCTCATGCGATGCCGTCGGATCGCGAGCGGTGTGTGGCGGCCGGCATGGATGAATACATGGCCAAGCCGATCCGCGGCGCCCAGTTGATGCAGATGATCGACGAGATCGTCGGGTATCAGTCGAGTGATTCGATCGAATTGGGGGCGGAGTTACGATCCGGAGAATTGAAGATGGAACAGGTCGATTGGGATCAAGCCTTCAACACGGTCGGTGGTGACCTGCAGTTGCTGAGCGAGTTAATCCGTGTTTTTTCTCATGAACGCGAAGTGATGTTGAACGATATCGCCGAGTCGATTGACAAGCATGATCCCCGCGAGCTGCGGCGGGCCTCGCATTCCTTCAAGGGTGCCCTGAGGCACCTCGGTGCCAAGGCAGCCGGTGACATTGCCCAGGATCTGGAAGACCTGGGCGATGGTCAATGGCTGGCCGCTGCCGACCTGTTGAACGAGTTGCGGGTCATCTCCGAAGAACTGACGGTGGAACTGGAACGTTTTCGGCCTGGCACTCAGTCTTGAAAGTGCGCCATGTCTTCCGGGTAATGATTCTGACTCGGTGTGGCGTCTGGTTGTCTGCGTCCATGATCTGTTGCCAATGCACGAAAAAAGCCCGGCTGCCAGAGCCGGGCTTTGGATATGAGGATTTCCACCTTTTCGTTTTGAAGCAGGTGGCAGATCCGTTCCTTTTATCGCGAGCGAGTTGGCTGGCCCGGTCGGTGGTTGGCTGGCGGCACCGGTCGGTTGGCGTCTGCCGGGAGCCTGGCAGCCTGGTGCAGGTGCAGTTCGGCTCGCAGAATCGCGTTTTGCTCCCGCAATTCGGCCATCCGTTGTAACATCTCCGCGTGCCTCTCGGCGGCGGCCAACGCGACTTTGAGTTCGGCGTTTTCCACACGCAACTCAAGGAGTTCTTCCATGTACTGCAGGCGAGCCTCACCCGCGGTCACGGGCGGCTCAGTAAAATTGGCCAACATCAGTTGCGTCGGAGGATTGGCAGAACAGGACGAACCCCCGTTTGCTTGGGGACAGTTCGAAACGTGGATTGCGGATGTCGGGCAGCCAGAGTGGGTGTTGCCCGATGGCAGCAGGGTATTGCAACACGGTCCTGCCGACTCACCGCATTTGCCCGAGTCGCCGGTGCAGGAACGGTTCGCAACCGCACTCCCTTTGTCCGATTCGCAGCATCCCTTTTTTGATTCGCAGCATGCCGAACCCGTGACACAGCCGTCTGATGTCAGGCAGACGGGATCGGGGCGGGCACAGCAACCGCCACTGGCGGCCGGGCAAATATCGACGATCGGGCCGGCGGCGGGCTGGTTATCGACCGGTGTTGTATGGCTGGCCTGTTGCACGCTTCCGTCAAATCCTTGTCGTGTGGGTAACAGGGTGGGGTCGTTGGAAATTTCGATACGGATTCCGCCCTGTGGCTCGGTGCCGGCCTTTTCGCTTGCATCCTTACCCTGTTTCTGCGGAAACAGGTTCTTCAACATCGGCAGGTGGGAGAGGATATGGCTTGCGTCGACGCCAATTTCTACCCGAATCTCGTTTTGATGCTTCTTCTCATTTTTCTGGTCCGCGTCGGGCGATGGAGTGTTTTGGGTGGAAGCTTCCAATTTGACCGTTTTGAACAGTCCAAAATGGTTCCATTCCACTTTCTTGCCAGGCGTTGCTGCCTCGGTCTCGGCCGTGCTGTGATGCCGGGTAGGGCAGACATCTTGATCCTGGGCCAACGTGGAACTTACCGTGGCCAAAGGTGCGCAGATTGCCGCAATCGCCAGGATGGACATGGAACGGATCATAGGGGGCTCCCGTGGGGAATAGCAGTCGGACCGGAAAACAGGATTCTGGGCCAGCTATAGAGGAGAAAGCTGGGGCCAGCAATGCCGATTTTCCGTGCCTTCACACGCAAATGTTGCGCAGCCGAGCGGTGGCCAAGCTAGCGTTGCGTGTCCCTGTTCAAAGCGAGATCACTTCGCCGGTCATCACCGATTTCGATTCGGCCTGGCATATTTCAATCGCGTCCCGGGCCAGTTCACCCGCCAGGATCTGCGAGGGTTGGCCGGATTCGATCGATTCGATCACTTCGCCGATTTCTGAAATGAACCCTTGGAGCGGATCCGAGTTTTCCAGGGTGGGGCGAATGACGTCTCCCTCGGCCGTCAGGAGCTTGAGCGGCATCGATTCGCCCGTATCGGCAAACCCGGCGAACTCAAAATGCAGGGTGGCCCGTTCCAGGTGAATTTCAAAGCCGTGCGTGAAGGGACGTCCCTGTTGGTCGATCACTCCACTCATGCTGGAAACGCAAACCTGGGGATCTTCAAAACGGAAAAAGGAATCGCAGTAACTGACGACTGAACCACGTGTGCGGCCGATACTGCTGACGGTTTTCGGCATGCCGAACAGCAGGCGAATCAGGTGGGCATCGTGAATGTGCAGGTCAATCAGCGGACCGCCCACCTTGTCGGGATCATAGAAGTCCTTCAGCCAGGTCGGGTCCGAGATGACCCGCTTGAAGTGTCCTCCCAGCAGTTGGCCATGTTTTCCCGATGCAATTTCCGAGCGGGCCCATTCATATTCCGGAAAGAAGGGAAGGACGTGCCCGACGAGCAGCGAGACGCCGGCCTGTTGGCAGACTTCGTTGGCCCGGTCACAGTCCTCCAGGTTCAAGGCCAGCGGCTTTTCACAGAATACCTGTTTGCCGGCCCGAGCGGCTGCCTCAATCGCCAACAGGTGCACACTCGGCGGCAGGCAGATGTCGACCAAGTCGATCGAATCATCCTGAACCATTTCTTCCAGGTCCCGGTAGGTTGCAATCCCGGAGAGGTCGACTTGTTCCCCCGGCGGTCCGAAATTTCCCTGGATATCGGTCCAGTCCCCCTGTAAACGTTTTTCATCCGTTTCACAGATGGCGGCGACCGTGACACCGGGGATCTTCTGGTAGGCCAGCCAGTGAATCCAACCCATGAACCCGATACCGGCAATTCCAACTTTGACCATGCGACTTTTCCCTGGTGGGTCCCTGGAGAACGTTCAGAAATTTTTATTGCGACTGGTACAGGACCAGCGAATCCAACTATAATTTGAACGTAATTTTGTCATTTCGAAAGATGATAACCCTGAAAATTTCAGGGGCCTTGGGAATTGGAACGAGAGGGTGAGCATGCCTGTTGAGATGAAATTGGCGCGGATCATCATCAGTGAGATCAACGAAAACCAGGTCGTGTTCCTGAGGGAAGTTGATGGGGACCGGCAGTTTCCCATCCTGATCGGTATTTTTGAAGCGACCAGCATCGATCGGCGCGTCAAGGAAATTCCGCGGCCGCGACCGTTGACGCACGACCTGTTGGTAGGAATCGCAGAGACGTTGGGCGGTGAACTGGACAGCGTGATGATCAGCGAGCTCAAGGAACATACCTACTTCGCCTCGATTCGACTGCGCCACGAGGGAGAGATCATCGAAATCGATGCGCGGCCCTCCGATGCAATCTGTGTAGCCGTGACTTGCGATCCCCCCCTGCCGATTTTTGTCGCCGAGGATGTGTTGGAAGAGGCGATCTCGTCGAACTGAGTAGCCGGTTTCCTGGAAATTCTATTCCATCGCCACGCCCAATACGAACATTGCGAAAAAGAACAGGCTGCCGAGTCCATGCAAGGCGGTTGCGACGATGCCCAGGATCATTCCGACCCGGGTCAGTGATTCACCCGATGGGTCCATCGTGCCGGCCTTCATCTTCTTTAAATCGGTCGCACCGAAAACCCAGGCCAGCAGCCCCGGAATGAAACAGCAGTTAAAGCTGGCGAGAGAGATAATCCCCAGTGCCAGGATCAGTCCACCCCGATCTGCCTCGAACCGGCTTTGAGCCGCCGATGCTGTGGTGGACTGGTACGGGTTGCCGCTGGGCGACGGAGACACGGGGCCAGAAAATTGATTTGTTGTTTCACCTGGCGGTTTGTAGGTCGGAGCCGGGTTGCCTGGTGCGACGGTGGGCGCCGTGCTCGACAGCGGGATCATGTTGATGAATTCGCACTGAGGACACTTGGCCTGTTTGCCCGCATGTTCCGAGGGAACCCGTAAGATGCTTTGGCACTGGTTGCACTGAAATTCGATCGACATGTTTCGCGACGCTCAGATAGAACGAATGATCGGGAAGGACCGGGTCAAGAGGATTCAATATAACTTGTCCCATTTACTGTGAACAAAGGTCTCTTCGTCCCGCCAGTCGGATTATCGGCTGATTTTTTATGGAAACCGGGATAACGAAATGCTCCTACTCCTGTTCCCCTGCTCCTGCTCCTGCTCCTATAGCGAGTTGAGACCGTAACGACCGTCCCCACTCTCCTCCCCCTCAATCCGTAGCAAACTCATCTGCTGGGCAATCTGGTCCAGATGATCGACGTAACGGCGGGTAAACACGAATCCGCCCGGTTTCCCCTCGGTTAACAGGATCTGATTGGTAAACAGCCCGGGAGCCAACTCGATACGGGTCGATCGCTCCAAATCGACACCCTTGTCAGGCAGGAAGAGCCTTTGCTGGCTGATCCTCCATCCCGTTTCGGTGATCTCAAAAAACAGCTTGCTCTTGGCAGGGAAGGGCCCCCAATCGGCCTGGTTGAAAACTTGGATACGGCCATGATGGGGAATGCCGTACCTGGGGAACAGGAGGGTCAGGATCGGGTCCAGGAAGATATGTCTGGCATAAACGACTCGTCGATGAATCCAGCGAAATACGATCAGGCAGGCAAAAAAGAGCAGCAGGTTCAGCGCGGTGGCGGCTACGGGACTGTAGGCGTAGATGGCTATCAGACAAGCGCAGACCGACTTGTTCGTCACTTCCAGCAACGCATCGATGGCGGGTACCGGGGTCAGCCAGGCCAGGATCTCCAGAAAAAACCTGACGGTGTTGATCACGATGATGTTGAAGACAGCGGCCAGACAGAGGAGCGTTTCAAATGTCAGGGAAACCAGGCCCATCGACAGCACGACGGTCTCCGCGTCGGCTTGCCCGCCTGATGACGCGGCGATCCGGATTACCAGGAGTGTGATGATACCGGCGTATGTCTCGACCTGATCCAATGCCTGGGCGATCGGCTTGCTGATTTTGGTCAGCCGAGGCAAGGATGTCAGCAGCGTGAGCGCCAGGAAGATCCAGAATACGTACGGGTTGTGCAGGACCGGGTTGGAACTGATGAAATGGTTGTTTTCCAGGAACGTGCCGGCTGACAACTGGGACAGGCCAGCCAGGCAGGTGATTCCAAAAAACGGTGAGATGGCGATTGGGGCCAGGGCGCCCAGCCATTCTGAAGCGGTGATCGTATCGGCCAGGCGATTCGCCTTACCCAGGTCAGATTCATCCAGTTGAGCGGTGGGAAGCGCCCCGCAGGATATCAGGGCAACCGCCACAAGGGCCAATTTGATACGGAACAGATTCACAGGTTCTCTCTCCTGGTAACCGATTGGCGGCGGAACGTCCTGGTGATCGTTCGAAATGGCCGAAGCGAACCGGCCACCCAGCCTGGTTCGGTTGCCTCGATGAATTGTAGCAGTTGTGGGCAGCTTGAACGCCAGGGCCGTTCCGAGAGTTCCCGCCGTCTCTCAAGGGGCTTATGGTTCAAGGGACGTATGGTCTGCCGGCCAAAGTGCCATTTTACTGGCGCTTTTAGTCGGGCAGGGCGATAAAAAAAGCCCGCCGGAGAGGCGGGCCTGGTTTGCTTTTAGAACGGGCCTGGAAACGGTGTTCGCAGGTTATTCGCGAGGACGGACGGCGCCGGATAACCCGGAATAATCTTCGCGGTCGTCATTGTGCCACAAGGGTTGTCCGGACAGTACGCGTTTCCGCAGTGCCTCGATTTTTGCTTCGGAACCTGCCGGCGCATCGGTAGGAATGAAGCACTCATCCTCATTGGGAACAAAGTCCTCGTCATGGCCGTATTCAAGGATCGCCTCGAATACGTTGTTAATTCGCTTGTCGTGAGACATGGCTCATGTACCTCTAGTAATCTGTAATCTATTTATTTTTTTGGTCCGGCAAGATGCAAGTGCCAACGACTTTTGGGCGGTGATTGCGAACCAGTCAAGAACCGATCGAGGGTAACAAGGCTCGGGGAGCCGTGACCACCTTGGTCGGAAAACCAGCTGCGGAAGACCCGTCAGCTCGAACAGGGAAGGTGGTTTCTGCTACCTGACCGGACCATTATTAATGGCAACCGAATGAAGTCAAGAAAATTTAGTGTATAAAGACCCGAATGGCCGACCTTGCTGATCCGTCCGACTGGACGGGTTAACGAGGGCCCCCGGGCTGGGGTTGCGAGAGGGGAACCACTCCCCCCAGGTAGCGTCCTATGGGTAAATACGTCACCCAATCGACTGGATAAGCCGTTTCAATGTGAGCAAGTCAGAAATGCGATGGTACCAAAGAAATTTGACTCTACCCCCAAAAAGCCGGGGATTTCATCTGATCACCGAGGACATTTTGCAGGCGATCCCCGAAATTTCGGAAATCGAAACGGGTCTCCTGCACCTCTTTCTCCAGCATACGTCCGCCTCGATCAGCATTAATGAAAACGCCGATCCGGACGTGCGAGTCGACCTGGAGACTGCCATGAACCGGGTCTGCCCGGAAGATATGCCGTTTATCCACACCTGTGAGGGCCGTGACGACATGCCGGCTCACGTAAAGTCTTCCCTTGTCGGGTGCCAGCTCAGCCTGCCCGTGAGTCAGGGTGCCCTGGCCCTGGGGACCTGGCAAGGATTGTACCTGTGTGAACATCGGAACCGGGGTGGAGCCCGGCGGCTGGTGCTCACCCTGTGGGGCCAGCCGTCCCCTTCGTAGGGGAGAGCGACAGGTAGCCGACCGTGGGAGCGGGGCGCGGTTTCGGCCAGGCCGTTTTTTGAGCGGATGAGGTGCCATAGTTAAAACGGGTCGAGCCAACGGTTAGACTAGGGGTTAATCCGTTTGATTTCCGTTCCCAGAGGAGAATGACCATGTGCCTGAATCGACGAGACTTGATGAAGACCAGCGCGGCTACCATGGCGGCCTGCGCCATTCCGACGGGGCTGCTGAATGCCTCGCCGGCAGGACTTGCGTCCGTCGCCGAGGTACCCGATTTTGTCCCGAACCGGATCGGGATTTCGACCTACTCGTTCTGGCGATTCCGCGATGATTCCAAATTGACGATACCCCGCTGCATTGACCTGGCAGCCGAGATGGGTTTCGACGGGGTCGAGTTGCTGCGGATCCAGATGGAGGACGATTCGGACGGCTACCTGCAGCAGATCAAGCGACGTGCCTTCGTCAATGGTCTCGACCTGATCGGTATGTCGACCCATCAGGGGTTTGTGTCGCCCGACGCCGCGGTCCGTCAGGAGAACGTGGACAAGACGATCGGCTTTATCGAGATGGCGTACAAGCTGGGGATCCCTACGATTCGGGTGAATACGGGCCGCTGGGGTACGACCAAGTCATTTGACAAGCTGATGGCCGACAAGGGGATCGAAAAACGATTGGACGGTTACACGGATGACCAAGGTTTCCAGTGGGTCATTGATTGTCTGTCTGAGTGTTTGCCAACCGCCGAAAAGTGTGGGGTGATCCTCGGCTTGGAGAACCACTGGGGACTCGGTCGAACGGCCGAAGGGGTGATGAGGATCATCAATGCCATTGACAGTCCCTGGTTGCAGGCGACTTTGGATACGGGCAATTTTTTTGAACGCCGGCATGAGCAGTTCAAAATGATGGCTGCTCACACCGTGTTGGTGCAGGCCAAGACGTATTTTGGGGGTGGTACCTGGTACACGATCGACATTGATTACGATGCGATTGCCAAAATCCTGCAATCCGTCAACTATCGCGGTTACATTTCGCTGGAGTTCGAGGGGAAAGACGACTACCGGACGGCACTTCCCCAAAGCCTCGAACTGCTTCGTTCGGCATTCGGCAAGCGTCAGTCCTGAGATTAAACGAGAGCGGGTTTTCGAGTGACTGCGATGGCGAAATCCGAGAGCTTGTCCCGGATCAGGATCTGCCATGCGCGGACCAACAACCTGAAAGATGTCAGCGTGGAGATTCCCCGCGACTGCCTGGTTGTGATTACCGGGCGGAGTGGTTCAGGGAAGAGTTCACTGGCCATCGACACGTTGTTTGCCGAGGGCCAACGGCAGTACATCGAGAGTTTGTCCATTTATGCCCGCCAGTTCTTCGATCAATCCTCGCGGGCTGATGTAGAAATTGTGGAGGGCCTGCTACCCACCATCTGCCTCGATCAAAAACCGGTTTCGGTCGGCCCTCGATCGACCGTGGGAACCGTAGCGGAAATCTATGATTACCTGCGCGTCCTGATGGCTCGGGCTGCCGATATCCATTGCCATCAGTGCGGGGAACCGATTCGGCAACAGAGCGTTGAGCAGATTGTCCAGGCCGTCCTCGGACTGCCGGAAAACACCAAGTTGATGGTCATGGCACCGCTGGTGGTGGGCCGGAAAGGTAAGCACCTGGATGTTTTTCAGCAGATTCGTGATGAGCGCCTCGTTCGTTTGAGACTCGACGGTGAGATCCTGGATATCGATCAGGTGCCGGAGTTAAGTGGGAAAAAAAACGCAACGATCGAGGCCATTACCGATCGCATCATCATTCGGCCAGGCATTGAGAACCGCTTGTTTGAGTCGATCGAATTAGCCGCCCGCATGAGTGGCGGCCAGGTCTTGGCCTGTTACCAGCTGCGGGAAGGGGAGAGCGAGGCGGGCGCCTGGCAGGAGCGGCTGTTCAGCACCGAGTACGCCTGCCCGAAATGCGAGATCGGTTATGCCGAAGTCGAGCCGAGGACGTTCAGCTTCAACAGCCCGTACGGGGCTTGTCCCCATTGTGACGGTCTCGGTTACCTGGAGCAATTTGCCCCTGACCTGGTCGTTCCGGACCGTGCCTTGTCGCTGGAACAGGGGGCCGTCGTACCCTGGAAAGGGCTGACACCGAAAAAACGTCTTGGCTGGTTGGAGCAGTTGCAACCGCTGATGGACGAGCTCCCACTGGATCGATCGACCCCCTTGCAGGACCTGCCGCCTGCTGTCTGGAAAAAACTGCTGGAGTCCAGGTCGCCCAAGGCGCCCGGGATCCTGGTCCTGCTGGAAAAAGAACTGGCGACCACGCTACGGGAATCCCGGCAGGAGAGCCTCCGCTCTTTCCAGGCCCAGTCGCCCTGCTCGGAATGCGAAGGTTCCCGTCTGAACCGCCAGGCCAGAGCGGCCCGGCTGGGAGGTCAGTCGATCACCCAGTTGACCGGGATGTCAATCAGCGATCTGCGGGTTTTCCTGGGGTCGGTCACGTTTGAGGATCATCGCCAGCAGGTGGCCCCTGCTTTGATCGATGAAATCTGTAAACGACTCCGTTTCCTGGAGAAAGTCGGGGTTGCCTACCTGACGCTCAATCGTTCGGCCGATTCGCTGAGTGGTGGAGAGACGGAGCGGGTCCGCCTGGCCACGGCCATTGGGGGTGGTCTGGCCAATGTCTGTTATGTGCTGGACGAGCCGACCGTCGGCCTGCACCCCCGGGATAACCAGCGGTTGATTGCCGCGATCCAGGAGCTGCAGGCACAGGGCAACTCGGTGGTGATCGTCGAACATGATGAAACGATGATTCGCTCGGCCGATTACTTGATTGATGTTGGTCCGGGTGCCGGTGCCGATGGGGGACGGATCGTTGCCCAGGGGAGTGTGGAGGCGATCGCAAACTGCCCCGACAGCCTGACGGGGCAGTACCTTTCCGGGCGGCAGAAGATTGAGGTTCCCCGACAGCGCCGCGCGGTCGTTAAGAGTCGCTGCCTGCACCTGGACAAGGCTTCCGGAAACAACCTGAAGGATGTCGATGCGATCTTCCCATTGGGCCTCTTCAACTGTGTGACAGGCGTCAGTGGCTCGGGCAAGAGCAGTCTGGTCAACGGAACGCTGGCTCCGGCGTTGCGCAGTAAACTCGGGTTGAGTGCCGCTCATGTATTGCCCTATCAATCCCTGCGGGGCAGTCAGCCGGTCGACAAGCTGGTGCAGGTTGATCAGAAACCGATTGGCCGCACCCCCCGTGGATGCGCGGCAACCTACAGCGGCGTGTTCGATGAAATTCGCAAGGTGTTTGCCTCGACCAAGTTGGCCCGCCAGCGCGGCTTTGGTGTTTCACGGTTTAGTTTCAATTCGAAGTCAGGTTGGTGCCCCGCATGCCAGGGATATGGCATGCGTCGGATTACCATGAACTTCCTGCCAGATATGTTTGTGGAATGTACCGCCTGCCAGGGACAACGATTCAATTTGCAGACGTTACAGGTCCGCTACGCGGACCTGTCGATTGCCGATGTGCTGGCGATGCCAATCCGGGATGCCTGCCAGGCCTTTCAGAATTTTTCTCGTATCCACGCGACGCTTAAGAGTCTGGAGGATGTCGGTTTGGGCTATCTCCCGTTGGGCCAGCCTTCCACGACCCTGTCGGGGGGAGAAGCACAGCGGATTAAATTGGCCACCGAGTTGGCGAAAAAGAACACTGGTAACACGGTCTACCTGTTGGACGAACCGACGACCGGTCTTCATTTTGAAGACATTCGTCAGCTGTTGGTAGTCCTGCAACAATTGGTGGACGCGGGAAATACCGTGATCGTGATTGAGCACAATCTCGACGTGATCAAGTCGGCCGATTGGGTCGTCGACATGGGACCTGAGGGAGGCGAAGGGGGTGGTTACGTGGTCACGGTGGGCTCACCGGAGGAGGTGGCTGACAATTCAGAGTCCTTTACCGGCAGCTATCTCAGGGAAGTACTTGCTGGTACCCAACCGGGTTGATATCGGCCAGCTATCTCTCTCCTGCTGGCCGCTTCGGAGTTGGCTATTCAAGATCATCGTTTCAACCGGAATATTCTGGTATCGATTGTTCCCCACACTGCCCGGCCCGGGGAAATGCTACTAGCCAGTCCAGATGAAATGGTACAGAATCGCCTCATGGCGTTTGTTTTCCATGGGACATGTCCGTGAAAAAAATCTATCTCGATTACAATGCGACCACCCCGGTAGCACCCAGTGTGGTCGACCAGATGCAGTCGTTTTTTACCGAGCATTTCGGTAATCCTTCCTGTGATTACAGCTTGGGCAGGGCGGCGTCTGAGGCGATTGAGGACGCTCGCTCCCGGGTCGCATCGCTGATGGGTTGTGACCTGGAAGAGGTGATTTTCACGAGTGGCGGCACGGAAGCGAACAACCTGGCCATTTGTGGGACACTGTTCCGGGTTGGGCCCGCCGTGACGGGGCACATCGTCATTTCATCGGTGGAACACCCGGCCGTTTCCGAACCGGCCCGATTCCTGGAACGTCTCGGTTATGGATTGACCGTCGTCGAATGTGATGCCAATGGCTACGTCCACCCTTCTGCAGTGGAGTCGGCCCTGCAGGAAGATACCCGCTTGGTGAGTATCATGCACGCCAACAACGAGGTGGGAACCGTTCAGCCGATTCGCCAAATCGCCGAGATCTGCCACGGCCGTGATATCCTGGTTCATACCGATGCCTGCCAGTCTGCCGGTAAAATTCATACGATGGTCGATGAGCTCGGCGTGGACCTGTTGACCGTTGCCGGTCACAAGTTCTACGGGCCGAAGGGAGTTGGGGCATTGTATGTCCGATCCGGGGTTTCCCTTGAACCTTTCCTGCGCGGTGGTGGACAGGAACGGGGCCTGCGACCGGGGACGGAAAATACGCCCTTGATCGTGGGAATGGGCCAGGCGGCCTACCTGGCGGTCAATTGCCTGGGGGAGACCATCCCCCGGCTTTCGGAGTTGCGTGATCGTTTGCAGGACAAACTGCAGGATGGAATACCGGGTTTGGTCGTGCATGCCGAGAAGGTTGAGCGATTGCCCAATACCCTGAGCGTCAGTTTCCCCGGCACAACGGGCCAGGAGATGCTGAAACGGGTGCCCGAGATCTGTGCTTCGACCGGATCGGCCTGCCATACCGAGATGGAAATGCATTCGGTGACGCTTTCGGCAATGCGGGTCGAACAGGAGGTCATCCGGGGAACGGTCCGTCTGAGTATTGGTTGGAATACCAGTGAAGAGGACCTCGACCGGGCAGCCAATCTTTTGCTGGATGCCTGGGAGACCGGAAACGGCTCATCGAGTTGAGTCGCCGTTTTGCTGGAAAGGGGACTTTCCATTTCTCCAGCGAACCTCGGAATGTCAGGGGAAACCCGACCCTGCCACGAAAGCGCGCGATAGCAGCTGCTCCTCCGGTCCCTCAAAAAAAAGCACGCGGGAGAATCCCGCGTGCCCTGAGTTTTGTCACTTCGTTTGGCGTCTGATCAGACCGATTTTACGTTCATGATCTCGTAGCCTTTTCGCGGTGTGCGCGAGGCCATGGCGGCTGCCTGGTCGTCACCGATGATCTTCTCGGATTTCGGATCCCACTTGATGACTCGTCCCAGACGTGCGGCGATGGCTGTCAAATGACACGTGCCCATCGCCTGGACGTGGCTGTAAACATCGGAAACGGGTAGGCCGCCTTCGGAGATACAGCGGTAGAAATTGTGCTTGTGGCCTTCGTGCGGTTTGCCCTTGTAAAGTCTGACCACATCCTCGTCCGTGTATTTCCCTTCGTCCCAGTTTTCCTCGATCGGCTTGCCAGTGATTTTGCCACGATTGACAAACATCTTTCCCTTGCTGCCTTCGAACAGGATGCCGTTATCACCACGACTCGTGACGTCCATGATAATCCCATTTTTGAACTTGCACTTGACGCTGAAGTCGTGGGACGAGTTGTACGAATCTTTGGCCACCGGGAATCCGTCTTTGAATTCGACCGGGTGTTTCGCATCGGTACCATCGATTTCAACCGGGCCCATGCCGTCACCCAGCATGTCGATTGCCCAGGAGCCGATATCGACGTGGTGAGCACCCCAGTCGGTGAATTTCCCTCCGGAGTATTCATACCACCAGCGGAACTGGTAATGGCAACGCTTTTCGCGGAAGTCCTCCAAGGGTGCTTGGCCTTGCCACATTTCCCAATCGAGCTCTTTGGGTGGCTCGACAACAGGAAACGGACCTCCTTGAGGGCTCCCATTGATTCCAACGGTAACCTTGCTGATATCCCCCAGGAGCCCTTTCTGAACCATGTTGACGGCTCTCAGGAATTTGCCCCGGTCCGAACGTTGTTGGGTTCCGATGAAAAACACTTTGTCTTTATGTTTGCGACAAGCGTTGCGGACCAGCTTGTTCTCTTCCAGGGTTAACGTCAGTGGTTTTTGACAGAAAACGTGTTTGCCAGCCTCCAGGGCTTCAATGGCAATCTTGACGTGCCAGTGGTCCGGCGTGACGACACTTACGACATCGATATCATCCCGGTCCAGCACCTGGCGATAATCTTTGTAGCTGTCAGCTTTCCCTTTACCGATGTTCTTGTCGTTCTTGGCCCGTTCGGCGTGTCTCGAATCAACATCACAGACAGCCACGATATCACCAAAATTCGCGTGGCCCCGAGCATCGCCCGTACCCATGCTGCCGACCCCGATACAGCCAATCTGGGGCCGATCATTTTTGGATTCGTTGGCAAAGGCCGATTGGGTCCAGGGGATGTAGGGGAGGGCGGCCGTAGTCGCCGTCACGGCAGCGGTTTTCTTAATGAAACTACGACGATTTTCTTGTGATATCTTTGACGATCGAGACATGCTGGGATCCAGTAATACGGGAAGAAAAATATTGAAGCTGCCGTATTTTAAGTCAAACCATTTGCCCGGGACAAGCAGCAACCGGCAAAACGGGGAACCGATCTCATGCAATTGGACGATCCCGGCCCCCGAGTCGGGGGTATTCCGGCCGCTGGCAGGAACCTTACCCGGTCCAGGAGACCTCACTCGGCTATTGATTTAAGGTCGAATCGGCCGCAGAATTCGCCGAAAACAGGTGGTTGCGGTCGTGGCAGGTCCCCACGGGCGTCCCGTGGAGGAAGTCTCCTCTGAAGATCAATGGCGAACCACTCTTTTTTACGGATCTTGTCCCGCTGATTCGACTCGATCCCGGGTGGGTTCCGCTTTTTGCTGGACGTTTGGTCCCTGTGAAGCCCGGGAATCAATACTTGGGCTCCTGTTTGCTGGCCAATTCCAGGGTCGCGACAAAGCCAGCGGGCCATCGCTAAGGGGCCGGGAGTCGTAATGCGGGGCATCTGAAGATGGGCGCGGCCCAATAAAAATCGGGCGGCCCGATCAAGAAGATCGGGCCGCCCGTTGACGTTTTGACCAGGCTGCGTCTTTGCTAGAAAGTCAGTTGTCGTTGCTTAGTTGCAACCACATGCATCCGAAGCGACGGTGTCGCATCCCTGCCCCGAATCGCAGCAGTCAACACTACCGTGATGACAAAAACCGCAACCGGCGAACATTCCACGGATATGTGAAATCATTCGATGCAGGCAACCGCAGTGAGTCGTGTGACACGGCGTGTCGCAACACGAATCACAACAACTGGGTGCTGGGCAGACCTGTACAGGGACCTGTTCCGTTACACATCGTGGTACTCGAACACAGACCTTGTAAGGAACCTTGACACAGACTCGCTTGCAACGCTTGACGCATTTCGTTTCCGTGACTTTGCGGCAAACCGTGTAAGGGACTTTGCAGGTTTTCGTTTCGCAGACCCACTTGGTCTTGCAAACGGGGACCTGCTTGGTCTTGGTTTCGCATACGTAACGGGTGCGACAGCAATTGATCGTTCGCTGCTTCTGTTCACATACCCAGCGGGTGCAGCAGTAGTTGATCACTTTCTGCTTCTGTTCACAGACCCATTTCGTGCAACAGTAGTTGACGGTTTTGGTGCAAGGCTCGCACACGGTTCGGCATACGGTGTAGGGACACTCGACGGTGTACTTTTCGCAGCGGTACTTGGTGCAGCAGATTTCCTTGGTTTCACAGGTCGGAACCCAAACCTTGCGGCAAACGGTGCGGCAAGGAGTCTGGCAGCAAACCTTGTGGCAGCAACCCGGGACCCACGTGCGGCAACAGGTGCAAGGATCGTAGGACCAGCAACCCGGTACGCGAACCAGTTTCGTGTAAGTCCGGCCAGGGATGGTTTCCTGACACGTTTTCCAGTAACCGCCTCGAACCTGGACGGTTCGTTTTTCGGTGTACGGAACACGACGGGTGCGGGTAACGGTTCGCGTGCGCTGTTCTTTCACGTGACGACGAACGTAATAGGTTACCTGCCTCTGCTTGATTTCCTTGACAGGGCGACGAACCGTGTAATTCACCGTTCGCTGCTTCATCTCCTTGACGGGGCGTCGAACCGTGTAATTAATCGTTTTCGTGTAGTGCTCTTTGACGGGGCGTCGAACCGTGTAGCAGCACGTTTTGTAGGTCGTTTCCCGTACCGGCCGCTTGACCGTGTACGTCTTGTCACGGTAGCAGGTCTCTCGAACGGTTCGACAGACGGGAACCTCAACGGTTTCCCAGACGGTCTTGTAACAATTGCGATACCGTGTTTCTTCACAGGTATCGTAAACAATGCGAGTGCGCGTACACATGACCGTGTAGCTACCGCATCCAGCGTCTTCAGCGACGGCGTCTGCTGTAGCGGGATCAAACGATCCGGCCGACGTGTAGCTGGCTCCACCACAGCAAGACTGTGCCATGCTGAAGCTGGCTGACAGGGCGGCCATCATGGCCACAGCGATCAGCAGACTTCTGACAAATTTCATTTCACTTCTCTCCCAATTCTGACGTTTCTAGACTTTTCGGAGACGGCATCTGGTCGGGCGTGATAAACGGCCCTGCCATGACCTGACTGGCAAACGTAGCTTCCATTCCGTTACGGTTACTGGGAATTTCAAACTTGTTTTTGTGCCCAGCCCATTCCGTTGGCCGGGCCACAGGTCCTCCTGACGCTGTTAAAATCGGACAATTAGGCCATTTGCATTGAATAGCTGATGAAATGCAGTGAAAAAAAAGAGGTTAGGTGGTGGAGATTTACGGATCGTGCGTGAAAATGTGGTCACGAGTTTTTTGGCCGTCTTTCCTGATGTGAGCGTTGACCTTGTTGGCTGGGCAGTTTTTTCGCCATCCATTGACTGACAAAGATATCGAATCCCGTGAGAGTAACGAATAAACTGGTAACACGGGTTAGGTTGCCTTGTGCGACATCCATGTTTGAACTGGAAAATGCCAAGACGAGTTTGGGGGAAAATCACCGGTTTAGCTGGAATGTCGGGGTGGCTGACTCGGCGCTCGAGTTGACCCGTGCAGTGGTTCCTGGCCATCGTCAGCGGCGATCCTGAGTGAATGGCCTGGAAATTTTGCAACCTCGTTTCGAACTCAATCCCCTCCATTTGCGAAGACTGGAAATTGTCAAAGTCGAATTCTGATTCCGGAGTACCCAAAGCGGTTGTCAGTCGCCTGAGTCTCTACTTGCGCGAACTCCAAGCCCTTGTCAGAGACGACAACAAGACGATCAGTTCGACCAAATTAGGCCGATTACTCGGATTGACAGATGCCCAGGTCCGGAAGGACTTTGCCTGCTTCGGCCAATTTGGGTACCCGGGAATCGGCTATCGCTGCGAGGAACTGATCGATGAAATCCGTCGCATCCTCGGTACCGACCGAATCTGGCCGGCGGCGATGGTCGGTTGTGGCAACCTGGGCCAGGCGCTACTCGGTTACCGGGGGTTCCAGGGCCAGGGATTCAGTGTCCAGGCCGCCTTCGATATTGACCCCCAGATCGTCGGTTCCCGTTTCTGTGGTCTCCAAGTCCATCATCTCGATTGCCTGCCCGAAGTTGTCGCGGAAAAGGGAATCCAATTGGCGATATTGGCCGTCCCTGCCGATGCGGCCGCCGATGTGGCAGCCATTCTCGTGGAAAATGGGGTATCGGGAGTCCTGAATTTTGCACCCGTTACTTTGAATTTGCCCAAGTCTGTCAGCGTGGTGGGGGTTGATTTGGCCATGGAACTTGAACAACTCGCTTTTGCGGTTGTAAAGAAGGGTGAGAAGTAGTTAAAATTTGGGCGAATTACCCGGTGGTGTAATGGCAACACTTCTGATTTTGGTTCAGACATTCAAGGTTCGAGTCCTTGCCGGGTAATTTTTATTTGAGCCCCTTCTTGGGCCTTCCTGGCCCTTCTTGACGCCTTTTCAATCGGAGTCGTTTCCATTGATGGCTGCCCCGGCTTGGCCGCCGTCTGTTTTTCTCGGTCGAAATCACCTCTGTTCCCGTCGGCGCGGTTCGTTGCGTTGCGCCTGGTCGGCCAGCAGGGGTGCCAGTTGGCTGACCTGGTGCTTGAGTCTAGCCGGGTTCGGTTGTATTGATTCTATCTCTTTTTCTGTTTGCTCAACGAGAATCGCTGCCGAACCACTGCTGTTTGGCAAAGGGGTAGAACCGTGTGGTTTGCCGGTTCAGATCAGGCCCGGTTCCGATGAATGAAGCGGAATCGCCGGGGCAGGAAGGCAGGTTGGGAACCGCCCATTTCTTCCGATTTTTTGCGGACGGTACGAAAACGGATGGATGTTTTTCGATTGCTGCCATTATTTATTTGCTTCTACCCTATTTAATGTGAAAATAGGGGGGGCAAAAAGCTCTCGCTAACCGTCAAAGTTCATTCAGGCGGGGGAGTGTTCTGCCAAGCGAATAAATTAACAGACTTTAAAAATTTAACAGACTTTACTGACCCAAAAAAAACAGACAAATGGAGTTGGATCGACTGAATCCTGAATTAATTGGCTTTGTATCGAACCGAATTCGTTAATCAGCACGTAGAGTTGGTTGCAAATAAATCGTTGTTCCACGGATAACCATTTTCACCGATAACCATTTCCTTGAGGGTTGAAATGAATTGCCTTGCTTTCCGAAGTGCCTCAGTCCTGTCTTTTTCGGCGGTCATGATTGTCACGTCCCTGGTCTCTCATGCGAACGGTCAACTTTTCCGTCGCTACCAGCGTTCCCAGCCGACGCAGCGGTCGACCCAGCCGTCAACCAACTCCGTTTCACAGCATTGGACCAGTTCCTTTAAACCGAATGCCAAGGTAAAGGATTTTGGTGCGGTGCCGCGGGCTTCCAAGCAGGAATTCATTTTCGAGTTTGAAAACACACTGGATCAGCCGATTTATCTGACCGGAGTAAGGACGAGTTGTGGTTGTACCAAGCCGAAGGTCATGACGCCTGAGGTCAAGCCGGGCGAGATGGCCAAGATTCATGCCAAGTACGATACAGTCGGGTTCAAGGGAAATCGGAAGGCCACGGTAACGGTCTCCTTGCGTCGTAACCAGCCGCGCACCCAGCGCGGGGAAATCCAGTTCATGGTGAAAGGGCAGATTCGCCAGGATGTGAGTTTCAGCCCGGCCGAGATCAAGTTTGAAAAGGTAACCTCGGGTGAAGACCAGGTTCGAACCGCCAAAATCATGTTTGCCGGGAAATCAAACTGGGAGATCCTTGACGTCATTTCAACCAACCCGAATATCACCGTCGAAAAGAAAGAGTTGCGTCGCGATACACGGTCTCGACGGGTCGATTATGAATTGATCGTAAGGCTGGATGGCGAGCAGCCGGTTGGCCTGTTCACCGACCAGTTGACCTTCGTGACCAACGATGCCAATCAGAAACAGTTGACGGTAGGTGTTCTGGGCAACGTCCAGTCAATCCTCGAAGTCAAGCCGATCCAGCTCGGGGTGATCGAAAAGGATAAGAAGATTGAAAAGAAGTTGATTATCCGCAGTTCTCGGCCATTCGAAATCAAATCGGTCAAAGCAGATGACCAGCGAATCCGCTTTGATGAAACGGCCGGCAAGAAGACATTGCATATTCTCAGCTACAAGCTGGATACCTCGGAAACCGGGAAAATCACAACGAAAATCAAGATCGAGACAGACGACCCGGGGCAGCCTTTGGCGATTGTCGATTTCGACGCCCAAATCGAATCGGAAACGTTTACTCTGAATGACAAAGACAAATAGACCGGGTGACTTCCGTCCATAGGGAGCCGGGAGTATCATGAAAATCAGAAGAATCTTGCAATGAGCACGTTCTCCGGAGCGTGCTTGTTTGTTGCCGGTTCTCGGGCTGACCAGTCAGCGGAATGCTATGCCAGTTGCTGGTTGAGCGATGGCTCAGGCGTCCCACCAGGGGAGCTAGGGCGGTCAAGTTTGCATGTTTTTCACCAGGTTTCCCATTCATGCTTATCGAGTTCTGCTGTACGAATCTCAGCGAGTTTGATGCGGCCAAGGGCCGTTATGTCGAATGCGACGAGTTGATTATTGCGTCGGACGACAACGTCGGGAAGCTCGTCAAGTGCCCCAAGTGTGATCAGATGGTGGAGGTTCCCTTTCAGCAGGGGCGTGCCGAATCGGCGCGTCGAACTGATGAACAGGCTCGGCCTTCATCGGCCAAGCGGCCAGTCAGGAAAAAAGTCGATTTGGAACCGGACAGTCGGCTGGGACAGGTGATTGCCAAGCCAGCCGAGAGTGAGGTGGCAGAACAGAATATTGCGCCAATCAAAACTGCCAGCCTTTTTGCCGAAGACACCGATGATGGTTCTTCCGAAGAAGGTCCTCTCACGGTCCATGATATCCATCGTAAAAGGTGTCCGGAGTGCGGCAGCCTGCTGGATGATCATGGGAAATGTTCGTTGTGCCGCTATGTGGAGCCGCAATTCAAATCGAAAACAGCGAGTCTCGATGACATTGGAGTGCAGCTGGCCGGCTTTCAATTGTGGATTTCGGACATCATGAGTGAAGGTGTTTCCTTTTCGATGATAGCCACGATTGGTTCCGGCTTGTTGACGGTGGCTTACGCACTTCTCATGGCGCTGATGTTGTTGACAGGGCATTGGGTTTGGGCTGCTGTCTTGACCGGTCTGTTTTTTCTCTACTGCCTTTGTGTCCACAAGGCGTGGCAGTTGACGAGGAGTCCTCGCGCCCGGTTGAATTTCTGGCAGCGACCGTTTTGGAACCTACTCCTCTATTCGGCGCGGATTTTGAACTGGCAGAAATACGACAAACAGTATGCAGGACGAAAAATCATCAACCTTCGCAATGCCCCGATCGTGGACGACAAGGTCCCTTACCTGGAAGACCTGGATAAGTGCCAGGTCCTGGACCTGGAGAATACACTGATTACCGACAAGGGCCTGTTGCCGTTGTACGGTCTGACTCAACTGCAATGCCTGGTCGTACGCCGCACTGGTGTGACCCACGAAGGGGTGTTTCGTTTGCAACAGGCCAATCCGCGTCTCTGGATCTGGGATTGATCTGGCCCGGCGACGGTTGGCTTCGGGTCTGGGAAGCGCGCGTTGAACATGGAGACAGACGTCCGGGACGAGTCATGAAACTTGCCGGTTACTCGAATCGGTCATACTGGGAACTCATCTGTTGTTTGCATCGAAACAATACGAGCTGGTGGATTTTGGTGACGGCGAAAAGCTGGAGCGATTTGCCGGAGTCCTCGTTCGTCGTGACTGCCCGGCTGCCAACCAGCCAAAGGCCAGGCCGATGGAGTGGGATCCCTGCGCTCTCTCGTTTTCTCGCCAATCGAATAACGGCTGGGGTAACCTGGAGCAGGTCCCCGATCGATGGACCATTGAACTGACCTCCGGGATTAACCTGGAGCTGTCGCCGACCCCCTTTGGGCACCTCGGCCTGTTTGCTGAACAGTCGGTGAACTGGCAGTGGATCGACCAGCGGCGCGACCAGCTGAATGGGTTGCGGGTAATCAACCTGTTTGCCTATACGGGGGCCACGACCCTGGCCCTGGCAGCTGCCGGTGCCAGCGTGACGCATGTTGATTCGGCCCACAAAGTGGTTCGCTGGGCCCGTAAAAATGCCGAGTTGTCCGGATTGGAGCAGGCGCCGATCCGTTGGATCGTCGATGACGCACTCACCTTTATTCGCCGTGAAATCAAGCGTGGTCGACCGTATGATATGGTCGTGGCCGACCCGCCGGCCTTTGGGCATGGACTGAAACGCCAGGCCTGGAAACTGGAACGCGACATGGGGGAATTGTTGAAAGGCCTGTCGACATTGACCGGGGGCAAGATGAAGATGGGCCTGTTGACCGGACACTCGCTTGGTTATGGCGCCCGGGACCTGGCAAGTGATATGGCTCGGGGATTCCAGATCCCCCGCTCGACCCTGCATACGGGGCAGATGAATTTGAAAACCAGAGCAGGACGGGCACTGGAATCAGGGTTTTACGTTCGGTTCGACGATCGGCAAGACAAGGGTGACTAACGGGGTTGGCAAAATATGAATGGGCAACCGATCAGAAGTGAAAACAACCCGAAGTACAAGAGTGCGCTTCGGTTGCACAGCAGTCGGGGTCGGAAGCAGCAGGGCCGCATTATCATTTTTGGGTTGCAGGAAATTGAACGCGCCTGCCGCGCAGATGTCGACATCGTGGAGGTTTTTTTCGAAGAGGGGCAGGCTCTGCCAGGTTTTCTGGAATCTTCGGCGGGGGCTTCGTTTTACCCGTTGCCGCCCCTGCTCTTCAGGAAGCTTGCTTTTGGAGACCGTCACGATGGCGTGGTCGTCGTGGCCCGTCAACCGGAATCCGACTTGTCGGCCATGCGCTGGTCGGATGATGCCCTGGTGGTAGTCCTGCAAGGTATCGAGAAACCGGGTAACCTTGGCGCCATCTTTCGCAGTGCCGACGGGGCGGGCGCCGACGCAGTCCTGTTGGCTGACTCGTTGACCGGTGTCTTTCATCCCAATTCGATCCGCGCCAGCCTGGGGACTGTGTTCAGCATGCGCACCGCATCGGCCGACAGCCAGACGATCCGGGGACACCTGCAGGAGCACGGGTTTCAGGTCCTGGCGGCCTGCCTGGAGAGCGAGCAAAATTACTATGAGTTCGACTTGCAGCAGCGGACTGCCCTTGTGCTGGGTAACGAAAATCTCGGTTTGACCGACGACTGGCGGACCGGGGAAACGCGGATGTTCCAATTACCGATGCGGGGTCAGGCCGATAGCCTGAATGTCTCTTCCACGGCAGCGATCCTGGTTTACGAAGCGATGCGGCAGCGTCGCACGCGGGTGGACTGAGAGAACCGCGACATCCGGTCAGGCCGGGTGGTGGTGATGGATGACCGGGTTGGGCGTTGGGTCGATCGAGCGTTCCTGCCGCTGACTGGTTGATGAACGGTTCGACGCGGAAGTTTTCTTGTTCTTCTCTTCCGGACCTTTGGGGGACAGGAACAGGTACATCAACAGGAAGACGACGGTCCAGAAAGTGATGAACAGGAGCAGGGTTGGCAGGTGGGATTCCTGCTCGAGATGGCCCGATGAGGGAAAGCCGAGCAAGGCCTGTTCAATGGCTCCGGATCGCGTGTGAAAATTGAGTGACAGGGTCTCGAGGCTGTCGGCTGTAAAGCGTTCCATGAAGTCGTATCCCAGATCAAATTCCATCCTTGCCTTGGGAGCGAACGATTTGAAGTCGTCGCTTCGCAAGACGAGGAGGTTTTCGCCATTCCGACTCATGCTGACGTCGGTAATCATACTCTGCTCGTTACCGGCGTCGTTACCTGCAATGGTCAGGGTCAGGGAGTCCATCGTGAACTGTTGCCCGGAACCGATGTCGGGATTCACATTGATGACCAGGGTCAATCGATCGAGAGTCTCGACTCCCTGTGAGTTGAAGTAATCCCACAGCTTGCCGGTTCGCACCTGGCCACCCGAGTCGACCAGGTTTTCAATAATGAAGCCTGCCTGCTCGGCCGGACCGGAAGAGCATTGGAAATCGCCGATCGAAAGAGGGATGGACTGTTGTTCACTGAGGATCAACTCGTCGGCCGCCGATGGGGAAGCGTCGTAACTCAGGAACGCTACGATCAGGGACAGCAGCAGCGTACGAATTGCGAGGATGCTGCGCGGGCAGCCAACCATGGGAATCGGGGCAAAAGACACGAGAGGAACCACTGGAGGTGAGCTTTGAATGAGGGGATACCCGGTCGCCAAACCGGGAAGCTCCATTATATCAAGCCGCTGTGGGATGGCCATCTTTTGCGCGGATTCAACCGGCCCAGATAGTCCAATTGAGGGTGAAATTCGTTGTTTCCGGTTTAATTGTGTGAGTTGTTTCGCCTTGGCCGGCGCGGCTGCTTCATGGGACCTCTGGTTTTGGACCAATACGTTTTCCCGCTTTAGGGTGAAACTGCCTGCTATCGCCCCCTAATTCTTTTCAGCACAATTGGCGGCCAGGCAAAACAATCTGTTCGTTCGACGGGTTAACCCCGAGGCAATGGAGAAGCGGAGTCCATCGTCGAGGCGGAGGGTGGGCTTGAACAGGCTGTCGTGACATTGTGGACCGGGTAATCGCTCTCGACCGATGGTTCCGATTGCTCGGCCAGCCTGGTCCTCAGTTGTTCGATTTCGACCTGTTGCTCCCGGACGACATCTCTTACTGTGTTGAATTCCGAGCAGATTTCCGACCAGAAATCGTCATCGCGGAGATTCATCGAGGGAGTATCACCCTCGGTACCCAATTCGTGCAGTTGGCGACGCAAGCGGACAATCGGCCCGACAAATCGATTGCTGAATCGAATCGTATCGAGCAGAAAGGCCGGAAAGATGGCGAATACGACGAGAACGAAAAAGGCGTATTCTTCAGCTGCTGACTGGATACGTGTCGAGAGGTCCAGTCGTGGGTCACCCAGCAAAGCCTGGACGAGAATGGCTGAAAGACCAGCCACTCCGAAAAAGATTACCCAGTGGTACACGATCCGGCGCAGCAGGCTCCCTTGTACCGAGGCATCGACATAATTGTTTTTCCGTTGATGACACGGGGTCGTGGTATCCTGATTCTGGTCAATCATCCTGGCCAGGTCCGTCATGGGGGGTGATGGTGCCGTAGGAACGGACCGCAGGTCCGTCAAAAAAGGATAGGTTTCTGTCGGTCCAGGTGCCCGGGAATTTTCTGAATTTACCGTTTTCATTAGATAAAAAATGGGGATGGCAATCGTCAAAACCGGGTTTTCCCCATCCGCTCCCTGGATCCTGGCCTGGCCAGAAGGCAGGGTGGATGACAAACCAGATTGGATAAAAGTAAGCTGTCCCCAGGGACCGCGTGGTGAACCACCCTGTTCTTTCCCCTTTCTGTTTCGCCAGGGGGAACGAGCGGCTTGCTCCCAACCGCTGAAATCGGTGTGGGCGTGGCAATTTGGGTGGACCCGGCCGTGTGCGTTCTTCCTGTTTTATCAATCCAACGCCTGTTGAGCGAGGGAAACGATGCATCGAATTCGATCCAAGTGGTGGTGCGGTTTTTGTTTTAGCCTTGTGGTTATTCCGTTTCCCGCGCTGGCCGTCCAGGAAGGGGCCGATTCGGCTGACGACACTCAGCTGCGAGTGCTGGTCTGGAACGTATTGCACGGTGCCAACGATGTCGAACGCGGCGCGGAGAAAGCTCTGGAAATTATCCGGCGGGAAAACCCGGATCTCGTACTGATGCAGGAAAGTTACGATATTGATGGTGAGCGCGGTCTACTGGGGCCCTGGATAGCGCAACAACTTGGCTGGAATTCCTTTCAAGGATTCAGTACCCACCTGTGTGTTTTAACACCCTGGAAGATCGAGAAGACGTATGAACACGCCGTCTGGCACGGCATCGGTGCGCAGATCGAGGATTCTACTGGCCGGAGTTTCGTGGCGTATTCCATCTGGATTGACTACCGGGCATCTATCGGCGGTTACCTGCAGGATCATCCGGAAGCGACCGATGAAGAGTTGTTGGCCTGCGAAACGACAAAATCCGGTCGGTTGGACCAGGCCAAGGCGATTGTCAAGCATCTCAAGTCAAAGGGGCATTTCGAGGCGGGGTTGCCTCTCCTGGTAGGGGGGGATTTCAATTGTCCCTCGCACCTGGATTGGACACCGGACACCGAGATGGCTGTGCGTTACCGCCGCGCGTTGCCGTTGCCCGTTAGCAAACTGATGGCCGATTCCGGGTTCGTCGATACTTACCGGGCCATTCACCCGAATCCCGTGCAGCGTCCCGGGATCACATGGACACCGATGTTCCGTGGTAGCGTAGAAAAGCCAGCCACCCTCGATCGTATCGACCGTCTCTACCTCCACAATCCCCGTTCGGGAGCCAGGCTCAAGCCGATCCTGGCCAACGTTCTGCCGAAACAATGGGCGCCACTTGATCAGCCCGTTCGGCAGCACGCCTTTCCCAGTGATCATGGCGCGGTGGTGATCGACCTGGAATGGCAGCCGAGCCGAGAGGGGGAAAGGTAACGGTTCTCTTCGGGAAACGAAAAAAGCCATGGCAGTCTGCCATGGCTTGAGGATCGGTTCCTAGCTGTTGGAATCGGCTTTGATTTACCGATTGGCGAGCATGCGGGCTCGCTTGGAGCGGCGCTCCGCTCGGAGTCGGGCGCGGCGTTTGGTTTCGCTCGGCTTTTCGTAATATTCTCGTCGGCGCATTTCTTTCTTGATGCCACTTCGTTCGACGAGTTTCCTGAACCTTCTCACTGCCTCCTGGATCGATTCTTTGTCACGTACCAACAGCTTTACCATTGTTCCTCCAAAAATTTTTCGGTTACCATCGCAAGACCCCTAGCCGGAATCTCCTAACAATTGCCAACGGACGACCTGGTTGGCTCAGGGACTCTCCCACCCGGTATTTACCGGACTTAGGGACGCAATCAGGCAATTCTAGTCCGTTGCGTTGACAGGTGTCCAGACCTTTTATCGGTCTCGTCAAGTTTATTTGTAGTGCCCAATTCGGACAACCTGAATAGATTGCCTGTCCCAATCAACCAAAAATTCACCAGAAGAACGCCCGGCTTTTCATCGTTTGGTCCGATCCTAACAGCGTCCAAGCCATTGTTTTGCGAGAAAAAATGTCTGAATCGACCGTCAACCGTGTCTCAGGGGAGCAGTTCCAGGTGGTGCGAGATCTGCTCAACCGCCAGGAAGAAGTCCTTGAGCAACTCGATGCGCTCGATGCCCAGGTCGAAGCGGCCATCAAGCAGTTTGTCGGGAAAACGGACGACGAGGACTCGGAGAATCCCGCGATGGAAAACGAACTCCCCGGCGAGTTGGTCGATTCCGAGACACCGGTTCCAGTCGAAGCGGCCGATTCCTCGTTGATCGGCCCAGCCAAGGCGGCCTGAGCCTGACGCCCCTCTTCTCCCTGTTCGTTGCGAGATCGCTGCCAGCGACTTGTCATCACCAGGCAAACGGACCTTTTATTCCGTCCCCCGATAACCTAGTTGTTCTGCTGGTCCAAATTGCCCGACTTGCGAATGGCCCAGACCAGTCGGAACCCGAGCAGCATACTGCCTAGCAATCCAAACAGTCCCAACACGGACAGGTCACGGATTCCCCACGGTCCCTGCTCGGGAAAGAGCAACGGTGGGACTGCCGAGGCCAGCATCCAGGACGAGCCGAGAAACAGGGCGCTCGTTAGCATTCCCAGCACCAGCCGGTTGATGGTCGGTCCCAGTTCGGTCAGAGCCATACGGATCCAGTCCTTCATCCAGTCGATGTTCAGCCGGCCCAGCCAATCGGCCAGCCTGTACTTGCTGAGGATCGATATTATCTCTGTCCAACGCTTTACGTTGCGGTAGAGTTGCGGGATGGAGGTAAACGAGCGTTTCATCTTTTTCCGTGCGAGACAGCCTTAAGCGTAGCCGAGTTGTAGCCGCAAGGTAATTTAAAATTGAGGTCTGGACGATCGAGAAACGGAATCACGCGGGGCAGATTTCTGGTAAACTGATCTCAGGCAAACTGCCGTTTATGAATGTTCAACCGGAGTCATTGCGTCCATGGATACGCCCGCTTCCAAGTGGTCCTTCTGTCTTGTGCTTTTCGTCGCTTGGTGCCTGATTCCAGGCGTTGGTCAGAGTTTCGACAATTGGCCCCAGTGGCGGGGGCAAGAACAGAATAGCCTGAGCCGGGAAATTGACCTGCCCGACGCGCTCGATAAGTCGAGCCTGTTGTGGCGCGCGGACATGCCGGGTCCGGGGGGGGCCAGCCCGGTGGTTTGGGGAGACGATCTGTTTGTGACGACGTCCGACGGGGATGGCTTGGCTTTGCTCTGTTTTTCCACCGATGGGGAATTGCGCTGGAAACGGACATTGGAGGGTGAAAATGTTGTCACCCGCATGGATAACAGTAACTCGGCCAGTCCGTCGCCGATGACCGATGGCAAGCATGTTTGGGCGATGATGACCAATGGCATCATGCATTGCTTTACGGTCGATGGAGACCTGGTCTGGAAAAAAGATATGCAGAAGGAGTACGGCCAATTCCAGATTCAATTCGGGATGGCGACGACCCCCGTGTTGGATCAGGGGCGGCTCTATTTTCAGTTTATCCACGGTGCGATGCGCGAGAAGGGGACCAGTGTCGGCTGGGTTATCGCCCTCAATAGCCAGGACGGTAAGGAGATTTTCAAACACGAGCGCAAAACGCCCGCCACGATGGAAAACAAACATTCGTATACGTCTCCCGTGGTTTACCGGAATGGAGAGACCGAGTTCCTGGTGACGCTCGGTGGTGACTATGCCATCGGTCATTCCCTGGAAGATGGTTCAGAGATCTGGCGCTGTGGTGGGATCAATCCCGAGGATGGATACAACCCGTTTTTGCGACTGGTGAGTTCACCGGTCTGCAGCGGCGACCTGATCGTGATCCCCTCGGCCAAGCGGGGGCCGGTGATTGGCCTGCAGGTCGATGGCAATCGCCTGCAAGGGGATGTGACCGGGGTCAAGGAAGTTCATCGCTGGAGAATCAAACGGGGAACCCCTGACGTGGCGACGCCCGTCATCGCTGGTGGCCATGTTTATTTTGCCCGGGAAGACGGCGTGTTTGTCTGTGCCGACTCCCAGACAGGTGATTTGTATTACGAGGAACGGACCTTGGCTGGTAAACACCGAGGGACCCCCGTTGTGGCTGACGGCAAGATTTACGTGGTGGGGCGTGACGGAAAAATCGTGACCCTGAAGACGGGGCCTAACTACCATGTGATTTCCGAATATGAACTGGATGAACAGACAACGGCGTCGCCGGCCATTTCCAACGGGCGTATTTACATTCGCACATCGAATGGACTGTATGCATTCGGCAAGACGTCCAAGCCTTGAGCAGGCGGGATTTGATTTAGAGCGTGGAGGAAGATGAAATGAAGATTCGACCATTTATGAAACAGGTCGGGGTGGTATGCCTGGCCGTAGGACTGGCCCAGATCACCGGTGGTGTGGGAGCCCAGGAAACAGGAGAAAACCAGGTTCGACCAGAACAGGCAGAAAAAATGGAATATGCAATCGCGATTCATGGGGGAGCGGGTAGTAGCCCGAAACGTTTTTCCGACGAGGCGAATCAGCAGCGGCGGAAGGCACTGGAAAAAGCACTGCGGATTGGCACTGACATCCTGAAATCAGGTGGGACTTCTTTGGAAGCGGTCGAAAAGGTGGTCCTTTTCCTGGAAGATGACCCGCAGTTCAATGCGGGTAAAGGGGCCGTTTTTAACGCGGCCGGCGGCCATGAGCTGGACGCTTCGATTATGGATGGCAAAACGATGGAATGTGGAGCCGTGGCCGGGGTGTGGACCGTCAAGAATCCCATCTCGCTGGCGCGAATGGTCATGACCGAAACGCGGCACATTATCCTGGCCAGTAACGGGGCAGAAGAGTTTGCCACCAAAATGAAAGTTCCCCGCGTGGAAACGACTTATTTTGACACGCCCGCTACACGGGCGGCCTGGAAACGGGTGCGGGATGCTGCCCGGACCACCCCGAATCCTCGACGAAGATACCGGCTCCTACATGGGCACGGTCGGTTGTGTTGCACTGGACAAGGATGGGAATCTGGCGGCCGCAACCTCGACGGGCGGGATGACGAACAAACAATTTGGCCGAGTCGGAGACAGCCCGATTGTCGGGGCCGGGACGTTTGCCGATAACCGGACCTGCGCCGTATCGTGCACGGGTATCGGGGAACAGTTCATTCGTCACGCCGTCGCTTTCAATGTTTCGGCCCAGATGCGTTGGCGGGGTTTTTCCGTTGACCAGAGTGTCGAGGATGTCTTGAAAAACGAGTTGAACAAGGGAGATGGAGGGATCATTGCGGTCGGGCACGATGGGTCGATCTCCATGCGTTTCAACTCGAGTGGCATGTCGCGGGCGGCCGCGGATTCCAGCGGTCGATTTGAAGTCCTGTGGGACGAAGAAAACGATTCCAAGTAACTGGGGATCGGGAAGCCTTCGGACGATCGAGCCGGTTCCGGCTGCGCGCCGAACCGGTGACTCGTTGGTTGGTAACGGGGCGTCCTGGCGCTTGGCCCACTCAACGGCTGAGGCGGCGGAGGTTTCGCAGCATGTTGGTCAAGTCGTCCTGGACCGACGATGAAGCTGAGACGACCAGGATCCGCAACGGGCGATAATAGTGGATGACCCCGTCGCCCCCATTGGACTTCCACGATTGCGGGTCGATCGTGCTTTCGATCAGGGCAACCAGTTCCGGGCCGTGATCCCAGGGTGGGGCAAAATTTCCTCCCACATGCGTCCAGACCTGGACCGGTCCCCCACTGAAGGCGCTCATCGTGTAGGCGTCGCGGGCCATGCTGTCCGAGAGGACGGAATCGTGGTCGACATCCTGCCCTGCAGAAGGGAACGCTCCCCCGTCGTCCGACTGGCTGGGAGTTTGAGTCGTGGCTGAAAGGCGCTCGCCGGTGAACGTTGCCTCGGCATCGGGGGCGTTCAAAGAGCCACGCAGTCCCGGACCCGCCTGGCGAGCCTCGAGCTCGGCGCGGCGCTGACGACGTTTGATTTCCAGTTCAATCTCTTTGACGTACTTTTTCAGTCGACTGGCTGCAACCGCACGGAAACTCTTCAACTGACGGTTCGTTTCAAACCGCGGGTCATTGACAATTTCCGTATGCAGGTAGCAGAGATCGATGATGGCGCCGACCGAGGCGACCGGGTCGTCGGTCAGCTTGGAACGTTTGACGAATGCCTTGACATCCTTGCGGATATCGCCAATCGGTCGTTGTGGGTCGATCGATTTCCGTTCCGTATCCTGCTCGCTGGCCAGGACGGCCGCCGAGAGGCTCAGGCCGAGGGTGACGATGAGGCAGCTCAGGCGACGCATCCATCTTCTCGTGACTTGCTGTCGGGAGGAGGAGCGTTGCGACGGAATGGAATCAGTTCGTAAACATGCAAACAACATGTCAGTTGTTCCTTGATCAGCGTGAATGCCTTGCCCGGCCCGCTTCATCGTAACCGATCCAGGGCGGTCGTAAATCACTTTTTTCGCAAATCACCAAGGCGGACGGGTCGCTTTGCTTTTTCGTGGTTCCGGCAAGAAGGTGCTCGGGGAATGTGAACCAGGCTACCGAGCCTGCTCCCCCGTTTCACTCGGAGGTGAGGGGCGAGTCCGTCCCGTCGGAATTGGCAGGGTCGGATCCGGCCCTCGATTCCAGCCGATTGCAGAAGCCGCCCAGACCGTAATCCTGCATCAGTAAACAACTGACGAGCAGCGCGACCGCGGCGCCCGTCAGGACATCGCTGGTCCAGTGGGCATAACTGACAATTCGTTGCAGTGAGGCGAGGACGGCCAGTATCGCAAAGAAGTATTTGCCTCGGGGGAAAACGTACGTCAATCCGATCGCCAGTCCGACAGCGGTGGCCGTATGACCTGAGGGGAAGGATTGGAGCTGGGTCTCCAGGTTCAGGTTGAAAGGTTCGATGAAACCGTACCAGGTCGAAGTGGCTTTCTCCCATTGTCCGGCGAAATCTCCAGGTCGTTCCCGGATGATGAACATCTTGATGAATTGGGCGGTCAGGCCAGAGAATGCAGCCAGCATCGCCACGCGTGGGATGTAGATCCGTTTTTCGGGAAACAGTACTCCGATTCCGATCAATACCAGGACGACGCCGTAACCGTGGGCAAAGATCTCTGACAAGCTAAATATTTTTCGCAGATCACCTGGAAAAAAACCGAATTGAACGGTTCGTGAAATGGCCACGTCGAAAGGCGCCAGGCAGACCGCCGCGACCAGCAGGACCAGTACGGCGACCAAGGTCCGGGGCCAACCAAATTTTGACCGGTCGCCGATTAGCGGTTCGGTTGCGTTTGGCATGGGGCAATGCTTCCTGGATTCTCAACGTGGAACAGACGGCAGCCCTTACTCTAAACGAAGCGGGGCGCGAAAATAAAGGTCGTTTGTCAAAGCAGACGGCCGATACGTGGCTGAGAAGCCTTCTGGGGACGGAGCCCACTGCGGCCGGCGGACCATTTGAGCCACGAAAACATGCATGAAATCGAAATCCGTTCCCTTTCACGCTGTCGGCAAACCAGGGCCTGGCCTTCAGCGGTACCGATTCCTGCCGTGGGTGCGCTGTACTTTGGATGCCTGGGTGGTTTAGCCGTACACCGATTCACTTATCCCGATTCATTGTCTGGCTGCGACGTCGCCTTGTCCCCCAGTTCATCGATCGTCTGCCGGTTCATGAACCAGGCGATTGCCCCGATAGCCGAGGTGACCAGCAGGACCAATCGAAATGCAAAGGCGATGACGATACCCCGTTGGCTGGAACTGTCCGGTGTGAAGGCCAGGTAGAGGAAGTCGAGCGCCAGTTCCATCCCGCCAATGCCCCCGGGCAGCGGGATCGCATTGGCCGTCATGGCAATCGGCGTAATGATAAAGTGCTCTGCCAGGGTGGGATGATTGTGAGTAATGGCCTGCGCGACGAAATAGATGGAACTGGCAAAGCAGACGACGCAAACACTGCTCAGCAGGAAGCAGAACCCGATGGTCGGCAGTTTGCGGCGATAGGCGAGCAGGACGTTGGCAAACCTGTTGATCACAGGTCCGATTCGCGGAACACCCGTCACACGCTGGTAGGCGGCTGTCCGGGTCACCTGAGGAATCAACAACAACGTGAGGAGAATCACGTAGCCAACAATCGTCACGACGACGATCGTGCGGCAAGCGGCAATCAGAGCGGTCATTTGGTTGGCGTTCGCTTCACCGGGAATGGCAGTGAGATCGACGATGAGGAATGCGACCGAGGCAAAGCTGAACATCGTCATCATGCCAATCAGTCGGTCGGCTACGACCGAGGAAATCGCTTCCGGTACCCGGTGCTTGACCTGGCGCGTCACGTAATAGGCGCGCAGCGAGTCACCGCCGACCATGCCGAAGGCGAACAGGTTGAAGAAGGAGCCGATAAACCCGATCCGGATGGCATCGAAAGCCGTGAAGGGAATATCCAGAGCGCGGACCATGATCCTCCAGCGGAGGTAACTGACTACGTGCGCCGCCAGGCAGAACAGGAGGGCCAGCCCCATTGAACCCCAGTGCAACTGTTCGAGGCTGAGGTCGTGGAATTGTTCGGTTCTCCAGGCGCTGAAGAAAAGGTATCCCAGGATGCCCAAAGACATCATGACTTTGAAAACCAGAATGCCTGTTTTCTTGTTCACGTCAGGGAGTCCGGGCGCGTGGCGCGCGTCGCCATAAAGGAATCCAGATAGGGGGAAAGGGGTTCTTCCTGGATCTGCCAGTTGTCTTCGTATAGCCCGCTGATGACGAACCCGGCATCAATCTGGCCACCAATCTGATCCGTCAGCGTGTGACCGAATTCCATCGGCTCATTCGCATCGATCAGTTTTTGACGATCTTCATCCGGCAAGTCCCGCAGATCCGAGTACGGTATTTGATGCTTGACCACCAGATGGCCCTGTTGCATCTGGAAAGGGTCAAACAGGTAGCGGACCGGGTTGGCAAAGCCGGATAACAACTCGCCGCCCGGGCGCAAAACGCGGAATGCCTCTTGCCAGACCGGGCGGATCCGCGGTGCAAAGCAATTGGAACAGGGGTGGACCACCAGATCGAACGACTGATCGGCAAACTCCGAGAGGTCGTCCATCTGGCCCAGCACAGTCCTGATTTCCAACCCTTCTCGCTCGGCCACCAGGCGATCCCGCGCGAGTTGTTCCGAACTGTTGTCGAGTGTCGTCACACGGCCTCCAGCTGCCGACAGGATCGGGGCCTGCTGGCCTCCACCACCGGCCAGGCAGAGAATGTCTGCTCCGGAAACGGAGCCCAGCCAGGACCGGGGTACGGGCTTTTCCGGCGTCAATACGATTTGCCAATCTCCCTGCCGCGCCTCGGCGATCGTCTCGGCCGAAACGGGGACGGTCCACTCGTTGTTCTTGCTCGCCAGATTATCCCAGGCCTTGCGATTGTAGCTGACGGGCTCCTCGGATTTCATGACGGGGTTCTCAGGTGAAGATGGCTACACTGGCCGTGAAGCCGTGCAGGAAATTTTTGCCGCCGACCGAACCGAGCTCTCCGGCCGCAAAGAAACCGGCGATCTGGTCGGTGTCGAGCGCTCGGCTTAACAATTCGGCATCGTGGTGCAATTCCGGGAACAGGTTGGTACCCCGGCCATTGCAGGTAAACAGGACCGCTGACTTGGCATGCACCTGTTTCACCTGATCGTCGACCAGCTGTTGCATCTCCGCGTCAGCCGTTTCGTGGTCGCGGATATGAAATTGAACCGTCTGCCCCACCGGCACGTAGTCGGCGACCATGATGGCGCCGGTTTCGCCATCCAGCGAGATGACATTGCGAATCAGGAAATCACCATACCGGAATTGTTCCTGGTATTCGCTGATGGCGCGGCCCAGGTGAAGGCCCGTTTCTACCATCCTCTGTTCACGGGTGGGCAGCGCATCGAAGATCTTCTTCAGCTTGACCAGGGCCGGTTCGCCACCGAGCTGGTGGACGAGGTTCCTTTCCGATTGTGTGACGATCATTGGCTCCCCGATCGGTCGACAGCCCTGGGAGACGACCGAATGCAGGTAATTCGTTCCCGAGGTCCGGATAACGACCGCCCCGCGGGAGAATGTCTGGTGGTTGAGCAGCAAGCGGGACTGTCCGGGGGCCAGGGCGCCGCTGGCAATGCCGCCCACAATTTCGACCCCGGGGCGATCTTCGTTGAATCGTTCCAACAAACCGTCGGTTGGAAATTCGAAAGGCTCGGCAATTACGATCAACTTGGCCGAGTCGGGCCAGGGGCCATTGACCTCGTCGGGCCAGCCGACAATGGCGCCACCATCGGCACTCCGTTCGTACTCCAGGTGCATCGGGACCAGGTCACACCCGGGTAAATGGGCGACCCAGATAACGAGGCATTTCTGGTCTTCGAATTCACGATCGTGGCCGATGGCCGTTTCACACTGACAGCCGATTACATTCGCCGCGCCCAGCATCTCCTGGGCGCCGGGCATATGCCGATCAAACTCATCGGTCGTGTAACCGGCGGCAAACAGAAAAGCGAGGTCGATCGAATCGTGGAACCGTGTTTTCAGGTCTCGACAGGCTTGGGCAATGGATGAGCCAAGAGAATCCGAAGTGTCAACGGAAACAGCGTAGTTGGATGAAGATTCCATGCAACTCCAGCCGGGAAGGCAGGGACCGGCAGGGCAACGCCCTGCACAACGGGTGCCTATGATAACCCAACTCGATAATCTTGGTAATCTCCCGGGAAGCAGGTTGCCTGCAGGGACGTTTTGCCGAAAAATTGAAAAATCCGGTGACATCAGGGGAACTTCTGGCACGAATCTTACGTCGTCAATATTGCGTTTCCCACGGAACCTGTGGGAACGGTTGGAATTGAAGAGGAAAGGGAGATTGCCATTGCTGCGCCGTAACTACCTCTCTTTGTCGCTATTTTTCATTCCCCCTCTCCTGTTATTGGCGGCCCTCGATTTTGAACAGGGCCCTGTCACCTCGATTCGCCTTCCGGATATCCCGTTTGAAGCTTGTCAGCCTGGTTTTTCCGGCGAAGCCTGTCTGTCGATGTACCTGCAGTCGCGCGGGTTGGAAATTTCCCAGGAACAGGTTTTCAGTCGTTCCCGGGTCGACGCGGCTGAGGGTCGGGGATGTCGAGCCGATGAACTGGTTCGGACGGCCCAGCATTTTGGGATCGACCCCGGACCCGTTTGGTATTCGTTTCCAGCCGACAGTCGGCGGGCCCACCTGCAGAAGATATGGCGCGATTGCCTGGCTGACCTGAAGGCAGAGCGGCCTTCGGTGCTGCGCGTATTCCAGGGCGACCAGGCCGTATTTGTCCTGTTGTCGGGCTACCTTCCGGAGACGGACGAAGTGATTTTACACGACCCGGGTGACGTGGCCGGGAACAGTCAGCGCAGGGACCGCGCCGCTTTTTTCGACCAGTGCGTTTCGCCGGTAAACGGCCCGTCGTTGAACCTTGTCCGGCTGGAGATGAAAGGAGAACTGCCCGTTTCGTGGCAGAACCTCGAACGTTCCTTTTCGGATGCGGATTATGCCCAGCATGTGCGGACGCTGAAGCAGGATTTGCCGCCGGGCGATTTTCATGTGTTGGTAGAGAAACCGTTTGTGGTGATCGGTGATGAGTCGTTGGAGACGGTCAGGCAACGGTCCCGCCAAACGATCAAGTGGGCGGTCGATCGACTGAAACGGGATTACTTCCTCAAAGACCCTAACCAGATCGTCGATATCTGGCTGTTCAAGGACAAGGCGAGTTACGAAAAGAATGTGGAAGGGCTGGTCGGTTTTGCGCCCACGACGAAATTCGGTTTTTACTCTTCCCGGCATGGTGTATTGGTCATGAATATTTCGACCGGTGGTGGCACACTGGTTCACGAGATTGTCCATCCCTTCATGGAGAGCAACTTCGTGGCCTGTCCCTCCTGGTTTAACGAGGGATTGGCCTCGTTATACGAGCAATGCCGGGATCGAGAGGGGCGCATTTGGGGAAGCACCAACTGGAGATTGCGGGGGTTGCAAGGTGCGATACAGAGTGATCGTCTCCCTTCGTTCAAGGAACTCTGCAGTACCTCGCGGGAGCAGTTTTACTACGAAGATCCCGGCACCCATTATTCCCAGGCCCGCTACCTCTGTTATTACCTGCAGGAACAGGGGTTGCTAAGGGCGTATTACGAGAAGTTCCGGGCCAATGCGAAAAACGATCCAACCGGTTACGAGACGTTGCGGGAGATCCTCGGGCAACCGGACATGAAGGAGTTCCAGAAGGAGTGGGAAGCTTACGTCATGAAACTGACATTTCCGTAGCGACCAGGTGGCAAGCCTGGCTTACCGGCTCCTGATTTCCTGCAGATGCGATTGGAGCCGCTCCTTTTGCGAAGCATCTTCACAAAGGCGGATCGCCTTGCGGAGATGGATTCGGGCCACCCGGTAATCCTCGTTCGATTCGGCGATCTGGACCAGCTCCAGTTGGGCGTTGAACTCCGCCTTTCGTTCTGCTTCCCGCCTCAATTTTTGCGCCTTGATTTCGGTAACACTCAGATCGCCTGTCCGCGCGCTGCTAAAAGGATGCCGCAGCGACGGGGTTGTCGCGGGTTCGTCAGGCGTGTCTTCCGGGTGAGGTGCTGTCAGGTCGACACCACTCTGAATCGCGCGAGTCACGGCATTGTCCGGGAAATAGGGCTGGGGTCTCTGGCCATTTCCGATGACCGGGATGACACCCGTCACGAAGGGGCGGTAAACCCCGTCGGTGATGGAGCCGCCGTGACCATTCTGGACGACCAGACTGGGAGTGGTCGTGGTCATCGACCGGTTGCTTCCCTTGCCGAAATCAAATCCCAGTGAGAATCCGCCGCCGCCCCGGTTGAGGTAATTGAAACCAAACCTGGCATTGGCACCCGGATCGTATCCACCAAAGGGAGGTATGGCGCTACTCATCCCGCCCTGGCGAAAGATCAGGTTGCCGTTGGGAGTGAATTGCCCGTTAGGCATCAGGCCTACGATGCGCGAGCCGGGACCGCGTCCGCCTGGCAGACGGAAGCCGAAATCGACCCCCATTCGCTCGTAATAGGAATCGCGGGCCGTTGTGAAGGGAGTTGAAATCCCGATCTGTTGAGCGGTCAAAGAGCGAACGGCAGACGGGAAGCCGATTTCACTATGGCTCCAACAGACGAGCGCGGTCAATGCGACGGCCAGCCTGGCCGGGTAGTCACACCGCAGAGAGAGCAAGCCACCGATCAGTTGTTTCACGGCTGGTTTCAGTTGGGCCAACATGCAAATCCCTCCCGACAAATGAGCAACCAGATGAAAAACAGTGAGGCGGGCTGTTTCCCTTGATTTTATGACAGCAGTCGAGACAAGGTCAACGATTGCTATTGGTGTTTCTGCAGAAAAATAAAATGATAGGGTGTTCTCGTTGGCCATCCCCCCCACACGGCAGGGCTTGCCACCGGATGCTCTGTCAAAAGGAAATCAGGGCAGTCTCCAACCGCTACGCGGCGCTGGTGGCTTGACCGGTTTTGAACCGAACGAAAAAGCAGGTGACACATGGATTATTCCCAACTTGCTGAATACGCGAATCACGGTTTGACCTGGGTCGGATTCGGCGCGGTGGTCGGCCTGGTGGCCAAGGCGATCATGCCGGACCGGGACCCGGGTGGCCCGATCGCGTTAATGGTCATGGGTATGGCGGGGGCGCTCATTGGTTGCGCCCTGTCACGGTATTTTTTTCCGGAACAGCTAACGGAGCCGATCAGTTTGACCGGTCTTACCCTGGGTGGCGGTTCCGCTTTGACAGTCCTGATCCTGTACCGAATTCTCGGTCGACAATTGGCGAGCGAAGCGCGCGACGCGCGTCGCCGGCGGCACCGTCGTCGCCAACGCCTGTACGACGCCCACGAAGAGTGACCTGCAGCAAGATCGGTCGGGGTGCCTTCAACGGACGGGCTGGTACCGCCCCTTTCTTACTCTGACATTTCGCCAGGGCGAAGCCTAGAAGCCTAGAAGCCTAGAAGCCTATAAGCCTAGACGCCTAGACGCCTTGTTGTCGCCTGCGTCGAATCCGTTCACTGACCCGGTCCAGCAGGTTCCGTTCCTCCGGGGAGAGGCTGGCAATTCCCTGGTGATGCAATTTCTCCAGGACTTCGTCGACGAGCCCTTCTTCCTGCTGTTCCAGTTGGAACTCCAACAGTTCGCGTTCTTCCTTTTTTTCCAACAGCCATTGGGAATAGGTCGCCTGGTCCGGTTCTTCAAATTCAAAGAAAGAGGTGTCTCCGTAGATCGAATCGTAGTTCAGGTCATCGAAGTCGTCCCAGTCTTCATCGATCGTGGACAGCTCTTTCTCATAGGAATAGCGGGCGGCAAACAGGAGAACGATTCCCGACATGATCAACAGGACCGAGGGCGGGATGACCGTTCCGCCAGTTTCCGATTTGAGGAACCAGGCGAGACCGATGAATGTCAGCCCGACGGCATGACCGAACACCATCAAGGTCGATTCCCGACGAATCGAGGGCAGGTCCGGGTTGACCCCTGATATGATGGCGCGCAGGATCGGTTGGCCGTCAAACGGGTAACAGGGAATCAGGTTGACAATCATGATCTGGAAATTGATCCAGGTGATAATCTTGGCTAGTGAGACGCCCCATTCGGCACCGGAGGACAACAGGTAAGGTTGAAGCGGATTGATCAACTCTGCCAGCGAGGTCACCTGATGACTAGCGAGCAACGCGATGGCGCCGACGGCAAAGATGAGGCCATTGGCCAAAGGTCCTGACAGGCAGACCAGGACTCGTTGGCGGGGGGATCCGACCACGTCCAGGTCCGAGTTACCACCCCAGGGTGTCAGCACGATCTGGTTGACGTGGCCTCCCAAACGGGAGAGTGTGAACAGGTGGGCAGCCTCGTGGATCACCACGCTCAGCAGAAGGACCAGCGAGGTGGCCAACGCCGTTCCCAAAAGCTCCGATCGTTCACCGACGTAGTACCATTGCACGCAGAAAACAGTAGCCACAAACAGGTAGAACAGCATGTGTATCCGCACCGGGATACCAAACCACCGTCCAATGCTCGAGCTCCAACAGTCGTTGTCGTTCATCCCTAAATCCACTCAGCAGCTATTCGATACCGGGGTATTGTCCGTGATGGTCAATCTGGCCGATGTTCGTCGTTGACTCAAAGCCCAAAGCGATACGGCCCTCTTCCCATTATTTTAGAAAGACATGGGAAATCCATCAATCATGCGGTCAATGATTAAATTCTCGCCAAAAATTTTTCCCACCTGCGATCGGTCCAACAGGTGGCGTGGAGAAAAGTGTGAAGAAAAGCACCCCTGCCTGACTGCTCTTGGTCGGTTGGTCCATCGGGGACCGGCTAACGCTGGTACAGCCGCAGTTGAATTTGCTCCGGAGCCGACGGGAAATTGCCTCGTTGGTAGTGCCATTTTCGGTGGTTGGGAACCAGTTGGGGATCGCTGGGCCACGGCTCAAATGGGACGCGGCCGAGTCGTTGGGCCAGCTTATCGCTGTTTAGCGTTACATTGCCGGCACGGGGTGGTAGTGGCCCGGCCTCGAGGCGATAGCAGCCGTGCAACAGGTCCGGGTCGTAACCACCCACCGCGTTGACGATCTGGGCAATCTCGTACAGCGAGATGTGCCGGGTACCGCCGGCGTGAAACAGCCCGGAGAAGTGGCCGGCGATCGTCTCTTCAAACAACTCGTTGAGACATTCGACGTAGGTGGGTGAACGAACCTCGTCGTAATAGAGCGTCGCCGGCTTGCCCTGGATAAAACGGGATTGAATCCAGTCGATGGCGCCGGCGTGCCCGTTGAAGCTTGTGCCCATGGGAAGTGAGATTCTCAGAACAACGGATTGGGGCCGTTGCTGTAAGATCAACTGTTCCGCCTGAACCATGGTCTTGCCGTAGACCGTGACCGGGTCAGTCGCTGCCGATTCATTCTGTCCGCCGCCGGCAGTCCCGGAAAAAACCAGGTCGACCGAGAGGTGAATCAAACGGGCATCGGTTGGTTCCAGAGCGCTCAACAGGGACTGCAGGGCATTGACGTTGGCGCGCTCGGCCATCGCAGGATCGAGTTCGCAATTCTTCAGGGCGCAGCTGCCGCCACAGTTCAATACCGATCGGATTCCGTTGGCTTCGATCAGTTGCCGCGCCGATTCCCGATCCTCGAGGTCGACGCCTACGATACCGGGGCCAGAAAGTGGCCAGTTGTTGACCGGACGTTGGCCGAATACGGATGAGCCATATTTCTTCCGGAAGAAGGAAAACGCATTGTAACCGGCTACCCCGGCGATACCGGTTACCAGCAGCGGCAGCCGCTCGTTCTCTTCCAGCAAAGGGGCAAAGCGGTGCAGGTTGGAGAAAAATGGTAGTTGCGACAAAGCGGGTTTCATTCCGGTTCATTCGTGTTAAAAGTAGAGT
>JAKVBG010000034.1:0-9715 GCA_022447605.1 Mariniblastus sp.
CCAGGCGTTCGATATCTTGCCGTAATTGGTCGATCGTGACTTGGCCCTGGTAGACCATGCGAAGTTGCCCTTTCGCGTCGACCAGAAAGCTGGTCGGGATCGGGTAAGGTTGTTGCACATCGTAAAACGCCCCCCGCATCAGGGCCATCTTGTCGATCCAGTCAGCATTGGCCGTACCCCATGAAAACGGGAATTTCAGTTTCTGGGCAACCCGTTCGGCGTCGGGCAGGCCGGTCTCCTGGCCCGGTAAACCGTCAGTGGTCAGGGCGATCACACGGATCCCCATGGCCTGCAGCTGGTCGTACTGCTCGGCAAACTCCTTCAATTCGACCTTGCACGGTTCACACCAGCTGGCCCACAGGTTGACTAGCGTAAACGGCGTCGACTGGTTTGCGGGGGACCACTCGATGCGGGACAGGTCGCCGTCGCCTGTTTTCATCTGGGTGATCGGCATGCGGAGGGGCGGGACGACGTAGGTGGTGACCTGGCCAGAATCGACAGTCGGAATGGCTCCCGGTTGCAGGTTGGCTGGTTCCGGGCGGACAAACGGGGTGACGCGCGGTTCGGCCTCGGTCTGTTCGACCAGGTAATGTTGATCGACGGCCACATCTGCCAACTGGCTGCGCGTACCATCGGGCCAATCGATTTCGACCGCTTCGATCTTGTCGGCCGGGCCCAACCCAAAAGTGATTCGTTTGCTGGATTGGCTCAGGAAACCGGAGCCGGCCGTAACGCTGCGCGTCAGCCAGTCGCCTTGCGGAATCTTGACGCGGATCCGTGCGCCGATCGCGTCCCGGTTACAAAGAGTACCGATCAACTTGAATGAGACGAAATGGTTGCCCGATTCGATTCCGTTTTGCAGGAAGCGAAACATGGGGGCGTTCCGGTTGGTCAGCAGGAAATCGACATCCCCGTCGAGATCCCAGTCTGAGAGCGCCAGGCCACGGCCATCTTCAATAAAGTCCAGTCCGCTGACCGAGGAGACGTTGGCGAAGGAGCTTGTCCCCAGGTTCAGAAAGGCGCAGTGCCGTTCCTGGCCGCTGAAAGAACGTCCGATCTGTAATTCATGGTCGAATTGCTCATGCTGCTCGCGCATGCGGTCGATGTCGGCCTGGTTGTCGGAGTCACCCGTTGAATTCGGCAAGACTTGCCGCCAAAACAACGATCACAAATCGTCAGCGATCTGGCGGGTCAAAAAACCGTTCGGTACGACGATGTCATCCCAGCCGTCATTGTTCATGTCGACAAACTTGGAGCCCCAGGCCCAGCGACCCATGAACACATTGGCGGCGCCACCCACATCTTGGAAACCAACCCCACTGCCGAGAAACAGGGAGTTGCCCCGGGCCATGTACTGCATCCGGTTCTGCAACTCGGGCCGTTCACTCAGGTAATTGTTCTGAAAGCTGACCCGGTTTCCGGCTGTCGAATACATGTTGGATACATACAGGTCCATCCAGCCGTCGTGGTCGACATCGGCCCAGTCGACCGACATCCCGAACGACTGGTCTTCCACGTGCAGTTCGGCGGCGCGATTGGTGAATTTGCCGTCCTCGTTGACGTAGAAACAGTTCCGCCCGTAATCATTGGCGACGTACAGGTCCTGATCGCCATCGTTGTCAAAATCCTGCCAGCCTGCGGCGTACGTGTATTTTTGGTTATCCCCATCCAGGCCGACCTGTTTCGTGACATCGGTCCACTGGAAATTGCCGTCGTTTCGCAACAGTGTGTTGGGGCCGCCACTGTTGGCGTCGTGCATGGGGAAAGCAAAGGGGAAACGACGACCTTCGGCATATTTGTCGTAGTAGCCGCAGACGTAGAAATCGAGGTCACCGTCCTGGTCATAGTCGGCGCTGCAAATCGAATACGGATCCTGGATATCGGGAAAACTCGATTTGAGCACAAACCGCTCACCGTCATTTCGGTAGACCAGTAATCCATTGGCGGCGCCGACCACGAGGTCTTGTTGGGAATCGTTGTCGAGATCGATCAACAAGGCGCTGCGGGTATGATCTGACAGGTCGACACCCCATTCGGCCGACATGTCTTTGGTCGTTCCATCCGGCTGTTGGATCAGCAGGCGATTGGGCAGGCCAAATGGTTGACAGAGGTAGACGTCGTCCAATTGATCACCGTTGACGTCTCCGACGCATATCCCGTTGTAGCCGAAGATGCCATGGTCAGCGATCCGCGCTGTCCACTGATCGGCGCCTTGGCCGAACTGTTCCAGCAGCGAGGCGTTGTTGCCAATCAGGCTAGCCGTCATATCTTCAAAGCCGACGGAGCGGGGGCCCGTATAGTTGACCGTTTCGTAATCCGTGATTTCGATCGACTGAATGCGTGGATAGGCAGCCTCACCTTCTTCGGTCCAGCGGAGATTCAGGGTGGCGTTGAATTCGCCGGAACGGCCGGAGGGAGTGACTGCAAAAAAACTGGCCAGTACACCGGTCTGAAAGGTCGCCTCGTCCTGGACGATGCGGAAGATTTTGAATTTGGACCGCAGCTTGGCCGCGTCGGCGTTGCCGCCGATCGGACTGAGTAGCGATTCCATGAAGGGGATCAAAGCGACGGTTTCTGTCAGATCGGCTGGTTTGTCGGCCGCCTGCCAGCGGCGGGCTACCAGGGAAGAATCGGACCCGGCGGGAGATTCGAACACGGTCACCAGGTCCGCCGTGTCGAGTGGAACCGATCGGAAGCCGGGTGCGGCAAATGGGTTGGACTGATCCGGTTTCAGCCGGTTTGCGCCAGAATATTTTTCACCCAGCTTTTTGAGCCGACCGGTCAATACGGTCTGCATCGATTCGAGGTCGGCCAATTGTTCAAAATCGGTGTCCCGATGCTGCGGGGTCTCCGCGTCCGGTTCGTCGACCGGAGGCTCGTCTACGTGATCGGCCGGTTGTTCCAACCCTGGTTCTGTCTGCTCGGCCATCTCCTGGGTCGCCGGTTGCCAGGCAAACCAGCAGCCGATCACAATCGCCAGCAAGGCCAACAGGAGCAGGGCAACTCGCCCAAACGGCGCAGCGTTTGGCTTGCCCGGTTGAGATGAATTGGTGGCCATCAGTTTGCCTGCTAGTCAGCGGTTGAAAAGGAAACGGTCCCGTCGAATCTCTACGTATTCTACACCCTTCTTTGTTCATTCAAATAGCAACCCTCCGGCGGGTTCACGTGGGCGGTGGCGACGGGAAGACGGAGGATCGGTCAGCCATACGTTTAAAACCGTGTTCAGGCGGTCAAAGCGACGCGCGGACTAACAGAATCTCCACGGGAAAGGGGCGCTGCCCGGTTTGACAGTTTTGCAGAAAGGCCGGGCTGCCCCGGTTATCCGCCCACGGGGTGTCGGTCGGGACGACTCAACCGACCAAGCTGCGGAGCTTGTCCAGGTTCATCTGGTCCATATCGATTCCGTCGATCTCTCCTTTTTCCGTTTCCAGGTACATCGGGATCGACGCGAACCGTGTGTCATTCATTAGGAACCGAAAAGGCTCGTCCCCCATCTCTCCCTGGCCGATATGTTCGTGGCGATCTTTTCGAGAGGCGAAGGGCCGCTTGCTGTCGTTCAGGTGGATCGCCTTGATTTGTGCGATGCCAAAGGTCGTTTCCATCTGCTGGATCGTCGTTTCATAATCCTGAGAATTGGCCATCGAGTATCCGGCGGCAAAGGTGTGGCAAGTGTCGATGCAGACACCCAGGCGTTCCGCTTGGCCGACCTCGTCAATCAGGAAACTCAACTGTTCGAATTCAAAGCCGAGGTTGGAACCCTGGCCCGCCGTGTTTTCCAGCAGGGGGTAGGTGGTCAAGTCGTCGGTCCGAGCGAGGATCGTTTTGAGGGAATCGGCGATCGTGGCCAATCCCTCCTCGGGTGTGCTGGTCGTGTGACTGCCCGGATGGAAAACGACATAGGGGATGCCGAGTCGATCCGCCCTCTGCAATTCGTCCACCATCGCATCGATACTTTTGGCCAACAGGTCCGGCTTATTGCTGGCCAGGTTGATCAGGTAGGAGGCATGGGAGAGCGTGTGCTGGATCGCATGCTCCTCTAACGCGGCCTGGAAACGGACACATTCCTCATCCAGCAGCGGTTTGCCCTGCCAGCGATTGTTGTTCTTGGTAAAGACCTGGACGCAGTCGCCATCGACGGCCGCAGCCGCCTCGACTGCCTTCCAGTAACCGCCGGCGATCGACATATGGGCTCCGAGAATGGGCAAACGGGTTTCCTCCTGAAGTGGGGTTCTGGTGCGGGATGCGGTTCGACAGGGACGATCATACCGACATCGTGGTGGCCTCGACAGGAGGGCCGGCCAACTGGCAGGGGTGGCCTGGCCCGGTCGGGCCATGGAATTGAACGGTGAGACGGTTTAGGATAGGGCTTGCCGGGAAGTTCGGGCAGGCGTTCCCATGGGTTGTCTTGCCCGCACCGGTCGATGATTAAAAAAACCCGATGCATTCCAGGCAGCCCGACCAGGGGATGGGGCAGGTGACGCAGGCGTTGAATCTGCTGCCACCCTCTTCTCCGGTGGCTTGCCGAATTCGAAACAGGATCGATACCGATGAAACTGATGATTTGTCTCGCAGTCGCTTTGATGGCGACGCCTCACTGGGCGGTCTCGCAAGAAACGGATGAAACGCAGGATTCCGCACCCGAAATGGTGACCGTCACCGCTCGGCCCCTGGTTGTTTATGGAAAACTGGACGGGTTGGTCGAATCGCCCAAATTCGCCGAGATGGAACTCGATTCGAACGGCTGGTCCGATTTCGAGATCGAAAATGTCATCGCCCAGGGAGTCTCGGTGAAGCAGGGTGAAAAACTGGTCTCTTTCGATACCGAGGCGATCGAAAAGGCTCTGCGCGAGCTGCAGATGGCCCAACAGGACCTGGAGATGGAACTGGCTGCCAAGCGTCTGGCGGCCGAACAGGCAGCCCAGCGATTCGAGATGGCTCGTTCGATCGCCCAGCAAACGATGAAAAACGCCGAAGATGATTACCAGTATTACCTCGAGGTGGAACGGCCCGAGCGCCTGAAAGATCTCGACTACAGCCTCAAAATGTCGAATTACAGTTTGGAATATGCGAGGGAAGAGCTGGAACAGCTGATGCAAATGTACAACGAGGATGAACTGACGGAGGAATCCGAGCGGATTGTCCTCAAGCGGGCCCAGCGAAGTGTCGAATCATCGGAGCGCAGCCTGGAAAAGCGGAAAGAATCGATTCAGCAGACCCGTGAAGTCGATATCCCCAGGGAGGATTTTGCTCGCAAGAACGCTCTCGATCAACAGGCGCTCGAATTTGCCAAGAGCATGCTGGAGCTGCCCAATGAAAAAGTGAAGGCAGAAACCGCACTGAGAAAAGCGGAGATCGCGGTCCGTGAAGGAGCTAAAAAATTACAGGAACTGGGCGAGGATCGGGAATTGATGGTTCTCACAGCGCCAATGGCAGGGATTGTCTATTACGGCCGATCGGTTGATGGGAAATGGACCGGGCTCAGTGGGACCGCCAAGCGTTCCCTGGAGATCGGCAAGAAGGTGCCGGCCAACAAAGTTGTCATGACGATTGTCGATCCGAACAGCCTCGTCGTCCGCGCTGCATTGCCCGAAGACAAGCTGTCCCATTACCAGGTCGGTGATGCCGGCAAGGCGGTCATGAAATCGGATCGGCAGGTCGTGCTGCCGGTGAAGCTGGCCCGCATCGACAAGGTCCCGGCCGGTGATGGAACATTTGGCTGCCTCTTTACTGTGGTGGACTTCAACAATGACCAGGAAAAAGCGCTGCCGGGCATGAACTGCTCGGTATCGGTGAAACTCTACTCCAATGAGGCGGCGCTGATGGTACCCCGGGCCAGCGTCTTTTCGGACGACGGGATCGAACACTTTGTCTATACGGCTGCCGGCCAGAAGCAGCCGGTTCAGCTTGGTTTTGACGAGGGCGACCAGGTGCAGATCGTCTCCGGGCTAAAAGCGGGAGCCAAATTCCGCCAGTCGAAGCCGTGATTGTGTGGTCGTTTGTTTTGATGAAGCTGGGAGTTTCCCGATGAACTGGTTCGTAAAAATTTGCCCGAGTCGATACTTGGCCGGTTTGGCCTGGCTGTTGCTCGGAGTCTTGGCATGTCCGTTGGCAGGGCAACAGGAATCGTCCACGGTGCAGGATGATCAAACGGTTGAACGCCCTGGAATCCTGGAAAAACCGATGGATTTCAGCCAGGCTCCCAAGATCGTCAAACCGCCCAACGGCCCTTCGCCCAGCCAGATCGAACGATCGATCGACCGGGGTGTCAAGTTCCTGATGATGACGCAGAACCAGGACGGGTCCTTTGGAACCCACGAAACGAACCGGCTCAGCGAGGTCTACGCGCCGATTCCCGGCGCCCATGACGCGTTTCGGGCCGCTACCACCGCGCTGTCGGTGTCGGCCATCCTCGAGGCGAAGGGCCGGGACCCCGAGGTGCAACCGTCGATCGACACGGCGCGGAAGTGGATGCTGGAGAATTTTCGCAATATCAAACGGGCCACCGGGGATGCGATCTACAATGTCTGGAGCCATGCCTACGGCTTACAGGCCCTGGTCCGGCTGCGGGAGTACAGTGCCGGTTCGCCGGAGATGGTGGCCCAGATCGATGACCTGATGCGGCATCAGGTCGACATGTTGCGACGCTACGAGACGATTGACGGCGGCTGGGGTTATTACGATTTCAATGCCCAGGGTCGCAAACCGACCGGCAGCTCGATCAGTTTTGTCAACGCCACGGTCCTGATCGCCCTGTACGAAGCGTCGCAGGTCGGGATCGAGATCCCGGAAAAGATGGTGACCCGCGCCGTGGCGGCGATCAAGCGTCAGCAGAAACCGGATTTCTCCTACCTGTACGGGGAGTACCTGAAGAACCGGCCGATGATGGGCATCAACCGACCCGGCGGCAGCCTCGGTCGTTCCCAGGCCTGCAACCTGGCCTTGCGATTGTGGGGTGACCCGCAGATCACCGACAATGTGCTGAAAGCGTGGCTGTACCGTCTCTATCTCCGCAACGGGTGGCTTGGTATCGGCCGTAAGCGACCGATCCCACACGAATCGTGGATGCAGGTGGCCGGCTACTTCTATTACTACGGTCACTACTATGCCGGTCTGTGCATCGACCAGCTGCAGCCGGAAGATCGGGCCGAGTACCAACAGATGCTGAGCGAGATCCTGTCGAAATACCAGGAACCGAATGGCTGCTGGTGGGATTACACGCTCTATTCGTATCACCAACAGTACGGGACGGCGTTTGCCATCATGGCGATGCAACGATGCCTGCCGTCCGGTCAACAGGCCGAGGCGGAAGAACAGAAGTAAGGATCGCGTGCGGCCCCACGGGTCGCCGATCGATCATTCCAGGGTTACGGTTTGCCGTCCCAATTTGCCCACCAATTCTGGAACAGCTTGAGCTGCTGCTCGGCAAAGCGTCGTTGGCTCTCGCTGAGTTGATCGGTTGGGTTGAAGTGATGGGTGTAATCCGTGTCACCCTGCAAAACGAGGAGGTACTTGTAATAGAGTACCAGATCCGGGCCTTCGTCGAAGACGGATAGCACGTGCATTGCCTGGTCCAGTTCCTGGGCGTGACGTCGAGCCGTGGCACAGCCGCCAGCGGCCTCTCCGCAGAGCTTGAGGTAATGCAGCACCTCGGCCGGCAAACAGTTGCCAATCCCGGTGATGGCGCCGCGCGCCCCGCAGTTCACAAAACCGTGGAAGACTTGGGTATCAACCCCCGCCATCAGCACAAGGTTGTCATCCGTGCTGGTGATATGCTCGGCGGCATAGCTGAGGGAATCGGCTCCGCCGAATTCCTTGAAACCAACAAGGTTGGAAAATTCCTGACGCAGATCGAAGAACAGGTCCGCCTTCGTCTCGAAACCGTAGTAGGGGCTATTGTAAATCACCGCAGGCAGTTCCGGTGTGGCGGCGAGGATGGCGGCAAAATGATCGCGCTGAGCCGCAGGCGAGGTGCCGCGGGAGAGCAAGCGAGGAATCACCATCAGCCCTTGGGCACCCACTTTCTGTGCGTGGGCGGCGTGAGCCACAGCCGTACGGGTATTCACCGCACCGGTACCGACGATGACATCCACCCCGGCCTCGACGAGGGCGGTCACGCCGGTTTGGCGCTGGTCATCGGTGAGCAGTGGCCAATCGCCCATGGAGCCGCAATAGACGACCGCATTCATGCCGGCTGCGATCAATTGCTGGCCCTTGCGGACGAGGGCCTCGGTGTTCGGGGTGCCCGACTCATTGCAGGGGGTCATGAGGGCGGGGATGCCGCCGCAAAAAATTGAGCTATCCATGGTCATTTATTTCCGGCGGCTGATTACCCAGGAAATGCCAGAATGCCATTCTCCAATAAAACGTAATCGAGCGGAGGCCGACTCGGTTACCGGCGTCGCTCTTTGAGGCGGACGGCTTTGCCGACACGGTCCCGCAGGAAATAGAGCTTGGCGCGGCGAACCACAGCCGATCGCTTGACTTCGACCTTGGCGATGCGGGGCGAATGGAGCGGGAATTTTCGCTCGACACCCTGCCCGGCCACGATACGACGGACCGAAAACATCTCGCGGGTCCCACTGCCACTGCGAGCGATGACCGTTCCGGAAAAGACCTGCGTCCGGGTTTTTTCACCTTCGTGGATCAAGCAGTGGACATCGACGGTGTCGCCGATCTCAAATTCGGGCGCGTCGGTCTTCATGCACGACTGCTCGACGCGGTTCATCAGTTCCTGGCTCATCGCTCTTCCTATAGTGGTTCGGATTAAGATCCGTTGAAATTTCGGTGTGGGACTCAGGGATCGGTCGACTCGGGATCGGTCAACAGGTCGCTGCGACGCTTACGTGTATTCTCCAAACTTTTTTGCTGGCGCCAACGCTGAATTTCCTCGTGGTTGCCACCGAGCAGGACGGGAGGGACCTCCCGGCCCTCAAATTCCCGGGGCCGCGTGTACTGGGGGTATTCCAGTAACCGGTTGCCTCGCGAAAATGAGTCATCCCAGCTGCTTTTTTCGTCCCCCAGGACCCCCGGGATCATCCTGACCAGGGAATCGACGAGCACCATCGCCGCCACTTCTCCCCCGTTCAAAATGAAATCCCCTACGGAGATCTCCAACGGTTCCAAAATGTCGATCACACGCTGGTCAAAGCCTTCGTAGCGACCACACAGCAGTAAAAACCGCTGGGGTCCGCTCGCCAGCCCTTCGACCCGTTGCTGATTCCAGGTCTCCCCTTGGGGAGTCAACAGGATCAGCTGTCCAGGATCGTCGGACAGGGCCCGCACTTCGCGGACGCACTTGACGACCGGTTCGACCATCAGGATCATCCCCGGTCCGCCACCGAACGGCCGGTCATCCATCTTCTGATGCCGATCGGTCGTCCAGTCACGCAGGTTGTGGACATGGATTTCGACCAGTCCACGTTGGATCGATTTGTTCAAGATGCTCTGACTCAGGTAACCCGGAAACATCTCGGGAAACAGCGTTAAAATGTCAAAACGCATCTTGCTCAAGGAGTTCCACGAAGCTGGCCCGTGTCTCTCCATTCGATTGTCATACGTATAAAAACAAACATGCCGAACGAGCGGCATGTTCGAGTCAATGGTCGGTTGGTGCGGTTACTCGGAACTCTCCGAGTCGTCCTTCTTCTCCGCCTCATCAGCGGGGGCTTCTTCAGCGGCTGCTTCTTCAGCGGCTGCTTCTTCAGCCGCTGCTTCG
>JAKVBG010000034.1:9725-41605 GCA_022447605.1 Mariniblastus sp.
GCCCGCGCGGGCGGGTGGCGTGCTCGGGGGGGGGGTGCGCGGCCTCCGCTCTCTGGGCGGGGGCCCGCTGCGCGGCGTCTTCCGCGGGGGCGGCTTCAGCAGGTGCTTCTTCAGCAGGTGCTTCTGCTTCCGCAGCTGGGGTTTCTTCGGCGGCTGTTTCTTCGGCGGCTACTTCATCGGTGGACGCCTCGGCAGCTTCTTCAGCGGGTGTCTCTTCGGGATCCGGTTCCATCTTCGGTTTGGGAGCGGACGCGGCGGCGGCCTTGGCCGCTTCAATTGATTTGGAGCGTCGTCCACCCAGACGTTCAATCGCCTCGCCCTGCTGGGCCAGGTGGGAACCGTCGGTGCCGTACTTGCGGATCAGGACGCCAACCTTGGGCGTCGCTTTGGCGCCGACACTCAACCAGTAATCAATGCGCTCACCCTTGAGGATGGCACGGGCGTCCGTTTCGGGAACCATTGGGTCGTAAGTACCAAGTTCTTCGATCACCCGGCCGTCGCGGGGCGAGCGGGAATCCATCGCGCAAACTCGAAAAAACGGTCGGTGTTTCCGCCCCATCTTTTTTAGTCGAATCCGTACTGCCACTACTGTTTGTCCTTGAGAAATTGAGTTTATATAGAATTTCGCATTTTATGGGTTTGCCGGTTCGCTTGTCAGTCCAAAACCGGTTAATTTTGCTTCTTTTCCCGGCGTTTTTGTCGCAGCATCTTCTCCCGTTTTTTCTTCTCCTTGGCCCGCTGCTTGGGAGAGAGGCGTTTCCCAGTCGATTTCTTGGTTTTTGGCATCCGGCTGGACGGATCGAGCATTTTTTGCTGCAAATCCTGCATCATCTGCATCCGGTCACCCATTCCCTTGCCCGCCATACCGGTCAACAACGGTTTCATCGTGTCATATTGCTTGATCAACTCATTGACCTGTTGCGGCTTGACCCCCGCCCCCTGGGCGATCCGCTGCCGTCGGCTGACCTCAATCACCTTCGGGTCCTGCCGTTCGGCCGGGGTCATCGAGTCGATAATACCGACCATGCGGCGGATTTCACCCGAGGTATCCCCCTCGTTCATCATCTTGTTGATATCGGCGGAACTCGGCATCCCCGGCATCAGCCCCAGCATCTTTTGCATCAGGCCCGGTTTGGCCATTTTCTGCATATGATTGCGGAAATCGTCGAGGGTAAACTGCCCTTTTTCCAGCTGTTCCTGCAGGCGCTCCTGTTCTTTCTGGTCGACGATCCCCTGGACCTGATCGACCAGCGCCAGCACGTCGCCCATCCCCAGGATTCGGTTCGACATCCCTTCCGGACGGAAAAACTCCAGGTCCTCCAGGTGTTCACCGGTACCGATGAAGCGGATCGGCACCCCGGTGACATGCTTGACCGAGAGCAGGGCTCCGCCGCGGGCGTCGCCATCCAGCTTGGTCATCACGACGCCGTTGAGCTCGAGGGACTCGTGGAATGCTTTGGCGCTGTTGACCGCATCCTGGCCAGTCATCCCATCGACGACCAGGAAGACCTGATCCGGGCTGACCTGGCGATCAATCGTCTGCAACTGGCCCATCAACTCCTCGTCGATTGCCAGGCGACCGGCCGTATCGAGGATCACGACCTTGACCTCTTCCTCGCGGGCTTTGGCCACGGCGTTGTTGCAGACCTTGACCGGGTCCTGTTCCCCCGGTTCGCTGTACACCGGAACGCCGACCGTTTCCCCGATCACGTGCAATTGTTCGATGGCCGCTGGTCGCTGCAGGTCCGCTGCGACCAACAGCGGTGAAATATTCCTTTGCTGCAGTAGTTTGGCCAACTTACCGCAGGTGGTCGTTTTCCCCGATCCTTGCAGGCCACACATCATGAAGATGTTGACCCCTTCTTTCAGTTGCAGCCCTTCTTCGACCGGCCCCAACAGGTTGATCAATTCCTGGTGAACGATCCCCACCAGTTGTTCACTCGGTTTGAGCGAGAGCAGGACCTTTTCTCCCATGGCCTGCTGGCTGACCTGCTCCATAAAATCCTTGACGGTATCGTAGCTGACGTCGGCGTCGAGCAACGATTTTTCCACCAGTGCCAGGCCGTCCTGCATGTTCCGTTCGGTCAACTTGCCTTTGCCGCGGATCGATTTAAAGGCGGATTGCAATCCGTCTTGAAGGGAACCGAACATGAACTGGTCTTCCACTCTGGGTTAAGTACTGGGGTTGAATCCCCGGCGGCCATTTCAAGATTGGCCACAACGGTTGCGAGGATGGAGGTTGGGCCGGTCCAGGTCGCAGGGAAAGGGACAAGTTTACACGAGAAAGGTGAAAGGTGTAAACGTGATTAATCGTCGGTTTAAGAACGATTCCTGTCGGTCGCAGCAAACCACGGTTGTGGTCCGGGAACGGGGGCCACTAGTCCCCGTGAATTTTTCGCAGTCGGGGTGAGGTTCTCAGGATCCACTGGATCCTTTCAAATTCATCGAGCCAGTCCTGGATCACGCCGTGGAAGGTCGTATCGGATTCGTTGACCAGACCGGTCGAACAGGCCGCACCGCTCAGGTCTCGACCCATCTGGCGATAACGGGCCAGGGTCCGGTCGCCATAACGCCCCACCACGGCTCCCTCTTCACTGAGGAAAACGACCTGGGGGACGCGGGCCGCTCCGGCCAGTTGCATTTCGGCAGCCAGTTCCGGATCCTGGTCGCGATCGATAAATCGGAGGTCGATCCGTGCGGTTTCCGTGGCAAAACGTTGGAAGATCGGGCATTGCTCGACGCAATCGCCACACCAGGTGCCGGCCAGGCAGAGAACCCGCATCTCACGGCGAAAACCATGCAACACTTCGATCTGTTCCGGTTTCAGTTCGATCTTTTCGGCCACCGAGTTCCAGCGATGCCGATCCGTTTCCGAACCGTGCTGTTGCAGGAATTCGAGGTAGGGCAGGGCGGATGTGAAGATCGTTTGGAAGGGGAAGCTCATGAACGTCGAGCCTTCTTCTTCTTGACGGATTTCTTGGCCGATTTCTTCTTGGCTGATTTCTTACCAACTTTGCTGGTTTTCGTCTTGGTTTTCTTACTCCCAAAAACGTCCGACCAATTGTTGGCGTATTTCTCATTGGAGCCGGTTCGCAATATCGTCATGTGGCACCTCGGTAAACGTGTAAAAACGGAGGGTCAATGGTAGTGGATCCGGCTCATTGCCAACAGGGGCAGTTTCGGTACAAACCGGTACGTTTCTTCCCCTCGCCCGCCGGGAACCGCTGAACCCGAAACGAGTGCTGTCGAAGTTCAGGAGATCAATTTTTTGTAACGGAAACGTGGCAGTTCGTCTTCGCGGATTCCCAGTCGCTCGCGCCGTTGTTGTTCGTAAGTCTGGTAGTTGCCTTCACACCAGTGGACGTATCCATCCCCCTCAAAAGCGAGGATATGGGTCGCAATCCGGTCGAGGAACCAGCGATCGTGACTGGTCACCACCACGCAGCCGACGTAGTTCACGATCGCCTCTTCCAGGGCGCGCAAGGTATCGACATCGAGGTCATTGGTCGGTTCGTCCAACAACAGGACATTGCTGCCGCGCCTGAGCAATTTGGCCAGGTGAACCCGGTTTCGTTCGCCACCCGACAGGTCACCCACCTTCTTCTGCTGGTCGGGACCGCGAAAATTGAACCGGGATACGTAAGCCCGGGCATCGACTTTGCGTTTGCCCAGTTCCAACGTTTCATGGCCACCGGAAATCTCTTCAAAGACGGTGTTTTCCGGGGCGAGTTCATCCCGGCTCTGATCGACGTAACCGAGTTCCACCGTGGGTCCGATTTTCAAAGTTCCAGCATCCGGCTGTTCCTGACCGGTGATCATGCGAAACAGTGTCGTCTTGCCCGCGCCGTTGGGACCGATGATTCCGACGATACCGCCAGGTGGCAGACGAAAGGTCATCTCGTCCATCAGGATCCGGTCGCCAAAGCCTTTCCTTACGGCTTCCGATTCGATGACCAGGTCTCCCAGGTGTGGGCCCGCCGGGATCTGGATTTCCAATTCAAGGTCCTGTTCCCGATCGCCCTGCGCCACCATCTGTTCATACGAGGTGATCCGGGCCTTGTTCTTGGCCTGCCGTGCGCGGGGAGCCATGCGGATCCATTCCATCTCTCGCTGCAAGGTCTTCTTGCGGGATTCCGACTGTTTCTCATCGATCGCCAGGCGGGTCTGTTTCTGTTCCAACCAACCACTGTAGTTCCCTTCGAACGGGTAGCCCTCGCCCCGGTCGAGTTCCAGGATCCAGCCCGCCACGTTATCCAGGAAATAACGATCGTGGGTGACGGCCACGACCGTGCCGTGGTATTGATGCAACGTCCGTTCCAGCCATTGGACCGAATCGGCATCGAGGTGGTTGGTCGGTTCGTCGAGTAACAACAGGTCCGGTTTTTCCAGCAGCAACTGGCAGAGCGCGATCCGCCGCCGCTCGCCCCCGGACAGCTGTTCGACCGAGGCTTCCTTGTCCGGCAGGTTCATGACCTGGAAAGCGACTTCAATTTCACGGTCCAGTTCCCACGTGTTGGTGGCGTCGATCTGATCTTGAACCCGCGCCATCTCGGCGTAGACCTTTTCCATGGCCGTCTCGTCCAGCGGTTCCGCGCACTGCGCCGAAAGTTCATTGAACCGGTCGAGCAACTGGCGGCGTGGCGCCACGGCCGTCATCACATTTTCCCAGACATTTTTGTCGGCGTCCAATTGAGGTTCCTGGGGCAGGTAACCACAGGTGAAACCGTCGGTCAGACGGGCTTCGCCGTCGAAGTCCTGGTCCAACCCGGCCATGATTTTGAGCAACGTGCTTTTGCCTGTACCGTTCTTGCCGAGGACGCCGATTTTGGCACCGGGGTAAAACGCCAACCAGACATCGTTGAGAATGGTCTTGGTGCCAAACTTCTTGCAGAGCTTGGCCATGGTAAAGATGTACTGTTTGCTCATGTTACTTTGGGGAAAGGATGTGGTGTCGAATCGATGGGTGTGGGAACGGCGAAGCGTTCCGACACCTGGCCGAGGTGCCCGCCGCTCGCGCGGGCAGGTGGACAGGAAGGACCCCCTGGAAGATCCATCGGCCAGGTGGGATTCTAACAGACGATCCGTTCCGACCAACCGCTGTTGGAAGGAAGGCCAAGGCAATCGGTACCCGTTCCGACCCGGTGTCGTCGGCCGATTTCGTTCCCCAAAGGGATGATCGATACGCCTCTTTTCCGCTCGGTTTTTCCGGCAGGGGACGGAATGAGGGGAAAAAGTGGCATTCGGCCGTGGACGGAGTAAACTGAACCGGTCATTTTCACGCGTCTCGGTTTCTTCCTGCAGAGTGGTGTTGCCCCGTGAAACGTTTATTCCTGTCGGCCATGGCGATCTTTCTGCTTCCCCTGCCTCTCGGTTACGGGTCGATCGGTCTCGTGATCGATGACTTCGATGTGGGCAATTCCGGTGCGGTGCCCCAGTCCTTTTCGTCCGTCGGCACGTACCCCGTTTTCACATCGACGGACGCTTCCATTTTCGGCGGGGTTCGCAAATGGCAGGTCGATGTGACGGCCCACATGTTCAGCGATACCGAGGTCTACGATGGGGTGGTCGGTCTATTTGGAATCGCCAACGGGGTGGGCCAACACGGCCTGGTTTCGATCCGTTGGGACGGTCAGGACAACGACACAATGGCCGGTCAATTCCCGAATGTCGACCTGACCGAGTCGGGTGTTAACGAAGCGTTCCACCTCGATCTCGATTTTGCCGACCTGCCCACCGTGTTCGGCCTAACCGTTTCCGATTCCGTTTCTTCAATCGAGGTGACCCGCACCCTCTCCGGTGCCGTGGTGAGCGAATACCGGTTCAGTGAATTCGCGGGAATCGATTTTACCGATGTCCAGTCGATCCAGTTGAACGTTCATGGCCAGCAGGCGTACGACGTGCAAATCGACAGCCTGACCGTTGGCCAGGCGGTTCCGGAACCGTTGTCGGCGTTGATCTGGGCCCCACTGTGGGCGATCTGCCTGGTCCGACGGGTGCGTTAAGATCGCCGCCGACGGCCCGTCAGTCGACGTCGGGGTAAAAGCGGACAAAGTGCTCCGTTCGCTCCTCTTTCGACATCCCGACGGTCTCTTCCATGAACCGGTTGCGGTCTTCTCGGCTGCGGAAGACCCAGATGCAGACCGAATCGCGGCTGTGATAGATCGCCTTCAGCTCATCGTCAATCTGACAAACTTCGGCCGGGATTTCCGTTTTGATACAGAACATCCTCCAGGCCCTATTCCCATTCGATCGTGGCGGGCGGTTTGGAGCTGATGTCGTAGCAGACCCGGTTGACGCCCGATACCTCGTTGATAATGCGGGTCGACATGCGGGCCAGCACATCGTACGGCAGGCGTGTCCAGTCAGCCGTCATGAAATCGTCCGTGTCGACGCAGCGAATCACGAGTGCATTCTCATAGGTGCGGGCATCCCCCATCACGCCGACACTCTGGATTGGCAGCAGGACGGCGAACAACTGTGACGTTTCCCGGTACAGGCCGGCGGCCTCAATCTCATCGATCACGATGGCGTCCGCTTCGCGGAGGATGTCGAGGCGGTCCTTGAGGATTTCACCCAGGCAGCGAACGGCCAGTCCCGGTCCGGGGAACGGGTGCCGCCAGACGATCGCCTCGGGCAGGCCGAGTTCCAGGCCGAGCTGCCGGACCTCGTCCTTGAACAGATCCCGCAACGGCTCGATCAATTCGAACCCGAGTTCATCCGGCAGTCCACCGACGTTGTGATGCAGTTTGATCGTGGCGGCCGGGCCATCGACCGCAGCGCCGCTTTCAATCACATCCGGGTAGAGCGTCCCCTGGGCCAGGAACTTGACCCCCTCAATGGATTCAGCCGCCTGTTTGAAGCAGTCGATGAAGGTATGGCCGATTACGGTCCGTTTCTGTTGCGGTTCGGTTACGCCGGAGAGCGCCTCGAGGAACCGTGATTCCCCGTCGACCACGTGCAGGTCGGTTTGGAAATGGCCGGTAAATTCGTTGACAACCAACTCGGACTCTCCCTTGCGCAACAGACCGTTGTCGACCAGGATGCAGGAGAGTTGGTCCCCGATGGCGCGGTACAGGAGGGCCGCCACTACCGCTGAATCGACTCCGCCCGACAGGCCGCAAATGACACGGCTGTCACCCACTTGCTGGCGGACCTGACGGATCTGTTCATCAGCAAAGTCGCCCAATTGCCAGTTACCGGGGCAGTGGCAAACTTCGTACAGGAAATTCTTGAGGAGTGTCTTTCCCTGCGGTGTGTGGGTCACCTCGGGGTGGAATTGCAATCCGTACAGCGGGCGGCTCTCGTGCTTGACCGCAGCAATCGGGCAGGTCCCTGTGCTGGCCAGCGGTTCAAAACCGTCCGGGACCTCCATCACCTGGTCCCCGTGGCTCATCCAGACCTGCGCTTCGGCGGGGAATTCGGCAAAGATCGAATCACTGCGGGTGACCGAGACCTGGGTCGGTCCATATTCCCGCGATGGAGTACTGACGACCTGCCCGCCCATCGAATTGCAAACGAGTTGCATCCCGTAGCAGATGCCCAGGATCGGCAAACCGAGTTCAAACAGGGCCGGATCGGGTTGCGGAGATCCCTCCTCGTAGACACTGTTGGGGCCCCCGGAAAAGATCAGACCGCTCGGCTCATGCTTGCGAACCTGTTCGGCCGTGATGTCGTGCCGCACGATTTCGCAATAGACGTGCTGTTCCCGCACCCGGCGGGCGATTAACTGGGCGTACTGGGATCCGAAATCGAGGACCAGGACTCGGCCCTGGGTCGACTTGGACGGGTTCTCGGTGGTAGCAGGTGTCACGGCGGTCATGACCAATTCCCGATCGCGCGGGGCGATGCCAGGTACAAAAGGGTGTCGTGGATCCGATGGAATGAATCGCGGATTATAAGAGGAAAACAGGTCGCTTTCCAGCGACCCATCGGTCGATTTTGACGTGAAAAACGCAAATGCGAGTACGGCTGGAGAGCGGCCGCACCCGTTTCAGAGGTCGCCTTCCACCAAGGTGGGCAAGATCAATCCACCCAGGGTAACTCCGCAGGCGACGGCCAGTGAAAACAGAAAACCGGGCATGCAGGCCTCGCTGGGATCAAATGAGTGAGCCGGGCCCACGCGGGATGTGGGAAGCAACGACCGTGTGGGCCCGGGCTCGCAAACACAGGGATACGGAAACGTAGCACACGGTTCGGCCCCGGGTCCGATGGCGCCCCCAGGGGGAAAAGAGACCGCCGCGTAGGCTCAAAAGTTCGAGTGACTGACCGAGCATCGTCGTCGGTCGTCGTCGGCAAAATGTCCTAGTGGTCTTCCTCGTTGGAAGCGTCATGGATGGCTGAAATTCCTTCCCACAGCCAGACGGCTGGCTGGGACGGAATCGGCAAACCGATCCTGCCGGCCAGAAAGGTGCCGATTTCAGTCCGGCTTACGATGCCTGGGTTACCGGACATCACCCCTTTGTTGACGATCGGTTCCCACAGGCGGTTGGCCCAGTGGGAGTCATCGGTAGCGGGTGACTTCGCGCAACCGGTCAGGGGATGGGTGGCAACAACGACCAACATCAACAGAGATAGGATCAATCGAACCATGAACGACTCCCGCTGAAGGAAAAAACAGTATAGCCCGACCGACACGTTGCCGGGGCCTAGGGAGAGTCACGTAAAATCGAGAGTGACAGGACGCGTTTTTCCGGTTTCCTTCCCCCGACAAGAGATCCGCCGTCCATCCGCAGCCCCGCAGAAGGGGAAGAGGGACCGTTTCTCTCCGGTCAGCAGCTCACAGCGCGTTCTTCACCTTTCTCGCCGAACCGGATGTGGCACTTTCTTGGCTGCCTCGCAGGGGGTAAGGTAGTAGTGTGCCGTCGACCCGCTGGGCGCTGGGCCTGGTCGGACGATTCGTCGGAACCGAATCGGCCCCAGATTTAGGCCACCGGGCGTGGATGGCCCAATCAACAGGTAAATATTGAGGCGGGAGAGCAACATCAAGATCCTTGTAACCAACGACGACGGGATTCACTCGGCGGGCATTATCGAACTGGCGCGGAAATTGAGCTCGGTCGGCAACGACGTGTTCGTCGTGGCGCCCCGCACCGAGCAGAGCGGGATCAGTTCGGCCATCACCTTCCTGAGACCCCTCTTCCCGGTGACCCTCGGCAGTGCCAGCGAATCGAGTGATCAGATGCGAGGTTTCTCGGTCGATGGAACGCCGGCCGACTGTACCAAGCTGGCGCTATTCGAGCTCTGTCCCTTTCAACCGGATCTGGTTATCAGCGGGATCAATGGCGGGCTGAACGCCGGGTCGAACGTCGGTTACTCGGGGACGGTCGGCGGGGCGCTGATGGCGGCGACTTTCAACCTACCGGCCATGGCGCTCAGTCTCGAATTCGCCACGGAGATGGACTTTGTCGCGGCGGCCGAGATCGCCTGGCCGCTGGTCGAACAATTTTACCTGGTGGACTGGCCCGAACGGACCGTGTTGAACATCAACATCCCGACGGCGGCGCTTGCAGGGGGTGCGGAAGTGGCGGTGGTGCCCGTCGAAACGAACCCGCTGGGTTACGCCTTCGACCGGGGCCAGGATCCGAAGGGCCGGCCTTACTTCTGGGCCAACAACAGTCCGGATCCGCAACCGTCCCCCTTCGAAACCGATGCCCAGGCCTTGCAGGCCGGTAAGATCACGGTATCCCCGATCAGTTTCGACATGAACGTTCCGGCCGCCCTGCCACGGCTGCGGGAGGCGAACCGTTGGGCCGCCGTCGAGTCGGGCAATGAGACGAGCCAGGGGAACAGGCCATGAGTGATTCGCCCGTGGCCCGGTTTGGCGTGATCACGGTCTCGGACCGTGCCAGTAGCGGCGTGTACGAGGACCGGGGTGGCCCGGCCATTGCCGACTATTTGGCCGAGGTCGTGACATCACCCTTTAAGATTTCAAACCGTTTGATCCCGGATGACGTGGAGACGATTCGCGATACGATCATCGAGTTGGCGGATCAGGAAGCGTGTTGCCTGATCGTGACGACCGGCGGCACGGGGCCTGCAGCGCGGGATGTCACCCCCGAGGCGACCGAACTGGCCTGCGAGAAGCTGATGCCCGGTTTTGGAGAACAGATGCGGGCTGTTTCACTGCAATACGTGCCGACGGCCATTCTTTCCCGACAAACTGCGGGAATTCGGGGTGGCAGCCTGGTCGTCAACCTGCCAGGCAACCCGAAGGCAATTGCCGAATGCCTGGACGCCGTTTTCCCGGCGATCCCGTATTGTATCGATTTGATCGAGGGACCTTTCGTGGAGACGAATGACACCCGCTTCCAGGTATTCCGCCCGAAGCAGAAATGAGCCCCAACGTGTTGCACCGCTATCGACACCTGATCTGGCTCGTCGTGGCGTTCCTGGTCACCTGGTCGGGCCTGTTTGCTCTCAGCTCGGCTTATCCCCTCGATGTTTACGGCGGTGAACCGATCGCCATGGCGGTGGTCTTGCTGGTCAGCATGTTGGGCCTGACCATGGGCTTCCTGCAGTTGGCCTGCCTCTGGTTGGTGTTCGGACCTGGCAGCTACCCGTATCGCATCCTCTGGTCGGTCCTGGCCTGTCTGGCGGGAATGGGTGGGATGTTGGTCACAATGATCCTGGAAGGCTGGAATGATCCGAATGGTCATCGTTTTCTGGTGGAATTGGTAATGGGTGTTCTGTTGCTGTTTCCGTTCTTTTTCCTGGTGCTGCAGTTGCCCAATGCGATGGTGCGGTTCCTGTTCGGTTGGCGACTCGAATGGGGAGATGCGCCGCCGCCAGAGCGACGTTTGGCGATTTCCGATCTGCTGACGATCACGGCGCTGATCGCGGCTGCGGCAGCCAGCCGTTCCTGGGTCAAATTTGATGTGCGGGACGGCGTCAACCTCGAAGCCGTCATGGGTGTCGGCCTATTCTGGGTTCCCGCATGGATTCTTTTCACCCTGCCGATGCTCTATTTTCTGTTAACGCCCTGGACGAAAAAATCGGACTTACCTGGTTGGAAAGGTGTCGGCCTGGCGATGTATGTGGCCCTGCTGCTGGTGAGTGGGTTCATTCTCGGGACGTGGATGGGTGGCGTGGAAGTTGTTTACATCCTTTGCCTGGTACTGGTCCTCGTTTTGAGCCTGTTGATCAGCCTTGATGTCAGCCGGCGAAGCGGTTTTCGCCTCTGGACCCGAGGTTCGAGGCGGGCGTATGAACGGGCGCATGGGACGGGCCGGCAAGAAGCTGAGCCGCCCGTTTCACCGGTCGACCCTCTCGAACTTGACCCGCCGGGCTGATACGTTGGGTCCCAAACGCCTGTCCGTGAAAATGGCGAAAGAGTAATCAGGAAAATCCGATGGGACGAAATGTTGAAATCAAGGCCCGCTTGAGTGAGCCGGACTGGCAACGCGCCAGGCGATGGGCGGAACAGAATACGACCGAACCGCATCAGGTGCTGCACCAGACCGATACGTTTTTTCATACGTCAGCAGACCGGTTGAAATTGCGTCAGTTTGCCGACGGTTCGGCCGAGTTGATCGGCTACACCCGCAGCGACCAGGCGGAACCGGCCGAATCGGGTTATACCCGCACGCCGATCCCACAGCCTGAACAGTTCCTGCAGGCGATGCGGTCGACGGTCGGTATCCGGGGTGTGGTCGGCAAACGGCGCGATCTTTTCATGGTCGGCCCAACCCGCGTTCACCTGGATCGCGTCGACCAGCTGGGAACGTTCCTTGAATTGGAGGTCGTTTTGGAGGCGGAGCAGACGTTTGAGGAAGGCCGGCAGGTGGCCGAATCGCTGCTGGTCCAGCTTGGTATCCGGCCTGAGCAACTCGTTTCGCCCGCCTACATCGATTTGCTGGAAGCGAGCGAACATACGGACGCAACTGCTTGAAGTTTCACCCGCTCAACGGTAGGCTGATCTGCCCTAAACTGCGAGTCGAACCGATCAAACAGACGCAAAGGAGTTACGGTGGGTTTTGGAGAGCGAACAGAGAGCCGAGGGCTGTTTATCACGATTGACGCCAACATTGGCGCCGGCAAGACGAACGCGTGCCACGCGATCGCTTCGGCCGCCACCGCTTCCGGCTGGCCCGCGCAGGTGCTGGAAGAACCGACCCACCATCCGCAGTTCAATCATTTCCTGGAACGTTACTACGAAGATCTGCAGACCGGCAAGAATACGGGTGGCGGGTTTGCCATGCAGATGTTCATGTTGACGCAGCGGTATGAACAGCACCGCTTGGCCGTGGAAATGGCCTGGGGTCCACAGGGGAAGATCGTGGTGCAGGACCGGCCGATCTACGGGGATACCGTGTTTGCCACCACGGCGATGGAACGGGGTTTCATGACGGCCGAGGAGTACCAGCTGTACGTCGATGTCTATCGGAACATGAGCCGGGACGTGATGCCGCCCGATATCTTTGTCTACCTCGATGTCTCACCGGAGGAGTGTCACGATCGGATGCATTCCCGCGGGCGCTCGCAGGAAGTCGGTGTGCCGCTCGATTACCTGCAGCAGCTTTACAGCAATTACCAGAAACTGCTGGGTGAGATGCGACGGCGGGGCGTCCGTGTGCTGACGGTCGACTGGAGCGGCTTTGGGCCGCCGGTGGAGATCTGGAACAATATCCGTGAAATGGTCAATTCCCACGATTCCTGGTACGAGGAATTGACGTTCGGCCTGACCAAGGAACCGCGGGTCCCCCTGATGCCGCCCACCGAATAGGTGGACCGTTGGCGGGTATCGAAAACGGGCCGGCGATCGGTAAAAACCGGATTTTTTGGCGAAATTCTGTACGATCGACCAGATGTGTCCAGCCCCGTCCGTATTCTTCTTATGTCGCCGGCACGTTGGCCGGTCATGGACCGACGCCCCAGGAGAGGAAGATGGTTAGAAATGCGCGAGCGGGGGAACTCCCCCAGGAAACAGGACAAGAGCGAAAGCAGTTTCACGCCTTCCTGGTCGAACCGCTCCCCGGGTTTTCCCCGGGTGATTGGCGGGACCGACCGAGCGGCTACCGGATCGTCTCTTACGAGGGACGGCTCAACTACCGGGGACGGGCCGACGCGTGGCGATTCATGCAGAACAAATCGGCCATCGAGCAGGGACTGACCGACCGTTGGGCGATCTGTGTCAACTAGTTCGCTAAAGCAGGGACACGCGTTGATGCGTGCTCATAAAAGACCTGGCGCCGTTACCGTTGCAGGGTAATCAGACCGGTTGAGATTCGACCATCGCCATGAAAATCTTGAACAGGTATTGGCTGTCGTGGGGGCCGGCCGAGGCCTCAGGGTGGTACTGGACGCTGAAGGCGGGAACACGGGTGTGCCGCAGTCCGGCGATCGTGTTGTCATTCAGGTTCCGGTGTGTGACGACCAGGTCGTCCGGCAGATCTTCGTCATTGACCGCGAAACCATGGTTCTGGGAGGTGATTTCAATCTTTCCCGTCTCCTCGTTCAGGACGGGGTGATTCGCGCCGCGGTGGCCGAATTTCAGTTTGAACGTGGTCGCTCCACACGCTTGGGCGAACAGTTGGTGGCCCAGGCAGATACCGAAGATGGGGGCCTGTCCCAACAAATCTCGAATCGTTTCGATGGCGTAGGTTAACGGTTCCGGATCGCCCGGGCCGTTGGAGAGGAAGATCCCGTCCGGTTGTTCCGCCATCACCTGATCGGCCGTAGCGGTACCGGGCAGGATGGTGACTCGGCAGCCGAGATTGTAGAGGTGGCGGGCGATGTTTCGTTTCATGCCGTAATCGAGGGCGACCAGGTGGCGTTCTTCGTTTCCGGCCGATGGTCGTTCGACCGCGCCCGACATCCCCCACCAACTGCTCAGGTTTTCGCACCAATCGACCGGCTGGTCGGGCAGGACGCGCTGGACCAGGTCGAGACCGACCAGCGATTCACTCTGCTTCGCCTTTTCTACCAGGCTCGCGTCATCTAGGTCTTCGGTGGAAATGACACCTCGCATGGCGCCCCGCTCCCGGATGCAGCGGACCAGTTTTCGTGTGTCGAGGTTGGAGATGCCGATGATATTGTTGCGGACCAGGTACTGGTCCAGACTTCCCGAGGAGCGGAAATTGCTGGCGATCGGGCTCGGGTTGCGAACGATAAACCCGGAAAGGTGAGGGCGAATGCTTTCGATATCTTCTTCGTTCACCCCGTAGTTGCCGATCTCGGGGTAGGTCATCGTCACAATTTGGCCGCAGTAACTCGGGTCGGTCAGGATTTCCTGGTACCCGGTCATCGATGTGTTGAAAACGACTTCTCCAAATGTCGTGCCCTTTGCCCCAAATGCTTGACCGTTAAAGACGGTTCCATCTTCCAGTGCCAATTTGGCCGGCTGCGGCGGATTCTCTTCAAACATGCTTTTCCCGGGGAAAGGGGCCGATCGGGCTGCCGACAGCCGTTTTGACGGTCGAGTCGAACAGGGAACCCCCATAAAATATCTGGCAACGGGATAAATTCAAGTAGTTCTGGCGGCCAGGTCCGGCGCCCGAGCGACTTTGCCAGTTATAACAGCTGGTCCCCTCGTCGATCCGATTTAAAGGTGGCGTGGCGGTTCGTCGATACGATCCAATGGCTGTGGGTCTCCGAAACGGGGTTTTATCCCGGATCGGACAGCCAACGATTGAAGGGTTTTTGCCGCGGCGAGCAAGAACCCTTCCCTTTTGCGCCCACCGAAAGTTTTCTCCAACCGTACGGGCCGTGGACAACGGTCGTGGGCAACCTGGGCGACGCCCACACCCCAGACGTCCCCCTTTTTGTGGGTCTCTCCTCCCGTCTCATCCAGGTGTCAAAGCGGCCCGAGTCAAATACGAACCGGCAAACCGGCGGTTTTCTGTGAAATGGGAAACGGCCTGGGCATTTCCCGCTAGAATTGCCCTCCACCCAAGGATTGACTTTGTCACCTTGGCCAATCACTCTTAAAATAGAGGTTTCCGCAGCGGTTATGCGGGCTTTTAACGACGGAATCGAGTCAAGTCATCTGTTCAGGTCAATGGGCATGAAAAACAACCAGGAAAAAGATCTTCGCGGCGTCATCGGCGATCAACGATGGGCGGCTTACGTGGCGGCGGGTGCGGCCGCCCTGACGGCTGGCGCCGAATCGGCCGAGGCGGACATTACGCATATCGTGTTGAACGGCGGGGCGGGTGAACGGATCGAGGTCGGCGGTTCCCAGTATTTTTCCCTGATCGGCGATGCCGCCATCAACCTGTTCAATCAATCCTTCACTCAGAAAAGCGGCCAGACGTACGCGGGGGCCTTCGCCGGCGTCTTCAACAATTCAAGTTTTTACGGGAACGTCGTCGGTTTCGTCTCGAATTTCTACCCATACGCATCGAACTTGGCCCTGGGGGCGGATGTTTCGGCAGGTCCTTTCCTGACCGGTTCGGGTTTTGGAACGCTCGCTTACGGCGGTGCTGCCTCCAACGTCAACGCGCAGTTCAATGAACCAGGTGATGGTTTTATCGGTTTCAACTTTTCGGCTGTCAGTGGAGCGCCGACCCAGTACGGCTGGATGCGGGTCACCATGGACGGGGGACCGAGTCACACCTTGACCGTCCAGGAGTATGCCTACGCCGATGCGGGTGAGTCGATCCAGGTCGGCCAGATCGATGCCATTCCCGAGCCGTGTTCGCTCGGCCTGTTAGCCTTGGGCGCTATCGGTTTGGCCGCCCAGCGGCGGCGGCGAGACGTGTCCCGCTAGGCACGTCCCTCGCTTGCCCCTGGTTTCCCCGAATGGGTCGCAGGACCCGCGCGGCCGGAGGACCGGCTGTCCGGTTGCGCTCCACGGTCTCAACCGGCATAGGCTTGGCCGGGACGTTTTCGCTGGTCAGTCCGGGTAGGAGATTTCCAATACCTTGAACTTGATGATCCCTTTGGGAACCTGGATCTCGGCCGTTTCGCCCACCTTTTTGCCGAGCAGACCTTGGCCGATGGGACTCGTGATCAGGTATTTACCGGCGTCATAATCTTCATCGCCGTCCCCAACCAGCGTGATCTCTTCTTCGTCGTCCAGATCGATATCGAGCACCTTGACCGTGGCGTTGAAAGCGACTTCGTCTTTCGGAATTTTTGACGGGTCGACGATGGCGGCGTTGGCCAGTCGGGATTTAAGGTCGTTGATCTTGGCCTGCAACATCCCCTGGGCCTCGCGTTGAGCGTGATATTCCGCATTTTCCTTCAGATCACCTTCGGCTCGGGCCTCGGCAATTTTCTCGGCAATCTTTGGCATCTCGACATTTTCCAGATGTTCAATCTCAACTCGGCGTTTGTTATACGCTTCCTGAGTCATCGGTACGCGATCAGACAACGTTATCTCCGCATTCGGTCTAGAGAATTTTGGGTCGGGTCAAAAAATTACGACCTGCAGGTTTCACAACAGGCCGTCCCTAGATTTTGCAGTATTCCCCGAGGGAAATCAACAACCAAATCGCCCTGCGGGGCAATCCGGGCCACTCGAGGATCCCCTCTCGGCAAGGGGAAAGGGGGTGCGTGGCTGTGAAAGCCGTTTTTTTACGTTGCCCGGTGCGCGGAGTGGCCCCGCTGCCGCGCAGCGAGGGGGGCTCCCGAGATCGGGTTAGAACGATCGTTCCGACTATTCTCGCCAGTGCGTTAAAAAACCGATTTGGAAACGGCACAGAACGGGCGAATCCAGTCGGGAATCGTGGAAAAAAGCTAGTCTTGGTTGGACGTCGAACATTCCCGCCATAGACGCGACCCTCCCTGACAACCACCTTGCCGTACTGCCGAGTGAACGATGGATATGCTTACCAACCTGCCGACCCTTTTCCCGGAATTTGCCAGCTTGTCGACGAAACGGGTCGACCCTGACGACCCGAGTGGGCGGTCCACCATCCCGCCGATCCAGAATGAGGTAACCTCGGCCAGGATCGCTATCATTGATGACGAACCACTCAATATCGAGGTGGTCAAAACGTATTTGCAGCGGGCCGGTTTTAAGGACCTGAAATGGACGAGCAATTCGATTGACGCCCTTCCACTGATCCAGAGTTTTCAGCCAGACGTCCTGTTGTTGGACCTGGTGATGCCGGAGGTCAGCGGCCTGGAAATTCTCGCCGCATTACGCAAAGAGAAAGCTTTTGCCCATCTGCCTGTAATCGTATTGACGGCCTGTTCCGAATCGGAAACAAAACTGCAGACCATCAAGTTGGGGATCGCCGATTTCCTGGCCAAACCGGTGGATGATACGGAGTTGATTCTGCGGATTCGCAATGTCCTGTTAGCCAAACGGTATCAGGACCAACTGGAACGGTATTCGGACCAGTTGCAACGGGATGTCGAGGTTCGCACCGAGGAACTGAAGGCGTCGCGCCAGCAATTGGTCCGCTGCCTGGCCATGGCGGCCGAGTTCCGCGATGACGATACGGGTCACCATGTTTCCAGGGTGGGGAAATATTCGGCCATTATCGCCGAACAACTCGGCTTCCAGGGGAACGATGTGGAACTGATTTACGAGGCGGCCCAGTTACACGATGTGGGCAAAATCGGTGTGCCCGATTCGATCCTGTTGAAGGAAGGGAAACTGAACCAGCTTGAATTCGAACGGATCAAGAACCACTGTTGTATGGGTAAGGACATTCTCCGGCCACTCTCGAATGAGCAGGTGCGGAAGTACCGGGATCACACGGTCCTGGGGGAACGCCTGCTGCGGGAATCCTCTTTCCCGGTCATGAAACTGGCTGCTGTGATTGCCCAAACGCATCACGAGAAATTCGATGGGTCCGGCTACCCGCTCGGTCTCCAAGGTGAAGATATACCGATTGAAGGTCGGATCGTCGCTGTGGCGGATGTGTTCGATGCGCTGAGCAGTAAACGACCGTACAAGCCGGCTTTTTCCCGGGAGAAATGTTTCCGCATCCTGCAGGAGGGACGTGGCAGCCACTTTGACCCGCGGGTACTGGACGCGTTCTTTCAACGGACCGCTGAAATCATCCAGACCCAGATCGAGTTTGCCGACGTCGAACAGGTCGAGTCAGGCACGCAGGCCTAGCTGGGCAGGGCCGTGTTTTCCTTGATGTAAAGGATGCTGCCACACGATTTGCAGAGAACCGATTTTTTCATCAGCAATTCGCTTTGCGTTTGCGGGGCGATCAAGGTGAAGCAGCGGCCACACGTATTTAAATCAGTTTCCGCGAAGGTCTCTTCACCCCGCGTCTGAACCACCCGTTGATATTCCGATTTGATGTCGGCGGGGAGATGGCTCTCATTTTCTTTCAATTCCTGTCGTACCCGCTCACTTTCGGATTGCAGGTTGTCCATTTCTGCCTGAATACGTTCGGCCACCTTGCGCGTTTCCTGTCGCGCTTTTTCCAGGTTGGATTCACTGTCGGCAACGGCCACATCCAGCTGATCGACCTTGTCGAGCAACTCGAGGATTTCATCCGAGAGGACGGCATTGGCCTGTTGGTCGGCCTGGATCTGGTCGCTGAGCAATTGGTATTCGCGGTTGGAACCGGCGCTGTTCCGTTTCGCTTTGAGATCCTCGATACGGGCTTCCCGTTCACTCAACTGTAGCTGTTTGTCATCCGCCGCCATCTTGGATCGGAGACGCTCTGCCTTGACGGTTTCCAAATCCTGTACAAAGGCCTGTTCAGCGCGCTCGGCAATGGTCACTTGGCGCGGCCCTTTTTCAAGCTGTTCGTTCAGATCCTTTAGTTGGCGCAGCAGTCGGTGGATCGTTCGAAACAGGGAGTAATCAACTTCCATCGGGCTACCAAATCGCTGGGGAAAAGGGTCGTTCCGTTGCCTGGTTGGCTGGGTAATCGATTCATGTTAGCTGATAACCTGGCGATTTGATACCGTTGTTTGCCGTGGACGATTGGCAGGCGGGTCAGAAAAAAAAGGCCCCACCGGTCGATGGGGCCTTCAGTTCGATGAATAAATTCTGGACTAGTAGGCTGCAGTGCACGGTTCATTGGCAAGAACAGCATCCAGCGAGACCGTGCCCTGAAGGAAACCCTCCAGGTGCTGACTGCGGACTGGATTCTGTAACTTGCGGACAGCTTTTGCCTCGATTTGTCGAACCCTTTCCCGGGTCACACGGAAGATGCGGCCGACTTCCTCGAGGGTGTATGTATAGCCGTCTCCGAGTCCGTAACGCAACTTGATGATTTCCCGTTCCCGGTAAGTCAACGTCTTCAGCAATCCGTCAATTTTTCCACGCAGGATTTCGTTGGTCGCTTTGCGAACCGGGTTATCACTGGTGGAATCCTCAATGAATTCACCAAAACTGCAGTCGTCCCCATCACCGATCGGGCGATCGAGGCTGACCGGGTGTCTGCCGATGTCCATGACGCGTCGGACCGATTCCACGCTCATGTTTGCCTGCGTGGCAATATCTTCGGTCGTCGGTTCACACTTTCGCTCCTGCAACAGTTTTTTCTGGATGTTGCGCAACTTGGACAGGACATCGATCATGTGAACCGGGATACGGATAGTCCGGGCCTGGTCGGCGATGGCCCGCGTGATCGCCTGTCGAATCCACCACGTTGCATAGGTGGAAAACTTGAATCCTCGACGGTATTCGTATTTATCCACCGCCCGCATTAAACCGGTATTCCCTTCCTGGATCAGGTCCAGGAAACCCATGCCGCGGTTGCGGTACTTTTTGGCAATGGAAACCACCAGACGGAGGTTGCAACTGGAGAGCGAACGTTTTGCATTCTCAAATTCCTGGAAGTACTTCTCGCAATCCTCGACGCGCTTGGCCAGACTGCGAGGACTTTCCTGGCACATGACCATCAGGCGATGCAATTCGCTTTTCAGGCGCCGCCGTTCCGATGCATTGGCCGGAAGATCAGGCAAGTTGTCCAGGCAGTTGCGTAAACCTTGCATACGGTCTGAAAAGCCGCGCAACTGTTTGATGAGGGGACTGATCCGTCGGGAACGCAAACTCAGTTCCTCGACCAGTTGAACCAGTTTGCCGCGGCGTTGAAAAAACCGCTTTCGGGCTGCCTGTTTTTCCCGTGGATCGGCCGAGAGGCTTATCATGGTGGAAAAATCACGGGCATTGGCCGCCTGCAAATGATCCATCGTCTTGAAGTTGTGGGGCATCCGCAGGGAAATCTGTTCCTTGGTCAGGTTTTCCGTCAGCGAAACCTTGATCGTTCGATCAAACGGTAATTCACCCGCGTAGACTCGCTTCAATGTATCGGTGGTGGTCTTGTGGGCGTAGTAGCATGATAGGACGGCCCGGCGGTACTGTTTGCGGGCAATCTCGATTCGCTTGGCCAGCGAGATTTCTTCTTCTCGTGTGAGAAGCGGAATTTCCGACATCTGGCTGAGGTACATCCGGATCGGATCATCGCTGGGACGTGGCAGTTTTTCCGGTACCTGCAAACGGTTCAGTTCGGCTTCAGCCTTGATCAGTTCTTCGGCCGAGGGACCGGCCGAGAGGGTCGTTTCGGGGGGTTTTTCCCTCAGCTCGATCCCAGCGCCTTCCACGGCGACGACCAGGTTGTCGATTTTTTCCGAACCGACCGTTTCGTCGGGAAGATAATTGGCCACCTCGTTGTAGGTCAGGTAGCCCTGTGTTTTACCTTTGGCAATCAGTTGTTTGAGATCGGTTTCTTGAAAATCCATTTTCACGAACCTCCTGCGCGAATCCTTTCGCGATTTCTTGTTTTCTTATGCCAGCCTTCCCGGACCCGGGAAAGCGAATACTGATACGTGCGAACTGTCCGCTTGGTTCAAGTGGCATCCTGCCTTACCTGAGTCGGGGTTTCGGGTCGTTCGTACGTGGTCCTGGTAAACTGGCAATCAACGCGCTTGGCTGCTACCCGTCCGTGGGTGGCTTTAAGCCATGCCGTTGCTTGGTCTGGTTGAGCAATTGCTCGAGGGTCTCGGTTTCCTCCTGTTCATCGAGTTTGCGGGCGTGCAAGCGGGAGATCGCCTGTCGATTTCCGGTTTGCTCGTTCATATGGTTGAATCGCTGTAACAAATCGTCCAACAGCGTTTTCAGCGGTTTCGGTTGGCCGTGGAACTCCGCGGCCATTAATTTTTCGTGCCACTGTTGGTCGAGATAAACGACCAGGTCTTTCAGCTGGCTATCTTCAATCTGCAGCATCAGTTCCTGGTACGTGGCATCCCGACCGTCGTGAAAGCATTGGCAAATCTGCTGGTAGAGTTGACGCAAAGGGCTGTCCTGGAACTGTTGCGGTGAAATCCTCTCGCAACAGATGTCCAGGAAGGAAGGTTCCTGCATGATCAACTGAATCAGTTCCATCTCGGCGCGATCCAGCAGGTCATACGGCACTCGTTCGGGGCGTGAAGCCTCTTCGGGCGAATTGCCCAGCCGACGCGTGCGCGACCTCAACTCCAACAGGCGTTGCTTGATCTGGGGTGAATCGATCTGAAACTGTCTGGCCAGTCGCGTCAGTAATTGGTCCTGTCGTAAAACCTTGGCGGCCGACCCGCTGAACACGGAAGAGGGGACGCGGGCAACGGTCGAGAGGATGTTCTCCAGGGCCTGGTTTGCCAAGTGCGTATCCTGAATCAGGTCGATCCCCTCGGTTTCCACGCGGATCTTGTGATCGATCGCATCGGCGGAGCCCTGGACTCGTTTCTGGAATTCCTCGGCTCCCTGCTGCATCACAAAATCAAACGGGTCGGAGTCTTCTGGCAGCGTCAGGATTCGCAAGTCAATATCGTTGGCGACAAACAGGTCGAGGATTTCATTGGCCCGTTTGCGGCCGGCATCGTCCCCGTCCAGCACCAGCGTGATGCGATCGGCAAAACGTTTGACCAGTCGGATATGTTTTTCGTTCAGGGCCGTTCCCAGGCAGGCGACCACGTTCCTCAGCCCGGCCTGCCAGGCACCGATCACGTCGGTGTAGCCCTCGACGATGGTGAGTTGCCGCTGCCGTGCGACCTGGTCGCGGACCAGGTTCAAACCGTACAGGGTGTCACTCTTGGAAAAAAGCCGCGTTTCGCGGGAGTTGATGTACTTGCCGGGCGGTTCCTGGTCCTCCGGAAAAACGCCGGGCACCAGCCGCCCACCGAGGGCGATGGGTCGCTGCATGGTATCGCGGATGGGGAAAATCAGTCGTCCCCGGAAACGATCGTAAAAACTGCCATGGTTATTTCGTCCTACCAGGTCGCATGCCTCGAGAATCTCCGGTGAATAGGTCGAACCACGGGCCCGGTCGGTCAGCCAACTGAATGATGTGGGACAGAACCCGAGTTTGAATTCGGTGATGGAATCGCCAGACAAACCTCGTTCGGCCAGGTACTGCCGGGTTAGTTCGGCGACGGGAGATTGCAGGAGGAAGTCGTGGAACTGCTGCTCGGCCCAGGCCATCGCCTGGTACAGGGTCTGCTTATCGTTGACGCTCCCTTTTTCGACCTTTCGCTGGGTGAAGGTCAACGGGATACCGGCCCGTTCCGCCAGTATTCGCATCGCCTCGACGAATTCGACTCCTTCTCGTCGCATGACGAAATCGAAAACGTCACCGCGGATGTCGCAGACCCAGCAGACCCAGCTTTGCCGTGCGGGGTTCACATGCAGGCTGGGGCGGTTGTCATCGTGCCAGGGGCAGTGACAGACATAGTTGCTCCCCTGGCGGCGCAGTTCCGTATAGCTGCCAATCAGGTCAACGATATCGTTGGCCTGTTTGATACGGTCTTTGGTGTCAGCAGCTAATCCTGAAGACACGCTGTTACTCCTGCGAGGACATGGGTCAAAGTCCATCGGGAGGTCACAAGAAAGGATGCCATCGCGGCGCGTTTGCCGCGATCCATCAACCGGCCGGGAACGGGGTCCCGGTTCGTGGATCAACATTGTCGAACCGAACAGCCGGAATTTGCCACGTCCATGTGGCTGACTGTCGTCGTGAAGCGTTTTCCACATCGCTTACGGTAGGACCGCCAATCCAAGGATTGTTAAGGTCCACTTCCTGTACCCTCCATGGCACAGCACAGTAATCTAATTTAGGCTGTTTTGTACGGTCAACATCAATCTCGAGATGTAACCTTCCGAAAACAAAAATTTAATTATCGATGCCAGCACGTTCTCGGCAAGCACGTGACGGTCGATTCGTTCATTGTAGGAAAACGTCAGAATGAAAGCGAAACAAAACGAGCTGAAACAGCAATATGAGCAGGATCCGGAATCGGCCCTATTGGACCTGATGGCCGAGGGGACGGTCGATTTCGAGCGAATCGCCTTTCATGTGGAACACCCGGCATCCGGGGGGGGCACCTGGGGATGCACCCAGCCAGTGGCGGAGACGGCAGTTTTCGCTGCCCTGTGGAAATCATGTTGGCTGGCTGGATTGGTTGTTTTGGCGTCACGCTGGCGGCGGTTGCCAGCAGCATGCGGCTGAAGGTGGAGAGTTGCCGGCTCAAGGCGACCGGTCTGCTCGATTTCAAGGGGACGCTCGCCGTCGATCGGGATTCGCCGGTGGGGCTGCTCGATTTGAAATTGAAGGTGCAGATCGTCAGCCAGGAACCTGCCGAGAGCCTCGAGAAACTGATAGAATTAGCGGAGCGGTACTGCGTGGTGCATCAGACGCTCGCTTCCCCGCCCAGCTTGGAAATCAAACGCTGCTAAATTTGGTGGGAGGTGATTCGCATGAACCGGTTTGTGGATGATCAGAGCGGCGGTTTGACCAAGACCGGTTGCCTCCTGTTTGCAATCGTGGCACTGGTCCTCCTGTTCCTGTTGGGCCAATGGCTCTGGTCATGGGTTACACGGAATTATTTATTTTAATGAAGTCGAACGAATTCCATCCCGGACAAGGTGGGCGCGTTCCGCACGGCTCGCCTCGCCCTGATTCCAACCAAGCGGGAGTCGTTTTCAACATGGTCGCCAAGAATTTGTCCCTTTTTTCGGTGGCATTGATACTGATCCCGGTCGGTGCCTGGGCCCAGTTGGTACAGGTCGGCTCTGCCAAGCTCGACATCACCCCGTCGCACCCGACGTTGCTGGCCGGTTACGGAGGTCGGCCGGGCGAGCACGCAGGGATCGACACCCGCCTCTGGGCTCGCGCCCTGGCGATCGGCGAGGAGAAGCCGGTCGTTTTGGTAGCGGTCGACAACTGTGGGGTGCCGGCCAAGATCACCGAAGTCATTCAGCGGGAGTTGGCCGCCTCTCACCAACTGGCAGCGGAACAGGTGGTGATTGCCAGCACTCACACGCACAACGCACCGACCCTGAATGGATACGCGCCCGTCGTTTGGGGTTCGCGGGTGACGCCCCAACAGACGGCGCGAACCGATCGATACACCCAGTGGCTGGTCGAGAGCGTGTGCCAAGTGGCTGAGCAGGCGCTCGATGCCAGGCAGCCGGCGACCTTAAGCTGGGGCCAGGGCCGGCTTGCGTTCGGGGGGAACCGACGCGTCCTGGCCAATGCGGCCTGGCGCGGATTTGGCCTGCAGGCGGACGGCCCGGTCGACCATAGCCTGCCGGTGATGGTGGCGCGGAATGCGGAGGGTGCCCCGATTGTGGTCTGGACGAATTACGCCTGTCACTGCACCACGGTCGGCAGCCGGAACCGGGTCAGTGGGGATTGGGCCGGTCATGCCAACGCCGCGCTCGAGAGGCGGTACCCAGCGGCCATCTCCTTGACGACGATCGGTTGTGGGGCGGATATCGGGCCGCAGCCGAGCGGTAGCCTGGTCCTGGCCCAACAGCATGGCGAGGCACTGGCCGACGAAGTCGCTCGGCTGTTGGGTGAACCGCTGGAATCACTGGCGGGGGCGCCGACCGCCGCTCGTCGCGATTTCGATTTACCGCTGGCTGATCCGCCGGACCGCGCCTTTTTTGAACAGGAGGCGGAGGGGAGCGGTTATCACGCGGACCGGGCCCGCTCCGTGCTGGATTACGAAAAACGGCATGGAGAGATTCAATCCAAAGTTCCTTACACGGTGAGCTGTTGGAAATTTGGAGAGGATTTGGCGATTGTCTTTCTGGCCGGGGAGGTGGTGGTCGATTACTCGGTTCGGCTGAAAACGGAATTGGATTGGCGCCGACTCTGGCTGAACGGTTGGTGCAACGATGTACCGAGTTACATTCCGAGTCGCCGTGTGTTGGCCGAAGGTGGATACGAGGCGGATTTTTCACAGGTTTATTACGCGTTGCCGGGTCCGTATGCACCTGAATTGGAGGATCAGATCGTCCAGCAAGTAACGTCCCTGGTCGGCCCGCATTACGAAAACCGGGAACCGCACGGCGATGCCCCGGACTTCCTGACGCCGCCGACCGTGTTGGAACGCTTTGCCAATTCGATCGAAAGCTGGCAAGCGAACCTGAGCCCGGAGCTGCGCCGTGGCCTGGAACCGCTCGGTCGGTTGTCTGGCGGATCGATCAATGGCTACCAACGGCTGCTTACGGAAAACCCCCAAAGGTCCCGTTGGTACAACTACTCGGGTGATCAGACCGAACGCCCCTTCATCCGGCAGACGGACCGGGAACAATCTTTGAAGTGGATCACCGGCTTTAACACGGGGGCCGGTCCGGTGGCGAATTTTCTTTTTTCCGGCGGTCTCGGTTGGCAGTCCGAACCGGCCACCGGCGGGTTCGAGATGGTACTCGGTGGTCAGCAGGTGGTCGAATTGGATGTCACGCGTCATTCCAAGTCGTGGCAGTCAGTCGATGGGCAGGTTCAACTGGACTACCTGGTCACCTGGCAATCGGACATCGATAGCGGCGGGCTGTTTTACTTGAAAGTGCCGAGAGATCTGCTCGACGCCAAGGGTGGTTTGACCGTGGAAGTCCGATCGCTCGGTTCCGGCTCGCAACGGTGGTTCGCCCTGGATGATGTCCCCACCGCCAAGCAGGTAGAGCATTTGATCCTGGAAGCACTCAAACGGAATGCGCAGTAGCCCACAATCGGTTGGCAGCGTGGGCAGAATCGTGATAATAGGCCTGGCCCGGTTCCGTATCTCGATTCGGGTCAAAGAAACATGGGCCCAGGTCAATCACCCCGATAGGGCAGATGGTGACCCACGATAAGAAAGAAGTTGTGACGATGAAATATGTCTCCCCGGCGTTGGTACTGTTGATGGTTGTTTGCCTCCCTGCGATGTCGTCTGGACAGACGGAAATCGAAGCGCTCGGCAAATTTGGCCCGGCCGAATTGATGTTTGACGGATTTCAGTTTACCGAAGGTCCGGCCGACGACGGCCAGGGGAATCTCTATTTCACCGACATCCCGGCCAACCGGATCTACCAGGTGACCGACGGAAAGAAATCAGTGTTTGTGGAACCGTCGCTGCATTGCAACGGCCTGATGATCGATGGGGACGGCCAGTTGCTCGCCTGCCAGATGGATGGGCAGTTGGTGGCCTACGATGTGGCATCGGCCAAGAGTCGTGTCTTGGCCGGTCAATACGAAGGGAACCGTTTCAATGCCTGTAACGACCTGGTCGTCGATCGCCAGGGGGGCGTCTACTTTACCGACCCGCATTACCGCGCGCCCGATCCGTTGCCACAGGGAACGACCGCATTCTATTACTGTGCGGCCGACGGTACGGTCAGTCGACTGGCGGCCGATCTTGACGCGCCCAACGGGATCATCCTCTCGCCCGACGAAAAGACGTTGTACGTGGTGCCCAGCCAACAGAAAGAATTGATGGCGTATGACGTGACGGCTCCCGGGAAATTGGCCAACGGCCGCGTCCTGTTTGAAATGAAACAGAAACGGGAGGGGGGGAACTCGGGGGGCGATGGTCTGACGATCGATACCAAGGGAAATCTTTACGTCACGACCGGGTTGGGCCTGCAGGTCGTCAGTCCAGCAGGGAAACTTCTGGGCATTCTCGAATTTCCACAACAGCCGGCCAATGTGACCTTTGGCGGGCCGTACCACAGGACGTTGTATGTCACAGCCCGCACCGGTCTGTACCGCATGAAAGCGCCTCTGGCGGGGCACCGTTTTACCGGCGCGGTCCCGAAGCGGTAGCCGTGTCCTCACGCGCTTCGCGGTTGGCCCGAAACGCCCGAAACGCCCGAAACGCCTGAGTCGGCCAACGTGGCAGGACCGGTGAATCGACGACGGCGCCGAAAGCGGTTAAGGAAGGGTCACTTGTTCGGTGCACTCCATTCACCGGAAACCGAATGGATGGGTGCGGGTTCAATTTGCCACAACTCGACGTGATCGGCAAATGAGACGGCCAGATGATTGCCGGCGGGGTCATTCAACCAGTTGATGCCGTGGATCGGTTGGTCAAACCGGTGTTCTCCCAACTGTTGGCCGGAAAAATCGATCAACTCGACCTGGCCTTTGGCATCGGCAATCGCCAGCCAGTTCTGGCCAGGTGAGAGGCTGACATTCTCCAGGTCGGTGGCAAAATCCTGGGGACCGACCGGTCTTTCCCAGAGCCGTTGGCCAGTGGGCCCGAAGGCGACCAGGTTCCAGCGGTTGCCCTGGTTTTTCCCCAAGGCAACTCGAATCCGTGAATCGCCCGTGACCACGCGGTATTGGTACGCCTGGTCGACCGTTGAACCATCTTTGAGTCGACGCAACTCGTCGCCGGAAACGTACAGGTTCTGCGGACCTGCCGTGAGGGACCGGGTCGGCTGACGGCTGAGAACCATAGCCTCGCCTGTGGTTGTGTCCACCTGGTGAATCCCCTGCTGGCCGACAAAGGCGACCTGCAGTTCGGGTTGGCCCGATCCGGTGTCGACCAGTTGAACGTCGCTGATGCCATCGTGAGGAGTGCCCGTAGGCGGATACTGGTAGACAGTCTGCCAGGTCGGGTCGAACAGGAACACGGTCCGTCCCAACATGGAAAAACCGGCGAACCACTGTTGGCCATCTCGAGTTGTCATCGAACGCAGTCGGTTGACGCCATGTGATTCAGGCAGCTTCAGCGGCATGTTAGCGGTGGCCGTTTGACCGTTTGAATCGAGCACCACGATCGTTTGGAAACCATCCAGCACGTACAGTTGCTCCTGTTGTGAATCGAGATTACCCCCTGATGTCAGGGTGCCCGATTCCCACTGCTTTTGGAACCGGACACGCGGCGGTGCAACTTCGGTCGCAGCGGCTTCGTCACCCGGACCGGCAAACAGCTCACCCGGATCGTTGGCGGCCAGCTGGTCGTCGTACTGTTGACGGTAATTTTCATATTCGCGGCGCATTTCGGCCGCCACATCTTCCCCCTGTTCAATCCGTCGCATGGCAGCCTGGAGTTGAGTGGGCCAATCCGGTTCGCTCATCCCCTGGACGTATTGCAGTTGCCCTGCGGGACCGATGATCATTACGGCTGGCACGGTCGATAATTTTAACTGAACGGTCGTTGACAATTGGGGGTCATACAGCCATTGCGGACCCGGCGGTGAGTCGGGCAGACGGCTCTGCAGTTCCGGTGACAGGCCGCTGGAGGGATCGCCGGGCGTGTTCAATTCGCCGTCGCTGTAAATCGCGAAAAACGATTGGCCGGGCTTAGGCGTTTCTCCGGCTAACTGAACGAATTGTTTTAACGTATCGGTATCATTGGCAAACCAGCAGAGCGCGATCGTTTGCCCCGACAGATCGCTGTGGGACCAGTTAGTGCCGTCCGTTTTTTGGAGTTCGAGTGGCGGCAATTTTTTTCCGATCCACGGGCTGGGAAACCGCTCGGGGATCGTGACGAATTGACTGACGACCTTGGCCTGCTCCCGTCTTTTGACCTCAAAGGCCCCAGGTTCTGCCGCCGCATTCAGTTGGGCATCGTGGAAACGGGCGAACAGTTGAATCTCTTCGATTTCATCGGCCGAAAGCACCCGTTGGTCGAGGAAGTGGAAAGGCAGGTTGAGTTGTTCGATGAGACCTGTTTGCTGATTGACGTACAGTTCATAGTTCCCTTGGGGAGAGGCAATTTGTACGACGTAACACGGGATGCCGTCCAGCATCTGGTCCGCCAGTCGTTCGATCGACGAGTCACTCGTCAGCCAGCTGTTGGATTGGCTGCCGCCGCAGAGTCGCAATGCCGGGGGGACCAGGCAGGCGGCCAGTGATTTCTCCGTTTCATCCAGTGGCAACTCACTGTAGCCGCACATGAAATGCTGGCCAATCGGATCGGCCAGCAGGCGATCGATCTCGGCCGAGTCCGCCGTTCGCATCACCCATTGCTGGTCATCCAGATTGGCGCTTTCGATGTCGAAGACAAAGCAACTCATTAGCTGGCCATCAAACTGGACCTGTGAATTGAAGAGTCGAGTCGATAGTCCGTCTTTGCGGGACCAGCTGACGGACCACGGTTGGGGTTCCTGGACCAGTCGGCCGTCGATGCGGTAGTTGAGGTAGAGCAGGGCCCGATCTGTATACGTTTCAGCAGCTTGGTATTGTCGAAAGACCTCGGAAAGGATTTCCTTACCCGTGAGTTGGTCCGCCGCCGGTTCACCCGGATCAACGGTTGTTTGACCCGGTTGGCAACCGACCAAAACGACAGAGGTGAGCACGAACGCCAGCCATGGGTTCGTGGTGTTTAGGCGGGACAACATAAGGTTCCTTCCATTGCCTGGCACCCGACTCGGTCCGGCCGTGTTCTGCCGCTCGAGGGGGTGAATTCCATTTCCTGGCAAATTAGAGCGAATGCGATACGGTGCGTAAACCTCGATTAACCGGCTGGTGTTACCCCCGATTTTAAGCGGGAGTCCGTTGACGATCGAAATCATGAAACGCTATCATCCGGTCTTCTATTTTACGATTGAGGCCCTTTCCCGTGTTTAAATTCACCCAGACGCTTGGTGACCCGCTCCCGGAGACGTTGATCCAGCCACAGGCCGGGACCGTTTCGGGGATCGACCTGGTACAAATGGTCCAGACCGCCCTTGAGCAACCGCTTGAATACCCGCCGCTGTCGGATGCCATTTTTCCGGGTGACCAGGTGGCGATCGCCCTGCATCCCGACGTGCCCTCGGGTCGAGACATCGCCCAGGCTGTGATCGAATACCTTTTAGCGCACGGCATTTCCGCCGGTGACTTGACCCTGGTCAGTGCGCGGCAGATGGAATTGGCCGGCCCCGATTCTCCGGCCGAGATGAACTACGTGGTCCATGATCGGGAGGACGATCAAGCGGTTTCCTACCTGGCCGCAAACCAGGCGGGGCAACCGGTCAAAATCAATCGGTGTCTGTTCGATGCGGATGTGATCATTCCGATCACCTGTCGTGATCACCCGGCGACGTTCAATGATATCTATCCCGAGTTCAGCCATGCCGAAACGATTCAACGGTATCAACAGGAAAAGGAGAATCGGGCCGAGCAGCGTGGCGAAATTCGGTTGGCGAATGAACACCTCGGTGTCTTTATCGCCTTGAACGTCGTCGGTGGACCCGGCGACGAGGTGCGCTCCGTGCTGTTCGGTGAAAAGGAACAGGCCGACCGGACGGCCGAGACGCTGGCCCGTGATATCTGGTCGGTGTCTGCCCAAGAGGAGGTTCCGTTGGTGATCGCCACGATTGAAGACGAAGTCGAGAACCAGACGTGGGAACAGTTTTGCCGGGCTTTGCTGGCCGCGCACGATGTATCGCCCGGGGATGGGCAGATCGTCATCTGTACGGAATTGGACGAGCCGCCGGACGACGAAACCAGGCGTCTGTTGGCGATGCCGTTTGAGGCGGAAGTGCCGGGCGAAGCGCAACCGCCCGGAGAAGCGGGTGATTCGATGCAGCGTCTGGTCCATATCCTGCGGGAAAGGCAGGTTTTCCTGCAGTCCGGGTTGGCGGCCGAAGAGGTGGAAGAGCTCGGTCTGGGGCCAATTAACCAGCCGGACGAATTCCGTCGGCTCGTGCAACGAGTCGATCGGGGCATCCTGTTGCGGGATGCTCACAAGGTGGAAGTTGGGCCTCCTTAACCGGTGGTCCAGGCGCGGGGGATGACGAGGCTCCCGGCCCGGCTGCTGCTTGGAAAGAAAGGGAATCATCGGTGGATGATCAATGGCAACAGGATTACGACTGTTTATTACGGGAAACCGGTTTTCTCGAATTGAACGGCTGGACGGTGATCCGTTTAACGGGCACGGATCGCTGCAGTTTTCTCAACAGTTTTTGCACCGCCGACATTGTCGCGATGGACATCGGCCAGGTGCGAGAGGCTTTCGTGCTGAATGGCAAGGGGAAAACCATTGGGCATGTCCAGGTACTGAATCTGCCGGATTGCCTGATGCTGGTCGGCGCTGGTGAACAGGCCTCTGCCCTGTTGCCGCACCTGGAGATGTACATCATCCGGGAAGACGTGCAGCTGGAGGATTGTTCGGCCGACACCGACAGTTACCTGGTGGCTGGCCCGCAATCTGCCGAGACGTTGACCGAGTTGTTGCCGGCGGTACCTGAACCGGGCCGTTGCCTGGGCGGCAACGTCGAGGGCGAAACTGACACGGTCGTGGCGCTCGGTGAATTTGCTGGGGAGTGTTTCTGGCTGGCGGCCCCGGCGGAGAAACGTTTGGGACTGGCCAGGCGGCTCGAGGGAGCTGGTTGTCACCCCGTCTCTGCGGTCTCCATCGAAATGCTCCGCCTGTCGCAGGGGACTCCCTGGTTCGGATGCGAAACCACAGCCGATAACCTGCCGCAGGAATTGAACCGGGATGAGAAAACAATATCCTTTAACAAGGGGTGCTATCTCGGCCAGGAGACCGTGGCCCGTATCGATTCGCTGGGCCGCGTGAACCAGCTGCTGGTAACACTCGATTTCGGTGAAGCGGAACCGGACGTGGGTCAGGAACTGGTACTGGATGGGAAACGTGTCGGTCGTGTCACGTCGGTCGCACCAGCCGGTGAGCGAACTGGCTGGCGGGCGCTGGCTTTTGTCAAAAGGGACCTGGCCCAGGTGGGGACCGAGATCGGACCGGCGCGGGTGGAAGCGTAAAACGTCCCGCGGTCGTCGGACCCCGGGTTGGCAAACGGTTTTTCGGTCGCTGGGCCGCGTCGGTAG
>JAKVBG010000035.1 GCA_022447605.1 Mariniblastus sp.
AAGGGAAACCGGGCGAAGGGAAACCGGGCGAAGGGAAACCGGGCGAAGGGAAACCGGGCGAAGGGAAACCGGGCGAAACAGAACCGGGGCAGTCAGAACCGGGTGATTCCCAGTCTGACCCATCCAATTCAGCTCCCCAGCCAGGTCAGCAGCCATTACAAAAATCGGCCGAACATCAACGACAGGCCGAAGAGAAGCTGGGCAGCGGGAAACCTGAGCAGGCCAAAGACCAGGAAGAGCAGGCCTTGAGTGAAATGGAAAACGCCAAGCGGGAATTGGAAAAGGAGCGTCGTCGCCTGGCCTCGCTTCCCCCGGAAGCGTTTGATGAAATGGCGAGAAAACAGCGGCGCACCCGGGACAAGGCGATGGAAGTGGTCCAGAAGATGAAAGAAGCGCCCCAGCCGGAGACACCGGATGGGGAGTCGAGCCCGGATCAATCCCAGCCGGGGCAGCAGAAGATGCAGCAAGCGGGTCAGTCGATGCAAGAGGCGGGTGAAAACCTGGATCAGCAGGATGCCGATCAGGCTCAGCAGGACCAGAAGCAATCGGAGCAGAAACTCGATGAGGCGATGGACGAAATCGAGGAGCGGTTGGAACAATTGCGCGACGAGACCAGGGAAGAGAAATTGAAGGCCTTGGAAGCGAGGTTTCGTGAAATGCTGCAACGCCAGGAAGTTGCCAGCGTGATGACGACCGAGTTGAACGACAAGAAAATCAACCTGGGTAATCTGAGGCGGCGCGACCAATTGGCGATGATCAGCCTGGCTGCCGAAGAGTCGGAAATCAGTGAACTGGGACAGCAGGCGTACGATCTGTTGCTGGAAGATGGCACCAGTGATGTGTTCCCCGAAATTGTCCAGGACCTGCGAGCTGAATTGCAGCGTGTTTCTTTACTGCTGGAGGATGGGCAGACGGACCAGTTGACGCAGTTGATACAAAAAGACATTGAGTCGGTGTTGCAGGACCTGCTGGATGCATTGGAAGAGTCCAAGCAGAAACAGGACGGCGGCGGCGGTGGCGGCGGAGGCGGCGGTGGCGGTGGAAAACAACCGTTGCTCAAGCTCTCGGCAGAACTTAAAATATTAAAAGCCTCGCAGCATCGTCTGAACCGGCGAACCACTCAGGTCGATGGCATGCGGGGCGATGACTCGGCCAACCAGATGGAACAGAAATTGGCCGAAGAAATTCAGGGCTTAGCCGACCAGCAGAGTAAACTGTTGGAGATGACTGAACAGATCATGGAAAAGATGAATGACCGGTAACGTCATTCCAGCGGAGTCAATTTTTTAGGGTTGCGGCGTATGAGTACAAGACAGATGATCCTTGCCATGCTCGGCTTGCTGTTGGTAGTGGGTACGACCACCTGCCCCGTGGCAGCCAGGGAACTCACGTCCACCGACGATCTGGTCGCGTCTTTTTTAGCCCATGTGAATCAGTTGGAATCGGTGGATGAATCCAGACGGGAGCAGGCGCGGGCTCTGGCCAACCAGTTTGCCGACAACTCCCCTGAGGACGCAATTACCGAGGGGCTGATTGCCCTGTACCCGGATTACGCCGCAGCTGTGGCCGCTTCGGATGACGATGATGTTCAGCAGAGCCTGGCCCTGTTGCAGCCTCTCTCTGAATCGGAAGACAGGTTTTTGGCGGCTGATGCTTCGTTCTACCTGGCCCGTGCGATGATGAACAACGAACAGTTTGAGCAGGCCTTGCCGCTGTTGAAACGCCTGAATGATGATCTGGCCGACCATTCTGCCCAGCGGGGGAGCGCCACGTTTTTTCGGGGCGTAGCTCAATCCGGCCTGTTGCAGAACTCCGAAGCGATTGCCTCGTTCATGGAATTTCTGGAGGATTACCCGCAGGCCGCTGAACGGTTGAGGGTCAGTGCGTGGCGGCAGGTTCAGCAGCTGCAGAACGTCAAGCAGGGGCAGATGACCGACATCTATCAAAGGATGGATTTTTCCCGCCGCCGCCTGGAGCTCGAGGAACCTGACCAGGTCACCCAGGAACAGCAGGATAAAATCGTGAGCATGCTGGCCAAGCTGATCAAGGAGCAGGAGAAAAAGGAAGTCAGCAACAGCAAGAGCAACAGCAAGAACACCAAGCAGCAACAACAGCAAGAGCAACAGGAACAACAGCAGCAGCAACAGGCGTCCAAGCCAAACCAGAGCCAGCAGGGTGGTTCCAGCAGTAATGCCAACGGGGAGGTGGTTCAGAAGTCGTACGACGATGGGCCGGTCAGTCCTTGGAGTCGCTTGCGCGATCGGAGTCGTGACCCTGCCAATAATGCGATCAAGGAGAAGTTGCCAGCCCGTTACCGAGATATTGTGGAACGATACTACGAAGCGGCCAATGGCAATGACAAGTAGAATGATGATATTAGTACGACGGCGCTGCCATCTGGTGGAGCGCCGTTTTTTTACAGGGTAGTTCATCCCGATGGTAATCTTTTGTTTCCACCGTTGGTCTCTTTGCCAGGTACTGCTGGTGATGGCTGTCTCTCCGATCTTTGGGTCGATCGGCGCTGCCTGCCAGATCGGTGAGGTGACATTGGAGATGATCAACGGCAAGACGGCTGAAGGGACCCTGGAAAAAATTGATGAAACGGGTCGGATGACGGGGAAGGGCTTGCCGCCCGAATGCAACATTGATCAAGTCGCTTCCATCAAGACCCGAATACCAAAAAACTCCACCGCACCTTCCGGCATTCAAATCAGATTGGCTGCGGGCGGTCGGATCGATGTCGAACGACTAACGATCGGGGATGATGAAATCCGGATCGAATCGTCTGGCCGGAAGGAGATCATGCCCCTGGATATTGTCCAGGCGGTTGTGTGGCAGACCACCGAGAAGACGGATAACCAGGTCGCAGCACGCTCAACAGAAATGGATACTGTGGTCGTGGAAACCGACTCGGGTGAACGGCTGGTCCAAGGTGTGCTGGAGGGTGTGGATGGCACCCATGTGAAGATCCAATACCGTGGTGAATCGCGTAAGATCGCCAAGTCGAAGGTCCGCGCGCTGATTCTGGCGGATCTGCAAATGCCGGCCCCCGAAGGGGTGATGGCCACCGTCAGGACGGCCCAGGGCTGGGTCGTAAGTGGGGCCATCAAGAAACTGGAGGAGGGTTACCTTCATCTGGCCCCGTTGGCTGGCAGTCGGATCTCGGTTCACTTGCGCGACATTTTGTCGATTGCGGTCAAGTCGGACCGTGTGGTTTACCTGTCAGACCTGGAACCGGTAGATGTCCAGCAGAGGCCTGAATTCACGGTTCCCCGCTCGTGGAAGCGGAACCGGAGTGTTGAGGGTAATCCACTGACTCTGAAGAATCCTTCGACGGGGGAAACAAGTATTTACGCGCAAGGCCTGGGGACGCAGGCTTTCACGGCTTTGACGTTTGAGAACGGTGGAGATTTTGATCGTTTTCAGGTGACGGTCGGGATCGATGCGGAAACGATGGGCCACGGCGACTGTGAGTTGGTCGTTCAGGGTGATGGGATCCAGTTATGGTCGAAGCGGGTGCGAGGGTCGGATCCGCCTGAAGTCCTTTCCATTGATATTGCCGGGATGAAAGAGATCATGTTGATCGTCAAGGCGGGTGAGCAATTTGACTTGGCCGACCATGTCGATTGGTGTGAAGCTCGATTTGTCAAAAACCAATGATGGGGCGCCCGATTGCGCGGTGGCCTGATGCAGAAAAGCGCGACCTGAATTCGCCCCTTTTTTATTTGGGAAACCGATCATGCAATCTTTCATGCGATCAAAAAGCGTGCTCGTAAACCGGATCGTGAAACGGTTTTGTGTTGGGTTTGGATGCATGCTTGGCTTGCTGCTGGCCACCCCGATCCCGGGATCGCTTGCCCGGCAAACGACGGGGCCCGACGAATCCGGGGACAAGCTGTCGCAAAAGCAGATGGAGCTGATCCTGGCTGCCCAGCGACAGAGGGTGAACGCGATCGATCGTGTTATGGGCAGCGTGGTCGCCATCTACGGTGAAAATCGGCAGGGCGGCGGCTCCGGGGTGATTGTTGATCCCTCCGGGATTGCCTTGACCAATCACCATGTGATCATGGGTGCCGGGGTCAGTGGCTGGGGAGGACTGGCCGATGGAAACATGTACCACTGGAAACTGGTGGGTACGGATCCGGGTGGGGATGTGGCGCTCATTCAGTTGGAAGGGAAAACCGATTTCCCGTTCACTCCATTAGGTGACTCCGATGAAGTCCGTGTGGGCGATTGGGTGTTGGCCATGGGCAATCCGTTTGTATTGACCGAGGACCAAAAGCCGACGGTCACGCTTGGTATTGTCAGTGGTGTCAAACGTTACCAACCGGGTGCCGGCAAGAACCAGTTGATTTACGGAAACTGTATCCAAGTAGACAGTTCCATCAACCCGGGGAACTCCGGTGGTCCCCTGTTCAATATGCAAGGACGGGTGATCGGGATCAATGGCCGGGGCAGCTTCCAGGATCGGGGGCGAGTCAATGTCGGCCTGGGCTATGCGATCTCCGCCAACCAGATCAGGAACTTTCTCCCGGAATTACTGGCGACCAAGTTAGTCGAGCATGGAACACTGGATGCCAATTTCACCGATCGCAATGGTAAGGTGGTGTGCGAAAACCTGTACGAGAACACTCCCCTCTATCAGTTGGGAATGCGACCGGGTGATGAACTGCTCGAATTTGAAGGTGTGCCGATCGAGTCAGCCAATCAATTTACCAACCTGATTTGCACGCTGCCCGAGGATTGGCCGGCGCGCTTGAAATTTCGAGACAGCCAGGGCCAGGTCCAGACGTTTCACACCCGATTGTTTGGCCTGCCCTATGCCAAGCCGAGTCGACGCGCCTCTCCTCCCCGCGGCAAGAAACCGTCTCCCGAAGAGAAACAGCAGCTGGAACAGCAACAGGCGATGTTTGAGCTGTTGGCAGCAACCCCAGGCACGATTCGCAATGTCGATGTCAATCGTCATCAGACGGCCCGCTTGATCGACCGGTGGAAAGGAGTGTCCCGGCCGGACCAAAATTCTTCCGCCGTTTTGCACCTGACCGATGAGATCCTGGATCCTCAGGGCAAGGTGGTGGGACAACAGGAATTCTGGTATTCCCACAACTTTGACCAGTTTCGCGCGGAACAGACCTTGCAGGGTTTTAAACGGGTGGTGGTTTATGATGGGCATGAATTTCACCAGCAATCTGCTGACGGCCAGGAGCCAATACCGGCCGCCGAAGCCAGGTCTGATCCCCTGATTGTCTCAGCACTGGGAGTCCTTGCTGCCAATTCCAAGGATGGCCGTATCCCGTTCTTTGATGAAACTGACATTCAACTGGATGGGTCTGGCTTGGCACGGTGGCAGAATGCCTGTCGATTCCGAACCGACAGCGAATCTTCCGGTGAATTCTATTTCTGGTTGAGCCAGTTGGGTCACGACGTGTCGCAGCCTGTCGAGCTGCTAAAAGCATCGGCCACCCTCGATGGCGATGGCGAGACGGGTGGCATGACGTTTGCCCAATGGAGGGACCAGTCGGGAGCCCGGATTCCTGGCCAGCGAACCTGGATTCGAAACTTGGCAGAATCGAAGGTGCTCCAATTCAAGAACCGCGAGGCCGAACTGTTGAACCAGGCGCCCCCGGAGCTGTTTGAACCACCGGGAGATGTGGATTGTCCATGATGCGTTGTAATCCGTATCCAAAACGTCTTTCCCGAGTAGGCATTGCCGCGCTGCTCGGTATAGGCCTGACCGTCGTCCTGGATGGATCCGGTAACCTGGGGCAAGCTCAAATCGAAAACCATGTTTCGCAGATCTTCGCAGAGGCGAATCAGCGAATGGTAAAGGTCTACGGGGCGTCTGCCGGGCGGGTCGAAGGTTACGCGACCGGATTCCTGGTATCGGCTGACGGCCTGGTGATGACAACCCAGGGGGTCTTCCTGGACGGCAATCGCGTCCGCATCCTGACGGCTGATGGCGTCGAGCATGCGGCGAGCGTGATCCGCAGGGATCGGGAACGGCAATTGGCACTGTTGAAGATCGAGGTTGAGGATGCCAATTATTTTTCTCTTGCCGAGGGTGACGTGGGCGACAAGGGAGACTGGGTCGTAGCCATTTCCAATGCTTTCAAGGTAGCCGACAAGGACGAACCGCTGTCGGCGACTCTCGGTGTCATCTCCCTGCGAACCACCATCGAAGCCCGTTTGAATCGCCGTGACGTCGCCTACAAAGGGGACTTGGTATTGATCGATCCGATCACCAGTAACCCCGGAGCTGCCGGGGGCGTGATCGTCAACCTGCAGGGTCAGCTGGTCGGGATGATCGGGAAGATTATCAATAGCTCGGATACCAATACAAGACTCAATTATGCGGTGCCGACGTCCAGCCTGGAGCAGTTTGTTGCCAACGAAAAACCCGATTCCCAACCCGTTCTTGCCGTGTCTCCGCCGGTGGAACTCGGGATTCGACTGTTCACACATGGGGGCAGGTCAAGCCCCGCCTATATCGACCGAGTTAGCCGTGGATCACCCGCTCGGCAGGCTGGAATGAAACCGGATGACCTGATCATTTCGATTGGCGGAACCAAGATCGGCAATGTCAAGGATTATGAACAGGTCGTGGCCGGCCTGAAGGTGGGTGAGGAAGTGATCATCGTCGTCAAACGCGGGATCGAGCTGATAAGACAACCAATCATCCCGGTGGAAAAGAAATGATGAACCGTTTCCGTGGGCTCTGCCTGTTGCTAACCCTCCTGTTGGGCCTTCCCCTGGCCGCTCAGGATGCCCGGCCCTCCGCCTCCAACCTGTCGCCACAGGATTCGTTCCAAGCGATGATTTTGACGTCCAAGGCGGTACGCCAGGCGATCGAGTCGATCCAGCCGAGCCTGGTCACCATTGAGTCGTTTGGCGGGGTCAGTGTCGTCCAGGGGCGAATTGGTGGTATTCGAAAGCAGGGTGAGGGTAACACGACGGGCATTATCGTTTCGCCCGAAGGACATATTGTTACCAGTACGTTTAACTTCATCCAACAACCGCCGGTGATCACGGTGGTTACCAGTGACGGGACCCGGCATGTGGCCAAGATGTTGGGTCGTGACGATACGCGCAAGATCTGCATGTTGAAGATTGATACAGGCCAGGAGTTTCCCCTGCCCGAAATGGTCCCGGTTGACCAGATGCAGGTGGGGCAATGGGCCATTTCACTGGGGGTGGGTTACGGGGATGTCAATCCGGCCGCGTCGGTTGGCATCATCAGCGCCAAGAACCGTGTGGGTGGCCGGGCGGTTCAAACGGACGCCAACATCAGCCCGGCCAATTACGGTGGCCCCCTGCTCGACATCCAGGGACGTCTGCTAGGTATCTGTGTTCCAATGAACCCACAAAGTCAGGCGGTCGGCGCGGGGGTTGAATGGTACGATTCGGGTATCGGGTTTGCCATTCCGCTGGCCGATGCTGACGAACTGCTGAGCGGACTGAAGGAGGGAAAACGGGTCTACCCTGCCTACCTGGGAATCCTCGCCATGCCGAACCCGGAGGGCCAGGGTGTCTGGATTGAACAGGTGGTTCAAGGATCGCCTGCGGACCGGGCAGGTCTGGCGCCGGAGGACGTGATTGTTGCCATCGATGGTGTCGATGTGCGGGATATGATGCAGTTGCGGAAGATATTGAATCGGCAACAGGCAGGCGCCCAGATCGAGCTGACCCTGTTGACTGCGGAGGAAACAGAACCAAAAAAAATCAGGCTGACGCTGGATCGCCCCCCGCCTCCCAAAGGGACGCCGGAACCGCTGGAGGTTCCCAGGATTCGCTAGGTAAAATGGTGCCGATCAGGTTGGCTGGTTGGTCGCTGCCGGTCCTCAATCCCAGGTCAAGCCTTGCGGCAGGTGGTTGAGGTTCTCACAGCCATTCTCGGTGACGACGACCATGTCCTCGATGCGAATTCCGCCGATTGCCTTACTGTAGACGCCGGGCTCAATGGTCAATGCATCGCCGACCACCAGCGGGGGGCCCTTGAAGTCCAATAACGGCGGTTCGTGGACGTCCAGCCCGATCCCGTGTCCCGTGCCATGAACCATGGCGCAGTACTCGTCGGACATCGTATCGTCCGGAATCCCGACCTCGAAACCGTGTTCCCGTATCTTGGCGATGACCGCTTTGTGGACATCCTCCCCTGTCACGCCCGGTTTGACGGCTGCCTCCCCGGCTTGCTTGGCGGCATAGACGGCCGCATGCATTTGCTGAAGTTGTTCCGAGACAGGTCCATGGACGACCGTGCGAGTGCAGTCGCCGTTGTAAAGTGTCGTTCGATTCTGTGGAAAAATATCAACGATCACTGGCTGTCCCGTCTTCAGTGGCCCTGAACCGATCTCATGACAATCGGCACCGGTGGGCCCGCCGGCCACGATACTGGGGACATTGGCATAACCGAGTTCCAACAGCTTGACGTCAATCGCATTGCGGACGCGTTCGCTGGTCAACACGGTTCCCTCGTGAATCAAGGATCCGTCCCCATCAACTTCTGCCCGGGCGATCAACTGGCAGGCCATTTCCATCGCGCTTTCGGTGGCCGTTTGTGCTTCTCTGAGCCAGGCGATCTCCTGGGCATCTTTGGAGCGCCGGTCGGTGACACCGAATTCCATATCACAGATAACTTCAATCCCGCGTTGGCGGATGATCTCGGCAAAAATCAGGGGCAAGGTCCGATCGGCGACCACCGAGGTGATACCATGCCGTGCCAGGCATTCGGCGGTGGCCTGGGCCGTAGCCGTTTCCCGGTCCCCCGAGAGCCCGTCGGCCGGCGAGTAATCGGCCGGGCAGGCGATTTCGTCCACCTGGGCGTGTTGCCTGGCGCGATGCATCTCGATATCGCGCAAAATGAAGATGGATTTTTCACCTTCCTCGCCGTTGAGCGAAATCAGGGCGACCGGATCGCCAACATTGAAACGCACCTTCCGATAAAGGGCTGAATTGATGGCGGGGATCCCTGCCATGACCGTTGCGTTACTTTGTTCCATGGATCCAATTCCTGCTAGAGATTTTTTCTGATTATCGGTTTTCTCCGATAAATCTCAAGCAGTCGCGCCGCCTAGCGTGGCATCAGGTAGCCGCAAATAAACCCGATCAGCACACCGAGGGCAACGGCTGAAAGGGTGATCAGGAATAACAGTTGAATCGAGACCTTGGGGCCATCCTTGGGAAGGCGCGGGGCCTGCATGTATTGCCCACTGATCGTGGAAAGGGGGGGGTCTGAAGACAACTCCACTGTGCTGGAAATCGAACCGGTATCGAGCGTGGCATCGTAGACGCCGTCAGGTCCGGGTACCGGGTTCGGGTGCCCCAATTCACTCATTGCCATTTCAGCCACATCGTTGGGGTCGGTGTCCTGGTTGTCCTCCACCGGCGCGGGCATCCAGCGAGATCGTTCCATATCTTCGCTAAGCAGGGGACTGTCATCACTCGCCCAGGGGGCCAGTCGTTCTGCCACCTCGGCGGCCGACTGGATTCTTTGAGCAGGATCTTTCTCCATCATGTCACCGATCAGGTCAACGAATTCGTCACTCGCTTCTTCGTTGAATCGTCGCGGGTGCCACGGTGTTTCCTCCAGGTGTCGGCGAGCTTTGCTCTTGGGGGTGCCTCCCGGGAAAGGGACCTTGCCGGTGATGGCGTAGTAAAGCGTGCAGCCAAGTGAATAGATGTCACTGACCAAGGTCACATCCAACGGTGTTTTGATCTGCTCGGGTGACAGGTAGTCGGCCGTGCCCACAATCTTCCCCGCGCGGGGATCGTTCGGATCGTTCAGGTAGAAGGCCAGCCCCAAGTCCGAGAGTTTGGCGACCCCATCGGCCGTGACCAGGATGTTGCCAGGTTTGATGTCCCGGTGAATCAGGTTGTCCTGGTGAGCGTGATGCAAACCCTCAGCAGCCTGCTTGATGATGTTGGCCGATTGTTGAACGGATAACTTGCCTTTGGTCCTGACCAGTCGCCTGAGGTCCGTACCCGGAACGTATTCAACGACCAGGTAATGGACATTACCATCTTCGCCAGCATCATAGGCCCGCACCAGGTTCGGGTGGTCCAGCATGGCTTGTGCTCGAATCTCCCGACGGAAATTGGCAATCGCGTCAGGGGTTGTCTTGTGCAGTGGCAAGACCTTGATCGCCGACTCCCGCCCCAGCATCTCGTGAGTTCCCTTGAAGACTTGCCCCATTCCACCTTGGCCGATCCAACCGGTGATGATGTACGGCCCCAGGTTCAACTTGGTCCGACCCGTCATCAGTTGGTCTGCCTGATAAGCCGTGAGGACCTTCATTTTGATCAACTGGGTGGCCAGTTTCCGATCCGATACCTCGGTTGCCGTTTTCTGGTCGGAATCGTATTGCGCAATTTGCGTGGCGGCCAGACGGAGATGCTCCTCGGTTACGAGACCGCTGGTAAGGGCTGATTCACGGAAACTGGGACGTTCTGAACTCATGGATTCAGTACTTCGGTATCGACTCAGATTGGGCATAAGGAAACGAGAACAGCGGCCCCAATGGACGCGGTAATCAGGGCCTCATCTAAGTTTATCCCGTTGGTTGCTGGCGTATGGGACGGTAATAAAAAAAACAAAAAAATTCAGGCAAAATTTAGTTCGATAGCTCACCAAATCGATCTAATTGCCACGAATCTCCCGGGGGTGATTCAAATGCCATCTCTTTTTTCAGAGTCGGGTGGGTGATTTTCAGTTGGCGGCTATGCAGGGCGATCCCAGGGTCAAAGTGGAGTGGGCTATTGTATTTTCGGTCCCCCACGATCGGGCAGCCGATCGCTTCGAGCTGGACACGGATCTGGTGCTTGCGACCCGTTTCCAGGTGGATCTGAACGAGGCATTGGTCCCGGCACCTGCCAATCACCTGGTAAGTCAGCCGAGCCTCTTTCCCTTCCTCGTACCTGGCATCCTGCTTGCCGACGGTGATCATCCGCCGACGAGCGTCATCTTTGACCAACCGGTCTTTCAATCGTCCCCGTTCGGATGGCAAGTTGTCGGGAACGATGGCCCAATACGTTTTTTCGACCAGCGCCTGGCGAAACTGGTCATTCAACCGCGCCGCCGCCTTGGAGGTGCGGGCCAGAACGGTGACCCCGGAAACGAAGGCGTCGAGACGGCTGACCACGCCCAGGTAGACATTGCCCGGTTTGTCGTACTTCTTTTTCAGGTAATCTTTGACCAGCGTGACCAGGCTGGTCTCACCGGTTGACACACCCATGGTGGCCAACAAAGCTGGTTTGTTGACGACCAGCAGGTGGTTGTCTTCGTACAGGATGGAAAACGTCTCGGGCATCCCCTGTTTTTAGCAGGCAAAAGCCGGATCAATAAGATGGCGCAGCGATTAATCTTGGCCAGCCAGTCACCTCGCCGTCGGCAATTGTTGCAGCAGGCGGGTTGGGAATTCGTTGTCCTGCCAGTCGACCCGCGTGTCGAGGAGGGTGTCGATCGTTCCTGCCCGCCCGAGGAATACGTATCCCGGGCGTCGTATGGCAAAGCGGAGTCGGTGGCACTGCAGGTCGATGAGGGGGTGATCCTGGCGGCCGACACGATCGCCGAGTGTCACGGCAAAAAACTGGGAAAGCCGGTCGACCGGGAGGATGCAGCTCGCATGTTGCGCATGATGAGTGGCTGTCGCCATCGCGTCCTGACCGGGGTCACACTGTGGCATCGGCCCAGCGACGCGACGTCCCGTCATGTCGAACAGACGATCCTGGAAATGGACGTGATTGATGAGAGGCGGTTGCAGGCGTACCTCGATACGGGCGATTGGGTCGGGAAGGCGGGCGCGTTCGGGTACCAGGACGGATTGGACTGGGTGCATGTGCGAGAGGGGAGTGAATCCAACGTGGTTGGATTGCCGATGGAGAAACTGGCTGGCTGGATCGAACAACTCGAGGCCGCGCCGGGCTGATTTGACCGGGTGCCGGCAATCGGTCAGTCTGCCTCGATATCGAGGTGCCGCGCCTTGGGAAACTCCGCCTGGATGTTCCGCTCGATGTTGTCGATTTCGTCGGCCAGCAGTTCGACCACGTCATCCGCATATTCGCGGGCAAACTGGTGGAACTGCTCACGGGATTCGATCTCCTCGTAAGCCTGGTCAATTTTTTCGCCGAGTTGTTTGGCCAACGATTCGCCATCGAAGCGGACATCTGCCTTGATCCGATACGTCTCGGTATCGAGCACACGTGTCTTCATGTCGACGATTTCTTCGACCGCCGGGTTTTGCTCGATGATCCTGCTGATTTGCCGGCGTATCTTGGGAGGGACGGAAAGTCCGATCAACAGCTGGCTGTTTCGCCAGATCAGCCAGACGGCGATCACTCCCAGCAAGCAGCCGATCACAATCGATCCGAGCGCGTCCCAGTACGGGCTACCCGTCCATTTGGCCATCAGGATGGCGACCATGGCGATCACGCAGCCGAAGCAGGCGGCGCTATCTTCCAGGACGACGGCCACCGTGGCGGGATCGGCTTCCTGTCGGATGTAGCGAAAGAAAGGCTTGCCGGCTGCCTGCTTTTGTACGGCCCGGACCGCTACCAGCAGCACGTACCCTTCCAGCAGCAAGGCGAAGATCAGGACACCGATCGCCCAACTCAAATCCTGCAATTCGTGGGGATGGATAAGCGATTGGACACCGTGGTAGATGGTGACCCCACAACCGAGGAAAAAAATTCCGACCGCCGAGATCAAGGCCCAGACGTAACGTTCTGATCGATATCCATATTGGAACTCGAGGTCTGGGACCCGGTCGGAACGGACAATCCCGATCAGGAGCAGGATCTGGTTGATCAGGTCGGCCAAGGTGTGAATCGCTTCGGAGAGCATCGCCCCGGAGCCGGTAAACAGGAACGCCACGAATTTTGCGACCATCACCAGGGCATTGCCCAGAATGGCGACGACGACAGCACGTTTTGATCCCTGGGTTGCCATAATGCCTGTCAAAGGTCTGCTGAGACGGGGGAGGACTGTCAGCGCTTCATGGTGGGCCGACGTCCCAACGAAAGTCCAATTGTAATCCGGATCATCGGTCGGAAACATCGCCGGCTGCAGAAACGGCCGCCTGCCGCCGTGACAGCAGTTTTCCCGGATCTATCGAGTCGTCCTTCTCTGCCCTGCCCTCTCCGTGCCTGGCTATCGGTAGGATCGCGTTTTCCCTAGCTGACCGCCCTAGCTGACCGCAGCGGCGTGATTGGCCGTCAACAGTCTGGGCATTCTGAGGAAAATGAAGGTAACAGGACCAGGTTTGGCCGGATCACTAGCACCTGTCGGCCGCCGCCCGATTCACATTGACGCAAAAAGCCAATCCGGGCAAATTAACCGGTTCGGCTTGCGCCCGTACGGTGGGCGTGTAATTACCTGGCCCAGAACCAAGGTGCAAGGATGCAATTCGCGGTACGGTTTACCAGCTATCGAATCTTCGTTGTTTTTATTGCGGCGAGCGGTTTCCAGGCGGCTCAGGGGCAGGATTCCGTTCCGCCCGTCGACCCGCCCGCCAGCCAGCCAGCCAGCGATTTCGGCCAAACGGCTACCCCGGCTATACCGGCGACCGCTCCGCCAGCGGCAGCCACGCCAGCGGCAGCCACGCCGCTCCGGCTGAGCCTGCCACCGGCGGCCAGCCCGGCCAGCGAGCAGGTCGTCGCTCCGGCCACGCCGGTCCACCAGGCCGCGACGATCGACCAGGTCGAAGGCCCATCCCCTGCCGACTCCGCTGCGCCCGGCGTCAAACCGATCGCCACTTCGGTGGTCGAAGGCCCTGTCGAGAAAGCGTCATTCAATCAACCGCCCGGGCAGAATCACGGTTTAACGGCCACCAGTGGGCTGAACCTCGAATTGCCCCGCCAGATGATGGAGCAATTTGGGGTTTCACCCGTTGACCGCGAATTGCCCGGTCGACCCGTGACCTTGCTGGAAATGCTACGCCAGACGAGAGTTGCCTATCGCAATGACATGATCCAGCAGTACTGGAAAACGTATGCCGATTGGGCCTTGCTGCAAAACGCCCAGGAATACCAGGAGTGGTTGCAACAAGTCAGTCGTCCGGCGACTGCCCCGGAACGGATCTTGTTGAGCGCGGCCCGCCACGAAGCTGAATCCCAAGTGCTGGCTGCGGAGATTGCCCTCAGCGTTTCCCAGCAGCGATTGCAGGAACTGGCCGGTACCAAGGACTCGTTGTTACCCCTTCCCCAGGACACTCCCCTGATCAAAGGCTACAAGACGCATTACGAGTGGTTTTCCAGTCGCAACCTTGTGCCCTCTTCTTTGAAAGGAATCCATCAACGGTTGCCCCGGCAGTTGAGGCTGATTTCGCAGCGCGCGGAGACCGTGCGCATCGCCAAATCTGCCATGAACCAGACGCGCACGGCGTTTGCCGGTGGCCAGCAGCATGTTGCCTCGGTCCTGGAAGCGGGGAGGCTTTGGCAAACCGGGAGTCGCCATCTGATCGAGACGGTGACCGAGTACAACCAGGCGATCGCCGACTACGCGATTGCCATTCACCGCGAATTCAAGTCACCGGAGCAGGTCGTCTCCATGTTGATCCCCAACCCCGGTTTGCCGGAAGCACCAAGTGGGGGCCCAGGCGGGGCGCAAACGGTCCGCAACCAAAACCTGCCAATTGCCCGGACGGCCGATCGGTCTTTCGGTTCGCCGCTGGCAAGGTCGCCCGCTGGGCAAAATCCTGGAATGGCCCGTACACCGGCCACCGGCAGCACGGCGTCCTCTGCCATGACGTTGCCACTGCGGACTGCCCGGGGAGGGCCCCTCGGTCCTGTTCCAGGGCCGCCTGCCTCATCGAGTACGAGTGTTCTTGAACCCGCTCTGCCCAACAGTCGCCCCAACCTGGTGCCACTCTCACAGACCAGTCCGCCTGCGAAACAGAGCGATAACGGGTTCCGGCCCTTGCCGGCCACCCCGCCAACGACAACACCAAGTTTACAGCCAACGACAACACCGAGTGTGCAGCCGCCCACAAAACCATCGAACAATGGTTTTCAGGCGCCGCCCGTTAAACGTTCCGATTCAAAGCCTCCGACCAACAACAATTCGTTTGGCGGTGGTTCGTTTGGTGGTTCTTAGCACAGGCCCAACCGTCCATTTGAATTCGACAGCCGTGGCCAATAGAATTAGCGGCAGGTCCGCTTTGCTGAGCTTTTGAACTAAGGGTTTGCAAAGGACCTGTCTCCCCGACGATTGGGCTCGTCCCGGTAGTGCGGGTGAACAGCCGTATAGCCGCTGATGGAATTGCGATGTTACTCAAGTCTTTCCCTCGTCGATTGAGGCAGTCCGGCAAAATCGATCCTCGGGCATCGGTTTCGACTCAATTGCCTGGTGGGTCAGTCAGTCGATCTGGGCTGACGCGAATCGACCTGTTGGCCGTGATCATCTGCCTCGCCCTGGTGGTGATGATTTCCCTGCCCAAGGTAGTCCAGATGCGGGGAGAGTCGCGGCGGACAGCCTGCCTGAACAACCTGGGGGACGCGGCTCTCGGCACGCTCAACTATGAAAGCGACAGCAGCCTGACAACAAACACGGGTGAATTCCCGGCCCTGGCCCTGGCCCCGGCCGACCTGATCGGGACACCCCAAGCGTGCGATGTTTCGGTTCCGAGTTGGTCCTGGCAGGTTGTGATCCTGCCCTACATGGGCGCCGAAGAGGTGTATGACCAACTTCAGCCGGTAACTCGCACCGCGGCGGATTTCGTTGCCCAGGCAGTCACTCCAGAAGGGCAAGCATTGCAGAAAGCCGTGCAGCAACCGCTGTTTGTTTGCCCCGAGGACCAGGGGCCGTTGCTCAATGAAGCGCGTTGGCTGGGGCCGATCGATGCCAAATCGGTCGATGCAGCGGGTGTCCTGCAAGTCGCCCGGGGTAACTACATCGGTGTCAATGCCTTGGGCGCGGCGACCAGTTTCGTCAATCTTGATCCGCTCAAATATCCTGGTATTCCCACGCCCAACGCGGGTGTCTTCGAAGCGATTAACCAGCCGGTCGAATTGGTCGCGATCACCGACGGCACGTCCAATACGTTCATGATTGGTGAACGGGCCTGGAACTACCAAGCAGACGGCCAGGTCTACCCGTCTCGTGCCGCCACGCAGTTGCTCAATCGTAGTACGCGCCTGCCTGCCGGGGGTTACGCGCCGTGCGGAGCTTTTGGCGTCGGCAACAGTGACACGGCCGGGGCCAGCAATTTTGGCCAAGGGATCAACTTTCCCCATGAGGATCCGGTGCAATCGCAAGATACGTATTCCTCGTTGCATGCGGGCGGTGCCAATTTCGCTTATTGCGATGGCAGCACTCGATTTGTAACGGAGACGATCGACCCGGTGACGATGATGGAATTGACAGCCAAGTCGGACGTGGAAGTGGCCCAGGACGACTGATCCCGTCCCTTCGAATCAGAGTTGACGTACCCGCGTCCATTGCTTCTCCAACCGTTTGGCCGAAACGGTCAGACTGGTGCCCAGCTGCTGGGCAAACCGTGAAACACGATATTCTTCAACCATCCAGCGAAACTGCTCCAGTTCCGGATCGACCAGCGCCTGGGTGGTGTGTTGTGCCTGCATCTGTTCGTACTGTTGCCAGTAGTGATCGATCTCTTCGACCGCTGCCCGTTCCTGATCGGGGGGCGCGGTGGGTAGTTTCTCGATCCGCACCTCGATCGCCTGGAAGTAGCGGGGGAAGTGTTGCAACCATCGCCACGGTGTCTGTTGCAGGTATCCCGGTCCCGCCAGGGCCTTGATCTGTTGTTTGATTTCCGTCCTGGTATGAGCAAAGCGCTGTGGCAGCTGTTCCAGGGCCAAGTAGGCGGCCTGCACGGCGGACGAGAACCGGGGCAGCCAGCGGGCCACGTCCTGGCTGGCGAGTGAAAGTTGCTCGGCGGCGTTTTCTCGGGCCTTGTCGAATTCGGCCTGACTGCGGGGCAGGGGCCCGTTTTCAACCAACCCGATCCGGACAATCAGGTCACTCAGTTGAGCGCGAAGTTCCCGGGGGGAAACGAGGCGGGTCAGCAGGACGGCGTGTTGATCCAGGTCGGGCAACCAGGCGACCTGACTGCGAACCAGTTTTCGGTGAGCCAGTTGGAACAGTCGTGTCAGTCCCTGTTGTGATTCCCATTTGGCCGCCGCCGGTGAATCGACCAGTTTCAGACCGACCGTCTCCCCTTCGTCAAAGATGGCCGGGAACGCGGCCAACTCGGTCGTACCGCGCGTGATGGTTACCTGCTCCGGCAAATCACCCCAGGACCAGGCGCTCAGACCGGTCTGTTGCCAGTCACTCTGATCGACCTGCACCACGTTCGAGGCGTGCTGGTCACCCAGTTGCTCCCGCAGCTCGGCCAGGCTGCGGCCCTCGGCCACGACGGCCCCCTCTGCGTCGACCACCTGGACATTGACCTTGAGGTAAGGATCCGATTTGGCCGGGTCGAACAGGTCGACCGTGATCGGTTCGCCGCCGATCCGGGTCAATTCTCCGGCCACGGCCGCCACGAACGAGCCCTGCCCCCGCTGCAGGTTCCGGGCCACGACCTGGGCAGTGGCGGGGGCCGGGACAAAATTGCGACGGATCCGTTTGGGCAGGCTCTTGATCAACGCCACGATCCGTTCTTCGAACAGACCCGGGATCAACCAGCCAGCCTGCAGGTCGTCCAGTTGCCCCAGTCCCTCCAGCGGGATTCTGACTGTGGCTCCATCGTCCGTTTGTCCCGGTTGAAACTGGTAGTTGACTGGCAGGTTCATCGTGCCGACCTGGACCTCGTCCGGGAACTGATCCCTGGTCTGCTGATCGGCCTGTCCCGGGACGAGGTCCGCCGGGCTTACCTTGAGCTGTTGATTGAGTGACGGTTCTTTTTTGATCAGCTGTTGCAGCGCCCGGCAATCGACGGCCTCCTGGGGTAAACGGGATTCGTAGAAATCGATCAACCGATGCGAATCGAGGATCCATTCGCGTTGACGGGTTTTGGCCGCAAGATGGGCGAGTTCTTCCAGTTGGGACTCGTTGTGGCGGTAGAAATCGAAGGCGGTGGTGACCTGTTGCCCCGCCAGTCCCTGTTCGACAAACAGTTCTCGCGCTGTTTCCGGATCGGTCTTGGCGATACCGGTCAAGCGGCGGTTCACGATCGGCAAACCAAACAGTGAGACATTCTCGTAGGCCATCGCCGTTTGCCGTTTTTTACTCCAATGCGGGTCAACCGTCGTCGGTTTGACCAGGTGGCCGGCCAGTGGTTCGATCCAGTCGGCCGAGATTTTGGCAACGGTCCGTCCATACCGCCGGGACGTCTCCAGGATTTCACTGGCCACAATCCACTTCGGTTTCTCTTCAAACAGTCCGGAACCTGGCCAGAGGTGAAACTTGACACCCCCTGCACCCGTGTATTCGTGGCGATCGCTGAGCATGGCAACGCCCGACAGCAGCCCTGCCAACAGGCTGCGGTGAATCGCGTTGTAGTCGTCTTTCCTGGGACGTGGCACCAGCCCGATCGAGCGGCACATCGAATTCAGCTGACGATAGACATCATGCCACTGTCGCAGGTGGGCGACCGACAGGAAATTCTGCTGACAGGCCAACTTGTATTTGCTGTTCGACAGTTCCTTCCGCAGTTTCTGGGTAAAATCCCACACGTTGAGGAAGGCCATGAAATCGGACTTGGGGTGGGCGAATTTTTCATGTTGCTCGTCAGCCGCTTTCTTGCGGTCGGCAGGACGAATCCTGGGGTCCTGGATCTCCAGGGCAGCGGCAATGATCAGGATCTCGGTCAGGCAATGTTCGTCGTCAGCGGCCACCAGCATCCGTCCGATGCGGGGATCGACCGGCAGTCGACCGAGGCGACGTCCCAGAGTTGTCAGCCGACGGTGATGATCGATTGCCCCGATTTCAAACAAGGTTTTATAGCCGTCGCGCAGGGCATCCGGGTGGGGTGGATCGATAAAGGGGAATTCATCGATATTCCCCAGCTTGAGGATCAGCGTCTGCAGGATCACTGCAGCCAGATTCGTACGGCGAATCTCCGGTGTCGTGAACGGCGCGCGCGTCTCGAAATCCTGTTCGTCATACAACCTCAGACAGATACCGGGACCGATCCGCCCGCACCGCCCCGCTCGCTGGTTGGCACTGGCCTGTGAGATCGCCTCAATCGGCAACCGCTGCACCTTGCTGCGTGGCGAGTAGCGGCTGATTCGGGCCGTTCCCGTATCGATTACGAAACGGATGCCGGGAACCGTTATGGAGGACTCGGCCACGTTGGTCGCCAGGACAATTCGGCGGCGTTTGCTCGACTGGAAGATCAGATTTTGTTGTTCGGTTGAAAGGCGGGCGTAGAGGGGTAGTACCTCGCTCGCTCGACCTGGAATGGTTGCCCCTTTCAGCTTGCGACTGACGGTTCGGATATCGTTTTCCGTGGGGAGAAAGAGAAGCATGTCCCCCGAGTCGATCCGCGCCAGTTCCTGGACGGCCGCCACAGCCGCGTCATTCAAGTCGGCTTCTTCCTCCTCCCCATCCGGTTCCTGGTAGCGGATTTCAACCGGGTAAGTCCGACCCTCGACATCGATCACCGGCACGGGACGTTCGGGATCGAAGGTAAAATGATCGGCGAATCGTTTCGTGTCGATCGTGGCCGATGTGATGATGACCCGCAGGTCGGGCCGTTTGGGCAGAATTCGCCGCAGGTAACCGATCAGGAAATCGATGTTCAGTGAGCGTTCATGGGCTTCGTCAATGATCAACAGGTCGTAATGATCCAGGAATCGGTCCGATTGGGTTTCAGCCAACAGGATCCCGTCTGTCATCAACTTGATCAACGTGCTTGTCTCTGTTTTGTCATCGAAGCGGATTTTGAAACCGACCTGTTTTCCCAGGTCGGTTTTCAATTGCTGGGCAATGCGGGAGGCGACACCTCGGGCGGCGATCCGACGAGGTTGGGTATGCCCGATCATGCCCCGCGTGCCGTAGCCGGCGGCCAGGGCGATCAAAGGGAGTTGGGTCGATTTACCGCTGCCCGTTTCCCCGCTGATGACGATCACAGGATGGTTCTGAAGCGCCGTGGTGATCTCCTCCTGTCGTTCGAAAATGGGGAGTTCCCGGTCGAGTTCGATTGAGGGTAATCGGTCGATACGAAGCTGTCGTTCCTGGCAGGACAGGTCGAGTTGCTGCTCGATCGTCACCAGCTGTTGGGCGGCCTGGTCGGCGGTCAGATTTCCCTTTTTGAATTGGGCAATGGAACGGTGGAGGGAAAAGTGATCCCGCTGCATGACCCCGGCCAGGCGCCGCTCAAGCTGTTCGATCTGTGGACGGGTCGGACGGGACATTTTTTCAGGGAAATCAGACTTTTTATTGTAATGGTCCGCCCGACCGGTCGTCCCACCTTTGCCTGCGGGTTGTTGATCGAATGATTGCCATCTTCCGCATCGTAAAGCGTACCGGTTGTGCTAGCGATTCAGCCAAGAAAGTGATTTCATCAGATGTTTTTTCGGTTTCTTTCTCGGGTGTGACCAGATGAGTCGCAGCAGTAACGAATATTAGAAAGACCAAGGACGAGTCCTTCATTGGAAAACAGATTCACCTTTAGTTTCAAGGAAAGAAGCATGTTAGTTTTGTCACGAAAGAAAAACCAGTCAATTATCCTCGATGGAAATGTCTCGATCGAGGTTCTGCAAATCAAGGGAAATACGGTTCGCCTCGGTATCAAGGCGCCCCAATCCGTCCGAGTATTACGCGGGGAACTGAAACCGTTCGGGATGGCCAGTGAATCGGAAGATGAATTTTCGCTTGGAAACTCGGAATCCGTCGTCTCCCAGGCAGGTTAGTCGGAGACGGTTCCGACTACCGTTACCAGCCGATGTCAGCCGCCGGCGTCGACCGGCAGGTTCGGTCGTCAAAGTCGATCGTCAAGATTGATTGCCACGGGGCCCATCCGGTTGGAACAACGGTCAGTTCACGGTTCCTGTTGGCTACCTTGATCTAACGGAGAAATTGGGTTCCTCCATCAGGCAGATGACCATCAGGCAGATGACCATCAGGCACTGGTCGATTTTTCGATCGCCCGCTGCATGGCGGTCCCCATGTCCGCCGGGCTCTGGGCGACTTCGATACCGGCTGCTTCCAGGGCGGCCATCTTTTCAGCTGCTGTCCCCTTGCCGCCACTGATGATGGCTCCCGCGTGGCCCATCCGTTTTCCGGGAGGCGCCGTTCGGCCCGCGATAAATGCAGCAACTGGCTTGGTGACATGCTCAGCTGCGAAGGCGGCAGCTTCTTCCTCGGCCGATCCGCCAATTTCACCAATCATCAGGATCGCCTCGGTTTCATCATCGGCCTGGAACAGCTCCAGACAGTCGATGAAAGAGGTGCCGACGATCGGGTCACCCCCCAGACCGACACAGGTGGTTTGCCCCAACCCAAGGTTGGAAGTCTGCCAAACGGCCTCGTAGGTCAAGGTTCCGCTACGGCTCATGATGCCGACTTTCCCTTTTTGATGGATGTATCCGGGCATGATGCCGATCTTGCATTCCTCTGCCGTAATGACCCCCGGGCAATTCGGGCCGACCAGGACCGACCCGGATTCAACGATCCGTTCGTTGACGCGCACCATGTCCATCGGGGGGATTCCCTCGGTGATGGCGATGATCACGTCGATGTTGGCGTCAATCGCTTCCAGAATGGCATCAGCGGCAAACGGTGGAGGGACAAAGATCATCGTGGCGGTGGCGCCGGTGGCGGCAACCGCCTCTTCACACGTGTCGAACACGGGTAGCCCCTGCACGGTTTGCCCCCCTTTGCCCGGTGTCACCCCGCCGACCATTTTGGTCCCGTACTCCAGGCAACCCTGGGTGTGAAATTCTCCTACGCTGCCAGTGATCCCTTGGCAGATGACTTTCGTGTCTGAATTGATCAGGATGCTCATTGGAATATCGTTCCAGGGTAGGTTGATTCGTAATAAACGTGAATAAAAAATGTGATTGCCCGCTCGGCCCTGGTAGAGGACCCCAGGCGAGGGCGGGATGTCAGGCCGGCTGCGAAAGTGTGGCAACGACTTTTTCTGCCGCATCACTCAAGTCGGTGGCCGTGATCAATTCCACATCAGATGCTTCCAGGATCCGTCGGCCTTCTTCCACTTCGGTTCCCTCCAGTCGGACAACGAGCGGAACCTGGAAACCGACTGACTGGGCGGCCGCGACAATCGCCTCGGCAATCGTACTGCACTTCATGATCCCGCCGAAAATATTGACCAGTACTGCCTTCACGTTCGGATCTGACAGGATAATCCGAAACGCCTCGGTGACCTGCTGTTCGTCGGCTCCCCCGCCGACGTCCAGGAAGTTGGCCGGTTCTCCCCCGTGCAACTTGATGATGTCCATCGTACTCATCGCCAAGCCGGCCCCGTTGACCAGGCAACCAATGTTCCCTTCCAGTTTGACATAGCTGAGCCCTGCCTCGGAGGCCTGGACCTCGGAGGTTTCTTCTTCATTGAAGTCGCGCATGTCGATGATATCGGGATGCCGAAACAGGGCGTTGTCATCGAAGTTGATCTTGGAATCGAGGGCTACCAGTCCGCCATCGCCCGTAATCACCAGGGGATTGATCTCCATCAGGCTGCAATCGAGGTCGACAAACATCCGGCACAACGACTTCATGAACTTGTCAGCCGCGCGGACTGTCTTGCCACTGATGCCGAGTTTCTTGCACAGTTTGCGAACCTGAAAACTTTCGATCCCCTGGGCCGGATCAAAGTGTTCCTTGAATATTTTCTCGGGTGTTTCGTGGGCGACTTTTTCAATTTCGACACCTCCCTCCTGGCTGCACATCAAGACGGGCATGGCGGTGGCCCGGTCCAGTACGATACCCAGGTAGAGTTCACGGGCGATATCGCAGCCCGCTTCGACCAGCACCTGGTTGACCCGTTTCCCCTCCGGACCCGTTTGAATAGTGACCAGGTGTTGGCCCAGCATTTTCGCGGCCACCTCGGTGGCTTCCTGGGCTGACTTGACCAATTGCACACCGTGCTGGTCCGGGTTTTCCAGGAACGTTCCTTTACCCCGACCGCCGGCGTGAATTTGTGCCTTGACCACGGCGACCGGTCCCCCCAGTTCATCAAAGGCATTGGCGGCCTGGTCGGCCTCGGTTACCACGCGGTTTTCGAGAACGGAAACGCCAAACTTGGTGAACAGCTGTTTCCCTTGAAACTCATGGATTTTCATTCATCGATTCCAGATTGATGGGCACGGACGGCGAAAAAAATTCAAAACATGGCACTGTGAACCGCCCTGTTTTCGGAGACAAGTGACGGATTATCGTCCAGCCGTTTTCTGCGGTCAACCGTCATTTGCGGGTGGGGGCCGTTATCGGCCCGACCCGTTCCGCCGGCGACCGTTGCCGTTTTGCGCCGGGGCCGTTTTCTGCTTGATCGCTTTCTGCTCGGCCTCGGCGTCAAATTCGGGGTTGGCTTGCGACGGAACCGGGGCATTGATGTCGATCTGCCATTGTTTCAGCCGGGCGAGTAGTTCCCCCGTTTTGTCCGGCATCTCGGTCGCCAGGTTCGTGGTTTCCCCCATGTCGTTTTCCAGGTCATACAACTCGACCGCATTGTCTTCAAAGTACTGGTGGAGTTTCCATTTGCCATGTCGAATGACGCTGCATGGCCGGGTCCGGAACAGCGGGTCGCGCTGTTCATCGTGGACCTGGGCATACGATTGGAGGTAGTTCGGGAAGTGCCAGAACAGCGAACGGGATTCGGCCGGTAGCCGTTTCCCTTCAAACAGGGGGACCAGGCTGATGCCGTCCAGCGGTTGGTCTGCGGGTAATTTGGCATGCCCAATCTCACAAAGTGTCGGGTAGAGGTCGACGCCTGTGATTGGCTCCGAATTGGTTTGTCCCGGTTTGACGACGCCGGGCCAGTTGACGAAAAACGGGACCCGGATCCCCCCTTCGTAATACGTTCCCTTGTAACCCTTCAGGGGCGCCATGTCCGTGGCTGGACCATAGCCCCCGTTATCCGAATAGAACAGGACAACCGTCTGGTCGGTCAGCTCGAGTTCGTCCAGCTTTTCCATGATCCGACCGACACCGTCATCCACTGCCTGGATCATGGTTGCCATCTTGGCGTTGTTGTGCAATGCGCCGGGCGTCTTGCCTTCGTACTTGGCCAGCAGTTCTCGCTTTGGCTGGATCGGTGTGTGTACCGCGAAATGGGTCAGGTAGAGGCACCAGGGTTGGTTTTGGCTGGCCTCGATGAACTTGATCGCCTCGCTGGACAGTCGGTCGGTGACGTATTCACCGGACGGGGCGTCCTGCAGCCCGGGCGCATTGCCGTGGGGTGGGTAGTAGCCCTTGGGTGGGCCTCCCGATCGGGTGCCGCCAATGTTGACGTCAAATCCGTAAGGCAACGGGTCCGAGCTGAGATGCCATTTGCCCATGGTGGCAGTCCGGTAACCGGCTGCCTGCAGCTGGTCGGCCCAGGTCCGGAGGTCGGGTGACAACGTACTTGTCCCGGTAATGTGTTCCAGTCGCCGATGTTTGGCATTGCCTCGCGGATTGGTCCCCACGTTGAAGATCCGGTGACGGGGAGTGTACTGTCCCGATAACAGGGAAGCCCGCGCCGGGGCGCAGTTGGCCGCGCAGGAATAAGCATCGGTGAAGATCATCCCGCCTTCGGCCAAGCGATCGAGATGGGGTGTTTCGTAAAAGTCGGAACCCATGTAGCCCGTATCCCGCCAGCCGAAATCATCCAGGTAGATCAAGAGGATGTTCGGTTGATCCTCCGCTCTGGCCGGCGCGAAGGAACCGCTCAGAGCGAGGACCAGCAGCAGGGAAACCGTGATCGGTGTGTTCAGGAATACTTTCATGGCGGTCGGTTCGCTCCGTGGTTCAGTCGGCAAAGAGTTGAGGGGTTCCGGGGAGTTCCGTTCGTTCTGTTAGGGGACCGTTTTAATTGTAGCAAAGAAGGGGGACCACGCCTTGGCTGCCTGGTAATCGCCAAAATAGAATATGAGCCAGATCGATTTTACCCGGAGACCAGCTGGAGACAGGATGGCCCCGGTCAGCCCCGGACATCGGAGAGGGAGAAAACGAGGTGATTCCACGAAAAACATTGTTCGGTAACCCGCAGCGCTGCATGGCACGGCTCAGCCCTGATGGCGCGATGTTGGCCTACCTGGCCCCTCGTGATGGCGTCATGAACGTCTGGGTCTTGCGCCAGGAGGATGGCGAATCTTCGGAAAAAGATCCGGCCTGCCAGGTGACACAGGATCAGACGACGGGCATCCGCCAGTTTTTCTGGGCTCATACCAACCGCCACATCCTGTTCCTGCAGGATGATAACGGGGACGAGGACTACCACCTGTACTCGGTTCGGCTCGACATTACGCCGGAGGGAAAACTGGCGAGTGGCGAGGTGATCGACCTGACGCCGTTCGCGGACATTGCGGCCCAGGTTGTTCATGTCAGCCCGCAACACCCTGGCGAGATCCTGGTCGGCATCAACGACCGGGACCAGCACTGGTTTCACGATGTCTACCGGATCGATGTGGAGACGGGAACGCGGGAGTTGGTTCTGCAAAACGATCAGTTCGTAGGCTTTGTAGCCGATGACGACCTCCGGCTTCGCCTGGCGGTCGCCTTCACTCCGGACAGCCAGATGATGTTGTTGCGTCCCGATGAAGGGGCCGATGCGGGGTGGTCTCCGCTGATGACGATCGGCTCGGAAGATGTGCTCACCACCCAGCCAGTCGGGCTGGACAAGACGGGTGACTCGCTCTACCTGCTCGACAGCCGCGACCGAAATACGGCCGCCTTGAAGCGAGTGCATCTCGATACAGGACAGGAAACGGTCCTGTTTGCGACGGACCAGGCGGACATCGACGGGATCATGGTCCACCCTGTCGACAAGACGATCGAGGCCGTCACTTATACCCATGAGCGGGAACAGCACGAATTTCTCGATTCCCGCATCGAACAGGCGTTTGAACGGCTGGCCAGGTTCCAGGCGGAGGAACTGGGGCAGGAAGGTGACATCGAGGTGACCAGCCGCTCCCTGGCTGATGATCAGTGGACGGTGGCCTTCGCAACCGACAAGGGGCCGGTTCGCTATTACCGATATTGGCCCGATCGTGGAGAGACCGAATTTCTGTTCACCGATCGACCGGATCTGGAACAGGTCCAACTGGCCCGCATGCACCCACTGATCATTCGCTCCCGCGACGGACTCTCCCTGGTCAGTTACCTGAGTCTGCCGGTCGATGCGGATCGACAGGAAACGGGCCGACCGGACCGACCGCTGCCGTTGGTCCTGCTGGTTCACGGCGGACCTTGGGCGCGGGATTTCTGGGGCTACAGTTCCCTGCATCAAATGTTGGCCAACCGGGGTTACGCCGTTTTGTCGGTGAACTACCGGGGATCGACCGGCCTGGGGAAGGATTTTATCAACGCGGCCAACCTGGAATGGGCCGGCAGGATGCATGACGACCTGATCGATGCCGTGCAATGGGCTGTCGACCAGAAGATTGCCCTGCCCGATAAGGTGGCCATTGTCGGGGGGAGTTACGGAGGGTACGCCGCCCTGGTCGGTCTGACCTTTACGCCGGAGGCCTTTGCCTGTGGGGTCGATATCGTGGGACCGAGTAACCTGATCAGCCTGATGGAGAATCCCCCGCCCTACTGGATGCCGATCATGCCCCTGATGCAACAGCGCGTCGGTGATTTCACCAGCCCGGAAGGACGGGAATTCCTCGAGTCGCGTTCTCCGCTGTTCCATGTCGATAAGATCTGTCGCCCCCTGTTGATCGGTCAGGGCGCCCAGGACCCACGGGTCAAGCAGGCCGAGTCGGACCAGGTGGTGGCCGCGATGCAGGAGAAGGGGATCCCGGTCTCTTACCTGCTCTACCCGGAAGAGGGTCACGGTTTTGATCGGCCGGCCAACAAGATTTCGTTTTTTGCAGTCTGTGAGGCGTTCTTGGCAGAGCACCTGGGAGGTGTCTACGAACCGATCGGTGACGATTTTGAGGGGGCCAAATTTCGTGTTCCGGCCGGCCTGGACGGCGTTCCCGGTCTGGCGGACGGATACGGCGATCGGCCAGACTGAACGGGGACCATTGGCAGGTCGCCGTCGGGGCCATCACGGACCACAAGATTGTGTTTGGCAAACTTGCCAACTAGATTGGAAGGGAAATGCTACTTCCCCTTGAGGCAGACTCGATGATCACACCTCGTGCTTCCGCCGGTTGTGGCTGGCCGCTTGGCCTGCTGACCGCGTTCGTGTTGTTGCTGACTCCGCTGACGATGGTCCATGCGCAGGGTGAATTGAACCCGGCTCCCGACCGTCTGGAGGGCGAGGGCCAGGGTCCTTTCGAGACGCTGGTGATCAAGGGGTGTATTCTGATTGATGGGACCGGTGCCCCGCCCCGTGGGCCGGTCAACATTATCGTCAAGCAGAACCGGATCGAGCGAATCAGCAGCGGCCGTGTCCCGAAGGATGCTGACCTGGTACTCGACGCCCAGGGGATGTACCTCTTGCCCGGCTTTATCGACATGCATGCCCATGCCGGTTCGCTGCAGAAGGCGCCCGATGCCGAATATGTCTACAAGTTGTGGATGGGACACGGGGTCACCACGGTGCGGGGGGTTCCCCTCAATGGAAACAATGAGTGGGTTGTGCGCGAGCAGCAACGGAGCGCCAACAATGAAATCGTCGCTCCCAGGATTTTCAATTACCAAAGGCCACCGGGTAACCTGCAGACCCCGGAGGAGGCGCGGCGCTGGGTGGAAGCGGCTCCCGGACAGGGGATCCAGGGTCTCAAGCTGGGAGCGTACCGCCCGGAGATCATGAATGCCCTGCTCTCCGAGGCGAATCGCCTGCGATTGGGTTCGACCGCCCACCTGGCCCAGACCGGGGTGGCTCAAATGAACGCGATCGATGCGGCGCGACTCGGGTTGGGAACGGTCACCCACTACTACGGACACTTCGAGGCGTTGCTCAAGGATCATGTGGTCCAGCCCTGGCCGCTCGATCACAACTACAACAATGAACAGGATCGGTTCGGCCAGGTAGCGCGCTTGTGGGACAAGATTCACCCCCCGGGCAGTCCGGAGTGGAAAGCGTACCTGCAGGAACACCTCGAACTGGGAACCGTTTTTGACCCGACGATGACGATCTACTCGGCCGGCCGCGACCTGATGCGCGCCCGCACGGCTGAATGGCACGACCAATACACCCTGCCGTCACTGATGCAGTTCTTCGAACCGAGCCGCAAGAACCATGGTTCCTACTGGTTCTATTGGACAACCGAGGATGAAGTCGCCTGGCGGAATTTCTACCGGGTCTGGATGCAGTTGATCAACGATTACAAGAAGATGGGGGGCCGCGTGACGACCGGGGCAGATTCCGGTTTTATCTACGATACCTACGGGTTTGGTTACATCGAGGAATTCGAGCTTTTGCAGGAGGCCGGCTTCCACCCGCTGGAGGTGATCCAGTCCGCCACCATGAATGGTGCCATGACGTTGCATGAACCGATGCGCAAGCCGATTGAATTTGGAGTGGTCCGTCCCGGCCTGTTGGCCGACATGGTTCTGGTGGACGAGAATCCATTGAAGAACTTCAAGGTCCTGTTGGGCCATGGTGCGGTCCGTCTGGATGACGAGACCGGTGAGCTGGCCCGGGTGGGCGGTATCAAATGGACGATCAAGGACGGGGTTGTCTACGATGCGAAACAGTTGTTGGCCGATGTCCGGGCGATGGTTGACCGGCAGAAGCGGGACGTCCAGCAGGAGAAGACCGAAAAGGAAACCGGTAGCGAACCGTCCCCCAACGGGCAGCAAGGTCCAGGAGATCCGGCCGCCGGTGATCAGGCCGCCGGTGATCCGGCTGCAGGGGAAGCGGTCGGTCGGTGAACTGCCTCAGCGGTAGTTTTATGATGGGGAACCAGCTCCGGGCCACGGCTTTCCACATGACCAGCAGATGGCAAACCCTTCGTCCACCTCGGCGCCGCATTCACATTTCCAGGCGGGGATCGCTTCCTCTTCTTCCTCCTGTTCCTGAGCCGCGTGTTCGAGTATCTGCTTGGCCCGCTCGTAGAGATCTTTGCGGACAACCAATTGAAAGGAAGCCTCGTTGGTAAGACTGCCGAAACCGGCCGTTTCCGATCCCAATACCTTCGAATCGATCCCCTCGGCATCCAGGACGGAGCGGGCCAGGTGGGCTTCATCTTCAAATTCGTAAGCTTGGACAATCACCAGTTCTTCGGGGTGCATGATCGGCGTTCCCTGCGGGGTTCGATGAAATGAACGTCTACGTTGCCGGACAATATCGATGATCTCCACGCTTTTTGCAAGTTTCCCGGTAAGGCGACAGGTGGTTGGTTTAGCCGCTACAATACGGCTCAGAGAAATCCGGGAGTATCATGATGGGACAAAGAATGCGAATGATGAAGGTCTGCAAGTCGATCGGATGTTTGGTGATGATCGCTGGTTGGCTGGCCGGGCTGGCTGGCTGGTTGCCAGCCCAGCAGGAATTGCCCGGGGAGGTCCGGCAGGCGCTGGCACAGATTACGCAGCAGGATGTGACCGCTACGGTGACCTTCCTGGCCTCCGACGAGATGGCGGGCCGCGACACGCCCTCGCGTGAATTGACCATCGCCAGCGCCTACGTGGCTGCGCGGTTTCGAGGTGCCGGTTTGCAGGGGGGAGGCCCCGATGCGAGTTTCTACCAGAAACATGAACTGGAAACGGTGGCCATGCCCAACCGTGGGATCGAGTTCCTGGTGGCTGGCCGGTCGGGCCAGCAGTTTGGAGTCATCGCCGCCAACGCGGAAGATTTTGAGTACACCGGTCCGGTGACCCGCATCGAACCGGGGCAGGACCTCTCGGGGGTCGAGGTTGCCGGGGCCGTTCTGGTCGATGCGTCCGGGGTCGTTTCCCCACGGGATCAATTCATGTTTCGTCGGCAACTGAGTTCTCTGGCAGGCCGGGGAGCCAAGTGTCTGCTACTGGAGGTCAGGGCGGACAGCCCGATGGTCGGTACTGCTCAGCAGGCGACGCAGCCGCGACTGGTCAACCGGCGGCAGGGCAACTCGCTTCCGACCCTGTTGGTGGGCGAGTTCGATCCGCAACAGGAAGTGACGGTCAAGATACCGAAACGAACGGTGGGTCAAACGGAAGTTCGCAATGTGATCGGTCTTCTGCCGGGCAGTGACCCGGAATTGAAAGACGAAGCGGTCCTGTTTACGGCTCACTTGGACCATGTCGGAACGCAGGATGGCCTGGAAGACCCGGTTTTCAACGGGGCCGATGACAACGCCACCGGGGTGACAACCGTGATTGAACTCGCCCGAGCGTTTGGTGCGTTGAAGACGGCTCCCAAGCGGACGACCATTTTCATGACGTTTTGGGGCGAAGAAAAAGGTCTGCTCGGATCCCGCCATTACGCCAGCCAACCGACTTGGCCGCTGGAGAAGATCGTGGCCAACATCAATATCGAGATGGTTGGGCGCCCAGAGGCGGGCGCGGCTGGCAAGTGTTGGGTGACCGGTTGGAACGAGTCCGACCTGGGACCGATCATGGCCGAGGCGGCCGAATCGGTCGATGTCCTGATTTTCGAGCATCCCGAGTTCAGCCCGATGCTCTACCGCTCGAGTGACAACTATTCGTTCGCCGAGAAGGGGGTCGTGGCCCACAGTTTTTCGGCCGGATCGCTGCATGATGATTACCATCAGCCGGGAGATGAATGGGAAAAACTGGAACTGCGGCACATGACCAAAGTGATCCAGGGCCTGTTCGTTGGCAGCTTGCCGATCGCCAACGGCGAGGCGACTCCCCGACCAAAATCAGAGGATGGTTCCTGAACAAGACGCGTTGGCGATCGTCTAACGCGACAGGCTGTCCTGCAATATTTGCAGGTTGTTTTCCATGACTTGCATGAAGTCCGCACCGCCGGCCGGCAAACCGCCCTGGCTGAATGAGTCAAGGGAATGGACCGGGTAACCGAGTTGCTCGAGTCGTTCCTTGAGCCAATTGGGCGGATCTGTATCAAACAGGATGCAGCGGGAACCGGATTCTTTGACTCGATCCAGGAAAGCCTGTTCTCCCCCGGTTTGCCACAGGGATTCTTCCGGCAGATCGAACCAGAGCAGGTGCGTGTCCGGTAGCCCGGCCGCCCGGGTCAGGAATTTCAGACGCGGTGTCGCAGTAATCACGCTTCCTGTAGGAATCATTTCGAAACGCTCTGTCAGGCCATCCAGCGATCCGTTCAGCTGCTGTAAATTTTGCTGGAAACGGTCGCCCATTTCCGGGTAGGAGCTTGCCAGGGCCGTAGCGATCTCACCAGCCTGTTTCTTGGCCATAGCCGGATCGAGCCAGGTTTCGGACACCATGAAAGGATGTGAGTGTTCTCCTTCCGGTCCGTGCCGGTGAACCACACGATGATCCTTGACCATGATGAATTCTTCCAGGGAGAAGTTGTCGGTCGTAGGCACGACCCGTGACTCGGGCAGGGAGACACGAACCATCCACTTGGCAAACGGAGCACCGGGTCCATTGGCGATGATCAGGTCCGATTTCTGTAAGGTCTCGATCTGCTGCTGATCGGGCGTCCATTGATCCGACGCGCCTGCCGGTGGGGCGATCAGGTCGACCTTGACCGGGGTCCCTTCCAGAAGTTGCCCGGTCAGGTAGTACAGCGGGTAGCTGACGGCAGAAACCAGGTTGGAACGGACGGGTTGGCTGAAGGCCGCGTTGTCCTGGGGGTTCCGATCACTTCTCTGGCAGCCCGGTGTCAGCCACAGGGCCGGCAGTATGAGGGCCAGGACGAATCGGGCAGCGGTTTGGTTCGCCATGATTTACCCTTGGCTCCCGATCAACAGGGACTGAACCACGTTACCCGCCATCAGCCAGACACCCCACACGGCCAGAGCGACCAATACGGAACTGACCAGGAACAGGATTGCGATCTCTGAGAACTGGAGTCGCAGTATTGTGCCCCGGCTGCAGCCCAGCTTGAACATCGTCTGCATTTCACGCATTCTCAACCTCTGGGAAAGGACCAGGACCAGGATCAGCAGAAACAGGGTCGCCAGGGCGATCAGGACCGCGTTCAAGTCAAAGAATTTTTTGACCTGAAACACCAGGGACATCAGCTCATCGATCACGACGACCGGTTGGACCAGCTGGGTTTCATTATCGACCACCTGGAAGTGACCCATCAACAAGGTTTCATTCTTTTCGTCCGGTGCCACAGCGATCACGGCCGTGATCGGGAAATCGGCCGTTTCACCATGGAAATGGAACGAATCGATGTTGTTATCCGTGATTTCCATGTACGGCAGTACGGCGGCCGTGGCCTGCAAGGTTCCATCGGATCGGACCTCTACCTTGAGGTCATCGGTCTCCTCTTCCAGATTTTGATGGCCATGACCTAACCCCTCGATCACCCAACTCGTTTTCAGGTCGACAAACACACCCCAATCGTCCGGCGTCGAGCTCGGCTCGAGCACGCCCCGGACCAGCATCTTGAGGGGGTAATGGCCTGCCAGGTCGAGAATGTTTTCCGGGTCGGACAGAAGGCGATCGCCGGGGCCGAGTTGCAGTTGGCGGGCGACTTCACTTCCCAGTACACAATCTCCCAGGCGGCTGAGCGATTCTCCCTCGGCCAGCGGTAAATTGCGGAATTGGAAGTAGTCCAGGCTTGTTCCCACGATGGGGAACTGCCGGGCCGTATAGCGGGAGTAGATCGGTACGGGCCTGGCCCAGCCGGTCTGCCGGATTTCCTCAATCGTCGCAAAGCGGATCGGGTCCGGCTGCTTGCTGCTGAAATAGATCGCGTGCAATGTCAGGTCGAGTGGACTCCCCTCGGCGCCGATCACCATCGGGGTGCTTTGGGCGCGGGAGATGATCTTCTCGTTGAACTCACTCAGCAGGATCAGGATCGTGATCGGCAGGAAGGTGGTCAGGAAAATACTGGCGACCAGCACGACCGTTTTCAGCTTGTGGAACTGGATATACCGAATGACCAGCTTGGTCCAACTCATGATTGGCTCTCCCTTGGGCGGTCGGGTTGGGAGGCCGGATTGGCATCGACCGTGAAGTCCTGGAAATCGATGATCCGCTCAAAACCGTCGAGAATTTGCGTATCATGGGTCACGACAATCAACGTTTGGCCCTCCTCCCGATTGACTCCGAAGAGGATGTCGAGAATGCGGGTCTTGTTCTTGGGATCCAGGTTACCGGTCGGTTCGTCGGCGAAAATCAGGCTGGGACGCGTCACCAGTGCCCGGCAGATTGCGACCCTCTGTTGTTCCCCCTGGGAAAGTCGGTGGGGCAATCGGCGGATCTTGTCGCCCAGTCCCATTTGCACGGCCAGCGATTCGGCGTATTGGCGATCTTCCGGGCTGAGGCGAATCGACTGGTTGATGGCAAAGGGGAGCAGGATATTTTCCTCGGTATTGAGGTAGTCCACCAATTCGAACTGTTGAAAGACCATTCCAATCCGGGAGATGCGGAAGTTTCGTCGCTCGGCATCGGACATGGTGGAAACCGCATGGGAGCCGATCTGGATACGGCCCTGTTGGGGGCTGCAGATGCCGGCCATCAGGTTTAGCAGCGTCGTCTTGCCACTGCCGCTTGGCCCGACGATGGCAACCCGACTGCCGGCCTCGATCGCCAGCTGGTCGATCTTCAGGAGAAAATCTGACCGCGGGTAGCGGAACTCAAGTTGTTCGAGGTGAATGGGAATCATCAATCGCCGGGCGGTTATTGGCAACTCGGTTTTCTGGTTCATCGACCACTTTCAGTCTACAACGAGTTCCACGCAGGAGAAGCTGTTGCCGACATCGGAAACGGAACGAATGAGTGATTTCGACGTTTTTTATCGGCTCGCACGTCGTGGATCGACTGGCTGGCATTGGCCTGAGGCCCGCCTCGGCCGGACGGCCCCCAAACGCTTTTTCGTGCCTATCGTTTCCGTTTTGTGCCGCTGCGGCCAATGTTGCGGGTGATGAAATCGGCCTGTTGCTGGGTTTGGACCGGGCCATTCGGGTCGGTTCTTCGCCGCAGGATCGCCTGGCGCTCGGCTTCACGAAGCACGTCCTGCTCCATCTCTTTGAGGCTGAGGATCTGGACTCCCAGACTGGCGTTGCTGGCCGAGTTCGAGCGACCAATAGCCCGATTGCGAAACAGACGGCCGGCAAAGGGGACGCCACCCAGCATGCCGGCGGAGCGGTCGACTTGACCATAGGCTGAGCGCTGGACTCCCCCCAGATGCATCGTTCCGCCGTCGGGAACCTGGACCACCGTCTGCAGGTCGAAGATGGAAACGGTTGGTAACTGCAGGGTGACCTGGCCCTGACTGCTGGAAATCCCGAACCAGCCGGTCAGACTGGTCGCCAGACCCAAAATAACCACGTTTTTCCGGCTAAATTGGTTCATTGCATCCCCTTTTCTTACACATTTCAAACAAGCGTCTCGAACGGATGGCCCGATTGATAAGACGGTCGGTTGGCTGGTCGATTCCGGTGGCCGCCAGTCTATCCGGTTCTCCCTTGAGAGCCAAGCTTTTCTCGGGGAAAAGCCTGCTTTTGCGGTTGACGATAGCAGTTGCAGGCCTTAGATTCACCGATTCCCTTGAGCGAAATCTCGAGGGCCACTTGCGTTGCGCCTTGGCCAAGGCAGGTGTTCAGGAAGCTTGGTTTTCCGCCCATTTTTGGGCCAATTTGATCATTTTTGGATGTGGAGAGAGTAATTCGTGGCCAGTCCGATTCATGAAGTCATTCGCATACGAATGGAAGCCTACGATCACTCGATCCTCGATCAGAGTGCCCAGGAGATTGTCGATACGGCCAAGCGAACGCACTCCGAAGTGCATGGCCCGATTCCGCTGCCTACCCGGATTGAGCGGTATACGGTCTTGTCGAGTCCTTTTGTTAACAAGAAGGCGCGGCAGCAATTTGAAATACGGACCCATAAGCGACTGATTGATATCGTCCAGGCGACCGCCAAGACGATTGAAGCATTGAATAAATTGAGTTTGCCGGCCGGCGTTGAGATCAAGATCAAGGCCTCGGCAAAGTAATGGTTTACATCACAGGTTTAATTCTCCTTAAATGAGATATGGCTCGGAAGTTGTGTGGATAAGTTGACCAGGCCAGGCGGCGGGTAACCTCCTGATTTTGGCATCCATCCCTGCGACAAGTCCAATTGAAAACAAGGCGATAGTCATGAGTAAAGGCATACTCGGCCGGAAGGTCGGGATGACGCAATTGTTCGACGAGGAAACTGGCACGGTGACACCCGTGACCGTCATTGAGGCGGGTCCCTGTCACGTTTTGCAGTTGCGAACCGAGGAAAAAGACGGCTATTCGGCAGTTCAATTGGGCTTTCTGGATAAAAAACGACCGGCCAAAGAGCGTCGCTCCCGCAAGGGTCAGGCGACCCGAGCTGAACGTGGCCACGTGGCCGCATTGAAAAGCAATCGCTCCCAGAAGCGGAGTGAGGCGGGTATCGAGTTGCTGCCCAAGCCTGATTGTGAGCCGAAGAAATTTGTGCGCGAGCTGCGCGGTGATACCTCCGACTACGAGTTGGGCCAGGAGGTCAAGGTCGATGCGATGAGTGAAGTCGGTCGCGTTGATGTGGTTGGTACCAGTAAGGGCCGCGGTTTCGCTGGTGTGATGAAGCGGCATAATTTTGCCGGTCAGCGTGCCACACACGGCGTCAAGAAGTGCCACCGCCATGCCGGGGGTACCGGCATGAGTGCCAGTCCCAGTCGCCTGTTCAAGGGTAAGCGGATGGCGGGTCAATACGGTAGCAAGCGGATTACCTCGCGCAACCTGAAATTGGTTCGTGTGGACTCTGAGAATAACTTGCTGATGGTGGCAGGTGCTGTTCCCGGTCCCAACGGCGGGTTTGTGGTTGTCAAGGAAACGAACAAGGTAGGTTGATTTCATGGCCAGTTTGCCAGTTTACGACAAGTCCGGAAAAGAGGTGGGGAAGTATGAAATCGACCCCGCTGAGATTGCATCGTCGATCAACAAGCAGTTGTTGCACGACGTGGTCGTGATGTACCAGGCCAATCGCCGGCAGGGTTCGCATCAGACCAAATCGCGGAGTGATGTTTCCGGTTCGACCAAGAAGCTGTACCGACAGAAAGGTACGGGCAATGCCCGTGCCGGTTCCCGTCGGTCCAATATTCGTCGCGGCGGTGGCCATGCCTTCGCCAAGCAGAATCGGGATTATTCCTATCGTTTGCCGAAGAAAGCAGTCCGGCTGGCAACCCGGATGGCGATGGCCGGCAAGATTCAGGATGAGCAGGTGCTGGTGCTGGATAACTTGACGATGGACTCCCCGCAGACCAAGGAGATCGCCGGTCTGCTCAAGGCGTTGGACCTGCAAGGCAAGAGTGCGTTGATTACAACGGCCGAGAATGATACGGCGGTTTACAAGAGTGCACGCAACATTCAGCGGGTGGAGGTGTCACGGGTGTCCGATTTGAACGCCCTGGCCATCCTGCGGCCGCACCGTGTTCTGATTACACGGGATGCGATGGATGCGTTTAAAGAAAAAGCAAAATCATAGGCTGTGACTGGAGAAGAAAATTATGGCCAGAACGGCAAAACGTGAGAAATCGGCAGGTAAAGGTCTGAAGCTGGAAGCGCATCAGGTCATACTCAAGCCGGTGGTCACGGAAAAAGGGATGTTCCAGTCGGAAGCCTTCAACCAGTACACGTTCAAGGTCAACCCGGCTTCGACCAAAGAAGACATTAAGAACGCTATTGAGAAACTGTTTGAGGTCAGCGTTGAAAAGGTGGCGACCCAGACACGCAAAGGGAAGCCTCGACGTTACAAGTTTACATACGGAAGAACCAAGGCCTGGAAGAAGGCAATCGTCAAGCTCAAGGGTGACGACAAGATCGACTTCTTCTAGAGAGAAAACCAGAAAGTAACCCGGACTTTGGATAGCCATGGGAATTAGAAAATACAAACCGACTTCGGCAGGGCGGCGGAACGCCAGCGTCAGTGATTTTGCTGAGCTGACCAAGGGTGCCAAGCCGGAAAAATCATTGCTGCGGCCGTTGAAGAAAAAAGGCGGGCGAAACAACCAGGGCAAGATCACCTGTCGCCATCGGGGCGGCGGTCACAAGCGGATGTACCGGGTCATCGATTTCAAGCGAGATAAAGATGGCTGTGTGGCCCACGTGAACTCGATTCAGTACGACCCGAATCGTTCCGCCCGAATCGCCCTGTTGTATTATACGGACGGTGAAAAACGGTATATCATTGCGCCCGATACATTGCAGGCCGGGATGACCGTCGAGAGTGGGCCAGAGGCCCCGCCGGTAGTTGGAAATGCACTCCCGCTCAAGAACATCCCCCTCGGTACGGTCGTTCACAACATTGAGATGCGTCCCGGGCAGGGTGCTGTGCTCTGTCGTAGCGCAGGTTCCAATGCGACCTTGATGGCTCGCGAGGCGGACTGGGCTCAGATTTCTCTTCCCAGTGGAGAGATTCGACGTGTTCCTTCGACCTGCCGCGCCACGATTGGCAAGGTGGGCAACTCCGATCACATGAGCGTTCGGCTCGGTAAGGCGGGCCGCAAACGCTGGTTGGGCCGTCGTCCCCATGTGCGGGGTACCGCAATGAACCCGGTCGATCACCCGCACGGTGGTGGTGAAGGTCGAACCAAAGGTGGACGTCACCCGGTCAGTCCGTCGGGCAAGCCGGCCAAGGGTGGGGCAACCCGTCAACGTCGAAAACCATCCAACTCGGCGATTGTGCGTCGTCGTCGTTCCAAGCGTTATGGGCAGTTAAAGGTTAAGAGCTAGGGATATCAAGAGTGGGTAGATCACAGAAAAAAGGTCCATACGTCGACGAGAAACTGTACCTGAAGGTCCAGAAGCAGGAGGCTGCAGGGTCAAAGGAACCGATCAAGACATGGGCCCGGGCGTGTACGGTTGTTCCCGAGTTTGTGGGCTACACCTTCCTGGTCCACGATGGCCGTAAACATATCAAGGTCCTGATTACCGAAGACCTGGTTGGCCACAAGCTGGGAGAGTTTGCTCCTACTCGAACGTTCCGGGGTCATGCCGGGTCGAAGAAAAAATAACCACCAGGGTAACTTTCAAGTAATAAAGAATTAAAGCTATGGCTTTTCAATCCACACATAAATATGCACGTATCAGCCCGCGGAAAGTACGCCCGCTGGCTGACATGGTCCGTGGCAAGTTTGTTGACGAAGCACTCGATATATTGCGATATCAGCCACAGCGTGGTGCTCGCATGTTGGAGAAGGTGATTCGTACGGCCTTGGCCAATGCCCAGGATCCGGATCAGAACCCGGGCCGGATTGTCGGCGAGGGGGATCTGTTTATCTCCGAGGCCTGCATTGACGGGGGGCCGATGTTTAAACGGATGCGGCCCCGGGCCAGAGGCATGGCTTTCGTTATCAAGAAGCGGATGTCACACATCCGCGTGAAGATCGAAGAAGTTTAGGCTGGAAATTAACGGGAATACTTAGAGCGAGTTGATTCATGGGTCAAAAAGTCAATCCAGTCGGTTTTCGCGTGGGCGTCATGGAGGGCTGGAAAAGCCGCTGGTACGCACCAAAAGAAGAATTTGCCACGCTGTTGGTCGAAGACAAGAAGATTCGGGATTTCATTAAGAAACACCCAACCAAGAACTATAAAGCGGCCGGGATTGATCGGATTGAGATCGAGCGGACTCGCGATGAAGTGAAAGTGATTTTGCATGTAGCCCGCCCCGGTTTGATCATCGGCAAGAAAGGCCAGGAAGTCGAGCTGTTGCAGGAAGAGATGCAAAACCTGATTGGTCGGCGGGTCAACCTGAAGATCAATGAAATTTCACGCCCCGAACTCCAGGCCCAGTTGGTGGCGGAGAAGATCGCGGAGCAGTTGTCGAAGCGATCGAGTTTTCGCCGCACGATGAAGCGTGCCCTGGAAGAGTCGATGGATGCCGGGGCGAAAGGGATTAAAGTCCAGCTGGCGGGACGGCTGGGGGGTGCCGAGATGGCACGCAGAGAAAAACAGATTGCAGGCTCCATTCCATTGAGCACCCTGCGGGCCAAGATTGACTACGGTTTTACCGAGGCAATGACCCCGCAAGGGCACATTGGAGTGCAGGTTTGGATTAACCAAGGTAACTACGGAGAAGAGACCGATGGCGCTGATGCCCAAACGGGTAAAACATCGAAAGGTCCAAAGAGGACGTATAAAAGGTAAAGCCACACGTGGCAATAAGGTTGTCTTTGGTGACTTTGGTTTGCAATCACTTGAACCTGGTTGGCTCAAAGCACAGACGATCGAAGCCGGACGTATTGCTGCACAGCAGTACATCCGGGGCGAAGGGAAATTGTACATCCG
>JAKVBG010000036.1 GCA_022447605.1 Mariniblastus sp.
TGGCCTGGAGAGCGAAATCGAGGGGCGGCTGAGAAAGGTTGATATCGAAATCGTTCACCGCTTTGAACGGAAAATGGACGGGGAGTCCGAGGAGTTTGTGGTGGTCCGCGACGACGGTGGACTGGCCGACGGTGATTGGATCATCGCCTCTCCCTTGCCGAACCCGGTCGACGGGGTCACGGTGGTCGAGATCGTGGGGCAGGGCCGTTTGGCCGCTGCCCAGGAATTGCTACAGAAGAAGACAGAACCGGCCAAGGATCTTTCCACCACCACGACCGGTTCCGGTTCGGCGGGAGGGTCCCAATGAAGTCGGTCATCGCCTGGGCCATTCGCAATTCGCCTGCCATGAACACGTTGTTGATCGCCTCAATGCTGGTTGGCGCGGTCAGTTTTGTGGTGATGCGGCGGGAAGTCTTCCCTAATTTTGCCCTGGAAATCCTGCTGGTCGGGGTCCCCTTCCCGGGCGCCACGCCGGATGAAGTCGAAGAGGGGATCTGCCAGAAGATCGAATCGGTGGTCAGCGGTGTCGAGGGTGTCAAGAAGATGACGTCCGTGGCCCGGGAAAATTATGGCTACCTGATCCTCGAGTTGAACAGCGACGTGAAGGACGTCCAAAAGGTTCTCAACGACGTCCGCTCCCAGGTCGACCAGATTGCCTCGTTTCCACCCCGGGCGGAGGACCCGGAAGTCAAACAGATCGTGTTCCGCGCGCCGGCTATCTCGATTGGAATCCTTGGCCCCAAGCCGGCCGAGGGAGTCGACCCGCTGGAGGCGGATAAGCGGCTGCGCGACGTGGCCGAGGAAGTGCGCGCCGAGATTCTCGAGTTGCGAGCCGTTCCGCCCGAGGGCCTGATCCGCCGCCTGTTGAGCAGTTTATTCCAGCCGCGGGGAACGGCGATCTCGGGCGCCGACATTGTGGCTGAGCGCCCTTACGAGATAGCCGTGGAGGTGCCCGAGGATCGACTGCGACAGTACAACCTGAGCATCGACGGTTTGGCTCGGTTGCTCCGACTGCAGAATGTCGAGATGCCGGGTGGCAAAATGGAGACCGCTTCGCAGGAAGTCCTGCTACGGGGAGACAACAAGCAGGAGCTGGGAGCGGAGATTGCCAAAATTCCGATCCTCACCCAGTCCAACGGTGATGTGGTGACGGTGGGTGAGATCGGCAATGTCGTGGACGGGTTTGCCGAGACGACTTCCCAGCATTTCATCAACGGTCGTCCCGGCATCGCGATTTCGGTCACCAAAACGAACAATGAAGACCTGTTTACCGTGGTCGACGCGGTCCAGCATTACGTGAAGATGAAGAAAAACGAGTACCCCGGGTACGAGATCAAGACGTGGGGCAATATCTCGGAAGATGTCCAGGATCGGATCGACCTGTTGTCCCGAAACGGGATGCAGGGCTTGTTGCTGGTCTTCCTGGTATTGGCCATCTTCCTCGATTTGCGGTTGGCGTTCTGGGTGGCGATCGGCATCCCGGTTTCCGTGCTGGGCGCCGGCTTTGTCCTGCTGCTAACCGGGCAGACGCTGAACATGTTGACGATGTTTGCTTTCCTGATGGCCTTGGGAATCGTGGTCGACGACGCGATCGTGATCGGGGAGAACATCTACACCAAGCGATCCGAGGGACTCAATTTTACCCGCGCCTCAATTGAAGGGACGTTGGAGGTGTTGCCGAGCGTCTGTGCCTCGGTTGCCACCACGATCATTGCCTTCCTGCCCTTGATGTTTGTGACGGGGGTGATGGGCAAATTCATCTCGGTCATGCCGGTAGCGGTGATAGCCATGCTCGTGATCTCGCTGATTGAAAGTACCTTCATCCTGCCCAGCCACCTGGCCCACCAGAACAACCTGTTCATGAAAATGGTTGGCCTGGTCTTTTACATCTTCAAGCCGCTAATGTTCCTGTTCAAGAAATTGAACCGGCACGCCTCGGGCCTGATGGAGTGGACGATCCAGCGATTTTATCGGCCCCTCCTGGCTTATTCCCTGGTCAACAAGCCGGTCGTTCTGTCCGCGGCACTCGCCTATGCCTGTATCGCCGCCGGCCTGATTGCCGGCGGGATCGCCCCCTTCGGGTTTTTCCCGAAGTTGGACAGCCGGGAGATCAGTGCCACGGTCGCCTTCCCGGCCGGCACACGTTCCGATTTTGCGGTGGACGCGGTGGCTGAAATGCGTGAAGCGGTACTGGAGATCCAGCGCGAACGCCCCGCGGGCAGCCCTGAGTTCATCGTCAACGTCTACGAGAAGATTGGTGAAATTGGCAATGGCTTGGGCGGCCCAACCGGGGTGACCAACGGGAGCCATGTGGGGACGGTGCAGGTCCAACTGGTACCGGCCGACGAGCGCGACATGAAGAGCGACGACCTGATTACCGCCTGGCGCGAAAAGCTGGTCGGTACGGTGGAGGCCAAGAAGCCAGATACCGCGGGAACACCTGGCGGTAACGGGGAAAGCGAAACGCAGAATGAAGAGGATCTCTTTCGGCAGAAGTTGGCTGGCAGCGAAGTCCTCAAATTCGGGTCGGCCACGATGGGGCCGGGCGGTGTGTCGATCGAATTTAAATTGTTAGCCGATGACAACAGTGTCCAGTATCTCGAACAGGCAGCCGAGGATTGCAAGGTAGCGCTGGCCGGTATCGCCGGGGTCAAGGATATCGAGGACGATTCGCGACTCGGCAAGTGGGAGATGGTCCTCAAGCTGAATGAACAGGGTCGGGCGCTCGGCCTGAACGAAAATTCGCTGGCCAATACGATTCGGACGGTCTATTTCGGTGACGAAGTGATGCGCCTGCAGCGGGGGCGTCACGAAGTGAAACTGATGGTCCGTTACCCCCGCCCCGAGCGGGAAACGATGGAGAGTTTTCAGAACATCCGGATCCGTGACAACACGGGGTCCGAGTGGCCCCTGTTGGAGGTCGCCGAAGTCAACTACCAGCGGGCCTCCAGCGAAGTCAATCGTCTGGATCAGCGCCGCTCGATCACGATCACGGCGGATGTGGACGCCACCCAGGGGAATGCGGCGCAGATCAACCTGGCGTTGCAACAGGAGGTATTGCCCGGCATCCTGGCGGACTACCGGGAAAAAGGGGCGACCCTGTCGGTCAACTGGGAGGGGGAGCAGGCGCAAACGATCGAATCGATGGTCAGCCTGTTTGCCGGCTTCTTTGTAGCCCTGCTCTGCATGTACGTCCTGCTGACCCTCGAGTTCCGGTCGTATGTCCAGCCCTTGATCATCCTGGCGATCATCCCGTTTGGCTGGTTGGGGGCGATCCTGGGTCACGCCCTGCTCGGGCTGCAATTGACCCTGTTCAGTTTTTTCGGGTTGATTGCCCTGACGGGCGTGGTCGTGAACGACTCGATTGTGCTGGTCGATTTCATCAATCGCCGTGTGCGGGAAGGTTTGACCCTGAATGAGGCGCTCATGTCAGCCGGTCAACGCCGTTTTCGACCGATCATGCTGACGTCGATGACGACGATTGCCGGGCTGTTCCCGATTCTTCTCGAGACCTCCTTGCAGGCCCAGGTTCTGATTCCCATGGCGGCCAGCCTGATTTTTGGTCTGGCCACGGGGACTTTGCTGATCCTGATCCTGGTGCCCGTTTTCTACTCGATGTACGGGGGGATGCTCAAAGCGATGAATGTCTCGATCGATGATGATCCGCAGGATGAGAGCCGCGGCGACGGGGTGTGGGGCGGTGACGATTCCGGACCTCAACCGGCCCTGTTGACACGGGGCGTCGGGCCGGCAGCAACGACCTGAAAATCCGATTGACGTGAACCGGATTCTCAGTAGTCCAGCATGTCACTGTATCCGAGCCGCTGTTCAATATCGCGGGCGCGGGGATCCGAGGCCTGTCCCTTGCCAAGAGTCCGAGTGATCCAGTCGCTGGTCGACTGGGTTGTATCGGCCAGTTCGGACGAGACTTTCTTGATCGGCGCAGGGGTGGTGCAGCCCGGTTGGGCGAACAACAGGCAGGCGATCATCAGCAGGAGTCCGTAACGCATGGCGGTTTCCCGGGGGTGGCAAAATTGGCAGCGTCTTCTTGTTCCAAAATTGGTGCGGTCTGTCCAGCCGGGAAAAAAATCTGATAGCATGAAGGGGAGCACGTCGTCGGTCGATGGCGGCGAAAACAATTGGTGGGTGACAGGTTTTGGGGAAACAGATGGAATTCGAGCCGCTCGATGTGCTGGTGATTGCGCCGCATCCGGATGATGCGGAATTGGGCATGGGCGGTGGAATCGGTGCCATGCTAGCCAGTGGGCAGCGGGTCGGTGTGCTGGATCTGACCGATGGAGAACCGACCCCTTTCGGCTCGATCGAGCGTCGGGCCGCTGAGACGAAGGCTGCCACGGAGGTGCTGGGACTGACCTGGCGAGGCAATCTGGGGCTGGACAATCGCAGCCTGCAAGCGACCCTCGAGGCCCGCGCGACGCTGGCTGGTGTGATTCGCCAGACCCGACCCCGCTGGCTGTTTGCGCCGTACTGGCAGGATGCCCATCCGGATCACCTGGCCGCGACCGAGTTGGTCGAGGCGGCCCGCTTCTGGGCCAAGCTTTCAAAAACGGAGATGCCGGGGGAACCTCACCACCCACAGCGGGTGTTCCATTACTACTGTGTTCACTTGAAACAGCACGCGCAACCCGCCTTTGTGCTCGATATCTCCGATCATTGGGTGACCAAGCGGCAGGCGATTGCCTGTTACCAGAGCCAGTTCGTGGAGGGCCGCGAATCGCTGCAACCCGGGTTCATCGAGCGGCTCGAATACGAGGCGCGTTACTGGGGTCAATCGATCGGCGTCGAATTCGGTGAACCGTACACCTGCCGCGAGCCGATCGGTCTGCGGGACTGGTCCTCACTCGTCTGAGCCGGACGGCCCCCATCCACGTGAGGTGAAACGTTGCAGGGGGGCGTCCCTCTCGCTGCCCCGCACCCAGACCAGGCATTCGGTGCGGCAGAGATCGTTGACCAGCGCCAGGCCGTCGGGCACGCCGGCCACCGAAACGGCCGAAGCGTAGGCATCGGCCAGCGTGGCGGTGGGCGCCTTCACCGTGACCATCGAAATACGGGTGGTTGCCTGCCCCGTTCGGGGGTCGATGATATGCGAGTAGCGTTTGCCGTCGATGACCAGGAACTGGTTCAAGTCCCCGCTGGTGGCCACGGCCGCGTTGGCGAGTTTCAACTCGACTACCGCCTTCGCCCCCGGTTTCCCGTCCGGTTGGAGCAGGCGGATCGTCCAATCGGTTCGACCGGGCGGCGCGTCGGAAACACAGATATCCCCGCCGGCGTCGACCAGTGCCGAACGGATTCCCTGTTGTTGGAGCAGACCGATCACCTCGTCGGCCGCATACCCTTTGGCGATACCACCAAAGTCCAGACGCATACCGGGTTCGGTCAATCGGAGGCGCTGGTTCGAGTGGATTTCGAGTTGGCGGTAACCGGTCCGTTCCCTGGCCGACGCAATTTTTTCAGGGGTCGGCAGCCGGTTTCTCTTGCGGGCCATCCGCCAAAGGTGCGACAGGTTGCCCACCGTGATGTCAAAGGCCCCGTCGGTATGCCGGCTGATGGCCCGGCTGGTACAGCTCAATTTCCAGAGGTCAGGTCCGGTCTTTTGCGGCGTGGCGTGTGGTGCGGATTGGCCCAACAGCGAGACCTCGCTGGAGGCTCGGTAGTCACTGAGTGCCTGTTCGATCTGGTTGACGCGTTGGCGGATCTGTTCCTCGATTCGATCGACCCCCTGAGGCGCGGCATAATAGATGACCCGGAACTCTACCCCCATGGCGGGGAAGGAGAATTCCTGCCGTGTCCCGGGGCCCCGATTTTTCTCGTTTCCTGTTAGGGCGCCGGGCAGCAGGAACAGCCAGGTGGAACATAAAATGCCGAGATAACCGAAAAACGTGTGCATGTTGGGGGCGAGCCTGGGTGGGGAGCGAGCCGGTAGCGGACGCCCCGATTATAACCGGAACCGCCTGTCGGTCGCAGCAGATTGAAAACCGGGGTGGTAATGACTAAATTAGAGGCAAGGTTAGATGGAATGATCGGCCTGGGCAGTTGTCGAGATTGTTTTGGTCTTGGAAATCGGTCGGCGAAATAGAGCCGGTCGGATAGTGAAACAGGAGAGATTTGTGAGTCAACAAAAAAGCCAAACGACGCGTCGTCAATTTATCGGGAACGGGACCAAAATCGCTGCGGCCGGCGTGGCAGCCGGGTCCCTGTTGAAACCGAAACTTTCCCTGGCGCGATCGGCCCATGCCTTTGGCAGCGATACGATCAAAATTGGCCTGGTCGGCTGTGGGGGCCGGGGGACTGGCGCTGCGATCCAGGCGATGAACACGACCAGCGGTAACGTGGAACTGGTGGCGATGGCCGATGCCTTTGGCAACCGCCTGGAGAGTTCCCTCAATACCTGTGCCAAGAAGCATAAGGAAAAGGTGCGGGTTCCCAAGGAGAATCAACATGTCGGTTTTGATGCGTACAAGGAAGTGATGGCGAGTGATGCCGACATGGTCCTGCTGGCGACGCCTCCCGGGTTTCGACCGCTGCATCTCGAAGCGGCCATCGACGCTGGCAAACATGTGTTCATGGAAAAGCCGGTTGCCGTCGACGCCCCGGGTGTCCGCCGCGTGTTGGCTGCGGGTGAGAAGGCGAAAGAGAAGAACCTGGCGATTGCCGTCGGCCTGCAACGCCGGCACGAACGCGCCTACCGCGAGACGATTGACCAGTTGCAGAATGGCGCCATCGGCGACTTTGTACTGAGCCGGGCGTACTGGAACGGCGGGGGTGTCTGGGTGCGGCCCCGGACCGACGATCAGAGTGAGATGGAATACCAGATGCGCAACTGGTACTACTTCAACTGGCTGTGTGGCGACCATATCGTCGAACAGCACATTCACAACCTGGACGTGATCAATTGGTTGATGGACGGGTACCCGGTAACGGCCCAGGGCCAGGGTGGCCGACTGGTTCGCAACGGCCAAGACCATGGCCAGATTTACGATCATCACTTCATCGAGTTCACCTATGCGGACGGCTCCAAGATGTTCAGCCAGTGCCGCCATATTCGCCAGTGCTACAACAATGTGAGTGAGCATGTCCACGGCACGAAGGGTTCCTGCGATATTAGCGGGGCTAAAATCTATGACGCCGACGGCCAGCAGATTTTCCATTCCAAGGCGGGTCGCGGCGGTCACCAGCAGGAGCATCACGATCTGTTTGCCGATCTGCGGGCAGGTGCGATCCCCAACGAAGCCGAGTACGGTGCCAAGAGTACCATGACGTCGATCTTCGGTCGGCTGGCGACGTACACCGGGAAGATGCTCAAGTGGGAGGACGCCATCAATTCGAACCTGAGCCTGGCCAATGTCGACGAGATGGCCAGCATGACCGGGGACCCCCCCGTGATGCCGGATGAGGATGGGAATTACCCGGTTCCCAAGCCGGGTCCGGGTGCCAAGGAATCGATGGACTGGGGCTAGGCTCTCAAGTCATCCGGCAGGGACCGCCTTCGGCGGTTGCCTGCCTGAGGCAGGTTTTCACAAGCCGCGTGTAAAAACGCGGCTTTTTTAATTGGTTGGTCCCGAAGCGGGTGGGAAACTTTACGGGTCGGGAAAAATGCAGCGATGCTTCCCAATGCACGAGACAAGATCTTTGGTTTGAATTAAACCGATCTGGCAGTTCGATGATCTATACAAGAACCACGTATTTTTGCGCCAAGGGTGGTTTTCTCAGTCGTTTTGAAAATGTTGTCTGACCTGGAGTTTCCTATGAGGATGGTACTCGTTTCGTTCCTGTTCGTTCTGCCCGGTTTCCTGGTTCCGGCGACTCTTGCGGCACAGGAAACAGTTCAGGAGAACCCTCAGCGGATGCGTGTCACGACGATCCGATTCGAACGGGGGCCCCGCTACAATGCCTCTGCCGACGTGGCCCAGCGCCCGGTCGTAGTCGTCGAGCAGGTTCCGAGCGGCATCACCGAGCCGACCCGCGCCCACTCGGCGGAGACGTTTGCTGCGATACCGCAATCCGTCCTGGTCGCCCACCCCGTAATGACGGGCAGCCAGAAATCTGGTCAGGCACTCGGCGCCAACCAGGTCGGTTATCAGCAGGTTCCGGCCGACGGCCAGGCATCACCGAGTGATTTCCAACTCGACCTGAGGCGAACCCTGAATGACGAGAACAGCCCAGAGATCATCGTCGATTCTCGCTACGAAACACTCGACTACTATGATTCCCGCTATCCCACGTCGGAATACGATTTCATAGGCGGAGACCAGGCCCGGAATCAGCACGTCCGCACACCGATCGGCTTCTGTGAGTACCGACACAAGAACAACCCGTTCTGCGCGTACTACCAGGAATGCGGTGGGACACCCGGGTGCTGCGATGAGTGGGCTGATTTTTGCCCCTGCTTCGGACTGTCAAGGTTCCGTTACATCGGCAAGAAAGACTGTTTCTATGGCAAGACGGGATGCCGGGCACGCCATGCTTACCGGCATGGGAAATGGGTACATGCCGAAGAAGAACAGTCCTTTGGGTGTCTCGACTGCAATGCCCGCTAGGTCGTGTCCTTAAGGACGCGATTCCAGGCCCTGCGGGTGAGTGCGGTCGTTTCCGCTGATCCCGCTTATCCTTATCTCATGACGTCCGATCGGTTTCCGTCGGTGCGCCAGCCAGCCCGGTAGTTCGGGCTGTTCGGATTCACCCGAACCGTCGACTCGGCCAGGACCGTGTTGGAACTGTTGGCCGTGGCATAGGCAGGCTGATTGAAGGTCGGGTGACCCGCATAGGGGATCGGATTCCCGCCGGACGAGGCGACAGGTTGGGTGCGGGCTGTCCCGATCGGATCGGGGAAAGCCGCGTTGCTGCCGTATGGGTTCTGGCGTGACACGGTGGAGAGAACCGGCGGCAAAACACTCTGCACGGGCGCCTTGACCGCTGTGGCATCGGTCAGTGGGACACGGGTCTGGTCAAAACGTTCATCGATGCTGGTCGTCTGGTAATTGGTCGACTGGGTATAGGAAACACCACTGGTGGTGTAGCCCGGGTTGGCTGAAGCGCCTACCGGTTGGCGTTGGCCCGTTTGAGCGCCCAGGCTGTTCGGGGCCGGAGCTGCTGTCGGGGCCTTGCCGTTGGTGGAAATCAGGCCGTTCCGGTTCTGGGCCGTCGCCAGTGGGTTGTAATAGCTGTCGGCGGCAGTCCAGTTGGTCGGTGGCGGCTGGACACGCGTATTGCCGTACAGACCGTTGGCGCCGGAGCCGTGGCGGCAACCCGCCATTAAGCTGACAACGCACAATACCGAGAAGGCGAAATACCAATTGCCCGTTTGACGATTCATCGCAACATCCTTGTTTTTCTGAATGATGGCCGCTGGGACGATGAACCGCGTTGACCGCTCTGAACATCGCGCGGGTACGTTAGCAATTTCCCGCTGCACGACAAGGTCAGTTGCGGCTTGCTAGCTGTCGGTTGGCCGTTGAAATCAGCAGACGGAAGCGAGTTTTAGGCGGTCCTGTCGACCGCCCAGACCGCCAGTTGTTCCCTGAAAATCTTTGAGTTGTGCCGAATGTCGACCGGCAGCTTCTTGCGAATCAGGAACTTGTTGATTGGCCGGGTGGTCGGGTGCTGGAGGGCGAGTTGACGGACACTCTCCAGCAATTCCTGTTGCTCGTCCTGCGAGCCGGGAAAGAACTCAGGCCACGGTTCAACGACGAGGGCCGGTTCCTGTTCCCCCGGTTTTCCCAGGCCAATCAGGGCTGAGCGGTAGATCCTCGGATGGTGGTTGATGACACCTTCTACCGGAATGGTAAACAGTGTTCCCTGGCCGGTTTGGACGCGATGTGTCTTTCGTCCGCAAAACCAGAATCGATCGTTTTCGTCGAGGTAGCCCACGTCCCCCATCCGGTGCCAGAATGTCTCTCCGTCGACAATCTTGTGTTCGGCGTTGGCCTCGGTTCGGGTCACGTACTGGTCGGTGACGACCGGACCCTTGACGATCAGTTCCCCGATTGTGCCTGGGGGTACCGGCCTGGCCCGGTCGAGGGTTGAAATCACCGAGTCCGAGATTTCGATCACTTTCCACTCGATATCGGGAAACCGTGGTCCGACGCATGTCCCGGCTCCCAGGGCGGTCTGGCTGGCCGTCTCGTTCAGAACGACGGTGGAAGAATTGCAAGCTACCGGCAACGACTCGGTCGCCCCGTAAGGTGTGTAGACTTCCCCTTCCGGGTGGATGATCTTCTTGACCCGTTCCAGTACGTGCGGGGGGACCGGCGCCCCGGCCGTTAGCACCCGGCGAATCGTGGGGAAGTTCAGCTGTTTCTCTTCACAGTATTTCGAAACGGTGTTCCACAGTGCCGGGGAACCGAATGACTGGTCGGCCTGGAACTGTTCGACCGCATCCAGAATATTTCGCGGGTCCACCTCGGCAGGTCGCGTGGCGTCCATTCTGGGAAAAATCGTACTGGTTCCCATGGCGGCGTTGAACAGGGCAAAGAGGGGGAAGCCGGAGACATCGACCGAACCGGGGGGGATCCGAAAGTAGTCACGGATCTGGCGGGCCTGTTCCAGGAAGACGCGATGGCGATAGAGGACACCCTTGGGGGGACCGGTGCTGCCGGTGGTAAAGATGATCGCCGCCTCCGCTTCTCGGCTTTGCTCGATCGCTTGAAACGTGTCGCCGGCGAGTTGGTCAAATCGATGGCCCGGGTAGCAACCGGGCCAGAAACCGCGGCCGACCAGGATGTTTTGTCGACAGCGGGGAAAATGTTTGCGAAAGAGTGTCCGCGCCAGTTGGGCGCGGGTCACACCGACGATCCCTTCCGGTTCCGCCTCGGACAGGCAGCGGATCATGTTTTTTCGCCCCATGCCGGGGTCAATCAGGATGGTCACCACGCCGGCCTTGAACAGCCCGAATACGTAGGACACAAACGAGATGCCGGGCGGTACCATCAGCGCCAGGCGGGTACCGGGGGTGATCCCGAGTTTCGCCAGGCCGAGGGCGATCTGGTTGCTGCGGGTTTCCAGCTCGCCAAACGTGATTTGGTGATAGTTGAGTCGTTGTCCGGCTCTGCCGCCGCGCTGCGGTTCGGCCACGGCCAGCGCGTCCGGCATGCGGGTCGCCGTTTCGGTCAAGGCCATCCCGACATTCGTCAAGCTGTCCAGGGACCAAGGTGGTACCGATGGACCGGTGTTTGCTTGCTCCTGATTCAACAGATATTCCTTAAAATCACCCGTTTTGTCACCCAGAAACTACCGGATGGGTTTCTTGGTCCAACCTGATGGCGTAAATTCTGGATAGTCAAAATCGTTCGACTCGACGAGGCCCTCGGGTCTGTCGTCAACCAGATTGCCTACTTCAAGTCCTAGGACGTAATTTATCATATGGACATTGATATTTATCAGCAGTGCCCTATTCACACTGACAAAAAGATCAAGTTTTGCTGTGGTAAGGGGATCGGCCAGGAATTGGACCAGATCCTTGCCAAAAATAAATCAAAACAGACCAAGAGTGCCGTCGACCAAATTGACCGACTGATCGAAAAAGTCGGGCCACGTGAACTTCTCCTGGTGCTCAAGACCCATATGCTGATCTCCAAGGGTGATCTTGAGGCGGCTCGGAAATCCAATGAAGCATTCCTGGAGATGATTCCAGGTCACCCGATGGGGAAGCAGCATCAGGCTTTGATCTTGCTGGGAGAAGCTGATATTCCGGGCGGTTTGGCAGCCTTGCAGGATTCGATGGACGGGATTAAAGGGAACGAGATCCCAATCGCGGTGGCCAATGTCTTCCGGATGTTAGGGGCAGCGTTGCTGCAGCAGGGGCATGTCCTGGCAGCGCGGGCCCACTTGCAGTTTGCCCAGATGATCAAGGGCGAGCCGGACCAGCAGCTCCAACAGTTGTTGTACGAATCGTACCGGCTGCAGGGTGGCCCGCTCCTGCTCAAAGCGGATTACCGACTGCAGCAACCGCCGGAAGGGGCCGAGTGGGAAAAGAAATACCTGAACGTTCAGCGGGCCATGAACCGTGGCCAGTTTCGAATGGCCCTGCGGATCCTGGACAAAATCGACGAGCACTGGCCGGGTGAGCCGGTCGTCGTGCGGTCGATGGCCATCCTGACCTGCATCCTGGCCGACGTTGACCAGATGGCCGCCGCTTGGCGCCGCCTGGCGGAGCTCGACTCGGTGCCCCATTGGGAGGCGGTCGAGGCGGAAGCCCTGGCGCAGCTGTTCAGCCCCCAGGAAGAAGAAGACATGCTGGACGTCGTCCGGCTGAGCTGGGAACTTCAGGACGTGGATCGCGCGTTTGAAATTGCCGATGGCGCGCCCTTTGTCGTGGGGACACAGGCTCCCGAGGCAGACCCGTTTGGCGAGGGCCCGGCGCCCAGGCATGCTTGGATCGTGCTGGACCGGGATGCCTTGGAGAGTGCCGAAGGAGTAACGCTCGACCAGCTTCCGGTGGTTCGCGGGGAACTGATGGTGTTTGGCAAGCAGACCGATCGATCGGCCAGGTTGGTGCTGGTTGGCGCCGAGACGGAGGGTTTTGAAACGGTCAGACAACAGGTCGACAAGGCCTTCTCGGAGGTCACCGAGGGAGAGGCGGAGCGCGAAGTGGTCGCCTCGACATCGCGGGCGGCCGAAGCACTCAGTTGGAATTGGCATGTTCCGGTAGGCATGACGAGGGAGCAGCATGCCGACTTGGTCCGGCAACAACGAACCGAGCAGTTGTTGCAGACATGGGCGGATCTGCCATTTCATCGACTGGGCGGCAAGACGCCCCGCGAAGCTGCCGGACAGGCCGAGTTGGCCATCCCGCTGCAGGCGATGGTGTTGCAGTTGGAACAGACGGCCCAGTCCCAATCGGGTGATGACGCTCATATCGTTGCCCTGCGCGATGAACTGGGCATGGACCAACCTGAGTTGATTGACGGACCACGATTGGAGACGGAATTTGTTTCGCCCCTGAGACAGCGCTACCTCGACTTTTCCTCCTTGAGCGACGAACAGTTGATTGGATTGCAGGGTGACGCGATGGCCATGGGTAACCTGGCCGTTCTGAAACAGGCGATTCCTGAAATCCTGGAAAGGGATTCGTTGCGGGAACAGGTTCCGCCACAAGCCTGTTATTCGATGATGGCGAGATTGGTGGAAGATGACCAGGAAGGTCTTGATTACCTGGCAAAGGCACGCCAGGCGGCCCGTCAAGCGGAGGAACCTGTGGGGACGTACCTCGTGCAGGAGTTCGAGTTCCGTTTGTCTCGCGGTTTGAGCGACAAATTGCCCGAACTGTTGCAAACCATCCAGCAAAAACACCTGCGGGAACCAAATGTCGAATATCAGCTGGCCTACATCCTGGAAAAGTTCGGGTTGATTTCGGCCGATGGCCGGGGGCCGGGGGAGAGCCCAGCGGCGCCCCCACCCGAAATGGCTGGTTCCGGCACGGAAACGGAAGGATCAGGCAGTGCCATCTGGACTCCGGATGACCCCGGTTCGGCCCCGGAAGCTCCCGAGGCATCACCCGAATCGGGTGATTCGAAGTTATGGTTGCCGGACTCTTAGCCGGTCCGCCTGGCCGGGTGACGACTTGTTTTGCAGCGGGTCGCCAACAAGAATAGAGCATCACGATAGATCTCGTAGGCAATTTTGAGGATAGGTGTGTCCAGGTACGTTGTTCGCTATGGAATGATGCGAAACATCGGGTTGATGGGAGTCCGGGGAGGGGAGTCGTATCGCCGTGGGGTGGAGGTGATTGTTCGCTCCAACCGCGGTCTCGAGTCAGGCCAGGTTCTCTGTGAGGCTACGGATGAATCAACGGAACACCTGGATCATGCCGCCAGCGGTCAGATTGTGCGACGTCTCAACGGCGATGACGCTGACAAGGTCGTGCGTCTCGAAGAATCTCGCCAGATGAAGATTGAAACGTGTCAGAAACACGTGGATGCCCTGAATCTCGACATGAAGCTGGTGGATGTGGAACCTCTGTTTGGAGGCGAGCGGCTGGTGGTCTATTACCTGGCCGACGAGCGGGTTGATTTCCGAGAGCTGGTCAAGAAACTGGCGGCCGAGTTTCAGACACGGATTGAAATGAAACAGATCGGTGTGCGAGACGAGGCTAAAATGTTGGCAGACTATGGCGATTGCGGCAAACCCGTTTGTTGCAACACGCATCTTTCGACCATGCCCCCGGTCTCGATGAAGATGGCCAAGCTGCAAAAAGCGACACTCGATCCGAATAAAATTTCTGGCCGCTGCGGTCGGCTCAAATGTTGTTTGCGTTACGAATTTGACACGTACGAGGAGATCGAGAAGCAATTGCCCAAGGTCGGCGCCCAGGTTGTAACCCGCCAGGGGAAGGGGAAGGTCTTGAACCAACATATCCTTTCCGAACAATTGCTGTTGGAAACGGAGGACCATCGACGGGTCCTGATTCCAGCTAGCGAGGTTCTGTCGGTCATCAAAAACAAGAAGGGGGATGGGTGAGTCTGGATGGAATCGTAAATTACTATGGAGACGTGGGTGAAATCGCGTTGAAAGATTACTGGATTCTTGCGAAAATGGAATGGAATTCAGGTTCGAACAGTGGCAGCTCGTTTTAATACTTCCAAATAAAAATAAAATGTCTGACGAATCTACATCGCTTCTGCAATTAGTCAGGACCGACGAACGGTACCCGATCGAAGCTTACCTCTTCGTGCGGGAAGCCTTGGCGTTTGCCGCCGACTCGATGGAACTTGGCTCCTGTTCCGAAGCCAGTTTTACCGAGGATCTCGAATCGAGTTTGCAACAGTCCCGTCGCGAACGTCACCTGACTGGCCAGGAGCTCTGCGAAGCCAGTCGGGAGTACGCCATTAACCAGTACGGCTTTCTGGCCAAGTTGGTTTTGAACCAGTGGGGGATCTACTGCACCCAGGATATCGGTGAGATCGTCTACCGGATGATCGATGCCGGGATCATGAAAAAATCCAGCCGGGATCGGAAATCACATTTTGATGATGTCTTTGATTTCGATTCGGTGTTCCAGGATAATTTTGAAATGTGTGATGTGTCGGCCGCCCGTAAGTTGACCTGATGCGTCGGGTTGGTGCCGGGCAATCCGCCGAACAGGATGGAACCGAAATGGCCGAGCGAAAGAGTATTCCCGAAAAACCCGGTGTGGATGACCAGGTTGAGGACGGCTCGCCACTGGCGGCAAGTGGCCCGGTTGCCCGGGTCTGGGCATTCCGGGTTTCGGTAACCCTGTTTTCACTCTGGTTGGCCTGGCTGGCCTTCCTGGCGCTGGGGCGCCTGTCAGTATAAAAAAAGGCGGTTTCGCGGGTGTCCGGGTTGGTAAACATTGTGGCGTTGGACGGCTATACCATGAACCCGGGTGATCATTCCTGGGAACCGGTCGAGGCGCTGGGGAAATTGACCGTCCATGATCGAACCCCGCATGAAGAGGTTGTGAACCGGGCGGTGGATGCCGATGTTTTGCTGACCAACAAAGTCCCCATTGGTGCGACCGAGTTGGCCCAGTTGCCCCGCTTGAAGCTGATCGTGGTCACCGCCACCGGCTACAACGTCATCGATGTCGACGCGGCCCGTAGTCGCGGGATTCCGGTTTGCAATGCGCCGGAATACAGCACTCGCTCGGTGGCCCAGCATGTCTTCGCGATGATTCTTTCCTACCTGCATCAACCGGTGCAACATGACGCGGCCGTTCGCAGCGGTGAGTGGATGAAGTCGGGGGAATTCTGTTTCTGGCTGAAACCGATCGAAGAGCTGGTGGACCAGACGATGGGAATTATCGGGTACGGGAAGATTGGCCAGGCAGTCGGTAAACTGGCCGAAGCTTTTGGAATGCAGGTCGTGGTGCATAGCCGCCGCGCTCGCCCGCAGGAATTTCCGGGAATTAGCTGGTTGGAGCGGGATGACCTGTTGGCCCAATCCGATATTGTCAGTTTGCACTGCCCGCAAACGGATGAGACGACGCGGATGGTGGATGCCGCGTTCCTGGACCAGATGAAATCGACGGGGATCCTGGTCAACGCTTCCCGCAGTGGGCTGGTCGTCGAGTCGGACCTGGTCGAGGCGTTGCGGCGAGGAAAAATCAAGGCGGCTTTGCTGGACGTTACGTCGACCGAGCCGATCGAGGACGGGAACCCGCTGCTGGAGTTGGAGAATTGCCTGATCACCCCGCATATCGCCTGGGCTTCCCTCGCCGCCCGCAAACGATTGTTGCAGGTTACGGCCGACAATATCCGCGCGTTTCTTGAGGGGCAACCTGTCCATGTGGTCAACGGCGTCGAAGGCGGGAACTCACCGAGTTGAATCGAACGGGTGGTGGGGAAAGCGGGGAAACGATGTGGCATGCGCTGTTGACCGAGTTTCTTCTCGCGCTGGCATCCGCGTCCCGGCTGCGATGAGTTCGATGGAAAATCCTGGGCCGCTTGTCGAAGCGGAAGCGAGCTTTTATGCTGGGCCCGTTAAGGTGAATTGGCGGGGGTGGTTGTGGCGTTTTTGATTGGCACCGACGAAGCGGGATACGGGCCCAATCTCGGCCCGCTGACCATCGGGGGGACGCTCTGGCGGGTACCCGACACGGCGACCGATCTTTACGACGTTCTCCAGGCGGACGTCTCAGCCGATCGGCGGTCTGACCGTTTGGTGGTTGCCGATTCCAAGCAGGTCTACCAGTCGGGTCAGTCGATTGAGGCGTTGGAGCGGACCGTATTGGCCTTTCTCCACCTGGCCAGCCAACAAATCCCCGACAGTTTCCAGCACCTGGGTAAGCTGCTCGGTTTTGAGCTGCAGGGATTCGGCCCAGGCTTGGTCGAGGCATCCGATATCGCGTTGCCGCTATGTGCGGAACGGTCGGAAATCGAAACAGGTTCGGCCCGCCTCCGCCAAACGTTGGCGGAGGCGGGCTGCGCGCTGGAAGCGTGTCGCACGGTGGCCATTTTCCCGGCTCGCTTTAACGCGTCGGTCGAACAATTGGGCAACAAGGCCGAGTTGCTCTCGTCGGAAACCTTGTCGCTGGCCGGGCGACTGATTTCACTGAGGCCGGCCGGTGACGACTCGGATGTCTGGATTGGTTGCGACAAACATGGCGGCCGGAACAAATACGCCGGAATGTTGAACCAGTACCTGACCGATGAATTCGTCAAGATCGATCGAGAGACGCGGGAGGCGAGCGAATACCATTGGCAGCAAGAGAGGGTGACCGTTTCGATTCGCTTTCAGGTGCGGGGAGAGAACCTGTTGCCGGTCGCCCTGTCGTCGATGATGGCCAAGTACGTGCGCGAGATTGCCATGTACGGTTGGAACCGTTTTTGGCAGGGGAAAATGCCGGGAATCAGGCCGACCCAAGGCTATCCAGTCGATGCCAGAAGGTTTAAAAAAGAGATCGCGGAACTGCAGCGGAGCCTGGGGATCGAGGATCAACAGGTTTGGCGCAGTCGTTGAACGGTTTCCCTCTTGAATGGAACGTATTGATGAAATTGACCTGCTTTTTCCTGGCCCTGTTCGTTGTGACTTGTTGGAGCCTCACGGCCCCCGCGGAGGATGGTGATCGCGCAGAACGACTGATCTTTCTAGGCGATTCCATTACCCAGGCCGGGGCAGGACCGCAGGGGTATATCTCTCACTTTCGCCGGGCCATCGAAGCGGACCACCCGGACCTGGACATCGAGGTAATCGGCGCTGGTATCAGTGGGAACAAAGTGCCCGATTTGCAGCGCCGCCTGCAGCGGGATGTGCTGGACAAGGAGCCGTCGATCGTGGTGATCTACATCGGGATCAATGATGTCTGGCATTCCCAGAATGGACGGGGTACTTCGAAACAGGACTTTCGGGCCGGTTTAAAGGATATCATTGGTAAGATCCAGTCCGTTGGCGGTCGGGTCGTGATTTGCACTCCCAGCGTGATCGGGGAGAAGACCGATGGCAGTAATTCGCTGGATGGGATGCTCGACGAATACGCCGACATCAGTCGCCAGGTAGCGGGGCAAACCGGTTGCCAGTTGATCGACCTGCGGAAAGCGTTCCTGGAGCACCTCAAGGTGGCCAACCAGGACAACGCGGAACGGAGCATCCTCACCACGGACGGGGTCCATTTGAACGCGGCAGGCAACCAGTTTGTGGCGGATCAGATGCAGAAAGGTTTGAACCTGGGATCGACTGGTCGCAAACTGCGGCATGTTGTGATGTTCCGTTTTACCGATCAGGTGACCCCGGCAGGCGCTCAAGAAATTGTGGCCGAGTTCGGGAAATTGCCGGAGAAAATCGAACAAATCTCGGGCTACGAATTTGGAACGAGTATCGGCGACGAGAAGATGGCACAACAGTTTACGCATTGTTTTGTGGTCACGTTTGATAGTCAACAGGACCTGGACGCCTACCTGCCTCATCCCGCGCACCAGGCCTTCGTCCAATTCCTGGACGGTAAGATCGAAAAACTGTTGGTGTTCGATTACTGGACCGATTAACGTTGCGGTTGGCGGCCGGTTTTTGATTTGCCGTTTCCTGCGACTTGCCAAAGGCCGATCGTTCGATCGGTGGAAAGCGAGAAGATGAGATGAATCCTTTCGACCTGTTGGGTGGCGCGTCGGCGCAGTTCACGCCGTTGCTTGCCATGAATGGTTTGGCGATCGCGGGGATCGTGATCCTGGTGGTTTTGCTGGTGGTCGCGATCTGGTGGTTCGCCACGTACAACGGGCTGGTCCGCAAGAAACAGGCGTGCCGGGAGTCGTGGGCCGATATCGATGTCGAGCTGAAACGTCGGCACGACCTGATCCCGAACCTTGTTAGCACGGTCAAGGGTTACGCATCGCATGAATCGGGCGTGCTGACCGAAGTCACCAAGCTGCGCGACCAGGCGGTCGCTGACCAGTCGGGCAACCAGCAGACCCGGGGCGAGGTGGAGTCGAAACTCAGTGCCGGCATCGGCCAGGTGTTGATGCGGGCTGAGGCGTATCCGGATCTGAAGGCATCGGACAACTTCCTGCAGCTGCAAAAGGAGCTGGCAGAGACGGAGACACGGATTGAGCGGGCGCGGCGATTCTACAACGCCAATGCCCGGTCGTACCAGGTTGGCTGCCAAGTTTTCCCCTCTTCGATCGTGGCCGGTGCGCAAGGATTTCCGGCCGACGCGTACCAATTCTTCAAATTGGATGACCCGTCCGAGGCCGCCGCGGTCAAGGTCGATTTCGGCGCGGACAAAGAGTCATAAATCGCTTCTCGAACCAGGCGGCGAATGAGCCCCCGCGGCAGTTGGATGAGACGCCTGGGCAGAGCGGTGAAGGAATCCCATCCAGTCAATGAAGGGGTTCCCCTGCGCGGCAGTGCCTGTTTTGCTGGCCTGACTTGCGAGGGTCGACCCACGGCATCAACGGCTGCCGACCGACGATCACCTGCCCGTAATTTTTTCGTGGGTCCTGCTCAAACCGTTCACGGTCTTGAAGGACATCTCTTCCCCGGGGCCCACGCCTGATGTGAACTTTTGGAAGGTTGACGGGCGTTCCATTCGACTGCGCCGACCCGGTTTCCGCCCTGGCCGATTTATCCGGAGCATTCGTTTCGACCCGAACTTTAGTGATTTTTTCGCGGCACTCGCACGTGGTAGAGATGGCCATTTCCGATTCTTGACCGTGCAAATCTGGCCGGATTGAAACGAAATCGAATTGACGGCTCTTAACCAGGTCTTATTTTTTCGAAACAAGACTGTATTGGCCCCAATTTGAGTTGACCTCCGATGGATTTTGAACAAGCGGAAATGATCGAGAATCTGGATCGTAATAACCTGTTGATTGTGGATAGTGATATCCGGGTACTGGCGTACCTGGATGCGACGTTCACCCATCACGGGTTTCGGGTCATCAAGCACACGCAAGGCCAATTCGGACTGGTCTCGGTCCGACGTCAATTGCCGGATTGCGTGCTGGTCGAGGTCGATTTGATGGACATGTGCGGAATTGAACTGTGTCGCGCCATTGTGGATGATGCGGCCACGTGCGGGATTCCCGTCATCGTGATGAGTCGGCCCGGTACCCAGGCCACCGTGCAGCGGGCGCGACACGCGGGGGCCCATTTCTTCCTGGCCAAGCCGTTCGACCCGAAGGTGATGTTGCACCTGGTCAACGATGCGATTGCCGAATCCAGATCGTGGATTTGTGATTGACGATGCGACCGGCGGGTCGACGTCGAATCCGATTATCCCGATCCGGCCAGGGCATCCTGGCATTCTCCGATAACATACGGGTCCTGTTCGATCTCCAGGCGTTGCCGTAGCTCGATGGCCGCCTGGTTTTGTCGATGTCGACCGAGGGCCCAGGCGGATGCCCCACGGATCAGGGGTTCGGAATCCTGCAATCCGGTGGCCAGCGCGGGGAGATTCTCGACGTCTGGTTGATTGCCCAGGACGATGGCGGCATTGCGGACCAGTCCCCGTCGTTTGGCTCGCCAAAGAGGTGTTTTGCGAAACCGGGAGCGAAACTGTTCGTCATCGAGGTAGAAGAGTTGCCTCGCATCGATCGGGTTGGCCCCTGCCACCGGTTGGAACAGCGGTTCCTGGCTGTGCGATCCCTTGTTGTTCCAGGGGCAGACGTCCTGGCAGACGTCGCAGCCGAACAGCCAGTCTCCGATGTCGCCCCGTAAATCGGTCGGGATCGGGCTGCGGTGCTCAATCGTGAGGTAGCTGATGCAGCGGGTGGCGTCGAGCTTGTGGGGCTCGACAAAGGCATCGGTCGGGCAGGCCTCCAGACAGGCGGTGCAGCTGCCGCAATGATCGGCCCGGAAAGGCTGGTCGTAGGCCAGTGGGAAATCGACCAGCAACGCCGCCAACAGGAACCAGCTGCCGTGGTTCCGGTTGATCAACATCGTATTCTTGGCGGACCAGCCGATGCCCGCCAGTTGGCCAAATTCTCGCTCCAGGAGTGGCGCCGTATCGACGACGCCGCGGACCAGCGCACCGGGGACCCGCTGCAGGATTTCGCCTTTCAAATGCTTGAGCCGCTGGTGGATCAGGTCGTGGTAATCGCCCGTCCCCCAGGCATAACGGGCAATCCTCGCCTCGCCGGCCTGAATCGGTGCGTGGGGCTCGGTCTGGTAGTTCATTCCGAGCATGACAATCCCCGTCACGCCTTCCAGGACGTGGCGGGGATGCGAGTACGCCTGTTGGCGTTCCTGAAAGTAATGCATTTCGCCGGCATAGCCGGCCTCCAACCATTCGACCAGGGGCCCAAAACCGGTTGGCTCGATGGCGGGGCAGGTTCCGAACAGTTGGAACCCGGCCTGTTCGGCCTGGTCTTTCAGCGTTGCGGTGATTTCGGCGGGGGTCATGGTATCGGCCAAACAGAAGGGGCGAGTCCGTTAAGACGGAGAGGGTTCGTACATGCGGCACTCCTGCTGGGACTCGGCCAGCATCTGTTCCAGCTCCTGTTTGATCGCTTCCATCAACGGATCGGCGTCTGCCCCTTTTTCCCGCTGCGTGGAGACTTCGATCGCTTCCCCCACATCGATGATGACTTTCAACTGGCCGTGGATTCGGGCCGCATCGGTCAAGTCCTCTTCAAATTTCTCGACCGTCTCCAGCATCCGATCCACCGACGGGTGTTGCCGCAGGTAATTGCCGGGGTAGCAGTCGATCTGCTGCGCCAAATACGTATCTTCCAGTTGCTGCCAGCGACGCTCCGTTTCTTCGGGCGGGAGTTCGTTGCGGCTCATGTCCGGAAAGATCTTCATCCGCAAACCCTTGATTCGCTGGGCGACCCCTCCCTGTTGGGGCGCACCGAGCCATTCCTGTTCCAGCGGCTCCAGCAGGTGATTGACCAAGCGTGTCTGCCGCTCGCGCAGGGTCAGCCCGCCATCCTGCGCGGCGTTGTACTGCATTTCCTTGAGACTCAACAGCGCGTTTCCCACCCGAACAATCCGATCGACCAGGGGTAGGTGATGACCGGGCCGCCAGGTCAATTTCTGTTCGATTTCAGTCAACACCCCGTCGCAGGCCTGCTCGATGTCACCTTGGTACAGGTAACGTATGGCGATAGGGTGAACGACCACCTTGCCACCATCCTGCTTGGCACGACGTTTGGCCGCAGTGCGGGCGATGAAGGCGGGGCCTTCCATCAGGGCCATCAGCTGGTCGTTGGTCCGACTGGTCGTTCCCTCGGGGAACAACAACAACGGCCGCTCGGCGGATTGCAGGATCCGAACCGCCTCGTCGATCGCATGGCGATCGAGTCCTTCGCGGTTGACGCTGAAAGCGCCCATCATGCGGATGACGAAACGGGTGAACCAGCCCTGGTTGAACAGGTGCCAACTCGCCATGGCGTAGAAATTGCAGGGTGTCTCGCGGGCCAGATGGCAGATCACCATCGGGTCGGTGATGCGGGGGTGGTTGGGGGTCAACAGGATTCCGTGGCCCGCCTCGAGGGAGGTGCGTAAGCGGTCGACGTTTCGGCATTCGTGCTGAACGATTCCCTGGCGGCGGATGGTCAGGTTGTGGAGTCCCGCGCGAAGGTAACACGTTTGAGGCCAGGCCGCCCGCAGGGGTGGGACAAACTGGTACGGTTTCTCGATGAGGACGTTCTGCATGCTCGCTCTCGCTGGCGGTCTTCAAGTCGGCCGATGGCCTACGGGCCTTCGCACGGTCTGCTGAGCTTAATTTTGACGACCGAAACCTGGTTTGAACATCAGGTGGACCGACCGGGAACGGTGGTTTTTTTGGTTCGTTTCGACTCGGAACTGGATCAATAAATTCACCGCATCGGCCTTGGAATGTGAGCCGGCCCACGGGACGCCCCGTTACAGCCATTACAACCGAAACGACGGGGAATGGGGAAAGCCAATCGATGGAAACGGGGATCGGAATCGATCCTCGTTTTGACTTTGCTACGTCTGCGACCTATTTTTTCTGAGCCTCTTTTCCGAAACCCTTTTTTTCAGCCTGTTCCCAGCGACAACCAACCTATGGATCATTCTCCCCAAATTCCGGCGGAAAGCGCCCTGGTACCCGCGTTGGCCGAAGGCAAGGTGTCGGACCAGAAGATCGACGAACTGTTGGCCCAGCTAAATCGACCAACGGGAGAAAATGGCCAGCGATCGGCCGCTGACGTGCTCCAACAAGTACCGGCCGGCAGGGAGCCAGGCCGTGCTGAGGCGGGCGGTTTTTTCCCCAAGGCCCCGCGGGCGATGCGCGAGGCGGGCGTGACCGACGCCCTGATCGAAGAGTTGATCTGCAAGTACCTGTTGGCCCAGGGCGAGGCCTCAATCCGTATGATTGCCGACCAGGTTTGCCTGCCGTTTGCCTTGGTCGACGCAGTGATTGGTCGGCTGAAGCATGAGCAGGTCCTCGGCTACATCGGCCAAGCGGCCATGAATGACTATGTCTGTAAATTGACCGAGGTCGGTCGTGAGCGCGGTCGTCGCTACAGCGACCTCTGTTCCTATTTTGGAGCGACGCCGGTCCCCTTTCAGCAATATGTCAAGAGTGTCGAGGCACAGACGATCAATGATCAGAACCCGACGCTGCAAGATCTCGAACGGGCTTTCTCCGACCTGTTGATCGACCCGGAGATGATGCGGAAACTTGGTCCCGCCGTAAATAGTGGTAAGGGGATGTTCCTGTTCGGTTACCCGGGCAATGGCAAAACGTCGATCGCCGAACGGGTCACCGCCTCGTTTGGCAAGTATATCTGGATCCCCAGAACGATCACGGTTGATCGGGACATTATCCGCCTGTTTGACCCGATGAACCATGTCGAGGCGCCCCTCGAGGCGGGGAGCGGTCTGTTGTGTGAACACGATGTCGACACCCGCTGGGTCCGCATCGAGCGACCGACCATCGTAGTGGGCGGCGAATTGACGATGGAGCACCTGGAGATCCAGTACAACCAGGCGACCGGGATCTCCGAAGCGCCGGTCCAGATGAAAAGCAACTGCGGAACCTTGGTGATCGATGACTTTGGCCGGCAGCGGATGACGGTCGATGAGTTGCTTAACCGCTGGATCGTCCCGCTGGAAAAACGGTACGACTATCTCAACACGAGCAATGGGAAGAAGGTCCAGGTCCCCTTTGACCAGCTGGTGATCTTCTCCACGAACCTCGAGCCGAAGGACCTGGTCGACGATGCCTTTCTGCGACGGATTCCTTACAAGATCGAGGTGCCAAACCCGTCGCGCGAAAACTTTGTGAAACTGTTCGAAATCATGAGCGGCGTCCTCAAGTTCGAGTGGCGGCCGGAGTTGGTCGAACAACTGATCGAAAGACATTATGTGCCGGTCGACCGACCCTTCCGGAATTGCCAACCGCGGGATTTGTTACTGCAGGTGCGGAACTACTGCCTGTTCAACGGCTTGCCCCATGAAGTGACCGAGGAGTCATTCGATTTTGCCTGCGACAACTACTTCTCAGTCATGTAGCGATTGATGTACAAGGAGTGCCGATGCGGAAAAATCTAGACCGATCGGTCACCTAGTGACCACGAAGCGAGAAACGACCGGGCCGTGCCACGGTTTCTGAAACCGGCAACCTCTTTATTCAGGAACGTCGGCTTCGTCCTTGGCGTCGGAGGTCGCGTCCGACTCTTGAGCAGCATCCGTATCCGCAGTGGCGTCCTGTTGATCCTCTGGCTTTTTCGCACCTGCGGCGCCTTCAGCGCCTTGGACCGTGTCAGCAGTCGTCTCGTTGGACTTGCACTTTTCACACCCTTCCCCCGTTGCGCACTTGGCACACGCCTCTCCTTGGGTGGGGGGCGTGTCGGTAGACGTCTTCTCGGACTTGCACTTCTCGCATCCTTCGCCCGTCGCGCACTTGGCACACGCCTCTCCTTTGGGGAGGGAGGTTTCGGTTCGCAGGGAGGCTTCGGTTTCAGGGGAGGCTTCCGTCTGGGCCAGCGAACTGCTGGCCGGGGCAGACTGTCAGCAGCCACCTCCGCACCCGGCCGTATCACTGGTCGGGTTGAGTGAAGATCCGCCGTTGGCGTTCTGGAAAAATTCGTTGGAGCAGCCGGTCATCAAGCTCAAGCCCAAGCCGAACGCCATCCAGGTGGTGACATGTTGTTTCATCGTTTTCTCCTTTTCTATCCCGATTGTAGATAGAATGCCGGCAGAAATGCAACCGGGAAAAAAGGTCCGGTTCTGGTTGGCCCGGGAGGCATGGCCCTGGACGAGCCATTTTTTTCACCACGTTCCCCTGGCGGCCCTCTTTTGACGAAAAGGGGGGGGTGGGATGTGGCGCTGGCGCGCGCATCCCAAGGAAAATCAAATGAACATTTCGGTCAGTCTTTAATAGTCCTATATGCTACGATACGAAACGAACGACCCACTTCGATTGGCGAATCGATGGTGCATGCCTTGGCATCAAGAGGAATGAAACATGAAACTTAGCTGGCAAGTCATCTCGCTCTGTGCCGTTACGGTGTTTCCGGGGCTTGCTCTCTCTCAGCAGGGAGGCCAGCGTTTTGAAGAGCGGTTGATCAGTGACGGATTCACGTATTCTTTTGGAATCGATACGGCGGACTTGGACGGCGATGGCGACCTGGATATCACCGCCGCGGATGCGTTGCCAAACAATCATCTGTACTGGTTTGAAAATGATGGCCGGGCGGGTTTTAAAAAACACTTCATTCAAAAAAATGACCCTGAGCGCCTGGAGCGTCATGCGATTGGCGACATCGACCAGGACGGACACCCGGACGTCGTGATTGTAAAAAACCTGGTCGGTGATTTGCTCTGGTTTCAAAACAACGGCAATCCGGCAGATGGCGAATTGTGGGAACGCCACGTAATCAATCGCCAAAAAATACCGGGGGCCTACGATGTTGCGCTGGGGGATTTCGATGGCGACGGTGATCTCGATGTAGCCGCCTCGACCTGGCGACTGAGCAACAACTTCGTCTGGTTTGAAAATGACGGCACGCCCGACGATGGCCCATGGAAAATGAGGTTAATCGATCAATTGGAAACGGAAACCCGCATGATTCGCGCTGCCGATATCGATGGTGACGGGGATCTCGATTTAGTCGGGACGGCTCGGCAATCACCCTTGGTCGTCTGGTACGAAAACACCCTGTCGAATGCGGAGGACGATTCCTCGCCCATCGCCTGGACCAAGCATGTGATCGACAACCAATCCCGGCAACCGATTCACGGTGAAATTGTCGACATGGACCAGGACGGCGACCTTGACGTCGTGATGTCATTTGGCATGTCGCTTTCCAAAGAACCGGATTCCGAACAGGTCGCATGGTATGAAAATGACGGTAAGCCAGCGGAGGGCAGCTGGCAGAAACACGTGATTGCCCGCCGTTATCCCGGTGCCTTTGAAGCCTGTGCGGGGGATGTTGATGGCGATGGCGATCTGGATGTCGTGGCTTCGGCGTGGGGCCAAGACGGCGGTTTGGCATGGTTTGAAAACGGGGGTGACCCCCGGGGGACCTGGAAACAACATCTTTTCAAAGCGGAATGGCCCCGAGCCAATGCGGTCAAGATGGCGGACCTCGACAGCGACGGTCGGCTTGACATCTTGGGCGGGGCAGAGCGGGGTGCCAACGAAGTCCGTTGGTGGCGCAATCTTGGCCCCCGCGAAGGGCTTGAAATTGGTTTTCGACGGCAACTCTTCCTGGATGATTTGATCATTGAGAGGATGGAGGGCCTGAGCAGGAGGATGCACCAACCCGTGAATCGCGGGAGTGTGATTCAACCGGATCAAGCTGGGGAGAATTGGATCCAGACTCGCTGCAAACCGGCCTGGGATGACGAAGCTGAGTGTTTCAAGATCTGGCTGTTTGCCTCCGCCCATGCACCGATGGGAAAGTGGGGGCCGCGGCCCACCGGGGCGTGCTACGCCGAAAGCAAGGATGGTCTGCAGTGGACGAAACCAGCTCTCAGGCAGGTGGAAATTGCGGGTTCCCTGGAGAACAATTTCATTTCGGCGGTGCCCGGAATTCAGTGGCCACAGAATATTATTGAAAACGTCGTTTACGATCCGAAAGACCCCAATCCCCAGCATCGATACAAAGGTTTTTTGGGGGCCCTCGGCCGCCGCCCCATTGTCAGCCCGGACGGAAAGAAATGGTCCCTGCTCGATGCGCGTGTCTTGAAATCACGCGATGAATCCAATCTCAGTTACGACCCTGAAGAGGGCCTTTTTATTGCCACCTGCAAACAACTCGGTCCCAATGGACGCGCTCACCGTATTTTGACGAGCCGCGATTTCCGTCACTGGACCGATACCGGGACGCTGTTTCACGCCGACGAAGAAGACCAGCGCCGGGGTCGACAGAATATCGAAGCTCGCTTGGCCGACCCATCACTTTACCAACCGATCAAGTCAAACCGTGATGACTATCATGTCGATATCTACAACCTCGGCGTATTCCATTATGAAGGGATCTACATCGGGATGCCGGCGATGTTTCACCATACCTCGAAACATGAAGGCAACTCGGAAGGTTTTCACCTGATTCAGCTCGCTTGCAGCCGCGACCTGCGACACTGGAAAAGGCTCGGCAACCGCGAGACCTTTATCGGTCCCTCGCCCGCCAACGGGGCGAACTACGATTTAGCGCAACTGTTGCCACCCAGCGCACCTCTGGTGCGCGGTGATGAATTGTGGTTTTACTACTCGGGGTTAAGGTATCGGGCGACTCCGGATCCCCCCAACCCTTACATGGGTGCCGTCTGCTTGGGGGTGCTGCGCCGGGACGGTTTTATCTCGGTCGACGCCCCGCACCAGGAAGGAACCCTGGTCACCCAACCTTTTTACGTGAGAGGGAAAACGCTGCACGTCAATATTGACGTCCAGGCCAAAGGCCATTGTGTCATCGAGGCCCTCGATAAAACCGGTCAAGTGGTCGCCATATCAAACGAAATCCAGGGAGATCAGCCACGATGTCAAGTGGTTTGGGGGGAAGGTGACTTGGCCGCGTTGAAAGGGGAACCGGTGCAACTCCGTTTTCGCCTGCAGCAAGCCAGTCTCTATTCGTTTTGGATGACCGAGTAGCCCGAAACATGCAGTGGTGCGATGGCTGCCGGTTCTTTTCTCGTTCCTTGTCGAGTGGCTTTCAGTGCTGCCCGGTTCGTCTCAGACTGGGTCGTCCGTTAACAACACGCCATCCCGGACGCATCTCAACAACCGTGGTTGCCGGGCAAGGATTGCGCATTAAAAACGACCCTGCCGCTTGGCAGGGTCGCGGGCAGTCTGTGACGAAGCTTAGTCACTCGTTGCGGGTACGTGTTCCTCGTGGTCGAGATAAGCTTCCTGGGTAGTGTTTTCAGAGGAGGGGAGCGTGCTATGGGCGAGCTGCTGCTTGGCCGAGGCCACAGCCTGCTGGGCAGAAAACGGTTTCACCTCTCCCTGGGAGACGCTGCCGAGTTCACAGCCAGTGGTGAAGAGAACGGCGGCCATCGCCAGTGCCAGCATGCTGAATGCGGAGATTTTCATTCGATTTACCTTCTTGAAAAGAGTCGTTGGGAAACAAGTCGGGGCGGGTCGCCCGTGACGATGTGTCCCGGGCCAAGCCATTGATAGAAGGTAGGACACGGGAAACTGGGGGGCGGGCAAAAAACCGTTTCTGTCCCCAGGCGGTGCCATCTCTGCAAATGGGATGGTGGCGACCTTGCGAGTCGCCGACCGAGACCGCGTCGGGTCTAGCCAAACTCGATGCCCTGGGCCAATGGCAGATCGTCCGACCAGTTGATCGTATTGGTCTGTCGCCGCATGTAGAGTTTCCAGGCATCGGAACCGGATTCGCGGCCACCCCCCGTATCTTTTTCCCCACCGAACGCGCCGCCAATCTCGGCGCCGCTGGTCCCAATGTTGACATTGGCAATCCCGCAGTCGGAACCGGTCGCTGCCAGGAATTTCTCGGCCGTTTGCAGCCGGGTCGTAAAAATCGCGCTCGACAGACCTTGCGGTACGTCGTTCTGCAAGCCGATTGCCGATTCGAGCGAATCGTACTCCATCAGGTAGAGGATCGGGGCGAACGTCTCCTGGTGAACCTGGGCCGTTTGCGACGGCATGCGGATGATCGTGGGCGTCACGAAATGTCCCGCCTGTTGCGGGAGGGGCTGACCCCCGCAGAGGATCTCGCCCCCTTGCCGGACCGCGTTTTCGATCGCCTGTTCCATCGTCTCCACCGCCTGGCGGGTGATCAGGGGGCCCATCAGCGTGTCGGGCGCCATCGGGTCACCGATTGAGACCTGTCCATAGGCGGCCACCAGCGCATCGGCCAGTTCGTTGGCGATCGACCGCTGGACCAGCACCCGGCGGGTCGAGGTGCAGCGTTGCCCGGCGGTCCCCACCGCGCCGAACAGGATTCCCCGCACGGCCAGTTCCAGGTTGGCGTCCGCCTCGACAATGATGGCGTTGTTTCCGCCCAGTTCCAGTAATGATTTCCCCATCCGGGCACTGACGACTTCGGCCACCTGTTTCCCCACGGCACAGGAACCGGTGAAGCTGATCAAGGGCAGGCGACGATCGGCCACCATCCGCGCGGCGACCGTCTCGTTGGAGCCGATCGCCAGGTTGAACACGCCGGTCAGCTGATGGTCCGCCATGATGTCGTTGCAGATATGTTGCACAGCAACCGCGGTTAGCGGTGTTTGGGGCGAGGGCTTCCAGGTCATCGTGTCGCCACAGACGGCGGCCAGCGCGGCGTTCCAGGACCAGACCGCAACCGGGAAATTGAAGGCGCTGATGATGCCGATCGGGCCGAGTGGGTGCCACTGTTCGTACATCCGGTGCCCGGGCCGTTCGGAGTGCATCGTACTGCCGCACAGTTGCCGGGAGAGGCCGACCGCGAAATCGCAGATATCGATCATCTCCTGGACCTCGCCGATCCCCTCGGCCCGGATTTTCCCCATTTCCAGCGTGACGAGTTCCCCCAGAGGTTCACACAGGTCGCGCAGCCGATTTCCCAGGTCGCGGACCACCTGGCCCCGCGCCGGGGCGGGCAAACTTCGCCACTGCGTGAACGATTCGACCGACTGGTCGACAATCGCGTCGTAGTGGGCGAGGTCGACCATTTCGACATCGGCGATCGCTTCCCCGCTCGTGGGTGAGTAGGAGGTGAGGCGTTCGCCCCCGGCGACCCATTGGTCACTTCCGGTACAGCCACCCAGGTTGGTGGCAGCGATCTGGAGTTTGTCCAGCAAAGATTTCATGAGGTCCGTCTCGCTCTGCTTCCGTTAATAGTTTTGTTTTTCAAACAGACCCGCTTCGTCGAAAATGACGCGGTCTTCATAATCGTTGAACCAGATCCCTTCCGGGTTGCGTCCGACGATTGCCAGCTTGCCGCGGTCGCGGGCATCGGCCGCATTGCGGTACAGTTTAAAAACAACCACGCCGTTCTCGCCCCCCGCAATCCCGTTCGCCTCGCCCGTCACGGCGCAGACTTCCGTTTTCCCCTTGTAGTGGGTGATCGACAAACGGGCGTGCGATTCAATGCCGGAGAGTCCCTTTTGGGATTCATTGAGGATCTGCCAGGCATCTTCGATCGTCAGGTTGAAAGCGCGGTGCCCCACGATATCCCGACCGCAATAGAACCGGGAGTTCTCGATCTGGTTCCGTTTCAGTTCGCACTGCAGGATACGGAGCGCCTCGACATCGTCGTTGATCCCCTTGATGATCGGCGATTGATTGTCCAGGTTGACCCAGTTGCGGCTGGCCAGCTGTTTGACAGCCAGCCGGGTGTTGTCCAGCCAGGCGAGTCCGCCCCCTTCGTTCGGGATGTAATTCCCCTCTTCGTCTTTCTTGAGGAACTCGTCGGGGTGATTGAAATGGACGACGAAACGGAGGTTGGTGTGCGGGTAGTTTTCGTGGAACTGGTCCAACATTTCAAAAAACGAGCTGTCGAACCGATCCGGAAAGAAGGCGAGCTCCTTCGTGCCCAGGCGGATGTTCTCGACCCCCGCCTCGGAGAGCGAAGCCCACCAGCGGCCGATGATCTTGTTACTGAGCACCATCGGGTCGCCGCCCGACATGAGGATCTCCCGCAATTTCGGCCGCCCCGTCTCGGGGTGCAGCCCGCCGTTGTCGGCCACGATCCGGTTATGTTCGACAATGTACTGACAGATTTCGTCCACCTTGGCCAATCCCTTGGGGGCCAGCGCGCCATCGGGACGGGCCACCTCTTTCTTGGCGATCAGCTCTTCCCGGTAACAGAAGCGGCAGTGGGCCGAGCAGGTCGAGGCGACGTAAATCAGGCCGATCTCGTATTTGTGCAGCAAGCCCTCCACCGGGCTGTAGTCCATCTGTTTGCCCGGGTCCTGTGAGCCGGCCAGGTCGAACGTCTCGGCCGGGCTGGCCTTGATCAGCTGTTGCATCGCCCGGCTGCGCCGCGCCTGCTCGAAATAGTGCCGGGTGATCTTGACCGGCATCCGGGATTCGATATCGCGCTCGGTCCCCTTCAATTCGACCAGCGCTTCGAGTTCGCTGGGCGTATAGAAGTTCTTCATGTCCTCATCGATCTGACCCTTGACGAACTTGTCGATGCCGGCCGTGATATGCCGATCGTATTTCCCCTTGGAAATCGCCTGCACGAAGCTCTGGGCTTTGTCGGAGGTCGAAAACGCCGAAGTCGTTGACATGTCTGGTCCTCGCTGGGGTTGAAATCTTCCTTGATTGTAGCGGTCGGGACCCGTTTTAATCACCCTCCCTGGCTCGGCCAGGCAAGGCGGGCCGGCAAAAACTGTGAACGGACAGGACGGTGCAAGCGGCAATTCGTTGGGCGCGGTGCGGATCGTGCCGAAAACAGGCAGGTTCGCTCTTTTTATCGTGGCGGACGACAGTTTATTTTGCGTCGCTTGCCTGGTCGAAAATCCAGATGTTCCGGTAGCGGACATCCTGGCCATGTTCCTGCAGTTTCAGGCCCTCGGCGGTCGGCCCGACCGGGACCCCACCGTTGGCGTGCTGGATCGGCACGTTGTCGTGGATCTTGAGCCCGTTCCACCAGACCGTGGTCCGCGCCGGTTCGACCATCTTCTCCCCGTCCCAGCGGGCCGCCTTGAACTGGAAGTGGAACGACTGCCACTGGCCGTTGGGCCGCCAGGCGTTGACGTCCGGCACCCGTTCCATGCAGAACGCGCCGATCCCGTGTGGCCCGATCTTCCAGTTGTACGGGTCCTCGATATCTTTCCCCTTGGGGGATTCGATCTGCAATTCGTAACGGTTCTGCAGGTAGACGCCGCTGTTGGCGTACCCTTCCGCCTTGTCGTCGCCCCGGGCGCCCATCATGATGAAGTCGACGTGACCTTCAAAGTCGGTGTACTTCTTCTTGGTCACCAGGTCATGCGTGCCCCACCGCTGGCCCCCATTGGTCATCAGGACTTTCCCTTCGCCCGCCGGATTGTCGACGATCGACCAGGTGATCGCCATATCGGCCTGGGGCCACATCTGCCAGTCGGAGCGGATCGAATCGATCGTCCCGTCAAACGGTCGGTCCGCCTGGGCCGGGGCTTTGGCGCCGACATCCTTGGTCCGGTCGTAACCCGCCCGGTTTTCCGGTTTCTTCGAGTCGTCCTCGGCCAGTACGGTACTGGTCAGCAGCAGCAACGAGAGGGTCACGGTCAACGTTTGGCAGATTTTTGGACGCATGGGAGGTGCTTTCTTCTTAGGCATGAGCCGCGGGACTGATCATCATTTCATCGCCGAACTTAATAGACGACGGTAGATAACAGACTAGCCGATTGGAGATCGAGCAAAAACCCGTCCAGGCAGACGGGCGGTTCGAATTTTTTCCCGAAGGGATGTCACGACGCCTCTTGTGGCAGAAGATACCGTGAGTCTCTTCAGGCCATCAATTCTTCGAGGGGGCCGGCCGTGTCGAGATGTTTCAGTTTCGCGTCCGCTTGGCCAAACGTCGACGGGATGTTCAATCCGGCGGCCTGCATCAAGGAGAGGTACAGGTTGCCGACTGTCCGGTGGCCAGGGGCTCCATATTTCGGGTACTCGATGTAGCGGCCCATCTTCAGCCGCTCACCCAGTCCGCCCAGCAGTACGAACGGCCAATCGTACCCTTCGCAGTGGTGATCGCCGGAGGAGCAGGAGAGGTAGACGATCAGCGTGTTGTCGAGCATCGTGCCATCCCCTTCCGGGATCCGGTCCAGCTGGTCGGCCATCCTGGCGATCTGGGTGAATTGCAGCTTTTCGATCTCCATCCGCGCCTGGTGACCGGTCCAGCCGTTGGAGGCCTGGTTCTCGCCCAGGTGCCCCAGCGCGTGGACGTGATCGTTCAGTCCGAGTTCCAAATATTTCACACCGAGCGTGTCGGGACGCAGCGTGACGACATTGGTCAGACCGGACAGCAGCGCGGCGGTGGCGATTTCAAAATGGGATTCGATCCGCGCCGACGGGGTCGTCGCATCGTAACGATCGGTCAGCTCGGGGGCGTGCTGTTCGATCCGGTCGATCAGCGCGGCCTTCTTCCCCTCGATCTTCCGCAACGACTCGAACGATTCGAGGTACAAGCCGAATCGGTCCTTGTCGCGACCGGAGAGCCGTTTTTCCACGCGCTCGGCATCACGCTTCAGAAAATCCATCAGGTTGCCGTGCAGGGCGAGTTGTTTTTCCAGTTCGGCGGGCGTGGAGACGGCTGACCCGAATAGCTCGAGGAACGCTTTGCGGGGCGAGCCTTGGTAGGCGACCGGTTTGGCGGCGGCATAGGCCGACAGGTTCGGATAACAATAGGTATTGGACGCCTTGTCGTTACCCAGCAGCTTGCCGTTCATCGCCATCCCGTACATCGGGTAAGGGCCGGCCGAGAGATGCTGTCCCAGCAGGCAATCGAGTGTCGGCGCCACGGCGACCGTTTCCGAATCGTGCAGGGAAAGTGTGCCGAACCCCTTGGTATGATTTCCCCGGAAACCGACGCCCGACAGACTTTGCAGGATCGTCAACCGATCCTTGAAACGTTCCAGGCTGGCGAGTTTTTCCGGCAGTTTGTGATCGGCCAACGAGACGTCGAGCAGCGGGCCTTCCAGGCGTCCGCGGTTGCCCAGTTTCGTTCCTTCGGCTGGGCTGACGAAATGATTGTCGAGCCCGGGCGGGACCAGGTTGTACTTGTCGATCCCCGACGACTTGACGACAAAGACGAACCGTTTGGGCAACGGGGCACCGGCATCGCTGGCTCGGATCGATCGCAAGCAGGAGCTCATCGCCAACGACATGCCGCCGATCGACATGTTCTGCAGAGCTTGTCGTCTGGTAATTTGCATCCGTTCTTTCCCTGGTTCGGTAAACCTGTCCATCAATTTTAAATCAAACTCAGTTTCGGGTCGATAGATTCCGTTTGCCCGATTCGCATGAATTTAACGCCGGTAAATAAAGGAATCGGAACTGAGCAGGGAAACGACCAACGCTTTGAAGCTGCCCCCCTGTTCGAGATACGCCTGTTCTGCCTCGATCAATGTCCGGGAATCACTCAACATCTCGTTCCGACCCATGAAGTACCGGAACAGGTGGCGGATAAACGACTGGCGGGCCCGCGACGAATGCCCCAGCCGGTGCATCATCTCGATCGCATCCTCGACCTGGCCGTCCACCGACGGATCTCCCGCAAAGTGAATCGCGCCCCGCGCGTCGACCGGCCGGGTCGTCAATTCGCCCTCTTGCAGTTTCCGGTCGAACTGACCATCACGCCGTAAATAGATCTCGTCGTTCTCGTCAAAGTAATGGTGCAAGCGGTGCCGGCCCCAATCGTCATAGATCTCAAACGGCTCGCCCAGCGGGTTGATCTTGCGGTGGCATTTCCAACACCGATCCGAGCGCAGCGATTCCATCCGTTGTCGGAGGGTCAGGTGCGGGTCGGTCGGCACCGAGGCGTCGACGTCGGGGGGCACGTCGCCCAGCACGCCGGCCAACAGGTGGGTGTACACCCAGATGCCACGGTGGATCGGATCGTTATCTTCATTCAACGAATGCGCCGCCAGCCAGGCCGGGTGCGTCAACAGGCCGGCCCGCTCCTGGGCGGGCATCTGGACCGGTTGCTCCACTGGCCAAGCCCATACTTGCTCGTCGGTGCGGCCACTGCTGGGGAGATTGTACGGGCCGATATAGAGCAGGTCGCCGATCCCGCGGGATTTTTCGGTGAAGGGGAAGCTGGGGTGAGCGTAGATCCCTTGCTGGAGCGCCTGGCGAAAGTTTTCGACCGTGCGGGTCGCTTCGCGGCGCGTCGCTTGCAAAGCTTGTTCCGCCTTTTCGGGCATCTCCTTGAAATTGAAATCCCGCTCGATCTGTTCCCGCCGCTTGGCGACCTGCGCCTCGATATAGCCCGGGTCGAGAACTTCTGCCTGCTTCTCCTCGTAACGTTCCCGGGCGTAGACGTTGTCACCCGGGTGGGCGATGAAGAACTCGTCGGTCGTCAACAGCTCGGCGATCACATCCTGATCTTTCTTCAAGACGTGCTCGATCAGCAGGCTGGCGTCGAACACGAGCATATCGGTATTCCATTGGCGGATCTTTTCCGAACGTTGCCGCTCGTTATCCTTGAACACGCTGCCGGCGCGGTGGAAGCCGAAGAACTCGTCGAAGAATCGACGAATGCGGGGCAGGTCCTTCCGATGCCAATGCCCGGTCGTCAGTTGCTGGTCGACCAAAGTCTGTACGAGTTGCCGGACATCCTCTTTCGTTTTCAGTTTTCCCTGTTCGAGTGCCTGGCGGATGTGTTGGTTCCGCTCCGGCCCATGGTCGGTCAGAGCGTAAGCCAGGGCATAAGCCAATTCATCGGGCGATAATAGGCGGCGGCCATGCTCGTCCACCTCGCCCAGGCCGAACTCCATCCGGTAGATCGCTTCGGGGCTGAGGAACATCGCCTTGATCGTCGTCTTCAAGCCGTCCAGGCGGCCGCCCAGTTCGATGTTCTGTTTCAGAAAGGTGAGGTACTTGTCCCGTTCCTGGTCGTTCGGTTCGCGGCCGATGACGCGGCGAAATTCGCGGCGGATCGTATTGGCCAGTTGCTCGTCGTCATCGTCCGTTGCCGCCGTGGCGAATGCTTCAAAATCGCCCCGCTTGTCGCGGTCTGCCAGGAACGAATCGGCCACGATCATCGCCATCTGCACCGTGCTCTGATCGGCCAACGAGAGGGCCGAAAAATCCCGGATACCCCGCTCGGACGTGATGTACGTGTACGGGCTCTTGGCGTTGCCAAAACCTTGGGAGGCGAAAATCTCGGGGCTGAACCGCCACAGTCGGGCCGGTGAGTACGGTGGGACATCGATCTCACCGGAAAACAGCTTTTCGTGGTTCACCCAGTTGCCAAACTCGGGGGCCAGCAATTTCTGCTGATACGCCTCGAAGCGTCCCGAGGCGGTCATCTGGGCAAAGATCCAGTCGACCACGCGCCCCTTGTCGGCCGGCGTCGGTTGCTCCATTTCCGGCGGCGGCATATCCCCGAAGCGGAGCGCTTGCATCACGTTGACCCAACTGTTCGCCTGATCCTCGTTGCGGAAATCGGCGGCCAGTCCGGTCAGGTCGAGTTCTGCTTCGGCGGTGTCCCCGGAATGACAGTCGTAACAATGCGTGGTCAAGAACGGCCGGATCGTGTTCTCGAAGGTCGGCTCAGACGACGGGGAAGCGGGCTGCTGCCCGTTTCCATCGCCAGCGTCTATGGCCAGGAAGGCAATGCACAGACAGACGACCAGCGGGCGGAGTCGTCTCTGGGGATGGTACGATCGGAAGTTCATAACACCTGACAGTTTAGCAGGAATCGTTTCCCGCTCCTAGAAACCGGTCGTTTTGCCGTTTTTGCTGCTCGGTCGGCGAGCGGCGAAATTCCCCCTCCGGGTCAACATGCTGGTTGACACGGCAGATTCCTGAAAAGGGAGCGTCATGCCAGAAAATAAGAGCCGGCAATGAGCCGGCAGCTGGCGCATAAAAAAAACCGCCTGAACATCCTGTCCAAACGGCCGATAAATACTCGCTTTGTATGGTCACTGAAAAAGTGACCCCGTTGGGGCTCGAACCCAAGACCTACGGATTAAAAGTCCGTTGCTCTACCAACTGAGCTACAGGGTCTGTTCATTGGGAATCCGGATCCGACCGGGGTCGCGTCCTGAGGACCAATGAAAACACCGGCCCGTCCAGTGGCGCGACGCTTGTGGTGGTTTGTGGCCGATGAGCAAATTCCAACAAGGGATTCGCAAAGTTTTTTATGCCGCAATCATCAGAATGGCGTAAACGAATAATCCAAAAATAACCAAGATCACCGCACCTGCTAATACAAACAGGTAGGACACAATAATAAAGACGGCACGGATTTTTGATCCACTTGGGTTAATTCGAGAATTTACAACCAGAGGGAAACAAAACCAAACAATTAAAATCACGCCTGCCAAGCAAAGTAGTGTGATTGCCGATAAAGAACCAAACATCGAATTGTTTCTCTATTGTGATTGTCTTCTAACGAATGGAAGGCTTTATGGTTGTTAGTTCTTTAATCCCATCTAGAACAGCTTGGTAAGTTTGTCATAAGACGGCACTTGCTTTTCGCTTGGTCTTAGTAGTTGTTATTTGTCCCACTCGATCAAGAAACATAGTTTCTCGGAGGCAGCGTCGTCCCATCTGCCTTTGCCGTCACTTCGACCATGATTAATCATGATATAGTTTTGCAAGGAGTCGCCTTGATTGGGTTGGTTTCCGTACCAGTTGGTGTAAGCCAAAGGTTTGCCGTCGGAGAAAATCCATTGCCCCTCGTTTGTTTCGTCGGATCCATCAATCCAGACATAAGGCGCGTTGCCACCGTAGTTTTTGTTCACCGTTTTTATCAGTTCATAGGCAAACGCATCTTCTTCTGCGGATTCAATTCTTGCGAGATGTCCGCCGATCGAATGTGCAAAGATTTGTGCATCTCTTGGCGTCATTTTGGTAGTGTAAATGGCATAGTGATGCCCTTGGAATTCAGCCGCTGTTTTGGGGATGCGGGCTTTCGGTTTCTTGGTCTTTGTTGTTCTGGCAGGTTTGTTGGCTGCTCGGGCCATTAACTGATTGAGCGTTTGTGGTTCTGCTTTTTTCGCCTCATCGATCACGCGTTTGATCTTGTTCGCTTCCTCCAGGTTGACCTTGCGGGCTTCTTCTTCCATCGCTTCGGTTAATTGCGACAAGTATCTGGCCCGGACCAGTTCCGCTTTCATCTGGTAGCTCTTTTCCAGATCTTTCAGCTGCTTGGCAATTTCCTTGTCGACCTCCTCTAGTTTGCGCTCGTATTCACGGACGGCGGCCTTCGCCTTGGACGATTTGAGTTCGGTCTCTTGGCTTAGGCCAAGGTTGGTCAGGAGGAGGAACGTGACAAGGGTAATAACGTAGTTCATATGTCTTCCGGAATTAATTTTTGCTGCAATTTGTTTAATTATCCCATTCCATGATGAAGCCTCTTTTCCTTTCACTCGGAGCATCTCCAAATCCGCTATTTCGGTCGATGCAAACAACATTTTCTTTTTCTCCACCGTTGGGTTCACCGGGCCGCCAAAAAGGAGGGAGGGTTTTTTTTCCGTCAGAAAACGTCCAAACCCCTTCCTTGGCTTCGTCAGATCCGTCAACCCAGACCAATCCCAATGGTTCTGGGATCAGGTTTTTTGCAAATTCGAATTCCTTGTTCGTCTGTATCGTAATTAGGTGGGCGCCGTGGTGTTGGCAATAATCCCTTGCAGTATGCCAAGTCATGGGTGTTGTGTTAATTGCGTAATGATGCCCGTTGAATTCCAGTGCTGTTTTTGGAATCCGCAACACTGGTTGCTTTTCTGCCTGAGCCATTAATGCATTTAGTTTTGGCAATGGCATTGCCTTACGTCGCTCAATCTCAGCATTTATCTTGTTCGCTTCCTCCAGATTGACCTTGCGGGCTTCTTCTTCCATCGCCTCGTTCAGATTGGAGAGCAGCCGCGCCCGGACCAGTTCGGCTTTCATCTGGTAGCTCTTTTCCAGATCTTTCAGTTGCTTGGCAATTTCCTTGTCGACCTCCTCAAGTTTGCGCTCGTATTCACGGAGGGCGGCTTTCGCCTTAGGTGATTTGAGGTCCGTATCTTGGCAGAGGCCGAAGGTTGGGAAAGATAGTAGGGCGAATAAGGTAGTTCTTAAATATTTCATGGGAGCCCATGTTTTGATTGTGTAACTAGTTGTTACTTTGACCAAGATCCCTTAGCGAGCCATGCCCATTGTCCGTTTTTCATAAATTTCATGTGGTCGTTGTAAAGTCTTA
>JAKVBG010000037.1 GCA_022447605.1 Mariniblastus sp.
GTGGTGACCGGAAAAAAACGTCGGCTGTGACAGGTGAAAAATAACTCGGCCGGAATGATCATGTTGACCGTGGCGAGTTGCCACCCGGTCTGCTGATAGATCCGGGCATTCAGCAGGTAGTAATCCGGAATCACCGAGCGGTCAATTTCGAAGATCGACTCGCCCGACAGGTATTCGCGACAGGCAAACTCGTGCTTCGTCCGCTGTTGGTCCGCCACCAGGCAGGCCCAGCTCACATGTTCCGGCAGGCTGTATTTTTCGTACTCCTGGAAATCGGCGTATTGCCCGAGGTCGACGGTTTCGTCACTGAGGCTGCCAATTCCAAACGGTTTGCCGGCCTGGCAATCGGCCAGGTACCGGGCCTGGTTATCCGGTGCGATCGGGTGTGGCACATCGGTGCGGGCTACCACCTCTTGCAATGCCTCCAGCCGGGTCGAACGTGCGCCAGGTTGGACCTCGGCCAGATCGACCCCGTGCCGGGCTGCTATTTTCGCGAGATCTTTGTCGACGGTCGACATTTGGCTATTCGGGGTTGGAGTCAAGCGGTACGAGTCGCACGGAAATTCTAACAAAATATATCGCGCGGAAAAATCAGGGCCAGTCGGAGCTATTGGCCGAGGCGGGCGGCCAATCCGTCGTGCTGTTTTTTCCGTGGAGAAACGTGGGGTACGGCTAACGTTTGAGGAACTCTTCCGCGCCCTGCTCCTTCAATTGCTGACCGACCTGGTTCCCCAATTCCATCGAGTGGCTGGCAGGCAGGGTCTGCCGGGATTCGATCTTCGTGCGGCCATCCGGGCTGAGAACAAAACCGGTCAGACTGAGCTGGTCCCCTTCGATCTCGGTCCAGGCAGCCACCGGAGCCAGGCAACCTGCCTGGAGGGTCTGCAGGAGTGACCGTTCCGCCGAAACCTGGCAGAACGATACGGGATCGTTCAACGGTTCAAGGCTTTGCCGCGTCACCCCGTCGTCTCGGCGTGTTTCCAGTCCCAGCGCACCCTGGCCAACGGCCGGCGCCATTTCTTCGACTTGGAACTGGTAGGCGATCCGGTCGGCCAGGGAAAGCCGGAGCAGCCCGGCGCTGGCCAGCACAATCGCGTCAAATTCTCCCGCATCCAGTTTGCTGATTCGTGTGTCGATGTTTCCGCGGATGTCCCGAATGTCCAGATCGGGCCGGATGTACTTGAGCTGGGCGATTCGCCGAACACTGCCGGTACCCACAATCGCGCGTTCTGGCAGGTCATCCAGGCAGCGGGCCTGATTGGAAACGAGTGAATCGAAAGGGCATTCACGGGTGGGAACGGCGGCAATCGTCAGCCGGGGGTCCGTATGAGTCGGCAGATCCTTGAGACTGTGGACGGCCAGGTCAATTTCGTTATCCAGCAAAGCCTGTTGCAGTCGCTTGGTGAACAATCCCTGTCCCCCAATTTGAGCCAACGGACCGGTCTGAACATCGCCGTCAGTCTGGATGCGGATCAGCTCGACCGCCAACCCTCGTGATTCAAGTTGCTGGGCGACCCAGGTTGATTGCCACATGGCGAGTTGGCTGCCGCGGGTGCCGAGCCGAATTACCTGAGTGGACATGCAATATTTCTTAACGGTTAAAATTCAGAATCGTAGGTTTCCATCAACCCAACGGTCTTGCCCGCAGGTCCGGCCGACTTTTTCCATATGGGAGTTCATTCCTGAACGGGTTCATTGTCGCTGTCGATATCGTTGGCCGCACCGTTGGCCGCCTCCTGCACTCGCCGAATGCGTCGTCGCACTTCGCCCGGCAACGTCGAGCTGTTCTGTTGATGTTCGGGTACGACCACACCACAACTGACACAAAACTGAATTGCCTGGTCGATCGTGATATCGAGGTCGACCGTTTCGCTCTTGGGAACTGAAATCGTGAAGCCGGTTGCCGGCATCGGGCTGGTCGGCATCAAGACGGTCAGGATCGGTTGGTCGGCCGCCGTCTTGACGTCGTGGAGTCCCTCGCCGGTAACGAAACCCATCGACCAGATGCCGCGACGGGGGTACTCGACCGCCACGACACGCGTGTACTCGAATTCGGTTTCGTTGAAGGCGAAATCGGTAATCTGTTTTACCGAGGAATAGACATTTCGAATGATGGGGATCTGCGTAATCAGATATTCTGCCTGGTGCCAGATGAATCGACCGATCCCGACGGTCAGGAATTTGCCAAGGAGATAGAGGGCCGAAACAAAAACGGCGATCGTGGCTGGCACAACAAGTCGCGGTTTGAGGTACCTCAGGCGGACGTAGCGTTCATAGTATTCGTACGGGGTCGAAAAAACGGGGTTGCCGGGCGAGCCCTCAACCGTCTCGACGACCGTATACGGAATCCATTGCTTGCCGATTCGGGCCAGTGTGACACCGTCATTCGCTTGAACGACCTGATGATCTGCCACCTGTTTGATTTTGATTTTCCCTTGGCTTTCTGCAATCTCGCTCTGGATGTCGTCGTTACTTCGAATGTCGGAATGATGCAGCCATACCGTGGCTGAAACAAGCGCCGAATCAACGGGCTTCACGATGTAGGAATTGATGATGCCCCAGACCCAGATAAAAAACACAATGGTCAAGAGCGGCGGCAATACAAAACCGAGGCCCCGCAAGGTTGCCGTCCGAAAAGGTTTGAAGGAGCGCCTCAACCAGCCTGAACCATCGTCAGGCGCAGTCCTACTGTTTTCTGATACTGATCTCATGAACGGCGCTAATAACCAACGGTTTGGTAAAGGGGAAATTGAACGGGTGAAGGAAGGCCGGCCCGCAGCCCCTTAGCTTAACCGCCCACCGCGGGCAGCGACAGCCATATAAACACGTATGGCCCCGGCTGCCAGCAAGGTTCGGGTGGCCTGACCGGCCGTTGCTCCCGAGGTCATCACGTCATCCACGACCAGGACGGTCTTGCCCTTGACCGAGCCGTGGGCGACTCGCAGGGCCCCGTCCAGGTTGGCGAAACGCTGGGACATGGTCAATTTCCCCTGCTTCAAGGTCCGCCGGGTGGTCCGGAGCAGGCGATTGTTTTTTCTGAAACCCGTTTCCTGGCGAATGCCATCGCACATCACGTCGGCTGCATGAAACCCGGTTTTTAACCGGCGCCACCAGTCCGTCGGAATCGGGGTCATCAGGTCGATATCCGTAAGGCCGGATTTGATGAGGGAGCTGCCCAGTAAACGACCGAACTGGTAGGCGAGGATTTCGTTCCCTTCCCGCTTCATTCGCAACACTTGCTCTTTCAGGACTCCCCGGTAGTTTCCCAACGCCACGCTCCGCGTAAAACGGAGTCCGGGGTGACGACACAATGGGCAGTCGATCTCACCCGCCAGTCCCCTGACCCGCGCGCCACATTTGGGACAGCTTGGTGATTCTTGATCCGATAACGTTTCCAGACAGGGGCGACAGAAATCAGCGGGTCGTTCCTGGTCCGTTTCGGGAAGCAGGCATTCACAGCGGCAACAGCGCGGCGGGAACAGGAGGGATGCCAGTCGTTGTTCCAGCAATTTACGGACCATGGATCCAGCAGGGGTTGACCTCGGCGCGAACGGCCCGTCCCGAATCGGCACGCACCGCTTGATTAGCTCGGGCGAGCAGTGCCATCATAAGGCACCTGGTCCCGCGGAGGGCAAGTCCCGCCAAGTCGTGTGAGATGAAGCACATCAATCAACCGATTGTCTCTCACCAACGCTCCAAAACGCGTCAGGCAAGCAAGGCTGCCCGCTCTAACCGTTGCCTGCTTGGGCTGTGTGACCTGCCGGCTCGACTCGTCCACTGGCAAACAGCAGCATGCCGAGGACACCGCTACCGACGACGACGCACAAGGCGGTAAAGGCCATGGTGAACCCGCCTTCCCCTTCGGCTAACCAGCCGGTGATCGATGGGCAGACGATTCCGGAGACCGAGAACAGGGTGACAATAAAACCGGTGGCGACGCCCGTTCGGCCAGGGAACAGATCGGCGCAGATCGAGTAATACGGGCTGTTGGGTGCCATCGAGAACCCGATCGCGATCGATACAAACAGCACCGCCCAAGTGACCGTATTGACGAAAATGACGGGGATGAAGAAAAGGACGGCGAGCAACTGGCATACCCAGATCAGGTGTACCCGGGCGGCGCGGGTACGCCCAGTCCGCCGCATGATGAAATCCGACAGCCAGCCCGCCAGCGGCATGAGGACAAGGGCAATCGCCCAGGGGAGCGTGCTCCAGTAACCGACTGATTTGAGTTGCATATCCCAAGTCTGCTCGAGGTATCCTGGCAGCCACGTCAGCCCGAAAAACAGGACCCATCCGAAAGCAAAGAAGGACCAGGCGGTCGCCAGCAAGGTCGGGTTAAGGAACAGTTCTCGCAAGGGGATGCGGTCCGGTTTTTTCGATTCGGCCGACGGCTTTTCGGCTTGTGCAGGAGGTTGCCGGTACAGGATCAGGAACAGGATCCCCAGGATTCCTCCCAGGCAACCGAGGACGATGAAACTTGTCCGCCAGCCAATGGACAGGATGACGGGGGCCAGGATCAGACCACCCAGCAGCAGGGCCAGGGGGACACCGAGCAGGCAGATCGATGCTGCCCGGCCGAGTTCATTAGGACGGACCCAGTCCACCAGCGCCCGATTCATGGCTGGAAAGTTCACCCCCTCGCCGATACCCATCAAAACCCGCCAGAGGAGGAACAGCCAAAAGACTTCCACAAATCCCTGCAGGATCATGAACAGGGACCAGATGAACAGGGCGATGCTCCAGATAACTTTCACGCCAAATCGGTCCAGCAGGAAACCGGCCAGACCATTGACACTCAGGGTGCCAATGGCGAAGGCGGACATCAGCCAACCGAAAGCAGCATCCTGGATATGCAGATCCGATTCGATCGGCTTGATGGCAAACGAGATCACGACCCGGTCCAGGTAGTTGACCAGTACCAGCAGAAAACAGAACCCGACAATCACGAATCGGAAGCGGCTGACTTGGTGGGCTGGCAATTCGAGCAGGTTCGCTGGTTGGTTCATGGTGTCCTGGGCAGTCGGGGAAGTGGGGCAGCGTGGCCGGCCAGGTCGATCTCACCTTGGCCAGCTGGCAGTAATTCGTCAGAAACTACAGAAAAAACCGGGGTCGTACAACTAACCTGCGTCAACGTTCCGAGTAAATGCCCGTTTTATGCCAGCGTTTTCGCTAATGGTTGGCCGGAATTGCTGTCGGGTAATCCGAGGGGATTTCCTACAATCAACCGGTTCCACGTAGCCCCTTTCCTCGACTGCATCGTCGAACGATTTGACCTGGCGCCCATGAGCATTTTTGACCGTTACCTGCTGCTCCTTTTCCTGAAGATCTTTCTGATCTGTTTCGTCAGCTTTGCGGGGCTCTATCTGGTGATTCACATGTTTACCAACCTGGATGAACTTTCCGCCATTACGGCGGCTTCAGGGAAGGGGATGGGACAACTGCTGGTCGGTTTTTACGGCCCCGCACTGATCGAATTGTTTGACAAGATGGCAGGGATCCTGGTACTTGTCTCCGCCATCTTTGCCGTGACCTGGATCCAACGGAAACGGGAGCTGTTGGCGATCGAAGCGGCTGGGATTACCAAGGGCCGGGTCGTGCGCCCGATCATCATTGCGTCCACCGTGATCCTGCTGTTTTCCATTGCCAACCGGGAACTCGTGATCCCCAACTTCAAACAGCAGCTGGGCCGGTCGATCCAGGACTGGACTGAACAAGGTTCCGTTCCCTTTGCGTCCTACCGCGATTCGGCTTCGGGCATGATGATTCGTGCCAGCCAGTTGAACCTGGCTGACCAGACCCTGGCGGAGGCGGAGTTCGAGTTGCCGCTGCGCCTTACCAAGTATTACAAGCAGATCGAGGGGGAACTCGCCCGGAATGTCAGGGCGACGCCGTTGCATCCGGCAGGCATGTTGATTGAAGGTGTGAAACAGCCAGCCAACCCGGACCAAATTTCCAGTGTTGCCTGCGACGGGGCAACGGTCATTTTTTCTCCACGTGACTATGCCTGGCTAAAGGAGGATCAGGTTTTCATCGCCTGCAACCTCGACCTCGAGGAGATTGTATTCGGTCGGCAGATGGCCAAGTACGCATCGGTTTATGAGATGGTCCAATCGCTCAGTAAACCGAGCCGGCGGTTCGGTTTCGGGGATCAGGTCCAGATTCACGGAAGGATCCTGCAGCCAGTACTCGACTTGACACTGCTTTTGCTGGGACTACCCCTGGTCATTTCAAGGCCCAACCAGAACCTGTTCGTGGCGGCGGCTTTATGCATGGTGATCGTGGTCATGGTACAGCTGACGACGATGGCCTCCCACGCGCTGGGTGCCTACAGCGTGATCCAGCCCGCTGTCTTTTCAGCCTGGATTCCGGTCCTGGTCTTTGTCCCGTTTGTGCCGATTACCCTCGGCAAACTGAAATGACTCACCCGGGGCGGTTGCCTTTCCGTCCGACGGTTACCAAACAGATGGTCTGTAGGAAGAAGGCTGCTCATCCCCGCAGTGCCGCAGAAACCTGTCTCAGCAAAGCGGCGTTGTTGGCCGCCACGAACTGCGGGTCGTCCAGTTGCAGGGGTTTGGAGTCGATATGTTCGAGGACACCTCCCGCCTCGGTCAAGATGATTGTCCCGGCTGCCATGTCCCACAGGTTGAGCGAGGTCGCCCAGTAACCGTCCAATCGACCACAGGCAACATAAGCCAGGTTGAGCGCAGCGGAACCGAGCCGACGGATACTGCTACGGGTATGGCAGAGGATGTTGGTAAAGCGGCGCAGCTCGATGCTATCTTCCTGGACATGGGTGGAAAAACTGCAAACCAGTAACGACTGGTTGATGTCCTGACACGGACTTACCGAAATCGGCAGGTCGTTCAAGCTCGCCCCGCCCCCCAGCGAACCGGCATACATTTCGTCGAGGAGTGGATCGTAGACCACACCAACGACAATGTTGCCCCGATGCAGTAAGGCGATCGAAACACTAAACGATCTCAGTTGGTGAATGTAATTGGTTGTGCCATCGAGGGGATCGACTACCCAACAGAACTCCGAGTCGATCGGCTGGCCGGGCCGGTCTCCGCCCGGACTGTTTTCCTCCCCCAGGAAATCATGCCCTGGGAACGCGGCTTGAATCATCTCTTGGATCGTCTGCTGCGAAGCGAAATCGGCTTGGGTAACAAAATCACCGGGACTTTTTTCCGTGACGAGAGCTTTCCCCAGCCACTCTTTCAGCACGTCCCCCGCGGCGCGGGCGGCCGATTTTGCAACCGAGAGAAAATCGTCATAACCGGAAATTCCGCTAATTGATTGATTCATCATTTCAAACCAGTTTGGAGTTATCAATAAGCAATGCTATTGCCGTGTTGGAAGGTGGGGATCTGCCTCGCTGATTTTAATACCAGGTTCGTTGAATTTGTTGAAAAAGCTGGACATTTCCGATCGCTTTGTTAAGATCGGTGTGTGGAGAAAATCGCTTCATATTTTCTTCACAGTGGCCTCTTCTCTGTTCCGGCCCCGCCGTGTTGCACAGCAATCGGTGGGGTTTTTTTGTCGGACGTTTCTCTCTCCCTACTGTTCTCGATTCAGGTCCGCCCTCTCGTTGAGTTCAGTTCGCGACGAATCGTCATTCGCCCCGGACGGTAATGGTCTCGATTGAAAACCGCGATTTTTCATGATCACACCGAATCGTCAAATGGAGTCAAAATGACAGAGGGCCGGTTCACGTCATGACCGATTTGATCGGTCATTGACACGGACCGGGCGGGCCGCATCATGGCGACTCTCATCGGGTAAACCAAAAAATAAGGAAGAGATGAATCGTGGAGATGAATGCGAGTCCTGAACTTGAAGCCTGGCACCTCTATTTTGAGGGCAATGTACAGGGAGTCGGTTTCCGTTACACCTGTCGAATGATTGCCGAATCGATCGGCGTTGGTGGCTGGGTACGGAATCTCTCGGACGGGCGGGTCGAGTCCTTGATCACGGGAGAGCCCGCTGTATTGCAGCAGTTCCTGGAGCAACTCTCCGGGGCCCAGGCGGGGCGAATCAGAAACATCAAGAAATCGATCGAAGCGGCCGGGCCGGAGGGTTGGTCGAGTGAATTCTCGATCTTGGCCACTTTCTGAGCTCACGGGCGATTTTTTTGCATCTGGACTTGCAGATCCCGGATTTTAACCCGGAAAAAAACGTTTTTTCGGGTTTCCGGTTCGTGGTGGAATCGGCCCTGGCATTTTTTGGCGAGTGGGCAGGGCTGAGAAGCGGTTATCGTGCCGCTGGCCAGGGAAAAAGTCCTGACAACTTACCGTCTAGGCCCTTTGTAGAAATTGAACCGAGATACCATAATAAACGTATCGCTAAGAATGGAACTCTTTACCTCACGCACCCGTTAGCCCAAAAATGATCAGCTCGATTGCAGTCGTTCTCGCCCAGTCCACGAAACTAACGAGTTGGCTTTCACCGATCTGGATCCTGTCGATCGGTGTTGGCCTGGGCTTTGTCCTGGTCCTGTTGGGGCTGCTCAAAATATTCCTGCTTTCCAAGGTCCCATTCCTGAACATGGTGGCCGATCGGACCGGTTGGCGCTGGGTGCTGGGAATCGGCTTGAGCCTGGTTTACTCGGCGCTGGCTATTCTGGGTTTCTACTACTTGTCGGATGCTGCCAAGGTTTTGGCGACGTATGGAGGCGATTCGACCAACCTTGCCTACGGCAAGCTGGTGGAAAGTTTTACGCTGTTTCTGATTGTGGTGGTTCCATTCTGTTTCTTTCTCGGTTTTGGGAACTGGTTTCTGATTTCCAAGAAACGTGCCCCTGAAACAATGGCACTGTTCCGCGAGGGGTTCCTCTACTGGTTGAATATTGTCTGCATTCTGGCAGTCGTGTTTGCCTGTTTGGGGTACGGCTTGGACCAGCAGCGGTTTGTGAGTACCCGCTTGGTCGAGGACCCGGGTGGGATTCTGCGATCGTTTGGCCGGCTCCCTTTCAGTCGGACCGACAGCCTCGGTTTTGAGATAAAACCGACCGAATCAGGCAGCAGCGGGAAAATCATTGATGTGTCGTTCTGGGGCCAGGAAGTCAAGTGGATCGAGTTTAAATCGAACCAGCGTATTGACATTTCGACCATGGAATTGAAGGCGACGACGCCGCCTTCCCGGGTTTTCAATATCCCGGCAACTGCGGCGGAAGAACCGATCGTGTTTGTGCCGGATGTCACTAAGGACGGGCCGATTCCAGCGGAGAAGGTCGATCAGTTTTATATTGCCAACCTCGGGTCTTCCCCGGCCTATGTGAGCATCATGTACCGGGTTGGCCCGGTCTACCCCGAGGTGCTGATAATCCTCTGGGTCGCCTTCGCCGTCGTGCTGGTCTATTTCATCTATCTGGTTAGCGCAACCGTCTTTCCGAAGGTTTTTGCGATTGCCTATTCCACGTTCAAGACGGAAATCAGCCAACCACTTTTTCTGGTCGTGCTGGTGATTGGCACGGTCTTTATTGTTGGTTCGGTATACGTTCCCTACAACACTTTTGGTGAAGATATCAAGATGTACAAGGATTCCGGGTTGACCCTGATCCGGGTCCTCGCGATCTTTGTCGCCATTTGGGCTGCCAGTAAATCGGTTGCCGAAGAGATCGAGGGGCGGACTGCGCTGACCGTATTATCCAAACCGGTGGGCAGGCGGCAGTTTATCCTGGGTAAACTGTTTGGGATCAGTCTTTCCGTTGCTCTGTTGTTTATTGTGATTGGCATCTGGTTTGTTATCTGGACCAGTTACAAGCCAGTCTATGACGCGGTGGAATCTTCCAAGGGAACGGTCGAATGGACTGAGTGTTTCAACGAAGCACTCAGTGTGGTGCCGGCCCTGTTCCTGGGTTTCTTGGAGGTGGTCATTTTTGTTTCCATCAGCGTGGCCATTTCAACCCGCTTCGGTATCCTGGCCAATTTCCTGATCTGTTTTTCCATCTACGTGTTGGGGCATTTGACGCCTCTGATCGTACAATCAGCCGAGGCCGCTCAGGCTTTTGAAACGGTTGGTTTTTTTGGTCAACTGATTGCCATTGTATTTCCCGTGTTGAACCATTTTGATGTCCAGGCGGCCATCAATACGAACCGGGGCGTGCCGTTGGTTTACATCGGTTGGTCGATGATCTATTGCGCCTTGTACGGTTCCATTACGGTCCTGCTGTCGCTGGTGCTGTTCGAGGATCGTGACCTCGCTTAGGCCGCGAATTTCCGGCGAAGCGGTGCGCCAATTGCGAGCTGGAAAAAGAGAGTTGTCTCGCATGTCGTGAGGTGCGTCGAACTCAGGCTGCGTCCGGCCGAGCCTTTTGCAGGCCAGCGGGCATGGCCGTCTCGTTCGTTTCAAGGCAATTCGGGGTCATCAGGGGGCCCGATGCGTTGTCGGCAGACCACTGGTGTTGTTCGATTTGCTCCAAAACTTGAGCGGCAATGTCCACCGCCACGGCACCGTTGATGGCCGTGTTTCTCAGCGGACTGCCGTTGCGAATCGTGTCGATCCAATCCTCTTGCTCTGCCAGGATCGCATTATTTGACTCGACGCTTTCCTCCTGCCGGGGCAGGACTTCTGAAAAGAGTTCTTCCCGAACAAAGGCTTGCTGATCCGGGTCGGCTTCCAGGAAATTGAAATGGCGTTGGGAGACCCAATCGGGAACTTCGACGGACTGGACGGTTCTCGTCACCAGATTCACCCCGGCAAATCCTGACGTTCCGAAAAGTTGCATTTCCCGGGTCGGGGTGAAACTGGCCCGCGAGGCAGTCAGGTTGGCGATGCCACCACAACTGAATTGCAATCGCGCCTGCGCCATGTCCTCGTTACCACCAAAAATCGAGAACCCAGCCGCTCGGCAGTCTACCAGTTCACCGGGAAACATTGTGTTGACCAGGTCGATGTCATGGATCATCAAATCGTAAACCACCCCAATATCGATGGAACGATAAGTGTAACCACTCATTCGGCTGGCCTGGATGAATTTTGGAATCCCGATTTTGCCGATGGCATTTCGTATGGCCGGATTGAACTGTTCCACATGGCCGACCGAGAGAACGCAATGGTTCTGTTCGGCTGTTTCGACGAGTTCCATCGCGTCTTGGGGGTGGTCGGTGATCGGTTTTTCGATCAGCGTATGAATGGAGTTCTGCAGGAGTTCCATGGCGATTGCATGGTGGAACCGTGTGGGGGTAGCCACCACGGCGGCATCAATCTGGCCTAGGAGTTTGCGAAAATCACTGATGACCTGGACGTCATGCTGTTCCAAGATCTGCTTTTGAGCCATCGGGCTGGGGTCGGCGACTGCGACCAATTCGACGTTGGGCAGCTGGCCTAGCAGGCGGGCGTGGATTTTTCCCAGGTGACCTGCCCCGATGACGGCGACTCTCAGTGGGTTCACGCGGCGTTTCTCCTTTTTTCCCGGCCCCGCCCGTGTCGTCCTTTTTGGCTGATGGCCAAGAAGTCAAGACAATCTTTCACCTCGGGCAAAAGCAGGTTCTTGTTTTCCAGAATCTGGTAAGTGTTTTCCAATCCTACCCTGGCGCGGTAGAGCAACTTGTACGTTTCGTTGAGCGCCGTGACCACGTCCGAAGAAAAATCGTTGCGCTTCAAGGCAACGATGTTGACACATCTTGGTCGGGCCGGGTTTCCGTCGGCCAGCATGAACGGCGTGATGTCCTGTAGCACCCGGCTGGAGCCGCCCACAAAAGTGTAGCCACCGATCGATGCGTAATGCGTCACCGCGACACACCCGGAAATTGTGGCACACCTCTGGACGTGTACGTGTCCACCGAGCATCGAACCTTGGCCCAGAATGACACGGTCACCCACATGGCAATCGTGGGCGACATGGGAACAGGCCATCAGGTAACAGTCGCTGCCCAGCCTTGTATATCCATCTTCCTTTTCCGATGCCCGATTGATGGTAACGTTTTCTCGAATGACGTTCCGGTCTCCTACCACGACCTTGGTGGCGGTTCCCCGGTAGCTGACATCTTGGGGCTCGCCCCCAATCACGGTGCCGGGAGAAATTCGGTTGTCTTCACCAATTTCGACATGCCCCAGAACGGAAACCGAGTTGATCAGTTTCGTGCCCCGGCCAATTTTTGCGTCGGGTCCCACGACACAAAATGGCCCGATCTCTACATCCAGGCCAATCTCGGCACGGGGGTCGACGTCTGCCAGGTTGGAGATTCTCGCCGGTTGCGGCTCCCGCTGGCAGTCCTGTTTGTTTTCAATCGGTAAAATGCTCACGGATTTACTCGTATTCAAGCTGATTTGTTGAACATGCGATTCTCGGAATCGCGGTAAGAATCTGTTTTGGTTTCGACCTGTTCGATCAAGGCCATGGCCATCATCGCGTTCAAACGGTGGCCGCTCTTGAAGGCTGTCAATTTCCCATGAATATCGACACCCGTCAGTGCCAGGTCGCCGACAACATCCAGCATCTTGTGGCGGGCGCACTCGTTGCTGAACCGCAAGTGGTTTTGGATCGGTCCCTCGTCGCCAAACACAAGAATCTCGTCATAGCCGACATGCTTGCCCAGTCCCTGTTTTCGCAACAACTTCGCCTCGGACTCGAGCACAAAGGTCCTGGCTGAAGCCAGTTCGTCGAGAAAGTTTTCCGGGTTGATCAAGAGTGAAAAATGCTGTTCCCCGATGGCTGGTTGCCAATATTCCAGTTGATAGGTCAGATCCAGGCCGCTTGTTTGTGAGGGTTCACATTGGATCCAGCAGGATTCATCACCCACACGAATCACGGAATCGATCGTCAGGTACGGTTTGATGGCCGACTGTTCGATCCGCTCGGCGCGAAGGAGCGCCTCGACGAAATGGACACTGGAACCGTCGCAGCCTGGCATTTCTGGCTGGTTCACCCAGACCTCGCAATTGTCAATTTGCAGGCCTTGCAAGGCGGCCAGGACATGTTCGACCATTTCGACCGCATGACCACCCTCGACCAGGGTGGTTCTGCGTGGACCCTTGACGCGGTTGCCGACCGCTGCCCGGATCCGGGGTTGGTTGGGTAGGTCGCAACGAACGAAGGTGACGCCCTGGTTTTCGGACGTCGGTCGAAATTCGACATCGACCTCGGTGCCACTCCAGTAACCTTTTCCGGAAACCCGAGCAGTCCTCTTAATCGTTGATTGCGGGCGAACCATTGAATCCAAGATACGGCTTTCAGTAAATCACGACAAATGAACAACAAGAACGAAAGGCAGCTTATTTGTTTAGCGTGCCACTCGGGTTCTGTGCATTACGCACCTGCAAGATCCTCTCAATAATTTTTTCAGTGATGTCTTTGCCGGGGCGATTGAAAATAACGCCACCATTGACCCGTTGCATGATGCTGGCAGGGTCGTTTTGATTCATCGGTTGGCTGTCGTAGCGGATAACCAGTTGAATCCCTCGCTCCTGGCAATACTGGGATATGTACTGCTGGATTTCGTTATAGGTGTCAAAATGAAGGCGGGCTTCGGCCGTCAACAAGTTCCGCATTTTGGAACGCTGTTCGACTTCCATTTCGGCCGACTCCTGGGCCAGCTTGGCTTCCATCTGCCGGTATTCTTCCGAGTTCTTGTTGAACTGGTTCAGGTCTTCTGCTTTGGACATGAACTGCTGTTGCAGCTGCTGGGTGCTGGCCTTGAACTGGTCGGCCTGTGTTTTGAGCTGATCCAGCTGTTGACTGAACTGGGGGTGGTTCTTGAAGATTTTGCCAATGTCCACCAGGGCCACGTTGGTCTGCGCAGACGCTGTAGCAGCCAGGCTCAGGATCAAAAGGGAAAATGAGGAAACGAGAGCGAATGTCGATCGTTTGAAGTTCACTTGCAGCACTCCTTGCTGACGTGCGAATTGTGGTTTTTGTTCCGATCTACCAGTCCGTTGGTAGCAAGGCCAGAGTTGTCGATCTGGCCGGGTTGGATTCTGTCATTCCGGGGGTTTTCTGTAAAGATCGAATTTGCCAGCAATGGGAAAGGTGAAGCGATAGCATGCCATCAGACCGTCGAAGAAAATGTCTCTTTGAGTTCGTCTGACAATTCCCCGTAGCGAACATAGAAACCGCGTGAGATCCACCCCAGATAGACGTTCAGACCGAGGGCGGACAACAGCATGAACCACAGGAAGCCGTTCGTTCTGCTGGTGTGGTTTTCCCCGTTATTCTGGGCCGCTTCGGAAACCTGCTCGTCGATGGACGTTGGGTCCAGCGCTGTCGGTTTGAGTCGATTTGGCTGCTTCATCAGCGGAGGGGAGACGGTTTCTGTTGTGACCGTGTGATCGGTGTTTGATTCCACGGAATACTCGACTGCCGTATGCGGATATTGGCTGGGAAACTGGTTGGTGGGGTACTGGATCGGCGCTCGGGTTTCATCGGGACTCTGTGAGTAGAGTGCGTGACGTTCGCGATCGAGCGCCAGCCGCATTTGGGCCAGGCGGGCTGCCTCGGCCTGGTTTTGTTGAACCAGCGTAGCCAGTTGTTGGGTGCTAACCACTGGGCCGGCGGCGGAGGTTAAGCTGTTCTGTTGGGTCAGATTTTCGGAAGGGGCCGAACCGCCGTTGGACGCCCCTTGGACCGACCATTTTTCAATGAACTGGGAAGTTTTGCTGGAAGCCTCCAGCCGGTCTTCGACCTGCCCGCCCGGGAAGGCCTGATTTCCCAATGATGGGGCATCGTTTATCCGAGATGCCAGGTCGACCGGCGGAATGCCTGGTGCCGAATTGGGCGGAGCTGGTAAACGGAGGTTCGCTGGTGGTGAGGGTAAGGCGAGGTTGGCGGGCGGTGAGGGCAGGTTGAGCACCGCCTGTTGGGGGCTCATCGGTACCGTGGCATGGGCGCTCTCATAGACCAGGACGACGGCCGAAAATTGGCCCCGTTCCTCCGGTTTCAACCGGTACAGCAGGCCCCGCTGGTGGATCGTCTCCAGTTGCTCGTCATCGACCAGAAAGTGGATTTTACCGGACCGAATTCCCGCATGCTGGGTCAATTCGACCGGTGCCGGCTCCTGGCCCAGGGTCGGGTTGCGAAGAATGACCTGCCATATCCACGCTTGCAAGCCGGGCTCAATATCGGCCTGTCGCCAACCTTCAATTTTCAATGATTCGATGATCTCATCGGAAACCGGCAGGGAATAGGCGATCGGCTCAGTCGGTAACGGGTTGGTTTGACCCATGGCCATCCCGGTCATCAAGATGGCCAGGACAGGCGCCAACAATCCTTTCATGGGACGCGCTCCAAGATAAAGCAGGTTTCTGGGTATCGCGTTATCGTATCCCGTTTCCTGTGATCGGGTAAATAGCGATCTGCTGTCGACTTGCCCTGAACTGGATCGGTGGGAGAACTACCTTCGGAAGACGACTTTTGATAGTCTACCCTTTCGACTGCCTGGCTACAGGCAATTGACAGGGCCCGTGACGAGCGGAATCAGGAAATGACAGGTTTGCGCCGAATGACCAGACAAAGACTGATAGGGGTGTTTCGCCTGTTGGTGGGGCTGGTCGTCGTTGTTTGCCTGGCCTACACGGTCTGGACCGCTGCTGGCGAATTGTCGGGAACCGGTTTGTCCCTGGCCCAGATCAAGGTTCTTCCCCTGGTGCTGGCAATTGGCTGCTACATGGGGGCGATGACCCTGTCGGGATTGTTCTGGTACCGCGTCTTGCTGGCCACTGGCAATCGTCCCTCTTTTGGCAGGACGATGCTAGCGTTTTTCGCCAGCCAGTTCGGGAAATATGTTCCCGGTAAGGCGATGGTTGTCGTGATTCGAACGGACATGGTCCGCGGGCCGGGGGTGCAGACGGGAACCGCTGCGGCGACCGTGTTTGTGGAGACGCTGACCTGGATTTTTGTTGGTTCGGCGATTGCCAGTTTGTTGTTGGTCCTCGAGTTCAAGGGCTTTGTCCTGCTGCAATGGGCCGCGGCCGGCATGATGCTCGCAGCAGGCCTGTTAACCTGGCCACCCGTCTTCCGCTGGATTGCCGGTCGACTCCTGAAGTATGATCAAGCCGATAACCCGATGATCGGTTTGACATTCTCGGTCATGCTGTTCGGCTGGTCGGTCATGACGCTGGCCTGGATGTTGAACGGGTTGAGCCTGTGGTTGGTAACGGCCAGTTTGCCGATCGTCGACGGAGGATTCAATTGGCTGGATTACCGGCTTTGCCTGGCCAGCGTTTCCCTGGCAACCGTTGCCGGTTTTGTTTCGTTATTGCCGGGTGGGCTCGGGGTTCGTGAATTGGTGATGATCCCGATCCTGGGGATGAGTTTTGGATCAGTTGTGGCGGTCATAGCGGCGATTTTGATCCGTTTTGTCTGGTTGGCTTCCGAGTTGATCACCTCTGGTATAATTTACGGATACATGCACCTATCGTCTCGTTTTAAGGATCTGGATCCAACGTGAACCGTATCTCCGTCGTCATCCCCGCATGGAACGAACAGGACTCCCTGCTTTCGTTGTACCAAGAGATTTCCGACGTCGCCGAGCGATGCGACCTGGACGTGGAGGTCATCTTCATCGACGATGGATCGACCGATGGAACGTGGCCGTTGCTGCAGGAATTGAGTGCCCGTGATTCCCGGGTCAGGGGTATCCGTTTCCGTCGTAATTTTGGCAAGGCGGCGGCCCTTTCAGCCGGAGTCGAGGCGGCCAATGCCGAGATCGTGATTACGATGGATGCTGACCTGCAGGATGACCCGGCCGAAATTCCCAGGTTGCTGGATGCCTTGGAGTCGGGCGGGTTGGATGTGGTGAGTGGCTGGAAGAAAGACCGCAAGGATCCGCTCGACAAACGCTTGCCATCCAAGGTGTTCAACGCCATGGTCAGCTGGATGTCGGGTGTCCGACTGCACGATCACAATTGCGGGCTGAAGTGTTACCGTCGTGAGGTATTCGACGAGATCGATCTGTACGGCGAGCGCCACCGCTTCATTCCGATCCTGGCCGCCTCGCGAGGATTTTCGGTCGGCGAATTGGTGGTTCACCATCGGCCTCGCCAGCATGGTCATTCAAAGTATAACTGGCGCCGTTTACCCAAGGGATTCCTCGATCTGATGACGATCAGTTTTCTGACAGGATTTCGGAATCGTCCTCAACACATGATTGGCAGTGTTGGCCTGGCGTCGTTCCTGGTGGGCGCCTTGGGCCTGGCCTGGATGGCAATCTACTGGGTTTTGAGAATGGGTTGGTTTCCCGATTGGACGCCGCTACATCAGCGACCGGTCGTGTTGTATTCATTGGGTGCCTTGCTGCTGGGAGCCCAGTTGCTCTGCATGGGGTTCTTGGCCGAGTTGATGATTGCCAATTCCGTTCGCAGGTCGAATGAGAAACCGTTCTCGGTCAAGGATAAAACGGGTTTCGGCGGTCATGCCGATCGGAGTGATGGAGGGGCGGGTGATGCGGACCAAGTCGAATCGGTCTAGCCGTGAGCGTTCTTTTTTACCTCTGGCCAGTTCCCTTTTGACGTCCGTTTGCCCTGATGGTGAATTTCATGAATGAAACGGCCAAAACGGTTTGCCCCGCAGAAATATCCAATTTCTGCGCGCAGCGTCACTGGGCGATCTATTGGATTCTGATTGTCTGTTCGGTGGCCGGCATGGCGGTCCGGGTCGCCCAGGTCGGTGATGTGGAGACCGGGGAACTCCCCTTCCAGAGCGCCAATGATCGTAGCCGATGGTGCACCATCCGGGCCCTGGGTGACCTGGGTACCTACGAGATTGATGAAGTGATTTCCGCCGATAACGATTGGAATACGATCGACAAGGTCGCCCATGTGGGAGCGGATGGCGAGTTGCACTACTACTCGAGTAAGCCAACCCTGTTGCCGACCTTGCTGGCCATCGAGTACCGAGTGGTCAAGTCGGTTACGGGGTGGAACCTGCGTGATGATACGACCCGGGTCGTGCGGGTCATGCTGCTACTCAGCAACGTGATTCCATGGGCCGTTTTCCTCTGGTTCCTGGCAGCGACCATTGACCGGGTGCTGGTGCGTGACTGGTCACGTTATTTCGTGCTGGCTGCCGGCGGCTTTGCGACCTACCTTTCGACCTTTGGCGTGACCTTGAATAATCACCTGCCGGCTGCGGTTGGCATCATGGTCTCACTCTATTTTCTGTTGAGGATTGTGCGCGACGAGACACCCTCCTGGTGGATGTTTTCGATTGCCGGACTGGCCTCGGCGTTTGCCGCGGCCAACGAAATGCCCGCCTTGGCTTTCCTGGTGGCGACGGGCTTCGTCTGTTCTTGGCAGCAGATGAAAGGAACTTTGTTCGGGTTCATCCCGGGAGTGTTGTTGGTGGCGGTTGCTTTTTTTGGCACCAACTACCTGGCGCATGGTGACTGGCGGCCGGCGTATGCGCACCGCGGTGATGGTCCGGTGTTCGCCACGGCCAATGGCGATTTTGCCGAGTCCCTGGACCGGGGTAAACTGCCCGCGGAAATCCGTGACCAGATCGAAACGGGAGCGGGGGAGAAATTCCTCCAGGTTCGAAGGGCGGATTGGCCGGTCGGTCATGCCGAGCCGATCGACCGTTGGGTGGTGCGGCGCGGTGAGGTTGCGCAATGCACGATCGTGATGGAGCCCGACAGCCAGTCGTACCGTTTGTGTGCATGGAATAATTGGTACGACTACCCCGGCAGTTACTGGCTGGCTTCCAATGACAGAAAATCACCGATTGACCAGGGCCAGCCATCCCGGGCGATTTATACGTTTCACTTCCTGTTCGGTCACCATGGTGTCTTTTCCCTCACACCGATCTGGCTGCTGGCATTGGCCGGGATGATTGCGTTGTTTTTTAACCAGCAGATCCAGTTGCGTTGGCTGGCCATCGTGACGTTATCGGTTTCCGTGGTGGTGGTCGGTTTTTACCTGATGCGGCCGGAAATGGACCGCAATTATGGTGGCTATTGCTGTGCCCTCAGGTGGCTGTTCTGGCTGGCGCCGATGTGGCTCGTTTGCATGTTGCCCGTGGTGGACTGGCTCGGTCGCCATCGCTGGGGCCGCTGGGCCTGTTTCCTGTTGTTGGGGCTGAGCATCCTGTCGGCTGGCTATGCCAACGAAAATCCCTGGACGCTCCCTTGGTTGTACGAGCTATGGAGCGGGACCGGTCTCCCCCTCTGACCCCCTCCGGGGGAAACAAGGGGTGGGGTGCTCGCGGTCATCGATCTTTCGGCCGTGATCGCGTCGTTCTTGATCCGCGGGACCGGGCCGCATTGGTTTTGTCGCCCCGGGGCTCTGGTTGCTCAATTCGCCGTCAATTCATCTTGTCATTGAAACGGGAAAACGGGTAGATTTGAGCAGCCAATCCATCCGTGGACACGATTTATCAGGACCTGCTCATGAGCCTGCAACTCTACAATTCACTGACCAACCAGATGGAATCCTTCGATTCGATTGAACCGGGTAAAGTGCGGCTGTACAGTTGTGGGCCGACGGTCTACGACTTTGCCCATATCGGCAATTTCCGCTCGTTCCTGTTTGGTGATCTCCTCAGACGTACGCTGGAGCTGTTTGACTACCAGGTGCATCACGTCATGAATATCACTGACGTCGGCCACATGGTGGAAGGGGAAACGGACAAGATGTCCGAGGCCGCTAACCGGATGAAGGAGAACAAGAAATCGGGCCGGGTCCCGGAGGGCGCAATCGAAGACCCGAACGATCCTTACCAGATTGCCGATTACTATACACAGGCTTTCCTTGAAGATGCCCGCAAGCTGCAGTACAAGATCGCTTTTGAATACCCGGATAATGTTCCCAAGGCGACCGACTACATCGATGGGATGCAGAAGATGATCAGCCGGTTGATCGATCGCGACCATGCCTACGTGGCCGAAGATGGCGTCGTCTATTTCAGTGTCGAGAGTTTTCCTCGCTACGGCGAACTGAGCGGCAATACACTGGAGAAGCTGCAGAGCGGTGCGGGGGGACGTGTCTCTGACGAGAACCAGTCGCGCAAACGGCACCCGGCCGACTTCATGTTGTGGAAGCCCGACCAGCATCACGTGATGAAATGGGATTCTCCTTGGGGAGTCGGCTATCCGGGTTGGCATATTGAATGCAGCGTGATGGCTGGCCAACTGTTAGGTCAGGATGGCATCGATATTCACACGGGTGGTGAAGACCTGATCTTTCCGCACCACGAGTGTGAGATTGCCCAGTCGTGTTGCGCCAACGGGTCAGACCATTTTGCCCGCTACTGGATTCATGCCCGCTTCCTGATGGTCGAGGGTGAGAAAATGTCCAAATCGAAGGGTAATTTCTTTACCGCCCGGGATGTGTTCACCGGTGTGGCTACCGGTTCCCAGGTGCACCCGGCCGTCTTGCGGTACGAGTTGATCAAATCCCATTACCGGGCCAACATGAACTTCACCAAGAAGGGCCTGGAGGATTCGGCCGGCGTGGTGCAACGGATGCTCGATTTTGAATCCCGACTGGAACGGGAGACGGGCGGAGAGGTGGCCGAGGTGGACCGTTCTCACCCACTGTTGGCGAAGTTTTCCGCCGCGTTGGCCAACGATTTGAATATTTCCGAAGCGCTGGCCGAAGTCATCCCCTGGATTCGACAGGAGCACCCGGATCCCCGCGAGTCGCTCGCTGTCTGGAGAGCGGTTAATTCGGTACTCGGAATTACGGATGAGGAGAACGAGGCAGCTGATTCCGACCCGATTTTTGAACAGGTTCAACAATGGGGTGACGAGATGAAAGATGCCCGGTCGCGCAAGGATTGGGATGCTTCCGATGCGGCTCGACAGAAGATACTGGATGCAGGCTACGAGGTCCAGCTGGTCAAAGATGGCAGTGTGGTCATCAAGAAATCCCTGGCTTAATGCTCGGCTTTGCCGGATGCGCGAAACCTGTCAGCCCGGTCCCGGGTATAGCCAGATTGGTCCGGCAGGGCGGCAGCCGGCTGTGATCCGTCGGTCGTTCCGGCTTTCATTAGGCAGGCCCTCACATGGCTGTGTGGCTCGATAAGTCGTAGAATCTTCATTGAGCATGAGGAAGCTAGGACAGTCAAGCTAGGACAGTCAGAAACTGGGAAGTGATTGGAATTGAACGAGCAAGACCAGGGCGTTTTTCAACACGTCAACCCGCTTCATATTTTCGTGGAACGTGTGGCCGGGTTGATTTACGCCGTCGCTCTGGGCGGAATCATTCTGATTACCGACCTGGTTCTCTTCTTCTCCGGCATGACGTCGATCTTTTATCTTGTCATGTACGCAGCTGCCTTGGCTTATGCCGGGATGACCTTCGTCATCAAAGCTGTTTGGCCCGGTATCAGTTACCGGTACACGTTCTGGCGTTTGAATGAGGATGGCCTGGAGATTCGCCGGGGTGTCTTTTGGAGGCATCAGATTTCGGTGCCGAGGGCGAGGGTGCAACATGCCGATGTCTCCCAGGGCCCATTGCAAAGACAGTACGGCATCGCTCGGTTGACCGTTCACACGGCCGGGACACTCAACGCTTCGGTCGTATTGAATGGCTTGACGCATTCCATGGCCATCGAGTTGCGGAATCAACTGGTCCGTCAGGGAAAAGAGATTCATGTCGTCTGATCCACGCGATTCCCGTCCGCCCGATGAGTCGGCCAAGCGGTCAGCCCCCGATGGTCAGCTACCCGATCTGCCCGACGGGGTTGGCGAAGCCGCCGGGAAAATGGAGCGTGGTCAGTTGTCCGACGAGATAGCGCCGAGTGAAGATCCAGAGTTGGGCGCGGCGACGGGGAACCTGCCTACGCCTCCCATGGAATGGCTCCATCCGACCTCCTTGATTTTTGACCTGATTGCCTACGTTCGCAAATACATTGTCCCCTCCCTGTTTGCGTTGTTTACTGCCGCCAGCGGAAGTTGGGTTGGTATCGGTTTTGCGACGATCATCTTTGTTCCGGTCATCCTGGTCTCGATCACGCGATATTTCACACTTCGATTTGCCATTCGCAACAACGAGTTGATCGTAACCGAGGGGCTTTTCTTTCGCGAGGCGCGCGCGGTTCCCTGTTCCCGCATTCAGAATGTTGACCTCGTGCAAAACGTATTGCATCGTTTGATCGGTGTGGCCGAAGCGCGGATCGAAACGGCCAGTGGGACCGAACCTGAGGCCATATTGCGGGTTTTGTCGTTAGCCAAGATTGAACATCTGCGAAAAGAGATTTTTTCCCGCCGCGAACGAATGGCAGCCCTGCCTGAGGCTGGCGAGTCGGAATCGCCACGGGGCATGCCGGGGACGACCACGGTAACGGAGGCGCCGGAAACCGTGTTGCAGATTCCGACAGGCTGGCTTGTGCGGGCCGGCTTGGCCAGCAACCGGGGGTTTGTGATGGTCAGTATCCTGCTGGGTCTCTATTTCCAGTTTGACCAGGGGTTCGAACTCCTGGAAAATTGGAATATCCAACAGGCAACCGGCTGGTTGAACCAGAATTTGGGTGTTTCGGCGCAGGTGTTGATCGGTCTGTTGACGGCGTTGGCCTTCCTGGTGTTACTGCGACTGGTGGGAATTGCCTGGTTCCTACTCCGTTTTCATGGTTACCGCTTGGTGCGGATCGGTGAGGATTTAAGGATTAGTTGCGGTCTATTTACCAAGGTCAGCGCGACGGTGCCCGTGCGCCGGGTTCAATTCATCAGCATTCACCAGAACCTGATCATGCGTTGGATGAACCTGGCATCCATTCGGATTGAGACGGCCGGTGGAGCGGGTAGGGAGAGTGAGAATCCAACGGCGACCGTTGCCCGGCGGTGGTTCATTCCGGTACTGCCGGTCGACCAGGTGCCAGCCATTCTGACACGGTTGAGGAAAGACCTACAGTGGCAGAGCGACAACCTGGATTGGCATTCGTTGGCGCCGCGGGCTGGCACACGCCTGTTGCGGATGGCCTTGATCCAGTCCTGTTTCTGCCTGTTGCTGGTCGCTTTCGGCATCATCCAGGCGCTCTACTTGAACCACGCGGACGCCCTGTTCATGGGAAGTTGGTGGCCCTTTTCGATCACCCTCGGTCTGCTCATTCCGCCCCTGTTGATCATCCACGCCATCAAACAGAGCCGGTCGAAGAAATATGCCAGGACTGATTACGGTGTGGTTTACCGGAGCGGGATCCTGACCTGGAAGACGAGCGTCACATTTTTCGAGAAAATCCAGACCTTGCGAGTCGATCAGTCTCCCTTTGACCGTTACTGGAAAATGGCGCGCCTGTCGATCGATACGGCCGCGGCGGGCCCGGCCGATCACCTGATCTCCGTCCCCTACCTGGACGCCGCATTCGTCAAACAGGAATTCGCGGAACTGAACCGCAAGACGGCCTTTCACCAGCCGCGGTTCGGCTAGCGTTCAACCCAAGTTCTCCTCACCCGGAGGCTGGATTTCGGCGCGGAACAACCTGTCGGTGTCCGATCCGTAAGCCGCCTGGAATTCTTCCAGGGTCAATCGCTGGTTTTCATACGGGGGATAGAGCGACTGCTCCAGGGCGAACGTGGCGCCGTGGGGCATGCCGTCACTGCCGAGAATCAGGTCGATCCCCGGTTGGAACCCGGCCTGGTCGATCAGCATCCGGAACGGGTTGTTCCGCTGGGCGTAACCGTTCGGGAGCCGGTCCTGGTAATGGACCGAATCGGCATTGAAATTGGGCTGCATCGAAAGGACGATTCCCAGTTGCTTGGCGCGTTGGGCCTGTTGGAGATCGATGAACTGCCCATGTTCCAGGCGGACTTGTGGGAATTGGCGGACCGATGGGCCGAGTGCCTCCAGACTGTGGATCACCTGTGCGATTGCCCGGTCGCCGATGGCATGGATGGCGATCGATTTTCCGGTCGAGGCCGCCCCGGCCAGTGCCCGTTGCAACTGCGGATCGGTATAGATCAGCATCCCCCGGTCTTCTTTGGACGAGGGGACTGATTGATACGGTTGTTGCAGCGCCGCCGAGCGGGCCCCCAGGGCGCCATCGGTGAACAGCTTGATCCCCTCCACCTGGTCCTGGGCCGCCGGGGACAATTCGGCAAACATCTCGGGGGCAGACCAGAATTTCGTCCGCTCCAGCAGGCCCGCTGCGTGGAACCACTCGATTTCCTGTTCCCCCGCCAGCAGCATCTCTTCGGCCGACCAGACCCCCAGTTGCTCCAACTGCTGGTAAAACAGGACCAGGCGATCGGCCGAACCGGCCAGGTTGGCAAACCAGCTCAAGATGGTCGGCAGGTGGGATTCGTACCAATCACGATCGTGGATCCGGGAAACGTCGTTACCGTACCGTTCTGACAGCAGCCTCTCCCCTGCCCCGTTGAGTAGCAACTGGTGCAGGCTGACATTGAACAGGGCCAACGGGGGCAGCTGTTCCAGTCGAGCTGCCGGGAACTTGAATTGGTGGTCCTTCCAGCCAAATGCCAAGGTCAGGCTGCCCTGCGGATCGGCTGCCTGTCGGATCTGGTCGCAGGCGGAATCCAGGTCGCCAACTTCCGTCAGATCGGCCGCCTGCTGCAAGGCTGCATAGAGCAGCGGGTGCGAGTGGTGGTCGGCCAGCAGCGGTATTTCAATGATTGGCATCGGGGCTGCCCGTCATTCGATGGTGGCGATGCATTTCAGTTCGATTGCGATCGGTGTCGGCAAGGAGCAGATTTCGACGGTTGTGCGACACGGCTGGTTCTCGGCAAAGTACTCGGCGTAGACGCGGTTGTAGGTGGCGAAATCCTGTTTCATATGGGTCAGGAAGACGGTCACATCGACGATCCGGTCCCAGCTGGAACCGGCCGCTTCAAGGACCGTGCGCACATTTTGGAAAACACTGTGACACTGGGCCTCGATGTCATGGCTGACCACGTTGCCGGCCGGGTCGAGTTCCACTCCCGGAATCAGGTCACTCCCTTTCTGGCGTGGCCCGAGGCCGGAGAGGAACAACAGGTTGCCGACACGCCGGGCGTGGGGGTACAGGCCGACCGGTTCCGGTGCCTGGCCGGAAACGACTTTGGAGTCTTTCATGACGCGGTCCCTAGAGATACTTGATACAGACGTTCTTGGTTTCAGTGAAAAATCTCATCGCTTCCAGGCCGCCTTCGCGACCAACTCCCGATTGCTTGTAACCACCGAAGGGAGTCCGCAGATCACGAATCAACCAGCAATTGACCCAGACCACACCACATTCCAAACCGTTCGCCAGCCAGTTGGCGCGGCTGACATCCTGTGTCCAGACGGTGGCCGACAGGCCGTAGCGGGTGGCGTTGGCAAGTTCCAACGCGTGGTGATCCGAGTCAAACGGTTGCAAGGTGACGACCGGGCCAAAGATCTCCTGTTGATTGGTCTGGCAATCATTGGGCAGTCCCTCGATAACGGTCGGTTCAATGAACCAGCCGTCCTGGCAGCGGCCCTCGACCTGGGCCGGCTGGCCGCCACAGAGGACTTGCCCCCCCTCGTTGCGGGCCAGCTCAATACAGTCCAGGACTTTCTGGTAATGCGCCTGGCTGACCATGGCGCCCAGGACTGAGTCGGGCGCCTGGGGGTCGCCCACCTTGATCTGCCGGGCCCGTTCGACCAGGTCATCGCGGAAACGTTCGTAGATGGAACGCTCGACCAGGATCCGCGAGCCACAGAGGCAGATTTGTCCCTGATTGGCGAAGCTCGACTTCAGGGTCGTTTCCAGCATCTGGTCGTAGTGGCAGTCGGCAAAAATGAGGTTCGGGTTTTTGCCGCCCAACTCGAGCGAGAGCTTTTTGAATTGCGGGCTGACCACGCTGGCAATATGTCGTCCCGTGGCGGTGCTGCCGGTGAACGAGACGGCCGAGATCCGCGGTTCCTCCAGCAGCGCATTGCCGGTGACACCGCCACTCCCGTGAACGATGTTCATCACCCCGTCGGGCATCCCCGCCTCGATACAGAGCTCGGAGAATCGGTAGGCCGACATCGGCGTGACTTCGGAGGGTTTGCCAATCACGCAGTTGCCGGTTGCCAGAGCGGGCGCGATCTTCCAGGTGAACAGGTAGAGCGGCAAGTTCCAGGGGGAGATGCAGGTGACGATTCCGACCGGCTGCCGGAGCGTGTAATTGATCGCGTCCGGCATGGCATGAGACTCGGCCGCGGCACCCATCGCCAAGTTGGCGAAAAAACGAATGTTCTTGGAGCAGCGGGGGATGTCGATCATGCGGGCCAGGCTCTCCGGCTTGCCGTTGTCCCGCGATTCGATGGCGACCAGTTCTTCACGGTTCTGGTCGATCAGGTCGGCCAGGCGATGCAGTACGTCGACCCGCTCGTCGACCGGGGCGCGGGACCAGGTTTCCAGGGCGACCGCTGCTGCGTCGACCGCGTTGGCCACGTCCTGGCTGCCGGAATCGGGGACTTCCGAGTAGACCTGGCCGGTCGCCGGTTCCGCGTTGGGAAGCCAGTTCCCCGAGACCGGGTCGACCAGTGACCCACCAATGTAATTCTGGATCCGGATCAAAGACATTGGGTACGTCCCCCGTCCACTGGCAGGTTGATTCCGTTGACGTAACTGGCAGCCGGCGAGGCGAGGAAGGCGATGGCGGCGGCGATTTCCGTTGCCTCGGCAAAGCGCCGGGCGGGGATGGCGGCCTGCATCGTCTCGGCAACCTGGCCGACCGTCTGGCCCGAGGCTTCCGCGCGGCTGGCGATGATCGAGTCGAGTCGCGCCGTCTGCGTCATTCCCGGCAGGAGATTGTTGACCGTGATCCCAAAGGGCCCCAACTCGGTCGCCAGTGTCTTGGCCCAGCTGGCGACGGCGCCGCGGATCGTGTTGGAGACTCCCAAGCCGGGGATTGGCTGCTTGACCGAGGTCGAAATCACGTTGATGATCCGGCCATAGCCCTGGCTCTTCATGCCGGGTAGCAGCGCCTGGACCAGGGTTTGATTGCAGAGCAGGTGACTTTCGAAGGCGACTTTGAATTCATCCGTGGCCGCATCCATCGCCGTTCCGCCGGGAGGGCCACCCGTATTGTTGATAAGGATTTCTGCCACGTTTCCCTCGTCGACAAACTGGCCAATCGCATCGCGGACCTGGTCGGCATCGGAAAAATCCGCCACGATCAACGAATGGGATTGTCCGCTACTGACATCCAGTTCAGGGATGACCGCTTCCAGTCGTTCACGATTTCTCGCCAGCAGGGTGATGTTGGCGCCAAGCGATGCCAGTTCGACGGCGGCCGCCCGGCCGATGCCCTGGCTGCTGCCACAGACCACGGCGCGCCGGTGGGAGAGGTTGATTTCCATGCGGGTTACTCGAAGAATGGTTCCGGGGAAAATATTTGACTAATAATTTAGCGGCTTTACGACAAGTTTGCAGTAGGGCGATCGTTTCTGTCTCTTTATCGACTCGGCCCGAGCCGCTCTAATTGCAAGGGTCCCGACGACCGGAAGCATCCTATATGAAATTCGAATTTGAACACCTCGGTCACAAGTACCAGGTCCGAACAGATGCGGCTACGTCGCTGGCGATCGGGCTTGATTTTGATGGACCCCAACCGAACCACTTTGGGACGGAACGCGCTTCGCGTCAGCCATTGCAGCTCGGTGGTTTCGTGGGGGATACCCAGCAGGGAGGCAGTTGCAATGTTGATGTGATCGAGATGGTCCCCCATTGCAATGGAACCCACACCGAGTCGGCCGGTCATATCGTGGATGATGATGTGTTTGTCGGGTCGATGGTCAGCCAGGCCTGGTACCCGGCGGTGGTCCTCACCTTGCCAACGGTGCCGGCAGGAGAAACCGGGGAGACGTACCGCCCGGAATTTGCCGAGGGGGATCGCGTCATCAGTGCCGGTCTGCTGGAAGAGGCGTTGAGTCCGCACGCGTCTCTCGAGCCAACTGCCCTGATTGTGCGAACCGTGCCGAATGAAGGTTCGAAAGCGAGCCGGGTTTATGGCGAGCAGAACCCGCCCCCTTTCTTCAGTGTCGAGGCGATGCAGCGGGTCAATCAAATGAAGATACAACACCTGCTGGTCGATCTGCCGTCGGTGGACCGGATGCACGATGATGGTCTGCTGACCTGCCATCACCTGTTCTGGAACGTTCCGGAAGGAACTCATCGGGTGACGGACGACAGCTGGAAAGACAAGACGATTACGGAGATGGTCTTCGTGCCGGACCGGGTCGAAGATGGGTTTTACCTGCTGAACCTCCAACTGCCGGCATTCTTTACCGATGCGGCGCCCTCCCGTCCCATTTTGTTTCCCTGTCAGCCAGTTTGATCGGTCCTTTTTCGATAGCCATCCATGAAGAACGAAACCCGGCAGCCGACATCGCAACGACTGGAACAGGAAGCCCGTCAACTTGATGCGGCCGATCCGATTGCCCATTTCCGTAACGAGTTTTACTTCCCGGAAACGGAAGATGGCCGCCAGGAGATCTACCTGGTCGGCAATTCTCTCGGTTTGCAACCGAAGATCACGCGAGATTTTGTCCTGCAGGAACTGGATGCCTGGCAGTCACGGGGTGTGCGGGGGCACTTTGAGGGAGATTTCCCCTGGATGCCGTACCACGAATTTCTCTCCGAGACGATGGCCGGGCTGGTCGGAGCCCAACCGGAGGAAGTGGTCGTCATGAATACCTTGACGGTCAACCTCCATTTGATGATGGCCACGTTTTATCGGCCTCAAGGGAAACGCAACAAGATCCTGATCGAACGGCAGGCCTTCCCCTCGGATTATTATGCCGTCGAGTCACAGGCGCGGTGGCACGGCCTGGATCCGGCCGAGTGCATGGTACAGGTTGAACCGGACGAGGGTCAGAACACGCTTTCGACCGAAAAGATATGCCAGGCGATTCACTCACACCGTGAAACTCTGGCAATGATCCTGCTGCCCGGGGTCCAGTACTACACGGGCCAAGTCCTTGATATGCAGGCCATCACGCAAACGGCTCACGAGTTTGATATCCCGGTCGGGTTTGATCTGGCCCATGCCGCCGGCAACATCCCGCTGCAACTGAGTGACTGGGATGTCGACTTTGCCTGTTGGTGTACGTACAAGTATCTCAATTCGGGTCCCGGTTCGATCGGCGGTTGCTTTGTCAATTCACGCCACAGTGGTAACCCGGACTGCTTTCGTCTGGCGGGTTGGTGGGGCGACGACAAGGCGACCCGTTTCCGAATGGAAAACCAGTTCCGCGCGATCCCCACCGCCGAAGGCTGGCAGTTGAGTAATCCCCCGATTCTCTCGGCGGCTGCGGTCCGCGCTTCGCTGGACATCTTCCAGCGGGTAGGAGGCATGGCCCCGTTGCGGGAAAAATCACTTCAATTGACCCGTTTTTTCCGGGACTGTCTGGAGCAGCGGTTGCCGGGCCAGGTGGAAATTTTGACCCCCGCCGAACCGGCAGGCCACGGTTGTCAGTTGTCATTGCAGGTCGACTTGCGGGATATTCCAGGGAAGGCCGTTTTTGAGCAACTCGAGTCGGCTGGGGCGCGGACCGATTGGCGAGAGCCGGATGTGATACGTGCCGCGCCTGTTCCGCTTTATAATTCATTTCAGGACGTCTTTCGGTTTGTCGGGGAACTGGCCCGGATCGTTGATGGGCCCTGAGATGATGATTGTGGAACCATTTTTTCACCTGGGATAGGGACGAGCCGATCGATGAAACGACCCGAATTGATCACGATTGCAGGCGCCGGATTGGTGGGTTCCCTGTTGGGGGTGATGCTGGGCAAACGGGGTTATCGTGTCCAGATATATGAACAGCGGCCTGACATGCGAGGACAACAGGTCTCGGCGGGTCGGTCCATCAACCTGGCCTTGGCGGAACGCGGCATCCACGCTTTGAAGCAGGCCGGGCTGATGCAGGCCGTCGAGCCTTTGTTGATCCCGATGCGGGGCCGGATGCTTCACGACCTGGCTGGCCGGACCGAGTTTCAATCGTATGGGCAGCGGTCCCATGAAGTGATTTACTCGGTATCGCGGGGTGGGCTGAACGAGTTGATGTTGACCGCGGCTGAAGATTCCCGGCAGGTGGAAATCTACTTCGAACACGAGTTGGACTCGATCGATTTTGCTTCGAACACGGTCCAGTTTACGGATGTCTCGAACGCTCGCCCGTTGACGGTTTCCACGGAACTGCTAATCGGTGCGGATGGGGCGGGATCACGGGTGCGACGCTCCCTCCTGCCATTTGTCAAAGGGACGGATCGCTCGGAATTACTGGATCATGATTACAAGGAATTGACAATTCCCCCGGGGGCCGAGGGAAAACACCAGATGGACCGAGAGTCGTTGCATATCTGGCCCCGGGGCGGTTTCATGCTGATTGCCCTGCCCAACCTGGATGGCAGCTTTACCGTCACGCTATTTTTACAGAAACAGGGGAACCCGAGTTTCGCAGAATTGTCGGATCGGCCATCGGTGGAGTCTTTTTTCCGCTCTCAATTCCCCGACGCCATGGAGTTGATCCCCGGACTGGTCGATGAGTTTTTTGCCAACCCAACCGGTATCCTGGGAACCGTGCGTTGTGATCCCTGGCTCGATCGGGACCGGGTCCTGTTGATCGGGGATGCCTCGCACGCGATTGTTCCTTTTCACGGCCAGGGAATGAACTCAGGTTTCGAGGATTGTGAATTGTTGATCCGATTGTTGGACCGTTTCGAGGATGATTGGACGGCAGCGATGGAGGAATTTAACCGCGTTCGTCCCGCCGATGCCGATGCGCTTGCCGACATGGCACTGGAAAATTACATCACCATGCGCGACAGCGTGCTGGATCCCAGATTCGGGTTGAAGAAAGAGCTGGGATTCCGCCTGGAACGCGAACACCCGGCACGATTTATTCCCCGCTACTCGATGGTCATGTTTCACCGTATTCCGTATGGCGACGCGAAGCGGCGCGGTATCATCCAGCAGGCGATCCTCGAGGAGTTGGTTGATGGCGTTGAATCGATCGATCAGGTTAACATGGTCCGGGCCGGCGAACTGGTCCAACAGCGACTGGAGCCGCTCGGTGAATCGGCACTGGCCTAGTTCGTCAGCTCGACAGCCGGTTTTTTTCATATCCATTTACCCAAACCAATCAAGGGCGACCGACAGCGATGGGCAGACAGGGAAAGATCGTGATCTGCCTTCTCGGTGTGGCGACGATTCTGTCATTCGGCCTGTTGTTTTTCGGCGCAAACGCCGAGGATCGACAGGTTGCCCTCCGCACGCTGGCCCTGGGACTGGGGGCGGGCTTGATCGCGGTGCCGATGGGGATTGCGATCACCTGGGTCTGTCGTTCTTCTTCGATCGTCTCCCGTGGGCTGTTGCTGACTTGCATCGGGCTGGTCTTCATGCCACTTTTCCTGCAGGTCAGCGCCTGGGACAGCGCCTTCGGTAAATTGGGATGGCTCAGTACCGGCGGGGATTCCCTGCAACCGATCCTGACCGGTTGGTCGGCGGCAATTTGGATTCACGGGGTCGCAGCTGCGCCGCAGGTCGCCTTGATCATGATGATCGGCTTGACGCTGCTTGGCCGCGCCGAAGAAGAACAGGCGATGTTGGATGCGGCACCCGCAGCCGTTTTCTGGAATGTCACACTGCGACAATTGTTACCCCTGGTCTTTGTCGGGTTGGTTTGGACGCTGGTGATTTCGGCCAGGGAAATTGCAGTAACGGATATCTACCAGATTGGGACGCTGGCCGAACAGGTCTACCTCGGTTATTCACTGGGTCAATTCAATACGGGGCTCAACTCCTGGTCCGCCGAGGCGATTGCCCGGGCCGAGTCGACAAGTTGGCAATTGACCGTGGCGGTCATCTTCTGGATTGTGGTGATTTTCCTGTTGGCCATTTTCTACTACCTGCGAGGTTACCGGCAGAGTCACCACAAGATCGAGAACAGGTCATCGCTCTACCCGATGACGATTTCCAAGCAGTTGGTCGGTATCGTCCTTTTCTGTGCGATGGCCATCGTTCCGCTGGGGAACCTCTTCCTGAGGGCCAGTTTCGGAGTCGAGCGAGTGGGGGGCGAACCGGTTCCCGGGTACAGCTTGCACCAGTTCGTTGATTCGATCGGACAGGTTTTCACGGACTATTATTACGAGTTCCAGTGGTCATTTTCCATTGCGATCGTGACGGCGCTGCTGCTGCTGTTGGTCGCCTTGTGGTTTGCCTGGTTGGCGATCGAAAACGTCTGGTGGCGTATGGCATTTGTCGTTTCGATCGGGGCTCTGGCTGCCGTCCCGGGGCCTTTGCTGGGGGTGGCGGTCGTGGAGCTGTTCACCGCGCAGGATTTCGCCTGGTTGAACTACCTGTTTGACCGCACCATTTTTCCGACCGTGTTGGTTGTGGCCGCCTTTTGTTGGCCCCCGGTCGGCCTGATCATGTATTGCGTCCTGGCCGGAACGGCAACCGATGCGCTGGAGAATGCCAGGCTGGAAGGTGCCGGTCGCCTGGCGCGTCTGGTCCGGATCGCCTTCGGTCAGAACGTTGCGGCGATTGCTGGCTGTTTCCTGGTGGCGCTGATCCTCGCCTTTGGTGAACTGTCGGCCAGCCAGATGGTCCTGCCTGCCGGGATCGACACGGTTCCCCGGCGGATGCTCGGTCTGCTGCACTCGGGTGTCAACGAACTGACGGCAGCCTTTTCAATTGTCAATTTCTTCGCGATATTTGTGGTGGCCATGGTGATTTGGCTATTACTCCGTAAATCACGAAGAAATAGGTCGTGAAGTGGCCCGATGCCTGTTTTGCAATTGGACTGATTTTTCTCTAATGGTGGCTTGCCGGTATAATGTTGGCCAGGAGCATTGGTAACGCCATGGGATTACTATTCAAACAGGTTCGAGGCCAAGGAGAAATGGCCCGCTGGGGCATCGGTCTGGCCGGCCTGCTTGTTTCTGCCTGTCTCACTTACAACCCTGGAATCGTCTTGTCGGACGAAGTCGTTGTGGTGCGCGAGGGAGGCGAAAAGAGACTGGAGGGTGAGATCCTGGAGGAGGCTCAGGATGGCAGTCTCCTGTTCAGGACGCTGGATGCCCGCTTGTGGATTCTCCAGGCGGATGAGATCAAGTCGAAGGTCGACTCGGACGAAGCGGTTGTCCCGATGAGCCACAAGCAGTTGGGGCAACAGTTGTTAAAAGAGTTGCCCGACGGATTCAAGATCCACATCAACGGGGATTTTGTGATTGCCTACAATACCGAGCGGGCGTACGCCCAGTGGATTGGTGGGCTCTATCAGCGATTGCAGCGGGGTTTTGAAAAGTATTGGCAGCGAAAAAAAATGAAACTGGTCGACCCGGGGTTCCCGCTGGCCGTCATCATTTTCGGTGACAAACTGCAATACGAAAGATACCTCACCAAGGAGCTGGGAGAATTGCCCGGTGTGCTGGTTGCCTATTACAACCTGCTGAACAACCGGGTTGCCATGTATGACCTGACCGGTGGCCAGCGCGCCCCGGGGGCAAGACCGGGGGACAACCGGAAAATTGCCGAGGTATTGTCGAATCCTCAGGCGATCCCGATGGTGGCTACGGTCATCCATGAGGGGACTCACCAGCTGATGTTCAACATGGGAATGCAAACCAGGTTTTCCGATACGCCACTCTGGATCAATGAAGGTTTGGCGATGTATTTCGAAACGCCTGACCTGTCCAACCCGCGCGGGTGGCGGGCGATTGGCCAAATCAACCCGATGCGCATCGGGCGTTTCCGTCAGTTGATTGGAACCCGTGGCTCCGATTCGCTGAAGACGATGTTGTCGAGTGACACAAAATTTCGGGATCCGAACCTGTCACTCGACGCTTACGCCGAAGCGTGGGCGTTCAATTATTTCCTGCTGAACCGGTACCCGGAAGAATACGTCGACTTTTTGAAACATATGTCCGGGAAACCGCGACTCCAATATGATTCCGGGGAAACCCGGCTGAAAGAGTTTCTCCAGTTTTTTGAACAGGACCTGGCCTCGCTGGACCGGGAGTTTGTGCAGTACATGAGAAAAGCCAGGTAGTCAAACCGGGCATAACCTGCCCACGACATTCCTCATCACGATGTCCTTGAAGCGTTGTTTGGTCGGCCCTCCCCCCCGGTTGGGAAGACTATTTCATTAGCAATTTGCATCAACACGAAATCACTGCTTGCGATCACTTTACAGCGGACGTTATCATCAGGTTTTGTATTGTGCGAAAACCTCCCTGCAACGGAGTCTTCATATGACATCTAAGAGTTCGCCTGACCGCCGTCATTTCATCAAGTCAACGACCCGGACGGTCGTGGCCGGGTCTGTGGCCGGATCGCTGCTGGCCAGTACGTCGCCTGCCTCAGGCTACCACCACGGTGTGGACGATAAGTTGAAGATCGGATTGGTCGGTTGTGGTGGTCGCGGGACCGGCGCTGCCATCAACGCTCTCAAGGCGGATTCCAATTCAGAGGTCACGGCCGTGGCCGATGCCTTTCAGGACCGCATCGATGTCTGCCTCAAATCCCTCGGCCGCAACAAGCTCGCCAAGGAACGTCTTAATGTTCCGGCGGAACAGCAGTTCACCGGATTTGATTGCGCCAATAATCTGGTTCAGACGGATGTGGATGTGGTCATCCTGGCGACGCCTCCCTATTTTCGTCCCTCGCAATTGCGGGCGGCTGTGGAGGCTGGCAAGCATGTCTTTTGCGAGAAACCGGTGGCTGTCGACGCACCCGGGGTGCGGCACGTGGAAGAGAGTTGCAAGATGGCGGCCGAGATGGGCAAGAGTGTGGTTTCCGGGTTGTGCTGGCGGTATGACGACGGCGTGCGGGCCACCATGGAGCAGATCAACGGGGGTACGATCGGGGATATCCAGACGATCCAGGAAAACTACCTGACCGGGACGTTGTGGCACCGGGGCGAAAACCCGGCTTGGAGCGAGATGGAATACCAGATGCGGAACTGGTTGTACTACAACTGGTTGTCGGGTGATCATATCGCCGAACAACATATCCACTCACTGGATAAGGCGCTCTGGATCATGGGAGACACGGGTCCGTCCGAAGCTTATGGCAGCGGCGGTCGCCTGGTTCGAACCCAGCCAAAGTGGGGCAATGTCTACGACCACTTTGCCACCTGCTATGAATGGGCTAATGGGGTGAAGACGTATTCGTATTGCCGCCAAATGGCCGGATGTTTCAACGATGTGGAAGATTATGTCGTGGGAACCGAAGGGACGGCCAAGGTCCTCAAGCATGAGATTCGGGATCGGAAAGGGAATATCGTCTGGAAGTATGATCAGAAGAAACCGAGCATGTACGATGTGGAGCATATTCACCTGTTCCGAAGTATTCGACAGGGTCAGCCGATCAATAACGGCGACTACATGTGCAAGAGCACGCTGATGGCGATCATGGGCCGGGACGCGAGTTACAGCGGCAAGAAGATCAAGTGGGATGAGTTGTACGCCTCGGATGACAAGCTGGGTCCCGAGAATTGGGCGTGGGGTGACTACCAGCCCCGTGACGTTCCCAAGCCAGGTTAGGAAAACAGATGGTTGCCCGGAACAAGCAGGTTTACTATGGAGATTACCTGCAACTGGACAAGATTATCGATGCGCAGCAGCCAGAAAGTGATCTGGAAGGCAAGCCGGCGCATGACGAGATGTTGTTTATCATCACGCACCAGGCGTATGAACTCTGGTTCAAGCAGATTCTCTTCGAGCTTGCCTCGGTCGTCGATGTGTTCGATGACCCGGTCGTCGAGGACAAGCAGATGGGGGTGGTGCTGCACCGCTTGGCCCGGGTCAAGTCGATCCAGCATTTGCTGCTGCAGCAAATTGATGTGATTCAGACGATGACCCCGCTCGATTTTCTCGAGTTCCGTGATCTGCTGGTCCCGGCCTCCGGTTTCCAGAGCATCCAGTTCAAGCAGATCGAGATCATGTTGGGGATCAAGCGGAGTGACCGGATTCCCCCGGACCGGGAGTTTTTTCATTCCCGTCTGAACCCGGATGATTTGGCGATCCTCGAAGCGTGCGAGCAACAACCGAGCCTGTTGCAGTTGACCGATCGATGGTTGCAGCGAATGCCTTTTCTCAAATACGGGAATTTCGATTTCTGGACAGTTTATGCCGATGCCGTGGAAAAGATGTTGCAGTCCGATATGGAGATCATCAAATCGAACCCGACGTTGACGGACCGGGAAAAAGAATTTCAGTTGGCCGGGGCCGAGGCGACGCGAACCCGGTTCCTGTCTTTGCTCAATGCCGACGAATTTGAACAACTGCGCGAGGCTGGGGAATTTCGCTTGTCGCATCATGCGTTCCTGGCGGCGCTGTTCATTCACTTGTACCGTGACGAGCCGATGTTGTATTCGCCGTTCCGCTACCTAACCTTGCTGGTGGATATTGACGGGCTGTTTACCAACTGGCGACAGCGGCACGCCATCATGGTCCAGCGAATGCTGGGAACCAAGATTGGTACCGGTGGATCGTCCGGCCACGATTACCTGAACCAGACAACCCGGCAAAATCGGGTATTTTTGGATCTTTTCAACCTTTCCACCTACCTGTTGCCCCGGGCCGAGTTGCCCGTTTTGCCTGTCGAGATGCGGAAAGCGCTCGGATTTTTTTTCAGCGGTCACCAGCAGGATTAACGGTCGGACGGAGTTTGCATTAAAATAGGAGCAGTCACTGAACGATCAGTCAGTGAAAGCCTGGATAAACCAACCTGTCGGAACCCATTGATGTTCGGTAACGGTCGATATTCTGTGTTGCTGTTTGTTTGTCACTTCGGTCTATGGCTTGGTTCGGTCGGATATGCGGAAGAGCTACCGGTCGATTTCAACCGGCAGATACGACCGATCCTGGCCGACAACTGTTATGCCTGTCACGGCCCCGATGAGAACCAGCGGCAAGCCGATTTGCGACTCGATCTCCAGGCCGAAGCGCTGGCCGACCGGGGTGGTTATTCTGCGATTGTTCCGGGCAAACCGGAAGCGAGCGAGTTGTTGCAACGGGTTGTGTCATCCGATCCGGACAGCGTGATGCCACCGGCGGACCACCGAAAGAAGCTGACCGAATCCGACAAGCGGCTGTTGAAGCGATGGATTGAAGAAGGTGCGAAATGGCAAGAGCACTGGGCCTGGAGGCCTGTTCGACAGGCGGACCTGGCGGGTGTATCGGCCAATAAGGGCAATTACATTGATCGGGAGGTCGCTGAACGGTTAGGCAAATCCGGCCTGCAGCGATCCCCTGAAGCCGATCAGATTGTCCTACTTCGTCGCCTCTATTTTGACTTGATCGGGTTGCCTCCAACGCCTCAACAGGTGCAAGCCTTTCTGGCGGACCGCTCTGGCCAAGCTTACGAAAACCAGGTGAAGCAACTCCTGGCCTCGCCCCACTACGGTGAGCGGATGGCCATTTTCTGGCTCGACCAGGTCCGTTACGCGGACACGGTGGGTTACCACGGTGACCAGGACATGAGTGTGTCGCCCTACCGTGACTATGTGATCGAGTCGTTCAACAAGAACCGTCCCTTCGACCAGTTCACGAGGGAGCAGATTGCGGGTGACCTGTTGCCGTCTCCCACGTTGGAGCAGCAGATTGCTTCCGGGTACAACCGCTTGGGGATGATGTCGGCCGAGGGAGGCGTCCAGCCGGAGGAGTACCTGACCAAGTATGCCGCCGACCGCGTGCGCACGACCGCCTCGGTCTGGTTGGGTGTGACCCTCGGTTGTGCCGAATGCCATGATCACAAGTTCGACCCCTTTACGGCGAAAGATTTTTATTCGTTCGCGGCGTTTTTTGCGGACATCAAAGAGAAGGGCCTTTATGCCGGTGCCAATACGACCGGTCTGTGGGGGCCACAGGTGGATGTCCCCGACGACCAGTTGGCCAGCCTGATCGCTCCGGTCGACCGACAGATTGCCGAACGTAGGGAGCAGATGCAGTCCCTGAAGGGTTCGCTCACATCGGAACAGGCTGAATGGGAAAGTAATATTCGAAGCCAGGCGATTGCCTGGGACCGGCAGCGACCGATCGATGTAAGAACGTATCATCAAACCGCCCATGAACTGCTGGATGATGACTCGGTCCTGATGACGGGACCGGTGACCGACGAGGATTGTTACCTGGTCACACTCCAGTTGCCCGCCGGCACCCATCACGGGTTGAGGCTGGAAACGCTGCCCGATCAGAAGCTGCCCCAACAGGGCCCGGGGCGGGCCGGTAACGGGAACTTCGTCGTCACTCAGCTGAGGGCGGTGCGGGGTGATCACCGTGAGCGGATGGAAGACCTGAAAAAGGTGGTGGCGAGCTGGCCGGAAGAGCTGGCCGAGCAAGATCTGGAGCTGGTCCATCCCACGGCGACATTTGAGCAACTCGATAACGGTTCCAACCCGTATAAGAAATGGTCAGCCGCCAGCGCGATTGATCGGGACAAGCATGGACCCACTTACGGTTGGGCGGTCATGCCCCAAAACGGGAAGGAAAATGAATGGGTGGCCCGGTTCGCCGAGCCGTTGGAATTGACGGAGCCCGAAAAAATAACCGTGGTACTGCATCAGTATCATGGGGCGGGCAACCACGTGTTGGGGAAATTCCGATTTTCCTCTACGGCCAACCCGAAGGCGACGGCCGATCCGTTCAAGAGTCTGCCCGAGGAGGTGAAACAGCTGGTGGGTATGGAGCCTGCCGAGCGGACCGACCCGCAGAACCAGGTGGTGTCGGATTACTATTTTTCGGTCGCACCCCAACTAGAGCCGGTCCGCCAGCAGATCGCCGAACTGGAAAAAAAACATGCCGAGATCAGCAAGGCCCACACCCGCACCAGCTTGGTGACGGTGGCCGTCCCCCCGCGGGAAATGCGAGTCCTGCCTCGTGGGAACTGGATGGATAAATCGGGTGAAGTGGTGGTTCCCCAGATTCCGGCCCTGTTCGGTTCTCTGGAGAATGACGAGGAGCGTCGCTTAAATCGCCTCGACCTTGCCAACTGGATTATTGCCGAGGACAACCCGCTGACGTCCCGTGTTTTCGTCAACCGCCTGTGGAAAATATTTTTTGGAACGGGTCTGTCCAAGGTGCTGGATGACCTCGGAGCGCAAGGGGAGGCGCCATCCCATCCCGAATTGCTGGACATGCTGGCGCAGGACTTTGTCGATTCCGGCTGGGATGTCAAAGCGATGGTGCGGAGAATCGTGACCAGTCAGACGTACCGTCAAGCATCGGCCGAGCGGG